>NZ_CP070356.1:613333-1219166 GCF_016919445.1 Pseudomonas sp. PDNC002 | reverse complement strand
CATGAAACTGCTCGGCGCCGAAGTGATCCCGGTCGTCTCCGGCACCGGCACCCTGAAGGACGCGATGAACGAAGCCCTGCGCGACTGGGTGACCAACGTCCACAACACCTTCTACCTGATCGGCACCGTGGCTGGCCCGCACCCGTACCCGGCGATGGTCCGCGACTTCCAGGCGGTGATCGGCAAGGAAACCCGCGAGCAGCTGGCTGAGAAGGAAGGGCGCCTGCCCGATTCGCTGGTCGCCTGCATCGGCGGCGGCTCCAACGCCATGGGCCTGTTCCACCCGTTCCTCGATGACGCCAGCGTCAAGATCATCGGCGTCGAAGCCGCCGGCCACGGCATCGAGACCGGCAAGCACGCAGCCAGCCTGAACGGCGGCGTACCCGGAGTGCTGCACGGCAACCGTACCTTCCTGCTGCAGGACGAGGACGGCCAGATCATCGACGCGCACTCCATTTCCGCCGGCCTGGACTACCCCGGCATCGGCCCGGAACACGCGTGGCTGCATGACATCGGCCGCGTCGAGTACACCTCGATCACCGATCACGAAGCCCTCGACGCGTTCCACCAGTGCTGCCGCCTGGAAGGCATCATCCCGGCGCTGGAGTCCTCCCACGCCCTGGCCGAAGTCTTCAAGCGCGCGCCGAACCTGCCCAAGGACCACATCATGGTGGTGAACCTGTCCGGTCGTGGCGACAAGGACATGCAGACCGTCATGCACCACATGCAACAGGAGCCGCAAGCATGAGCCGCCTGCAGACCCGCTTCGCCGAACTCAAGCAGCAGAACCGCGCCGCCCTGGTGACCTTCATCACCGCCGGCGACCCGGGCTACTCCACCTCGCTGGACATCCTCAAGGGCCTGCCCGAAGCCGGCGCCGACGTGATCGAGCTGGGCATGCCGTTCACCGACCCGATGGCCGACGGCCCGGCGATCCAGCTGGCCAATATCCGCGCCCTGGGCAACGGCCAGAACCTGGCCAAGACGCTGAAGATGGTCCGCGAATTCCGCGCCGGCAACGACACCACGCCGCTGGTGCTGATGGGCTACTTCAACCCCATCCACTACTACGGCGTGGACAAGTTCATCGCCGACGCGAAGGAAGCCGGCGTCGACGGCCTGATCGTCGTGGACCTGCCGCCGGAGCACAACGAAGACCTCTGCCACCCGGCCCAGGCCGCGGGCATCGACTTCATCCGCCTGACCACCCCGACCACCGACGACAAGCGCTTGCCGACCGTGCTCGATGGCAGCTCGGGCTTCGTCTACTACGTCTCGGTAGCCGGCGTGACCGGCGCCGGCGCGGCGACCCTGGAACACGTCGAGGAAGCCGTGGCGCGCCTGCGCCGCCATACCGACCTGCCGGTCTCCATCGGCTTCGGCATCCGCACCGCCGAACACGCGGCGAGCATCGCGCGCCTGGCCGACGGTGTGGTGGTAGGTTCGGCGCTGATCGACAAGATCGCCGAAGCGACCAGCTCCGCCGATGCGGTGCAGGGCGTACTCGGCCTGTGTCGTCAGCTGGCCGAAGGTGTGCGCAACGCTCGCTGAATCCGCGGTGCCGCTCTTGGCACCCTCTCCCTAACCCTGGCTGCGCGCCCCGCTCCGAAGGGAGAGGGGACCGGATCGGAGCGGAGCGTCGCCACAGTTCCATTCTGGAATCGACGCATCAGAATCACTTGAATCCCGCGCTTCACACGAATACGCCCTCTCCCTTCGGAGCGGGGCGCGCAGCCAGGGCAGGGGAGAAGGGAAGCTTTCGCACCGAAACTCCCGTGAACACCACATGCATAAAAAAGCCCGGCGAATGCCGGGCTTTTTTTCGTTCCAGGCGCGGCTTACTCCACGCTTTCTTCCTGCGGCTCTTCCTCGGCACCGGCAGCAGCGCCGCCGCCCAGGCCCAGGCCTTGTGCGGAGCCCATGGCGAAGGCCATGAACTCCGGCACGCTCATGTCCTTGCCGTTGAACTTCACCTGGTCGTTGGCGTAGGCCAGCGAGCTGGACAGGGCATTGCCATCGAGCACGGCCCACTGCGAGTTCAGGGCCATGCCGCTGAACAGATCAGTCATGGCGTCGGACTGCTGCTTGAGCGCCACCGGGTCGACGCTGCCAGCGGCCTCGCCACCCAGGGAACCTTGCAGCGCGACGATGTCGCCGATCACCGCCTTGTCCACCTTCAGGTCAGCCTTGAGCGCGGCCAGGATGCTGCGGGCCATCTCGTCCGGGGTGGCAGCGGCGGCATTGGGCTTGCGCAGGTCGACCGAGAAGGACGCCTTGGCCACGCCATGGGCGGTCTGCAGGGACAGCTCGTCCAGCGACAGCACCGGCGAGCCTTCCAGCAGGGCCAGGCCGAGCTTCTTCAGTTCCTCTTCCTGCTCGGGCTTCAGCTCGGTGCTTTCCAGGCTGTCCAGGGCCATCTTGTTGTAGGACTCCTTGAAGGTCTTGAGCACGCCCTCGTCGAGGTTGCGCAGGCTCAGGTCCAGCTTCACGCCGCCGATTTCCTGGCCCTGCACCACGACCTTGCCGACGCGGTAGGAGACGCTCTGGTCCAGGCCCTTGCCGCCTTGCTTGAGGGTTTCCTCGACGACGGCGTCGCGCAGTTCGACTTCCGGGGAGCCCGGCGACTTGATGCTCAGGCTCTTGATGGTGGCGGAGCTGGGGCCCAGGGCGAAGCCATTGGCGTTCTCCTTCTTGTCGCCCTGCATGCCCAGGTCGCGCAGTTGCACGCGCGCCGGCTGGCCGCTGTTCTCGTCGGTGAAGTCCAGGTCCACCTCGGCGAGGTTACCGACGGCGCTGACGTCCTTCTTGTCGCCGGACACGTTGAAAGTGATCTTGGCGGGGGACAGGCGAACCTTGTCGCTTTCCTTGGCGAATTCCAGGGCGGCGGTTTCGATCACGCCGTCCTGCTTCTGGTCGTAATGGAGGGTCAGCTCGCCGAACAGCGGCGCCTTGCCGCCAGCGGCGGTGAACAGCGGAGCGGTGAGTTCGTTCTGCTCCAGGGCGAAATGGCTCTGCGCCATGACCGGCGCCAGCTTGCCGGCCGCCAGGCGCGAGGCCGGGAAGGGACCGTGCTCGAGGCGATCGGTGAAGACCAGGGTCTGCGGCGCCTCGCCGTCCTTCGCGGCGAAGGTGACGTTGTAGCGCGCGGTGCTGGAGAACAGGCCACGCTGGATGTCCACCAGGGTGAGGCTGGCGCCCAGGCCCGGCGCTTCCTGCTTGAGCAGCTCATTAGCCTGGGCGATGCCGCTGTTCACTTCCTGCTCGACGCGGGTACCGGTGTACCAGGCGCCGGCAACGGCGGCGCCGACGATGGCGACGGGAATAGCGATGGCCAGTGCGGTCTTCTTCATGCGGATTCCTTTCGAGTGCGGCCGTACGGGGGACGTCCTGTCGACCGTTATTTGAGGGTTGGCGGCCGCATGCTAGCAGGCGTAATGCTATCGCTCCAGCGCCAGCAGCGAACGACTTCACAGCGCCAGCATTGACCGCCAGGGCACGGCTGGCAGGATAGGGCGATCCCCACCCGGACGAAGCCCACCGCCATGGCCCTGCTGCACAGCCTCCACCACGTCGCCCTGATCTGCTCGGACTACGCGCGCTCGAAACACTTCTATACCCGGGTGCTCGGCCTGGCGGTGATCGCCGAGACCTATCGCGAAGCCCGCGACTCCTGGAAGCTCGACCTGGCGTTGGGCGATATCCAGCTGGAACTGTTCTCCTTCCCCGGCGCGCCGCCACGGCCTTCCTATCCCGAGGCGCAGGGACTGCGCCATTTGGCCTTCGCCGTGGACGATCTCGAAGCCGCCGTCGCGCATCTGCAAAACCATGGCGTGGCGTGTGAGCCGATCCGCGAGGACGAGCTGACCGGCAAGCGCTTTACCTTCTTCGCCGACCCGGATGAGTTGCCGTTGGAGCTTTACGAGCGCTGATTGCCGGCTTTGGGTGCCTGGGCATGCCCTCACCCTAACCCTCTCCCAGAGGGAGAGGGGACTGTCCCGAGTGTCTTGAAAGCTCGGGGCCCGCCGGCTGGCTCCGTCGTTTCATCGCACGCCGAACGCCCCCTCTCCCTGAGGGAGAGAGGACTGTCCCAAGTGTCTTGAAAGCTCGGAGCCCGCCGGCTGGCTCCGTCGTTTCATCGCACGCCGAACGCCCCCTCTCCCTCAGGGAGAGGGCTGGGGTGAGGGGGAAATTCAACGCGCCAATGCCCAGCTGAATCACCCGTAGGAGCGGACTCTGTCCGCGATGTGTAACCGGCCGGCTCGGAGCGCCCGGAAATCGATCGCGGACGAAGTCCGCTCCTACGCGAGCTTTCTGGCCTGCGGATTACGCCGGCACGGCCTCGCTGTCCAAGGCACCGCGCAGGCTCGCCAGGTCGCGCAGCGGCGGCGCGCCGAACAGGCGGCTGTATTCGCGGCTGAACTGCGACGGGCTCTCGTAGCCGACGCGATGCCCGGCCACTGCCACTTCCAGCCCCTCGGAGAGCAGCAGCCGCCGCGCTTCCTGCAGGCGCAGCTGCTTCTGGTATTGCAGCGGGCTCAGGGCGGTCACTTCCTTGAACCGGTGGTGCAGGGTGGACACGCTGAGGTTCACCTCGCGGGCCAGGTCCTCGATGCGCAGGGACTTGTCGTAGTTGCGGTTGAGCCACTCGATGGCACGGGTGACGCGGTGGGTCTGGCTGTCGGTCATCGCCAGGTCGTGCAGCAGGTGGCCCTGCGGGCCGCGCAGCAGGCGATAGAGGATCTCGCGGACGAACAGCGGCGCGAGCATGTCGATGTCGCGCGGCGTATCCAGCAGGCGCATCAGGCGCAGCAGGGCGTCGAGCACCGTACAGTCCAGACGCTGCAGGTAGATGCCCCGGCTGGCCGGGCGCGGCGCGCTGCCGGCGAGGCCAGCCTCGGCGATCAGCCGGGTCAGCTCGCCGGGGTCGATGTCCAGGCGGATGGACAGGTAGGGCTTCTCCGGCGAAGCCTCGATCACCTGGCCGGATACCGGCAGCGTCACCGACACCACCAGCAGGTTGAGTTCGTCGTAGCGATACACCTCGCTGCCCAGGCGTACTTCCTTGCAGCCCTGGGCGATCACGCACAGGGCGGGGCGATAGAGGGTCGGCATGCGGCCCTCGTGGGGGCAGTCGCTGCGACCGACCAGCAGGGAATCGATGGCGGTCTCGAAGACACCTTCACCTTGGCAGTGGCGCTGGATGATGTCGGCCAGCTCCTGGCGGCCGGCGGCAATGGGATCGTAGGCGGGAACGGACTGGGACATGCACAGGACCTCCAGTGGCGGCGCTCGAAGCTTACGCCCACGGCGCAGCGCCCAGTGTGTCAGTAAGGCAGCCGCTGGAGGATCAGGCAAGCAATCGGCAGGAATGGACAAGCCGCAGCGCTATCCACGCGCGCACCGTGGCGGTGCATGGACCGGAAACGGCCTGTTACAGAGGTTGGCGAAACTGCCGCAGGATCAGGCAAGAAGGCGGCAGCATCTGGATAACGCCCGAGCCTGGCGGGGCCGTACGCTTGCTGTCAGTCGTCCGAGGAGCCACTTCGGACTTCTTCGGCGTAACGCGGAGGACAGGACATGCACTGGCAAACACCCATCGAACACGAATTGCAGATCCACCCCCGGCTGGGGCACGAGGCGGAACTCGGCGCCTTGATCGACAACCTGGTCGACGGCGCACGCCGCGCGCCGGGGTGCCTGCGCTGCCAGCTGGTCGCCCGTGAGAACGGCCAGCCGTGGCTGCTGCAAGGCAGCTGGAAAGACGAGGAAGCCCTGCTGGACTACTTCGCCACACCCTCATTGCAGCTGCTCGGCGAAGTGCTTTTATGCCACTGCCGAAGGCTTAGCGGCGGCATAGTGGAAACCCTCGATCAGGCCACCGGAAAGGTGGCCTGAGTCTTTTCAGAGAGAGCGCTTTCAGACGCTCAATATTCCAGGCTCCAGCCCAGGGTGAAGGTGCGGCCGCGGCCCTGGTAGTCATAGAGATAGGCCGGCCCATAGGTCGGCGAATAGAACAGCGCGGCGCGCTGGCCCCAGACGGTGCTGTACTGCTTGTCCAGCAGGTTCTGGATACCGGCGCTGAAGGTGCCGAAGCCGGTCTTCTGCTCGCCCATCAGGTCGAAGGTGGTGTAGCCGTCGATCTCGTGGTCCGCATCGTCCTTCAGGTTGAACGCGTGCTGGGCCTGCAGGCGGGCACTGCGCTCACCATCGCCCCAGCCGACGAACGCGGTGGACTTGGACAGCGACGCATAGCGCGCATCACGCTTGATCCAGTCGCCATCGGCATCCTCTTCTTCCGAGCGCACCAGGTGCAGCGTGGTGCCGCCCTGCCAGCCGTTCTCGAAGTAACGGGTAACCGCGCCCTCGAAGCCAAAGTCGCGGCTCTTCTGGTCTTCCACATCGATGGTCAGGGTCGCCGCGTCGGTGGTGATGATCTTGTCCGACCAGATGTAGTAGACCGCCGCCTGGGTCTGCCACTGCATGTCGCTGTAGCGCCAGCCGGTCTCGACCTGGCGGCTCTTGATGCCGGCCAGCGGGTTGTCGTCCACCGACAGGCCCGCCTTGCCGTAGTACTTGGCCGGGTCGGGCAGGTCGAAGCCTTCGCTGTAGTTGGTCCAGACCTGATGGCCGTTCTTGAAGTCGTAGATCGCGCCGAGGTTGAACAGGTTGACCTGGTAGTCGTTGCTGCCGCCGGGCACGCCTTTGAAGTCGTCCACCTCGACGTCCATCTTCTGGTGGCGCGCGCCGCCGGAGATGGTCAGGTTGTCGGTGGCCTTCCAGTCCAGCTGGCCGTAGAAGGACAGGCCGTCGACGATGTAGCTCGGGTAGCGCGGCGCGCTGCTGGCGGTTTCCAGGTCCAGGCCACCGCTCTCGGAGGACAGGCGCTGGTCGAAGACCTTCTGCTCGGCGTTGAAGCGCTCGTGGTCGAGGTCCACGCCATAGGTGAACTTGAACGCATCCCACTGCTTGCTGAACAGGCCCTTCAGGCCGCTGACCTCGAAGTTCTGCTGCGAGCCGGCGAAGTACACGCCCTTGGAGCCGGTCGGCTTGCCGGTGTTGTAGTAGGGGAAGGGATAGAAGTTGTCGTCTTCCTTGCGGTAGTACGCCTGCAGGTAGAAGTCCTGCTCCAGCAGGTTGCTGTGGTGGTAGTTGGCATTGAGCAGCACGCGGCGCGAACGCGGCTCGAGATCGGTGTCCATTCCGCTGCGGATTTCCGCGTCTTCCAGGTTCGACGGGCCCTGGTACTTCAGGTTGGGAAAGTAGATGCCGGTGCTGCCGTCGTTGCCCGAATCGTAGTACTGCGCCAGCAGGTCGAGGCTCTGCTCGTCGGTGAACTGCGCGGTGAGGTTGCCCATCACGTCGACGGTGCGGTTGTACTGCAGGTCGGTCTGGGTGTTGTCGATGAAGATCTGGTTGCCGCCGCCGTCGTAGAAGGCTTCGTTCTTCTCCGCCGAGACGCCCAGGCGGCCAGCTACGCGGTCGTTGCCGCCGCTGATGGACTGCGCAGCGCGGGTCGACAGGTCATCGCTGTTGTTGAAGCCGCTGGTGGCGCCCAGCTGCGTCTCGAAGCGCGCATCACCCGCCGCGCCCTTCTTGGTGATGATGTTGATGATGCCGCCGGTGGCGCCGCCGCCGTAGATCGCGCTGGCGCCGGAGAGCACTTCGATGCGCTCGACGTTGAACGGCGAGATGCTGTCGAACTGCCGCGACAGGCCGCGCGAGCTGTTCTGGCTGACGCCGTCGATCATCACCAGCACGTTGCGCCCGCGCATGTTCTGGCCGTAGTTGGTGCGGCCCTCGGGCGCCAGGTCAAGACCGGGAACCAGCTTTCCCACGGCCTCCTTCAGGCTGACGCCGGTGTCGAGCTGTTCGCGCAGCTGGGTCTGGTCGACCACCCAGACGGTGCCGGGGATCGAGCTGATGTCGGTGGGCGTGCGCGCCGCCACGCTGATCTGCATCGGCGCCAGGCTCAGGGCGGCGGAATCGTCCTTCTCGCGCTTGAGCAGCACGGTGCGCTCGTCGGTGAAGCGCCAGCTCACGCCACTGCCGGAGAGCAGTTGGTTGAGCGCTTCCTCGGTCGTGTAGGTACCGTCCAGCCCTTCGCTCTGCAGGCCCTGGATGTCCTCGGAATTGAACAGCAGGTACAGCCCTGCCTGGTCGGCGAACTGGGTCAGGGCACTGTCCAGGCTGCGCGGGGCGATGTGCAGTTCGACGGCGGCAGCGTTCGCGGCGTGGACGACGGGCGCGGCGGCGCCGAGCAGGGAAGCGAGCAGAATCGCGCGGTGCAGCGGGGAAGGACGGTAATGCATGCGGGTGAAATCCGTTCTTGTGTGGCAGGGTCGCGTATTGAGAATTTTTCGCGTTCCTGCCTACGACGAAACGGTCATGCAAACCTTGCAGTGCTGAATGAAAAATATTTTCATTTTCCTGGGTGGAGCAGCTGAGACCGGCGCCAATTTCACTCCGTAGGAGCAACTGTCTTTCTCGGGAAGCCCGTGCCGATGCTTTCCCCTCACCCCGGCCCTCTCCCAAGGGGAGAGGGAGCCGTTCGGCGCTTTGGGGATGTTTCTGAGTCAGCCGGCTAACGCCGAATGAGCAGCTCGCTCAGGACAGTCCCCTCTCCCCCTGGGAGAGGGTCAGGGTGAGGGCCGACCCAAGCGCAGAAGCATCTCGTAGGAGCAGATCGTCAGGCCTTGGGCGCCGGGCGGATCAGCACCAGCCACGGCAGATGCGTGACCGTCACCGGCTGCAGCCGCTCCAGCGTCTTGAGCAAGGCGCCAGGGTCCTGCAGGTCGAACACACCGCTGACCTTGTGTTGGCGCAGCGCGCTGTCGGTCAGCACGATGCGCCCGGGCACGTAGCGCTCCAGTTCATCGAGCACCTCGCCCAGCGGCCGCTGGTTGAAGATCAGCTTGCCGCGCTGCCAGGCACTGGCGCTGGACAGGTCCAGCGGCTGCGCCGGCTCGGGCGCGACACGCTCGCGGTAACTCAGGCGCTCGCCTGCGGACAGCCGCACCGGCGCGCTGCCGGCGCTATTCACCTGCACCACGCCTTCGGTCACGTCGACGCGCACCTGCGGCCCGCGGCTGTCGACGTCGAAGCGCGTACCCACGGCGCGAACCTCGCCGCCCCGGGCCTCGACGATGAAGGGCCGCGCGGGATCTTTCGCCACCTCAAACAGGGCTTCGCCGGTGTGCAGGCGCAGGCGCCGCTGCTGTGGGCTGAAGTCCACGGACAGCGCGCTGTCGCTGTTCAGCCACACGCGGCTGCCATCGTCCAACGCCAGCATCCGCCGCTCTCCGGTACGGGTGGCGTAGTCGGCATACACGCCCGCCAACGGTTCGGGCAGGGCAATGGTTACGGCAATCGCTCCGACACAGGCCGCCGCGGCCAACGCCAGCCAGCGGCGCGGACGCCGGGTGCGACGGCGATAATCCTCGGCATGGCGGGTTTCCGGCAAGGCACCCCACAGCGCCTCGGCCTCGCGGGCGGCGCGCTCGTGTTCCGGGCTCTGCCCGCGCCAGCGCAGGAAGTCCATGCGCTCGCCAGCGCCAGCACTGCCCGAATGCAGTTGCACCAGGCGCTCGATGGCTTCATCGCCCAGCAGGTTCTGTTCGACGCAGCTCATGGCGCGTCCCCCTGGCGCTGCGCCCAGTCCCGGCAATGGCGCATGGCCTGGACGATGTACTTGCCCACCATGCTCTCGGAAACGCCCAGGCGCTGGGCGATTTGCGCATGGGTCAGGCCGTCGAGGCGGTTCATCAGCAGTGCAGCGCGAGCATTCGGCGGCAACTGGTCGAGGGCGGCGTCGAGGTGTTCCAGCGCCTCATGGGCGAGCAGGCGGTGCTCCAGCCCGGAAGCGGGATCGCTAAGGTCATTGGCGGCCGCTTCATCGACGTGCAACTCGGCCAGCCGGCCCTCGCGGCGCAGGTTGTCGATGGCGATGTTGCCGGCGACACGGAACAGGTAGGCGCGGGGGTCCTGCACCTCGGCTTCGGCAGGGTGGTCGGCCAGGCGCAGCCAGGTGTCCTGGGCCACGTCCGCCGCGCGCTGATTGTCGCCCAACCGCCGCGCAAGGAAGCGCATCAGGTCCGCGTAATGCGCCTGGAAGCTCTGCAGCAGGGAGGAGGAGGCGAAGCGCCGCATGATGGCCGAAATACCCCGAAAAACCGGCCAACGTCTGTCAGACCGATGCGAAGGGACGGCAGCATACACCGAATCGAGAATTATTATCGAATGCAAAAACGTGTCAGCTCGTGAACTGCGAGAGGTCCAGCGGGCGCACTTCGCCCATCCACAGGCCGTGGTCGCGGTGGTCGCGCAGGTCATCGCCGGTGTTGGGATGGACGAAGATCACCAGGCCATCGCGATTCAGCGCCAGCCACGGCACCAGGGTGGCGAAGGTGGCGTTGTCGAAGGCCAGCTGGCAGCTCCAGTCCGGATGCGGTCCGACCGGTCGCTCATGCACCCGGCCCATCTTCGCGCCGAACCGGCGCGCGGCCTCTTCGCACAGCGCCCGGGCGCGCTCAATGCTGCTCGCGTCGAAATAGACGTGGGCGTGGAAATCCTTGATCGGTGTGTCGGTCATCGGTCCTGCTCCAGTTCCGCCTGCAGCCAGTCGACGAAACGCTGCGCCAGCGTCCCGACGAAGGTTGCGTGCTCGTCCGCGATCATCGCCGGCAGAACCGGCGATCCAAATCAGCCTTTCAGCTGCCGCCGCAACTCTTCCAGCACCGGCGCCGAATCCGGCCGCACGCCGCGCCACAGCAGGAAAGCCTCCGCCGCCTGCTCCACCAGCATGCCCAGCCCGTCGATGCAGCGCGCCGCGCCGTGCTCGGCGGCCCAGCGGTTGAAGGCGGTGATGTCCTTGCCGTACATCATGTCGTAGCAGACGGTATGGCCCGGCTTGATCAGCGCCGGGTCGATGGGCGGCAGTTCACCGGCCAGGGAAGCCGAGGTGCCGTTGACAATCAGGTCGAAGGGCTCGCCCTTGAGGTCGAAACCGCCGCCGCGCACGTCGCCCAGATCCTTGAACTCCCCGGCCAGTTGCGCAGCCTTGGACGCCGTGCGGTTGGCAATCACGATGCAGGCCGGCTGCTCGGCCAGGAAGGGTTCTAGAATGCCGCGTACCGCGCCACCGGCGCCCAGCACCAGGATGCGCGCACCGTGCAGGACGACGCCGTGGTTCACCGTCAGGTCGCGAGTCAGCCCGGCGCCGTCGGTGTTGTCGCCCAGCAGACCGCCACCGTCGAGCTTCTTCAGGGTATTCACCGCACCGGCCCGCCGAGCACGCTCGCTCAGCTCGCTGGCCAGGCGGTAGGCGTCTTCCTTGAACGGCACGGTGACGTTGCCGCCCAGGCCCTGTTCGAAGAACTCGCGGGCGTTCGCGGCGAAGTCGTCCAACGGCGCCAATCGCGCGTCATAGCTCAGCGCCTGACCGGTCTGCTCGGCGAACAGACGGTGAATCTGCGGCGACTTGCTGTGGCCGATGGGGTTGCCGAAGACGCAGTAGCGGTCCATTGGGGAATCCTGAGCGTGAAAATCGAAAGGCCGAGAGAGTGCCGGTTTCCCCCCACGCTGCCAAGCCTGCAAGGGCGCGCCACGGATAGTTAGAGCCGCCGGGCCATTCGGAATGGCTTTTGTAGGAGCGGAGCTTCTCCGCGATCACCGCGGCAGCGGTGCAATCCTCAACCACTGGCCGGTCGGCCTGGTCGCGGAGAAGCTCCGCTCCTACAAGGGCAGGTCAGCCCTGCGCCAACCAGTCCCGATCAGTAAGGAAGTACTCGGTCAGCCGCGCTTCCTCGCTACCCGGCTCCGGCTTCCAGTCATAACCCCAGCGCACCTGAGGCGGCAGGGACATGAGGATCGACTCGGTGCGGCCGCCCGACTGCAGGCCGAACAGGGTGCCGCGGTCGTAGACCAGGTTGAACTCGACGTAGCGGCCGCGGCGGAAGGCTTGGAATTCGCGCTGCTGCTCGGTGTACGGCGTGTTCTTGCGCTTGCGCACGATGGGCAGGTAGGCGTCGATGTAGGCATCGCCGATGGCGCGCAGGAAGGCGAAGCTGGTGTCGAAATCCCATTGGTTCAGGTCGTCGAAGAACAGGCCGCCGACACCGCGCGGTTCGTTGCGGTGCTTGATGTGGAAGTAGCGGTCGCACCATTCCTTGTAGCGCGGATAGACGTCCTCGCCGAAGGGTGCGCAAGCATCGCGGGCGACCTGGTGCCAGAGCACGCAGTCTTCTTCGTGGGCGTAGTAGGGCGTCAGGTCGAAGCCGCCGCCGAACCACCACACGGCCTCTTCGCCTTCCTTCTCGGCGATGAAGAAGCGCACGTTGGCGTGGGAAGTCGGCACGTGGGGGTTGGTCGGGTGGATCACCAGCGACACACCCAGCGCCTGGAAGCCGCGGCCGGCCAGTTCCGGACGATGCGCGCTGGCGGACGGCGGCAGGCCGGCGCCGAAGACGTGGGAGAAGTTCACGCCGCCCTTCTCGATCAACGCACCATCGCCGATCACCCGGGTACGACCGCCACCGCCGGCCGGACGCTGCCAGGCGTCTTCGACGAAACTTGCGCTGCCATCCTCGGCTTCGAGTGCGGCGCAGATGCGGTCTTGCAGGTCGAGCAGGTAGGCCTTCACGGCCTCGATGCGGTCGGTCACGAGAATCACCTTGGAGCGGGAAAGCCACGCGTGGCGCGGGCCGGAGCGGTATTTAGGGGCGAAAACGGGCGCAAGCATACCACCCTCGCCGGGAAAGCTGGCCTTGACGGCGGTCAAGCGTCCGGCTTGGATGAAAGTCTTTTCCCAGAGCGGCGCCGACCTCGTCGACGCCCCGTCATTCAGGAGAACGACATGGCCAAGCGTGTTCAATTCGCCAAGACCGGCGGCCCGGAAGTCCTCGAACTGGTCGACTACACCCCAGCCGATCCCGGCCCCAACGAGGTGCGGGTGCGCAACCGCGCCATCGGCCTGAACTTCATCGACACCTATTACCGCAGCGGCCTGTATCCCGCGCCGGCGATGCCCTCGGGCGTGGGCACCGAAGGTGCCGGCGAGGTGGAAGCAGTCGGCAGCGCAGTGACCAACGTGAAAGTCGGCGACCGCGTCGGCTACGCCACGGGCCCGCTGGGTGCCTACAGCGAGCAGCACACTCTACCCGCCGCCAGCGTGGTGAAACTGCCGGACGCCATCACCTTCGAGCAGGCTGCCGCGGTGATGCTCAAGGGCCTGACCGTGCAATACCTGCTGCGCCAGACCTACAACGTGCAGCCCGGCCAGACCATTCTCTGGCACGCGGCCGCCGGCGGCGTCGGACTGATCGCCTGCCAGTGGGCCAAGGCTATCGGCGCGCACCTGATCGGTACCGTCAGCTCCGCCGCCAAGGCTGAACTGGCGAAAGCCCACGGCGCTTGGGAAACCATCGACTACAGCCACGAGAACGTGGTGGAACGCGTGCTGGCGCTGTCCGATGGCAAGAAGTGCCCGGTGGTCTATGACTCGGTGGGCAAGGACACCTGGCTGACCTCGCTGGACTGCACCGCGCCGCGCGGCCTGGTGGTGAGCTTCGGCAATGCATCAGGCCCGGTGGACGGGGTGAACCTGGGCATCCTCTCGCAGAAGGGCTCGCTGTATGTCACCCGCCCGACCCTGTTCGGCTATGCGAGCACGCCGGAACGCCTGCAGGCGATGGCCGACGATCTGTTCGGCATGATCACCAGCGGCAAGGTGAAGGTGGAGATCAACCAGCGCTTCGCCCTGGCCGATGCGGCCAAGGCACAGACCGAATTGGCGGCGCGGCGCACCACCGGCTCTACCATTCTGTTGCCGTAAAGCACGATACTTTCGTAGGAGCGGAGCTTCTCCGCGATCACCGCGAGAGCGGTGCGATCTCCAGTTGCCGGCCTTCCGGCCAGCTTCGCGGACAAGATCCGCTCCTACGGGATCAGGACGGTCTTACGGTCTCGCCGGTGCGCAGGTCGCGAATCAGGCTCGGATTGCGGCGGCCGCCCAGTGCGCCGCCGAGCACGCCGTCCAGCTCGCCACGGAAGTACTGCTCGACACGCAGCCGGCTGCGCGCGGCCGGGCGCCCGGCGGGGTTGGCGGAGGTGGAGATCAGCGGGCCTGTATAGCGGCACAGCTCGCGCACCAATGGGTGATCGGTGACGCGCAGGGCGACGGTATCGTGTTCACCCGTCACCCATTCCGGCAGGCGTCCCTGGTGCGGCACCAGCCAGGTGTTCGGGCCGGGCCAACTGGCGGCGAGCTTGTCCTGCCAGGCTTCGGGCAGGTCTTCGAGGAGGAAGTCGAACTGGCGGATGTCGCCGGCCACCACGATCATGCCCTTTTCCACCGGCCGCGCCTTGATCGCCAGCAGGCGATACACGGCATCGGCGCTCCACGGGTCGCAGCCCAGGCCCCAGACGGCTTCGGTCGGATAAGCGATCACACCGCCATCGCGCACGACCTTGGCCACGCGCTGGGTACGCCAGTTGCTGTACATCGGGAACTCCTCGGATCTCGGTGCGCGGCAGTTTACGTGCTCACGGAGCACGATGCACCCAGCCCCCCGCCTCGCACGCCACCCGTCCGTCCAGCTCCAGTTCGGTCAGCGCGGCCAGCACCGAAGGCAGGTCCTGCCCACTGTTGGCGGCCAGTTGCTCGCTGCTCTGCGGCGCCGCGCACAGCAGGTCGACCAGCGGATGCGGCGCAAGAGCCGGAGCCGGCTGAATGGGTACGGACCCCGTCCAGCCCTGCAGGCCCTCGAGAATGTGCTCGACGGTTTCCACCAGTGTCGCGCCCTGGCGGATCAGTTCGTGGCAACCGCGCGCACCGGAATGGTGGATGGAGCCCGGAATCGCGTAGACCTCGCGGCCTTGCTCGGCAGCCAGGCGCGCAGTGATCAGCGAGCCACTGGACGGGCTGGCCTCCACCACCAGGGTGCCGACGGACAGGCCACTGATGATCCGATTGCGCCGCGGAAAGTTCGCCGCCTGCGGCGTGGCGTGCAGTGGCAGCTCCGAGACCAGCGCGCCGCCACCTTCGACGATGCGTTGGGCCAAGTCCAGGTGACGGCGTGGATAGATGTGCTCCAGCCCGGTGCCGAGCACCGCGACGGTCTTGCCGGATGCTTGCAACGCGCCCTCGTGGGCCGCACCGTCGATGCCGAGGGCCAGGCCGCTGGTGATTACAAAGCCACCGCCGGCCAGGCTGCGGGCGAACGCGCGGGCCGTGTCCAGCCCCGGTTTGCTGGCCCGGCGGCTACCCACCATCGCCAGTTGCGGGCGTTCCAGCAGCGTGGCATCACCAGCGACGAACAGCAGGGGCGGGGCGTCCGTCAGCTCGGCCAGCAGCGCCGGGTAGGTGGCGCCATCCCACATCACCAGATGATGTTCGGGCGCATCCAGCCAGTGCAGCGCCGTGGCGGCCAATTCACGGATGCGCGGGTCACGTCGCTGCTCGGCGGACTCGGCGGGCAAGCCGAGCGAGCGCCAGGCGGCCGCCGGTGCGCTCAGTGCGGCGGATGCCGAGTCGAAGGCGGCGAGCAATTTGCGAAAGCGGCGCGGCCCCAGCTCCGGGAGCGCGTGCAGGCGCAAGCGGGCTTCACATTCGGCGGGGGAGATATCGTAGGGCATGTCGGCAATCCTTTGCGGCGATCATTTATCCGCCAGACTATGCCGCTGCGCCAAATGGCGGCGCTGTCGGACCGGTCCGAATCGCGCCCACAAAAAACCCCGCCGAAGCGGGGTTTTCAGACGACCTGCGCGATCAGGGATTCTGCACGCGGTCGTTGACTTCCAGCGAACGGGTGGCGGTCAGTACCAGGCCGTAGCTGAGGCGGCCGTAGGTGCGGAACACCATGACCAGCCCGGAGCGCTCGTCGGGGATCTTCACCATGTCGCCGGTCACGCGGTCGCGCACGGTCTCGCCCAGCTTGTAGATCGCCAGCACGTTGCCTTCGGCCAGGCCGTCGCGGGAGCCCTTGTCCAGGGTCACCACGTCGTACTTGCCGATCTGGGTCACGCCGCGCGGCACGTCGATGATGGTGCCCTTGATCGGGGTGCTCGGCTCGCTGGGCATGAAGGTCGAGGTGATCGCGCGTTCCTCGGTGGGGAACAGGCGGTCGCCCGGACGGACTTCCTGCGTGGTGCGGGTCAACATGAGGGTGGCGACGTCGTCTTCCTTGGCGGTGACGTTGGCACCACCGACGTCCATGGCATCGATGCCCAGGACTTCGTTGGTTTCCGGGTCGGTATAGACCTTGGCCTGGCGGAAGATGCCGTAGCTGTTCTCTTCGGCCAGCGATTTGCCACGTGCGTAGGCACGGTCACCGGCGCCGGTGATCACGCTCTCGTTATCGCCGGCGACGACATAGGGCGCGTCGGTGAAGACGGCTTCGCTGTCGACGATGCGGTTGGAGAGCAGGAAGGCGTTGATCTTGTCCAGCGGAATGGTCGGGATCGCCTCGGCGATCGGGGTGCTGCGCACCCGCGGCGACAACTTGATGGTCCCGCGCGACGCGCCGCGGTTGAGCATCAGGCGTGGCTGGCCATCGATATACACCAGACTCAGCTCGTCACCCGGATAGATCAGGTGCGGGTTCTGGATCTGCGGATTCACCTGCCAGATTTCCGGCCACTTCCACGGCTTGCTGAGGAACTTGCCGGAGATGTCCCAGAGGGTGTCGCCCTTCACTACGGTATAGCGATCCGGATGGCCGTCCTTGAGCTGCACGGCAGCCTGCGCCACCCCGCCTGCGGCGAGCAGCAGCAGGGCGAGTAGTGTTTTCCTCATGCGGTGAATCCCTTTATTATGTGTACACATGAAACGCCTGGAAGCCGCCCCTACCGCGCTTTCCAGCCGTTTTTCGATGCTGCTCAGCATATTAGCAGCCGATTTTGACTTTATTCCACAAGTGCATCACAAACGTATATGGCCATTCTGAACATTCTCGAATTCCCCGATCCGCGCCTGCGGACCATCGCCAAGCCGGTCACGGTCTTCGATGACGCCCTGCGCACGCTGATCGACGACATGTTCGAGACCATGTACGAGGCGCCGGGCATCGGTCTTGCGGCGACGCAGATCAACGTGCACAAGCGCGTAGTGGTGATGGACCTGTCCGAAGACAAGTCCGAACCGCGGGTCTACATCAACCCGGAGTTCGAATTCCTCACCGACCAGATGGACCAGTACCAGGAAGGCTGCCTGTCGGTGCCCGGCTTCTACGAGAACGTCGACCGCCCGCAGAAGGTGAAGATCAAGGCCCAGGACCGCGACGGCAATCCGTTCGAGGAAGTCGCCGAAGGCCTGCTCGCCGTGTGCATCCAGCACGAGTGCGATCACTTGAACGGCAAGCTGTTCGTCGATTACCTGTCCAACCTCAAGCGCGACCGCATCCGCAAGAAGCTGGAAAAGCAGCACCGGCAACAGGCGTGACCCCATCCCCCAAAGGCTTGCCCCGGCAAGCCTTTTGTTTTTTGTGAGCCCGATAATGAGCCAAGCACTGCGCATCGTCTTCGCCGGCACCCCGGAATTCGCCGCCGAACACCTCAAGGCCCTGCTCGATACTCCCCATGAGATCGTCGCCGTCTACACCCAGCCGGACCGCCCGGCCGGCCGCGGCCAGAAGCTGATGCCCAGCCCGGTCAAGCAGCTCGCCCTGGAGAACGGCCTCACCGTGCTGCAGCCGCCGACCCTGCGCGATCCCGCCGCCCAGGCGGAGCTGGCCGCGTTCAAGCCGGACCTGATGGTGGTGGTGGCCTACGGGCTGATCCTGCCGCAGGTAGTGCTGGATATCCCGCGTCTGGGCTGCATCAATAGCCACGCCTCCCTGCTGCCGCGCTGGCGCGGCGCCGCGCCGATCCAGCGCGCGGTGGAGGCGGGCGATGCCGAAAGCGGCGTCACCGTGATGCAGATGGAAGCGGGCCTGGACACCGGGCCGATGTTGCTCAAGGTCAGCACACCGATTTCCGCCGAGGACACTGGCGGCAGCCTGCATGACCGCCTGGCCGAGCTCGGCCCGAAAGCCGTGGTCGAGGCCATCGCCGGCCTCGCCGCCGGCACCCTCAAGGGCGAGGTGCAGGACGACGCCCTGGCCACCTACGCGCACAAGCTGAACAAGGAAGAGGCGCGCATCGACTGGGCGCGCCCGGCCGACGAGCTGGAGCGCCGCATCCGCGCCTTCACCCCGTGGCCGGTCTGCCACACCAGCCTCGGCGACGCCGCGCTGAAGGTGCTCGGTGCCAAGCCCGCGCAGGGCAAGGGCGAGCCCGGCAGGATTCTCGATGCCAGCCGCGACGGCCTGTTGGTCGCCTGCGGTAAAGGTGCGCTGCTGTTGACCCGCCTGCAACTGCCCGGCGGCAAGCCGCTGGCCTTCGCCGATCTGTTCAACAGCCGTCGCGAGCAGTTCGCTCCCGGCCAGACGCTTGGTCAACCAGGGCAGGGCCAATGAGCACCAATCCCCGTCTGGCCGCGGCCCGCGCCCTGGCCGCCGTCCTCGCCGGCCGCGCCTCGCTGGGCAGCTCGCTGCCGACCCAGCTGGAGAACGTCGAGCCACGCGACCGGGGCCTGGTGCAGGAACTGGCCTTCGGCAGCGCCCGCTGGCAGCCGCGCCTGTCCACCCTCGCCGCGCGCCTGCTGCAGAAACCGTTCAAGGCCGGCGACCGTGACGTCGAGGCCTTGCTGCTGGTCGGCCTGTACCAGTTGCTCTACACCCGTATTCCACCCCACGCCGCCATCGGCGAGACCGTCGGCTGCGCGGACAAGCTGAAGAAGCCCTGGGCCAAGGGCCTGCTCAACGCCGTGTTGCGCCGCGCCCAGCGCGAGAGCGAAATCCTGCTGGCCGAGGTCGACAAGGACCCGGCGGCACGCCTGGCGCACCCGCGCTGGCTGCAGAAGGCGCTGAAGAAATCCTGGCCAGAGCAGTACGAGGCCATCTGCGCCGCGAACAACGCCCACCCGCCGATGACCCTGCGGGTGAACCGCCGTCACGGCAGCCGTGATGCCTATCTGGAAGAGCTCAACCGCGTCGGCTTCGAAGCCACCGCCTGCGAGTTCAGCCGTGACGGCATCAACCTCGTGCAGCCGTGCGACGTGCGCGAGCTGCCCGGCTTCGCCGAAGGCCGCGTCAGCGTTCAGGACGAGGCCGCGCAACTGGCCGCCGACCTGCTCGAGCTGGCGCCGAACCAGCGCGTGCTGGACGCCTGCTGCGCCCCCGGCGGCAAGACCTGCCACCTGATGGAAGCCGAATCCGCGCTGGCCGGTGTGGTCGCCGTGGACCTGGAGGAAAGTCGCCTGGTGCGCGTTCGCGAGAACCTCGCGCGCCTGCAACTCGAAGCCGAGCTGTTCGCCGCCGACGCCCGCGATACGGCCAAATGGTGGGACGGCAAGCCGTTCCAGCGCATCCTGCTGGACGCACCGTGCTCCGCCACCGGGGTGATCCGCCGCCATCCGGACATCAAGCTGACCCGCACCGCCGAGGACATCGAGGCGCTGGCAAAGCTGCAGGGCGAACTACTCGATGCGCTGTGGGCGACCCTCGAAGTCGGCGGCGTGATGGTCTATGCCACGTGCTCGGTGATGCCGCAGGAAAACAGCGAGCAGATCGCTGCGTTCCTCGGTCGCACCCCTGGCGCCCGCGAGCTGGATCTGCCCGGTCCCTGGGGCATCAAGCAGCCCCACGGCCGCCAGTTGCTGCCGCAGCAGGGCGGGCATGACGGCTTCTACTATGCCAAGCTGATCAAGATTTCCGCCCGCTGATAGCGGGCGCAACGCAGTCCGATACGGAAAGCACGCCGCTCCCATGAAGATCATCATCCTCGGCGCCGGCCAGGTCGGCGGAACCCTGGCCGAGCACCTCGCCAGCGAAGCCAACGACATCACCGTGGTCGACACCGACGGCGAACGCCTGCGCGACCTCAACGACCGCCTGGACATCCGCACCGTCCACGGCAAGGCCTCGTTCCCCACCGTGCTGCGCCAGGCCGGCGCGGATGACGCCGACATGCTGGTGGCGGTGACCAACAGCGACGAGGTGAACATGGTGGCCTGCCAGGTCGCCTACACCCTTTTCAACACCCCGACGCGCATCGCCCGCGTGCGCGAGGCGGCGTACCTGACCCGTGCCGGGCTGTTCGACAACGAAGCGATCCCGGTCGACGTGCTGATCAGCCCCGAGCAGGTGGTGACCAACTACATCAAGCGCCTGGTGGAATACCCCGGCGCCCTCCAGGTGATCGACTTCGCCGAGGGCAAGGCGCAGCTGGTGGGCATCCGCGCCTATTACGGCGGCCCGCTGGTGGGCCAGGAGTTGCGCCAGCTGCGCGAGCACATGCCCAACGCCGATACCCGTGTGGCGGCGATCTATCGCCGTAACCGCCCGATCATTCCCCAGGGCGACACGGTGATCGAAGCGGACGACGAGGTGTTCTTCATCGCCGCCAAGGCTCACATCCGCGCGGTAATGGGTGAGATGCGCCGGCTGGAGGACAGCTACAAGCGGATCATCATCGCCGGCGGCGGCAACATCGGCGAGCGGCTGGCCGAGGCCATCGAGAACCGCTACCAGGTGAAGATCATCGAGATGAACCCGGCGCGCTGCCGGCACCTCTCGGACAACCTGGACAGCGCCATCGTGCTGCAAGGCAGCGCCTCCGACCGCGACCTCCTGCTGGAGGAGAACATCGGCGAGACCGACCTGTTCCTCGCGCTGACCAACGACGACGAGGCCAATATCATGTCCTCGCTGCTGGCCAAGCGCCTGGGCGCGCGCAAGGTGATGACGCTGATCAACAACCCCGCCTACGTCGATCTGGTGCAGGGCGGCGAGATCGACATCGCCATCAGCCCGCAGCTGGCCACCATCGGCACGCTGCTGACCCACGTGCGTCGTGGCGACATCGAGAGTGTGCACTCCCTGCGCCGTGGCGCGGCCGAGGCCATCGAAGTGGTCGCCCACGGCGACGCCAAGTCGAGCAAGGTGATCGGTCGCAAGATCAACGAAGTGCAGTTGCCGCCCGGCACCACCATCGGCGCGGTGATCCGCGACGACGACGTGCTGATCGCCCATGGCGAGACGCAGATCGAATCCGGCGACCACGTGATCCTCTTCGTGGTCGACAAGAAGCGTATCCGCGACGTCGAGCGGCTGTTCCAGGCTGGCCTCACCTTCTTCTGATCCGCCAAGGGTCGCCGCCAGGCGGCCCCGGCTTAATCAAAGGCGGATTCAGAAGGGTCCTACTGCGCTAATCTGCCTACCTTGTCACCCTGCGCGACCTGTTCCAGCCTGCCTGCTTCCGGTCATGCGCTATTTCCCCATCGGTCGAATCCTCGGCGTGCTGCTGATGCTGTTCAGCGCCACGCACCTGCCTCCCCTGTTCGTGGACCTCCACTACGCCGAGCGCTCGTGGCAGCCGTTCGCGCTGTCGTTCCTGGTCACGCTGCTGACCGGCTTCGCCATCTGGTGGCCGTGCCGCCAGCACAAGCAGGACCTGCGCATCCGCGATGGCTACCTGGTCACCGCGCTGTTCTGGACCGTGCTGGGGTCCTTCGGCGCTCTGCCCTTCGCCCTGTCGGATGCGCCGCACATGGGCGTGGTCAATGCACTGTTCGAATCCTTCTCCGGCCTCTCCACCACCGGGGCCACTGTGCTCACCGGCCTCGATGCGCTACCTCACGCCATCCTCTACTACCGCCAGCAACTGCAATGGCTGGGCGGCATGGGCATCGTGGTGCTGGCGGTAGCGGTGATGCCGATGCTCGGCATCGGCGGCATGCAGCTGTACCGCGCGGAGATGCCCGGCCCGCTGAAGGACCACAAGCTCTCGCCGCGCATTGCCGATACCGCCAAGACGCTGTGGTTTCTCTATTGCGGCCTGACCGCCGCCTGCGCGCTGGCCTACTGGGCGGCGGGCATGAACCTGTTCGACGCGGTCGGTCACAGCTTTTCCACCATCGCCATCGGCGGCTTCTCCACTCATGACGCCAGCATCGGCTACTTCGACAGCCCGCTGATCGAACTGATCTGCATGGCCTTCCTGGTGATTTCCGGGATCAACTTCAGCCTGCACTTTCTCGCCTGGCGCCAGCGCAAGGTCAGCCACTACCTGAAAGACCCGGAATGCCGGGCGTACCTGGGTATCCTGCTGGTGCTCTTCCTGATCACCGCGACGACGCTGATCCTCAAGCACCACTACGAATCACCGTTGCAGTCGATCCGCTACGCGGCGTTCATGGTGATCTCGGTGGCGACCACCACCGGCTTCGGCCTCGCCGACTTCAGCACCTGGCCGACCCTGCTGCCGTACCTGCTGCTCTACAGCACCTTCATCGGCGCCTGCGCCGGCTCCACCGGCGGCGGCATGAAGGTGATGCGCATGCTGCTGGTGTACCGGCAGGGCATGCGCGAATTCCTCCGCCTGCTGCATCCCAACGGGGTGTTCCTGGTGAAGCTCGGTCGACGCACTGTGTCCGACCGCGTGGTGGAATCGGTGTGGGCGTTCTTCTCCATCTACCTGCTGACCTTCGTGACCCTGATGCTGGTGCTCCTGGCCCTGGGCGTGGACCAGCTCACCGCGTTCTCCACACTCGCCTCCTGCCTGAACAACCTCGGTCCGGCGCTGGGCGAGGCGGCGGTGCACTACGGCAGCCTGCCGGACAGCGCCAAGCTGGTGCTGAGCCTGGCGATGGTGCTGGGACGGTTGGAAGTGTTCTCCCTGCTGATCCTGCTTACGCCCGCCTTTTGGCGCACGTGAGGCGGCCCACTTGAGGCAGAATGACGGCCTCGTTGACGAAGGGCCTTGCCATGATCGACTCGCTGGAAAAGATGCTCGCCAAGGGCGTGGACAATTCGCTGCTGCGCTTCGGCCTGGGCAAGGGCTACCTGGACGCTGGTGACGGCGCGAAAGCCGCCGAGCACCTGCGGCGTTGCGTGGAGCAGGACCCGAAGTACTCCGCCGCCTGGAAGCTGCTGGGCAAGGCGCTGCAGGCGCAGGGTGACCTGGACGGCGCACGCACGGCCTGGACCGACGGGCTGGCCGCAGCGCAGGCCCACGGCGACAAGCAGGCGGAGAAGGAGATGACCGTGTTCCTGCGCAAGCTGGACAAGACAAAGGGCGCCTAGGCGCCCTTTTTCATGGCCGGCAGCTCAGTGCCGATGCTCTTCTTGCGGCCTCAGGCCACCGAGGGTTGCCGGCGCAGGTTACGGGTGATGGCGCTGAGCAGCATGCCGTAGAGCGGCACGAACAACATCAGCATCACCGCCAGCTTCACGCCGTAGTCGACCCAGGCGATCTCCACCCAGTGCTCGGCCATGAAGGCGTTGTCGCTGTGCCAGAAGGCGATGGAGAAGAAGGTGAAGGTGTCCAGCAGGTTGCCGAACAGGGTCGAGACCACCGGGGCGATCCACCACTGGCGCATGCGGCGCAGGCGGTCGAAGACCTGGATGTCGAGGATCTGGCCGAACACGTAGGCCAGGAAGCTGGCCAGGGAAATCCGCGCCACGAAGGTGTTGAATTCGCCCAGCGATGCAAAGCCTCTGAAGGCGCCTTCCTGGAAGATCACCGAAATGACGTAGGAAGCCAGCAGCGCCGGAATCATCACCCGCGCGATGACCAGCCGTGCCGGGCGCTTGCCGAGCAGGCGGACGGTGAGGTCGGTGGCCAGGAAGATGAACGGGAAACTGAACGCGCCCCAGGTGGTGTGCCAGCCAAAGAGGGTCATTGGCAGCTGCACCAGGTAGTTGCTGGCGATGATGATCAGGATGTGGAACGCGACCAGGCCGGCGAGTGCGCCGCGCCGTGCCGCCGGAAGGGATGCCGACATGCTTGGGCCTTTTTCGTCGATGGGGTGAGGGAACCCATGCCCGGCACCATGCCGAGCGGCGCGCATTGTATACGATCCGGACCTGAAAGTCAGGTTTTGTTGAGCGTTTTTTGTTCAGCACCGCCGTATGAAATTTCGTCGGACTCCGTCCGCGATGGCGTCCGGCGCGACGCAGATCTATCGCGGACGGAGTCCGCTCCTACGCTCTAACCCCAACACGTTGCCGACCCGGTGCATCCGATGCGATTCACAGCGAACGCAGGAGGTCAGGCGTTACCGACGAAGCGGAAGCCGGCGCCTTCAGCGTCGGTACGCATCACTTCCATTTCCAGGATCGGCGCATCGAAAGGCATGTCCTGTACCTGACCGGTGACTCGTGTACCGGCGGGCAATGCGGCGAGCACTTCATGGCGAACGTAGACGCCACCGTCGGACAGGTCGCGCGTATGGCCGAACACGTCTCCGAAGTCGGGATGGCTGATCTTGATCCTGCACTTCATCGGGGTACGCGGGTATTGCCGTTGGTTGGCCATGGATGGCATCCGTCCTGAATGTCAGCGCATTAATGGGCCTCAAACCCATGGGTCAGGTCAAGCCAGCAGTTGCAGCAGCAGCCAGAGATTGGCGGCGCTGATGACGCAGAACAAGCCCCACGCCAGCACGCGGGTGAGCAGGCTGTTGACGAACTCGCCCATCAGCGCGCGGTCGCTGGTGAAGCGGATCAGCGGCCATAGTGCGAAGGGCAGTTGCAGGCTGAGCACCACCTGGCTCAGCACCAGCAGCTTGCCGATCGCCTTGTCGCCCAGCATCAGCACGCCGATCAGCGCCGGGATCAGTGCCAGCGCGCGGGTGATCAGGCGGCGCTGCCAGCAGGGGATCTTCATCTGCAGGAAGCCTTCCATGATCACCTGCCCGGCGATGGTGCCGGTGAAGGTGGAGCTCTGCCCCGAGGCGAGCAGCGCAACGCCGAAAAGGATCGCCGCCAGCCCGGTGCCCACCAGCGGTTCGAGCAGGCGGTAGGCGTCCTGGATTTCGGTGACGCCGGTGTGGCCGGTCTCGTGGAAGGCTGCGGCGGCGAGGATCAGGATGGCGGCGTTGATCAGCAGCGCGAGGCTCAGCGAGACCACGGTGTCGATGCGCGTCAGGCGGATCGCCGCGGCCTTGCCATTGCTGCCACTGACCTGGCGCGTCTGCACGATGGAGGAGTGCAGGTAGAGGTTGTGCGGCATCACCGTGGCGCCAAGGATGCCGATGGCCAGGTACAGCGCCTCTCGTTGGCTGATGGCGTCCCAGCTGGGCAGGAAGCCGGCGGCAACGTCCGGCCAGTGCGGCTTGATGAGGATCAGCTCGACCAGGTAGCAACCGCTGATGGTGATGATCAGGCCGAGCATGATCGCTTCCAGGTGGCGGAAGCGCTGCCCTTTGAGGCCGAGCACGATGAGCGTGTCGAAGGCGGTGAGGATGACGCCGGTGACCAGGTCGACGCCCAGCAACAGGTGGAAGGCGAGGGCGCAGCCGAGCACTTCGGCGAGGTCCGTGGCGACGATCGACAGCTCCGCCAGCAACCATTGCAGGCGCGCGCCGCCCAGGCTGTAGCGACTGCGCGAGAGCTGCGCCAGGTCCTGACCGGTGACGATCCCCAGGCGCATTGCCAGGCACTGCAGGACCATACCGGCAAGACTGGAAAGCAGCACCACGAACAGCAATTGGTAGCCGAAGCCCGAGCCGGCTTCGATGGCGGTGGCCCAGTTGCCCGGATCCATGTAGCCGATGGAGACCAGCAGGCCGGGACCGGCGAACTGCAGGATGCGCTTCCACAGTGGCGCGCTGGCCGCGACCTGGATGCTGCCTTTGACTTCCGAGGGACAGAACGGCGCGGTGGCGGTGGTCGGCAGGCCGAGCATGCTGGTTCTTCCTGGCTTGTGAGCGGGCGCCATGCCCTATCCCTAACCCTCTGACTAGGCTTCCCCCCTGAAGGGAGAGGGGACTGTTCGGAGTCCGTGGACAGTCTGGTGCCGACCGGTACCCTCCGCGTTACAGCGCATCGCGCCGAACGGCTCCCTCTCCCTTCAGGGACAGGGCTGGGGAGAGGGTGTCTCCGGTGTGTACTGAATCATCCGGCAGCTCAGTACCACTTCGCCTCACCTTCGGGCCGCTTCTTGAAGCGCTTCATGGTCCACATGTACTGGCTCGGATACGCACGAACGTACTTGGCCAGCTCGCGGCTGAGCGCAGCCACCGACACTTCCATGTCCTTGTCGTACATGTCCGCCGGCGCGGCTTCGAGGATCACCTTGTAGCCGCTGCCATCGGGCAGGCGCACGGCGTGGAAGAACACCCCACGCGCCTTGCCGCGCGAGAGCAGGGACGGCACGAACTTGCTGGTCAGCGCGGTGGTGCCCAGGTAGGGCACGAACAGGCCCGAGCCGAGGTCCGGTTCCGGGTCGCAGGGAATGCCGACGCAGCCGCCATTCTTCACTTCCTTGA
Source organism: Pseudomonas sp. PDNC002 (assembly GCF_016919445.1). Lineage (NCBI taxonomy): Bacteria > Pseudomonadati > Pseudomonadota > Gammaproteobacteria > Pseudomonadales > Pseudomonadaceae > Pseudomonas > Pseudomonas sp. PDNC002. The sequence continues at coordinate 1,192,861 of NZ_CP070356.1, read as the reverse complement.
TCACGCTCTTGATGCCTTCGGGCGTGGACGGCGCGACGCGGTTGCCCAGTTGCACGCGCTGTTTCTTCAGCAGGTCGTCCACCGCCTTCAGCTTAGGCGGGCGGTAGAAGATGATCGGCTTGGCGTAGGAGCAGTAGAAGTGGTTGAGTACTTCCCAGTTGCCCAGGTGGCTGGTGATGCCAACCAGGCCGTCACCGGAGGCCAGCGCTTCTTCCAGCACTTCCATGCCTTCCACTTCGCGGATGTACTGCAGCGACTTCTGCGGCGACCACATCCAGGCGCAGGCGCTCTCGGTCAGCGTGCGGCCGATGTCCATCAGGCTTCGGCCGACGAGCTTTTCCAGCTCGGCTTCGGACAGCTCGGGGAAGCAGTGCGACAGGTTGATCTGCACGATCTCGCGGGAGCGGTTGGGCAGCTTCCACATCAGCCAGCCAATGCCCGCGCCCAATGCGCCCACCGCGCGCCACGGCAGCATGGCGAACAACCGCAGGAAGCCCACCACCAGTGCGCCCTTGAATTTCTCCACGGAAAACTCCTTCAAGCAGATGGCGGCCATTGTAGCCGCTCGCGCCGGCATTTCGGGCATCGCCGGCAGCCTCCACCTCGCCTCCACACAATCAGCACAGAGCGAACACGCTGTGCCCACACCGCGCGCGCAACCTGCGGCCATCCGATCCACAGGCCCGGAGGCCCGCGATGCGTACCCGAACCTTCCTTGCACGGCTGTGCTGCCTGCTGCTGGCGATGAGCGCCAGCCTGACGGCGCTGGCCGCCGACGAAAACGCCAGTAATGAAAACAACGCCAGCCCTTACTTCTTCGTCGAGAGCGCCGACGCATCCGTCGATGCGCTGCCGCTCAAGGCGACCCGCGTGGATGCCCGCGTGCTCGGCAACATCGCCGAGGTGACGGTGACCCAGGAATACCGCAACCAGGGCGCGACGCCGCTGGAAGCGCGCTACGTCTTCCCCGCCTCGACCCGCGCTGCCGTCCACGGGATGACCGTGCGCCTGGGCGAACGGGTGATCCAGGCGCAGATCCGCGAGAAGCAGAAGGCCCAGGCCGAGTACCAACAGGCCAAGAGCGAGGGCAAGACCGCCGCGTTGCTGGAGCAGGAACGCGAGAACGTGTTCCAGATGCAGGTCGCCAACATCCTGCCCGGCGACGTGGTGCAGGTGGAGCTGCGCTACAGCGAACTACTGGTGCCAACGGACGGGCGCTACCAGTTCGTGTTCCCCACCGTGGTCGGCCCACGCTACAACGGCAAGGGCACTTCCGGCAGCGGCAACCAACCGTGGATGTCGACGCCCTACCTGCAACAGGGCCAGGCCTCAGCCACGCAATTCGCCCTGCAAATGGAATTGCTCGCGCCAGTGCAGATCGGCGAGATCGCTTCGCCTTCGCACCACATCGACATCCAGCGTAACGGCCAGCGCGCCACTCTCCACCTCGCCGCCGACGAGGCTGCCGGCAACAACCGCGACTTCATCCTCGACTACCGCCTGGGCGGCGATCAGGTGCAAAGCGGTCTGCTGCTGTCGCGCGGTGCGCAGGAGAACTTCTTCCTCGCCATGGTCACGCCGCCGCGCGCGCCGGATGCCAAGCTCATCGTGCCGCGGGACTATGTGTTCATCGTCGACGTGTCCGGCTCCATGAACGGCTTCCCACTGGACACCACCAAAGCCCTGCTGCGCGACCTGATCGGCCGCCTGCGGCCTAGCGACACCTTCAACCTGCTGTTGTTCTCCGGCGACAACCGCAAGCTCGCCGACACCTCCCTCGCCGCCACGCCGGCCAACATCCGCCGCGCCACCGACATGCTCGATGGCGAACAGGGCGCCGGCGGCACCGAGCTAATGCCGGCCCTGCGCGAAGCACTGGCAATGCCCACCGACCCGGAGCGTTCGCGCAGCTTCGTGGTGATCACCGACGGCTTCGTCAGTGTGGAAAGCAGCGCCTACCAACTGGTGCGCGAGAACCTGGGCAAGGCCAACCTGTTTGCCTTCGGCATCGGAACCTCGGTGAACCGCAGCCTGATCGAAGGCCTGGCGCGGGCGGGGCAGGGCGAGCCCTTCATCGTCACCGATCAGCGCTCGGCCAGCGAGCAGGCCGAACGCTTGCGCCGCATGATCGACAGTCCGCTGCTGCAAGGTATTCGCGCGAGCTTCGAAGGGCTGGAGGTCTACGACGTCGAACCCCAGCAACTGCCCGACCTCTTCGCTAACCGCCCGCTGGTGCTGTTCGGCAAATGGAAGGGCGAGCCCCGCGGTGAACTGCGCATCGACGCCCATGCGGCGAATGGTCCGTTCCAGGCACGCCTGCCGATCAGCGCAACCAGTCTCGGTGAAAACGGCGACGCGCTCGCCCACCTCTGGGCGCGCAAACGGCTGGCCAGCCTGATGGACCAGGAAGCCCTCGATGGCGGCTTCGAGTTCAGCTCGCAGATTCTCGACCTCGGCCTGAAGTACCAGCTGCTCACGCCCTACACCTCGTTCATCGCCGTCGACCAGCAAGTACGCAACCCCGATCCGCAAGCGAGCCAGTCCGTCGATCAACCCCTGCCGTTGCCCCACGGCGTGAACAACAGCGCCATCGGCAGCACGGTGCCGGGCACACCCGAACCCGGTGTGTGGGCGATGTTGCTGCTCGCGGCACTCGGCGCGTGGTGGTGGCGGAGGAAGGTGGCATGACGCGCCACCTGCCCGGCTGGAGTTGGCTGCTGCTCGCAGTGCTGTCGGCGTGGCCGAGTTGGCTGTGGGCAGCGCGTCGGCTGGGCGATGGCTCGGATGATCCGCTGGGAATCATTGCCCTGGTAGCGCTGGGGCTGTTGCTCTGGCGCGACCGCTCCGGCCTGCGGGCGCAGCCACGCCTGAAATGGCTGGCGCTCGCGGCGGGCTTGCTGCTGGTGGCGGCGCTCAGCCAGTCGCTGCTGCCGCCGCTGTTGCGCGGGATGATCTCGGTGCTGGCGCTGTTGCTGGTGATCCTCAGCCTGCGCGCTCCGGAGCAGCCCTGGTTGGCCTGGCTCGGCCTGGGTTTCCTGTCGCTGCCGCTGCTGTCGTCGCTGCAATTCTTCGTCGGCTATCCGCTGCGGGTGATCACCGCCGAGGTCAGCTCATGGCTGCTGCGGCTGGGGCCTTGGTTGGTGGAGCGGCAGGGTAGTGCGCTGTTGGTCGATGGCCAGTGGATCATGGTTGATGCGCCCTGCTCGGGCATCCAGATGGCCTGGGTCGGCTACTTCACCGCCTGCGCGCTGGCGGCCTGGCTGCGGCTGCCGGACCTGCTGTTGCTGCGCCGGTTGCCGCTGGTGGGCATGCTGGTGTTGGGCGGCAATATCCTGCGCAACACGCTGCTGGTGTGGGGCGAAAGCGGGGCGAGTGGGTTTCCCGGCTGGGCGCACGAAGGCGTCGGCTTGCTGGTGTTCGCGGCGGTGTGCGGAATGATCCTGCGGGTAATCGGGCGGCGTTCATTCGACGCGCCTGCGCTGGGCGAGTCGGCATGCTCCACGGCACCGGCAAGCGTCCAGGAAACTTTCCTGGGCACATTGCTGCTGGCGATGGTCTGGCCGCTGTTGGCGCCGGGTTCCGCCTCCGCAAACGTGAGCGCACCTCACGAATGGCCGGCGCAGTTCGAAGGTCGCCTGTTGCGGCCGCTCGCTCTTTCTCCGGTGGAGCAACGCTTTGCCGAAGACTTCCCCGGCCAGCTCGGCCGCTTCACCGATGGCCAGCGCAGTATCGTGCTGCGCCAGGTGCTGCGGCCGACGCGCAAGCTGCACCCGGCGGAAGATTGCTTCCGCGCCATCGGCTACCGCGTCGAGCAGACGCAACTGCGCAAGCGCGTGGGAGCGGAAGGTTTGCAGCGCTGCTTCGTCGTCACGCGCGACGGCGTGAAGTTGCAGGTCTGCGACTACATCCAGGACGCTGCCGGCCAGTCCTTCTCCGATACCTCGGCCTGGTACTGGTCGGCGCTTTCCGGGCGCTCCAAAGGGCCTTGGCTGGCCGTCACCCTGGCCAGCCCGCTGCCTTAGGCGCGGGTCAGCTGGGTGTAACGGTCGCAGTCGGTGGTGTGGTCCATCACCATGCCGGTGGCCTGCATGAAGGCGTAGCAGATGGTCGGGCCAACGAAATTGAAACCGGCCTTGCGCAACGCCTTGCTCATGGCCTCGGCCTCCGGCGTCACCGCCGGCACCTGCCCGCGTTCGCTGAAGTGATTGACCTTCGGCTTACCGCCGACGAAGGACCAGAGGAACGTCACCGGGTCTTCCAGCTCCAGCCAGGCCCGGGCGTTCTGCCGCGCCGCCTTGAGCTTGGCGAAGTTGCGGATGATGCCCGGATCCTGCATGCGTTCCTCGATCTCCTCGTCGCTCATGCGCGCCAGGCGCTCGGGATCGAAGCCGAACAACACCTCGCGGTAGCGCTCGCGCTTCTTGAGCACGGTGATCCACGAAAGTCCTGCCTGCGCGCCTTCGAGGATGAGCATCTCGAACAATGCCCGCGGATCGCGCTGGGGCACTCCCCATTCGGCATCGTGGTAGGCGATGTACAGCGGGTCGTCGTTACACCAGAAGCAGCGGGGCATGGCAATCAACCTTGGGCTCAGGGAAGCCCTGACTATAGACAGAATGCTGTACAAAAATACAGTCATCAGCCTGACTTTTCACCTCGCGGGCAAGGTGCAAACGGTCGCGCAAAAAGCGCTGTGAAGCCCAAGCTGCAAGCGTCTTGGGGTATACTGCCGAGTTTTAGTCGCATATCCAGCACAGGTGAAATTCGTGAGCCAGACTACGCCCGCCGTGCCCACCTTCCAGGACCTGATCCTCGCCCTGCAAAAATACTGGGCCGATCAGGGCTGTGTGGTGCTGCAGCCCTACGACATGGAAGTAGGCGCCGGCACCTTCCACACCGCCACCTTCCTCCGCGCCGTGGGCCCGGAAACCTGGAACGCGGCGTACGTGCAACCCAGCCGCCGTCCCACCGACGGCCGCTACGGCGAGAACCCCAACCGCCTGCAGCACTACTACCAGTTCCAGGTGGTCCTGAAGCCCAACCCGGAGAACTTCCAGGAGCTGTACCTGGGCTCGCTGCAAGCCATCGGCATCGACCCGCTGGTGCACGACATCCGTTTCGTCGAGGACAACTGGGAATCGCCGACCCTCGGCGCCTGGGGCCTGGGCTGGGAAATCTGGCTGAACGGCATGGAAGTCACCCAGTTCACCTACTTCCAGCAAGTGGGTGGTATCGAGTGCTACCCCGTCACCGGCGAGATCACCTACGGCCTGGAACGTCTGGCCATGTACATCCAGGGCGTCGACTCGGTGTACGACCTGGTGTGGGCCGACGGCCCGTTCGGCAAGGTCACCTACGGCGACGTGTTCCACCAGAACGAAGTGGAACAGTCGACCTACAACTTCGAGCACGCCAACGTCGAGAAACTCTTCGAGCTGTTCGACTTCTACGAAAGCGAAGCCAACCGCCTGATCGAGCTGCAGCTGCCGCTGCCGACCTACGAGATGGTCCTCAAGGCCTCGCACACCTTCAACCTGCTGGACGCCCGCCGCGCCATCTCGGTGACCGAGCGTCAGCGCTACATCCTGCGCGTGCGCACCCTGGCCCGCGCCGTGGCGCAGAGCTACCTGCAGGCCCGCGCCCGCCTCGGCTTCCCGATGGCCACCCCCGAATTGCGTGACGAAGTACTGGCCAAGCTGAAGGAGGCCGAATAATGAGCGCGAAGGATTTCCTCGTCGAACTGGGCACCGAAGAGCTGCCACCCAAGGCGCTGAAGAGCCTCGGTGAAGCCTTCCTGGCCGGCATCGAGAAGGGCCTGAAGGCCGCCGGCCTGACCTACGCCGCCGCCCGCTGCTACGCCGCGCCGCGCCGCCTGGCCGTGCAGATCGACCAACTCGCCGTGCAGCAGCCGGACCGTACCGTGAACCTCGACGGCCCGCCGGTGCAGGCTGCCTTCGACGCCAGCGGCAACCCGACCCAGGCCGCCCTGGGCTTCGCCAAGAAGTGCGGCGTGGACCTGGAGCTGATCGACAAGAGCGGCCCGAAGCTGAAGTTCAGCCAGACCATCGCCGGCCAGCCCGCCGTTGGCCTGTTGCCAAGCATCGTCGAAACCTCGCTGAACGAGCTGCCAATTCCCAAGCGCATGCGCTGGGCTGCCCGTCGCGAAGAATTCGTGCGTCCGACCCAGTGGCTGGTGATGCTGTTCGGCGATGACGTCGTCGACTGCGAGATCCTGACCAAGAAAGCCGGCCGCGAATCCCGTGGCCACCGCTTCCACAATCCGGCCAACGTGCGCATCTCCGCTCCGGCCAACTACCTGGAAGACCTGCGCAGCGCCCACGTGCTGGCCGACTTCGCCGAGCGCCGCGAGATTATCTCCAAGCGCGTTGCCGAGCTCGCCGCCGAGCAGAAGGGCAGCGCCATCGTCCCGGCCGACCTGCTGGACGAAGTGACCGCGTTGGTCGAGTGGCCGGTGCCGCTGGTGTGCTCCTTCGAGGAGCGCTTCCTCGCCGTGCCGCAGGAAGCCCTGATCACCACCATGCAGGACAACCAGAAGTACTTCTGCCTGCTGGACGCCAACGGCAAGCTGCTGCCGCGCTTCATCACCGTGGCCAACGTCGAGAGCAAGGCGCCGGAGAATATCGTTTCCGGCAACGAGAAGGTCGTACGCCCGCGCCTGACCGACGCCGAGTTCTTCTTCAAGCAAGACCAGAAACAGCCGCTGGAAGCCTTCAACGCCCGCCTGAAGAACGTGGTGTTCCAGGCCCAGCTCGGCACCGTGTACGAGAAGGCCGAGCGCGTCTCCAAGCTGTCCGCGTACATCGCCGAGCGCATCGGTGGTGACGCGACCAACGCCGCCCGCGCCGGCATCCTCTCCAAGTGCGACCTGGCCACCGAGATGGTCGGCGAGTTCCCGGAGATGCAAGGCATCGCCGGTTACTACTACGCCACCGCCGGCGGCGAAGCCAAGGATGTCGCCCTGGCGCTGAACGAGCAGTACATGCCGCGTGGCGCCGGCGCCGAACTGCCGGGTACCCTGACCGGTGCCGCGGTCGCGGTGGCCGACAAGCTCGACACTCTGGTCGGCATCTTCGGCATCGGCATGCTGCCCACCGGCAGCAAGGATCCGTACGCCCTGCGCCGTGCCGCCCTGGGCGTGCTGCGCATCCTCATCGAGAAGCAGCTGGACCTGGACCTGGTCGACGCCATCGGCGTTGCCGTAGCCCAGTACGGCGACAAAGTGAAGGCCGAGGGTCTGTCCGAGCAAGTACAGGACTTCGTCTTCGACCGCCTGCGCGCTCGCTACGAGGACGAAGGCGTGGACGTTGCCGTGTACCAGGCCGTGCGCGCGCTCAAGCCGACCGCTCCGCTGGACTTCGACCAGCGCGTGCAGGCCGTTCAGGCGTTCCGCCAGCTGCCAGAAGCCGCAGCCCTGGCCGCCGCCAACAAGCGCGTGTCGAACATCCTGGCCAAGGCGGAAGGCGAGGTGCCTGCCGGCGTCAACGCCAGTCTATTCACCGAGGCCGCCGAGAAGGCCCTTGGCAGCGCCGTGGCGACTGCCGAAGACGAAGTGGCTCCGTTGGCCGCAGCTCGCGACTATCGCGCTGCCCTGGCTCGCCTGGCGGCCCTGCGCGCACCGGTCGATGCGTTCTTCGAGGAAGTGCTGGTCAATGCGGACGACAACGCCGTGAAGGCCAACCGCTACGCGCTGCTGGCCAAGCTGCGCGGGCTGTTCCTCGGCGTCGCCGACATCTCGCTGCTGGGTTGATGTCCGCCTGAAAGCCGGGAGTTCGCAACGGTTCGCCGTAACGGACTCCCGGCTTTTTCATTTCCGACTTATGAAGCCTGTGACTTATCGAAGCATGAAGCTACTGATCCTCGACCGCGACGGCGTCATCAACCAGGACTCCGACGACTACATCAAATCACTCGCCGAATGGATTCCGATTCCCAGCGCGATCTCCGCCATTGCCCGCCTGAGCAAAGCCGGCTGGACCGTCGCTGTCGCCACCAATCAGTCGGGCATCGCCCGTGGCTATTACGACCTGGCGACCCTGGAGGGCATGCACCAGCGCTTGCGCGAACTGGTGATGGAGCAGGGCGGTCAACTCGGCATCATCGTCTTCTGCCCGCATGGCCCCGACGAGGGTTGCGACTGCCGCAAGCCGAAACCCGGTATGCTGCGACAGATTGCCCAGCACTACGGCGCAGATCTGAAAGGTGTCTGGTTCGTGGGTGACAGCCGGGGTGACCTGGACGCCGCACTGGCCGTCGATTCTCAGCCAGTTCTGGTGAAGACCGGCAAAGGCGAGCGTACCCTGGCCAAACCAGTGCCCGAGAGCACGCTGGTATTCGACGATCTGGCGGCAGTTGCCGACCACCTACTTTCCTGAGGATCCATCTCCCATGTCGATAGTGCAGGCCATCAGAACCGTTCTCTTCTACCTGCTGCTGTCGTCCAGCGCGTTCGTCTGGGGCACCCTCAGCCTGCTCATCGCGCCCTTCCTGCCATTCCGCGCACGCTATCGTTTTGTCGCCCAGGCCTGGTGCAAGTTCGCCGTCTGGCTGGCTGGCGTGATGGTCGGCGTGCGTTACGAACTCAAGGGCGTGGAGAACATACCGGATCAACCCTGCGTCATCCTCTCCAAGCACCAGAGCACCTGGGAGACCTTCTTCCTGACTGGCTACTTCGAGCCGCTGGCCCAGGTGCTAAAGCGCGAACTGCTGTTCGTTCCGTTCTTCGGCTGGGCGATGGCCCTTCTCAAGCCGATCGCGATCGACCGCAGCCAGCCCAAGGCAGCACTCAAGCAGCTCGCCAAGAAAGGCGACGAGCGCCTCAAGCAGGGTGCCTGGGTGCTGATCTTTCCGGAAGGCACTCGCATCCCCACGGGGCAGATCGGCAAGTTCTCCCGCGGCGGCGCAGCGCTCGCGGTAAACGCCAAGCTCCCGGTGCTGCCTATTGCCCACAACGCTGGGCACTGCTGGCCGAAGAATGGCTGGGCAAAATACCCTGGCACCATCCAGGTCGTGATCGGCCCGGCGATGTACGCCGAAGGGGAGGGCCCGCGCGCCATCGCTGAGCTCAATCAGCGCGCTGAGAACTGGGTAGCCCAGACCCTGCGCGACATGGGTGAGCTTCCGCCGGAGGCAACGCCACAAGCGGTCGCGGAAGCGTCCTGACACTTCCCGCCAGGCAAAAGAAAAGGGCCCCGAAGGGCCCTTTCTTTTTGCCTGGTGCTTACCCGGATCAAACGTCCAGGTTCGACACTGCCAGGGCGTTGCTTTCGATGAAGTCGCGGCGCGGCTCCACGGCATCGCCCATCAAGGTGTTGAACAGCTGGTCGGCAGCGATGGCATCCTCGATGGTCACCTTCAGCATGCGACGCACGTTGGGGTCCATGGTGGTTTCCCACAGCTGGTCCGGGTTCATCTCACCGAGGCCTTTGTATCGCTGAATGGTGTGGCGCTTGGTGCCTTCAGTCATCAGCCATTCCAGTGCTTCCTTGAAGCCAGCGACGGTCTTCTTACGCTCACCCTTCTGCACGTATGCGCCTTCTTCCATCAGGCTGTTCAGCTTGGCGCCCAGCTCGGTTACAGAGCGGTAGTCGTTGCTGGCGAAGAAGTCGCGGTTGAAGGTGACGTAGCTCGACAGGCCGTGGGCGACCATCTCGACTTCCGGCAGCCACAGGTGGCGTTCGCGGTCTTCGCGCAGGCTGACCTTGTAGACCAGGCCGGACTTCTCGGCAGCTTTCAGGCGGGCCGAGTACTGCTCCAGCCAGCCCTGCATGGCGGCCTGGTCGCCCAGCTGCTCGACGTCGATGCGCGGCAGGTAGACGAAGTGCTCGGTCAGGTCCTGCGGGTACAGACGGGACAGGCGGGAGAGGGTACGCATCACGCCGCGGTACTCGTTGACCAGCTTTTCCAGCGCCTCGCCGGACAGGCCCGGAGCGCTTTCGTTGACGTGCACGCTGGCTTCTTCGAGGGCCGACTGGGTCATGTACTCTTCCATGGCCACGTCGTCCTTGATGTACTGCTCCTGCTTGCCACGCTTCACCTTGTACAGCGGCGGCTGGGCGATGTAGATGTAGCCACGCTCGACCAGCTCCGGCAGCTGACGGAAGAAGAAGGTCAGCAGCAGGGTACGGATGTGCGAACCGTCGACGTCAGCATCGGTCATGATGATGATGTTGTGGTAACGCAGCTTGTCGATGTTGTACTCCTCGCGACCGATACCGCAGCCCAGAGCGGTGATCAGCGTGCCGACCTCCTGGGAGGAGAGCATCTTGTCGAAGCGAGCCTTCTCGACGTTGAGGATCTTGCCCTTGAGCGGCAGGATCGCCTGGGTCTTGCGGTTACGACCCTGCTTCGCAGAACCGCCCGCGGAGTCACCCTCCACGATGTACAGTTCGGAGAGGGCGGGGTCCTTCTCCTGGCAGTCAGCGAGTTTGCCCGGTAGGCCGGCGATGTCCAGCGCGCCTTTGCGGCGAGTCATCTCGCGGGCCTTGCGCGCAGCCTCACGGGCGCGGGCGGCGTCGATCATCTTGCCAACCACGGCCTTGGCTTCGTTCGGGTTCTCCAGCAGGAAGTCGGCGAAGTACTTGCCCATCTCCTGTTCCACGGCGGTCTTCACCTCCGAGGAAACCAGCTTGTCCTTGGTCTGCGAGCTGAACTTCGGATCCGGCACCTTCACCGAAATGATCGCGGTCAGGCCTTCACGGGCGTCATCACCGGTGGTGGCGATCTTGAATTTCTTCGCCAGGCCTTCCTGCTCGATGTAGTTGTTCAGGTGACGGGTGAGGGCAGAGCGGAAGCCTGCCAGGTGGGTACCACCGTCACGCTGGGGAATGTTGTTGGTGAAGCAGAGGATGTTCTCGTTGAAGCTGTCGTTCCACTGCAGGGCGACTTCGACGCCGACGCCGTCTTCTTCGCGCTGGCAGTTGAAGTGGAAGACCTGGTTCACCGCAGTCTTGTTGGTGTTCAGGTACTCGACGAAAGCACGCAGGCCACCCTCGTACTTGAACAGCTCTTCCTTGCCGGCACGCTCGTCACGCAGGACGATGCCGACGCCGGAGTTAAGGAAGGACAACTCACGGATCCGCTTGGCCAGGATGTCCCAGCTGAAGTGGATATTGTGGAAGGTCTCCGGGGAAGGCTTGAAGTGAACTTCGGTACCCGAGCCCTCGGTATCACCCACCGGGCGCAGCGGGAACTGCGGGACGCCGTGATGGTAGATCTGCTCCCAGACCTTGCCTTCACGGCGAATGGTCAGGCGCAGTTCGTGGGAGAGGGCGTTCACTACCGACACACCTACGCCGTGCAGACCGCCGGAAACCTTGTAGCTGTTGTCGTCGAACTTACCGCCGGCGTGAAGGACGGTCATGATGACCTCGGCCGCGGAGACCCCTTCTTCCTTGTGGATATCCACCGGAATACCGCGACCGTTGTCACGGACGGTGATGGATTCATCGGTGTGAATGGTGATGCTGATTTCGCTGCAATAGCCCGCCAGCGCTTCGTCGATCGAGTTATCAACGACCTCGAAGACCATGTGGTGCAGGCCAGTGCCGTCGTCGGTATCACCGATGTACATGCCTGGACGCTTACGTACGGCATCCAGCCCCTTCAGTACCTTGATACTGGAAGAGTCGTAGGTGTTCTCGCTCATTCTTCACTCCCGATGGTAGTGTCCTGAGAGACGCGCCCATGTTCCACGTGGAACATCGACACCGGCGTTTCCATTTGCCAGCCGTCTTTCAATAAGTGCGGGTCGACGCAGGTGATGAATACCTGGCAACCCAGATCTTCGAGAAGCCGGCACAAAGACAACCGATGCTTCTCATCCAATTCGGAGGGGAGGTCATCCACCAGGTAAACGCATTGCCCGCGCTTGGCCTGGTTGATCAAGTGCCCCTGGGCAATCCGCAACGCGCAGACCACCAGTTTCTGTTGGCCACGGGACAGAATCTCCGCAGCGTTGTGTCCTCCCAGGCGAATTCTAAGATCCGCTCTTTGCGGCCCCGCCTGGGTATGTCCCATCTGCTGATCACGCAGCAGGCTGGAAGAGAGCACTTCACTCAGCTCGCGTTCCTTGTCCCATCCCCGGTAATAGCTGAGCGTGAGATCATCGAGCTGGATTAGCTCGGTCAGCGTCCGCTCGAACTGGGGCTTGAGAGCCTGAATATAGGACCGTCGATAGGCGTCGATTTCGTCGCTCGCCGCGCATAATTCACGGTCCCACGCAGCCTGCGAAGCACCGTCCAGTTTACCATGTCGGAGCCACGAGTTCCGCTGCCGCAGGGCCTTCTGAAGTCTTTGCCAGGCGACCATAAAGCGTTGTTCCACGTGGAACACACCCCAGTCCAGGAACTGCCGGCGGATCTTCGGTGCGCCCTCCAGCAGGCGGAAGCTGTCTGGGTTGATCAACTGCAGAGGCAGCGTCTCGGCCAATTGCGCGGCACTGCGTGCATTCTGCCCATCAATGCGAATCTGAAACTCCCCGTGACGATCACGGGAAACGCCCAGGTTGCTATCGAAGCCGTTACCCAGCTGCACGTGACCGAAGACAGTACAGGCGGGTTCGTCGTACTGGATGACAGGCTGTAAACGAACGCTACGAAATGAACGGGCAAGGCCGAGCAAATGGATGGCTTCCAGCACGCTGGTTTTACCGCTGCCGTTTTCGCCGTAGAGAATGTTGATGCGGGGGGAAGGGGAGAAGGTCACCGGGTGCAGATTGCGCACCGCGGTGACCGAAAGGCGGGTAAGGGACATCGATACGCGTCAGAGGCGCATCGGCATGACGACATACGCGGAATCGTCGTTGTCCGCTTCCTGCACCAGCGCACTGCTATTGGAGTCGGAGAGGATCATGCGGACCTGCTCGGTGCCCATCACGCCCAGGACGTCCAGCAGATAGCTGACGTTGAAACCGATTTCCAGGTTGCCGCCGTTGTAGTCGACCTGCACTTCTTCCTCAGCTTCTTCCTGTTCCGGGTTGTTCGCCTGGATTTTCAGCAAGCCATTGGAAAGCTGCAGTCGAATGCCGCGGTACTTCTCGTTGGAGAGAATCGCAGTACGGCTGAACGCTTCACGCAGCACCTGGCGGTCGCCGATCACCAGCTTGTCACCACCTTTGGGCAGCACGCGCTCGTAGTCGGGGAACTTGCCGTCCACCAGCTTCGAGGTGAAGGTGAACTCGCCGGTCGTGGCGCGAATGTGATGCTGGCCGAGAACGATGGAGACTTCGCCGTCCTGCTCGGTCAGCAGACGTGCCAGCTCCAGGATGCCTTTGCGCGGTACGATGACCTGGTGGCGATCCTGGGCTTCCGGCACACCGTTGCTCAGCGAGCACATCGCCAGGCGGTGACCATCGGTAGCCACGGCGCGCAGCGTGCCGCCACCGACCTCCAGCAGCATGCCGTTGAGGTAGTAGCGGACATCTTGCTGCGCCATGGCGAAGCTAGTGCGATCGATCAGGCGACGCAGCTTGCTTTGCACCAGGCTGAACGTCAGCGAACCCGGGCCTTCTTCCACGGTGGGGAAGTCATTGGCCGGCAAGGTGGAAAGGGTGAAGCGGCTGCGGCCAGCCTTAACCACCAGCTTCTGCTCGTCGACGCGGATGTCGATCACTGCATCGCCCGGCAGGCTCTTGCAGATATCCATCAGCTTGCGCGCCGGAACCGTGATCTCGCCGGGCTCGGCGGCATCTTCGAGAGTGACACGGCCTACCAGTTCGACCTCGAGGTCGGTGCCAGTCAGCGACAGCTGCTGACCTTCGACAACCAGCAGCACGTTGGAAAGAACCGGCAGCGTCTGGCGGCGCTCGACGACGCCAGCGACCAGCTGCAGGGGTTTCAACAGAGCTTCGCGTTGAATAGTGAAATGCATGGTCTAGTCCCTTGCCTCGTGAGGCTGCGTCAGGTGGTCAGAGTACGCAGCAGGTTCTTGTAGTCCTCGCGGATATCCGCGTCGGATTCCTTGAGTTGAGCGATCTTACGACAGGCGTGCAGCACCGTGGTGTGATCCCGACCGCCGAAGGCCACGCCGATCTCCGGCAGGCTGTGGTTGGTCAGTTCCTTGGAAAGTGCCATCGCCACCTGGCGAGGACGTGCGACCGAGCGCGAGCGGCGCTTGGACAACAGGTCGGCGATCTTGATCTTGTAGTACTCGGCGACAGTGCGCTGGATGTTATCGATGCTGACCAGCTTGTCCTGCAGGGCCAGCAGATCCTTCAGCGACTCGCGGATCAGCTCGATGGTGATCGGCCGGCCCATGAAGTGGGAGTGGGCGATCACGCGCTTGAGCGCTCCTTCCAGCTCACGCACGTTGGAGCGAATACGCTGGGCGATGAAGAACGCGGCATCGTGCGGCAGCTCGACCTTGGCCTGCTCGGCCTTCTTCATCAGGATTGCGACACGGGTTTCCAGCTCCGGCGGCTCGACAGCCACCGTCAGGCCCCAGCCAAAGCGCGACTTCAGGCGCTCTTCCAGGCCTTCGATCTCCTTCGGATAGCGGTCGCTGGTCAGGATGACCTGCTGGCCGCCTTCCAGGAGGGCGTTGAAGGTATGGAAGAATTCTTCCTGGGAACGCTCCTTGCGGGCGAAGAACTGGATATCGTCGATCAGCAGTGCGTCCACCGAACGGTAGAAGCGCTTGAACTCGTTGATAGCGTTCAGCTGCAGTGCTTTCACCATATCCGCGACGAAACGCTCCGAATGCAGGTACACGACCTTGGCATTCGGGTTCTTCTTCAACAGATGGTTACCCACAGCGTGCATCAGGTGGGTTTTACCCAGGCCGACGCCACCATAGAGGAAGAGCGGGTTGTAGCCGTGCTTGAGGTTGTCCGCCACCTGCCAGGCCGCCGCGCGGGCCAGCTGGTTGGACTTGCCTTCGACGAAGTTCTCGAAGGTAAAAGTACGGTTGAGGTAGCTGGTGTGCTTCAGCGCACCCTCTACCTGCACGTTGCGTTCGGTACGTACCGTGGCCGCCGGCATGGCAGCAGCTAACGGATCTATACCCGGGCTGGACTCATCCAGGTCAGCCAGAGTCTGCACCGGAGCCGGAGCCGGCTGGACCGGCTGCGGCACCGGAATCGAAGGAGCGGCCGCTTGGACGGGCATCACTGGAGCGGGTGCTACAGCGGCAGGCTGGGGCTGCACATTGACGTGAGCCTGGGGCACCAGAGCAGCGCGCGGCGTACGGCTGCGGCGGCTGCCAATCAGCAGCGAGAGCGCCGGGATCTGCCCATTGCCGCGCTCGCTGAGTAGCTCGAGCAGGCGCCCCATGTACTTTTCGTTGACCCAGTCGAGAACGAAGCGATTGGGTGCGTAGACGCGCAGCTCCTCACCCTCGGCCTCGACCTGCAAAGGTCGGATCCAGGTATTGAATTGCTGGGACGGCAACTCGTCGCGCAGAAGCTCCACGCACTGCTGCCAAAGTTCCACGGACACGGATATCCCCCAAAAGAAGTCGCAAAGCGAAACAGACCGCCATTGTAGCCGCGCCAGAACAACTTATCCACATGTTAAGCACGCTCGGACACAAGCAAAATCAAGGTGTTAAAGATTTTGCCGGTGGTCGGTTAATAGTGTCTCCAACCTTGTGGATAACCGCTGAATGGTGCAGGGGATGAATCGGGTAGTTATCCTGTGGAAAAAATCCCTGTGGAAAATTCCGCATTCCATACCCAGCTTTCCAACCGCTGCCACACAGGCAACACACCACTTCCCGACAGGCTTATCAATCCGCGAAACGCCTTATAGGCGGTGCCTCCGTATAGTTATGCACAGGGACGGTCGTGCCTAATCACAATCATCGCTTCAATCTTTTAGAAAAAGAGATTTCCTTCCTTTCTATTCATTTTGTATCCGAGGTTGGTTGGAAATTGACCTGACCTCCTGATTTCTCTAGAATCGCCGGTCTCTTTAAACGGGGTCACTGCGACCTCATGTCGTTAAACCCAGGTACCGAATCATGAAACGTACTTTCCAACCCAGCACTCTCAAGCGCGCTCGCGTCCACGGTTTCCGCGCTCGCATGGCCACCAAGAACGGTCGTCAGGTTCTGTCGCGTCGTCGCGCCAAGGGCCGTAAGCGTCTGACCGTCTGATTTGTCCGACACAGGTGGTGAGTCAAGATTTCAGCCGGGAAAAACGTCTTCTGACAGCCCGGCAATTCACAGCAGTCTTCGACTCCCCCACCTCCAAGGTTCCCGGCAAGCACATCCTGCTGCTGGCGCGCGAAAACGGTCTCGATCATCCCCGCCTCGGCCTGGTGATCGGCAAGAAGAACGTCAAGCTCGCTGTCGAGCGTAACCGCCTCAAACGCCTTCTCCGCGAATCCTTCCGCCAGAACCAGCAGAAGCTGGCCGGCCTGGACATCGTGGTGATCGCGCGCAAGGGCCTCGGTGATCTGGAGAATCCGGAACTGCACCAGCAGTTCGGCAAACTCTGGAAACGCCTGTTACGCAATCGGCCCAGCCCGGAACCTTCGACCGAATCTCCGGGAGTGGCCGACAGTTCCCATGCGTAGACTGGCGCTGTTACTGATCCAGTTTTACCGCTACGCCATCAGTCCCATGATGGGCAGGCACTGTCGTTTCTACCCCAGCTGTTCCTGCTACGCGCAAGAAGCCATCGAGATCCATGGCTTCCTGCGTGGTGGCTGGCTGGCCGCTCGTCGCCTAGGCCGCTGCCACCCCTGGCATCCCGGTGGCTATGATCCGGTACCGCCAGATCCATCCAAGCCCGCCCCTTCCTCGACGGCCGAGTAACCATGGACATCAAACGTTCAATCCTATTCGTCGCCCTGGCAATCGTGTCCTACGCGCTGGTTCTCCAGTGGAACAAGGACTACGGCCAGCCCGAACTGCCTGCGCAGACCGCGACCTTCAATCAGAATGAAGGCCTGCCGGACACGTCCGTTCCTGCCGGCAACGCGGGCAATGCTGACGTACCGACCACGCAGAATGCCCAGGCCACACTGCCCAACGAGCAGAAGCCAGCGGCGGTCAGCGACCAGCTGATCCGCGTGAAGACCGATGTCCTGGACGTGACCATCGACCCGCGCGGCGGCGACGTGATCAAGCTCGGCCTGACCCAGTACCCGCTGCGTCAAGACCGCCCGGACGTGCCGTTCCCGCTGTTCGAACGTGACCAGCAACGTACCTACCTGGCCCAAAGCGGCCTGACTGGTGCCAATGGGCCGGATGCCGCCGCCAGCGGTCGTCCGCTCTACGCGTCGGCCAAGACCAGCTACGAGCTCGCCGACGGCCAGGACCAAATGACCGTCGACCTGACTTATGCACAGGACGGCGTGAGCTACATCAAGCGCTTCACTTTCCACCGTGGTCTGAAAGGCGACTGCACCGAGAAGGAAAAGGCGCAGAAGAAGCTCGAGTGCATCAACCCCAACGCCTATCAGGTCGGCGTCAGCTACCTGATCGACAACCAGAGCGACAAACCGTGGAACGCCTCGCTGTTCGCCCAGCTCAAGCGTGACGCCAGCGTCGATCCGTCGTCCACCACCGCCACCGGCGTGTCGACCTACCTCGGCGCCGCAGTCTGGACTCCCGAAAAGCCCTACGTGAAAGTGTCCATGAAGGACATGGACAAGGAGCAGTTCAAGGAAACCGTTCAGGGCGGCTGGGTCGCCTGGCTGCAGCACTACTTCGTGACCGCATGGGTACCCGCCAGTGGCGATACCCACAACGTGATTACCCGCAAGGACGCCCAGGGCAACTACATCGTGGGCTTCACCGGCCCGAGCATCACCGTCGCGCCGGGCGCCAAGGGCGAGACCAGCATGACCCTGTATGCCGGTCCGAAACTGCAGAAGTACCTCGGCGAACTGTCCAAGGGACTCGAGCTGACCGTCGACTACGGCCCCCTGTGGTTCATCGCCCAGCCGATCTTCTGGCTGCTGCAACATATCCACAACCTGGTTGGTAACTGGGGCTGGTCGATCATCTTCCTGACCATCGTCATCAAACTGGCCTTCTTCCCGCTGTCCGCCGCCAGCTATCGCTCCATGGCCCGCATGCGCGCCGTGTCGCCGAAGATGGCAGCGCTGAAGGAACAGCATGGCGACGATCGCCAGAAAATGTCCCAGGCGATGATGGAGCTGTACAAGAAGGAGAAGATCAACCCGCTGGGCGGCTGTCTGCCGATCCTGGTGCAGATGCCGGTCTTCCTCTCGCTGTACTGGGTACTGCTGGAGAGCGTCGAGATGCGCCAGGCGCCTTGGCTGGGCTGGATCGTCGACCTGTCGGTGAAAGATCCGTTCTTCATCCTGCCGATCATCATGGGCGCCACCATGCTCGTTCAGCAGATGCTCAACCCGACTCCGCCGGACCCCATGCAGGCCAAGGTGATGAAGCTGATGCCGATCATCTTCACCTTCTTCTTCCTGTGGTTCCCGGCCGGTCTCGTCCTGTACTGGGTTGTGAACAACTGCCTGTCCATCGCACAGCAGTGGTACATTACCCGTCGGATCGAAGGTGCCGCGAAGAAGGCTTCCGCCTGACATCGCAGCCCGCCGAAGATCAACAAGACGCCCCCTCGTGGGGCGTTTTGCTATGTGGATAACTTGCTTTACCGCGAGCCACGAAAACAACCGCGAGACCGCCGACATGAATGCAGCCCGTGAAACCATCGCCGCCGTTGCTACCGCCCAGGGCCGTGGCGGTGTCGGCATCGTCCGCGTCTCCGGTCCGCGCGCACGCGCCATGGCCATCACCTTGAGTGGGCGCGAGCCACAACCGCGCTACGCCCACTACGGCCCGTTCCATGCCGACGACGGCGAGGTCATCGACGAAGGCCTGCTGCTGTTCTTCCGCGGTCCAAACTCCTTCACCGGTGAAGATGTG
This sequence comes from Pseudomonas sp. PDNC002, assembly GCF_016919445.1. Classification (NCBI taxonomy): domain Bacteria; kingdom Pseudomonadati; phylum Pseudomonadota; class Gammaproteobacteria; order Pseudomonadales; family Pseudomonadaceae; genus Pseudomonas; species Pseudomonas sp. PDNC002. The sequence continues at coordinate 1,173,994 of NZ_CP070356.1, read as the reverse complement.
CTTGAGCTGCAAGGCCACGGCGGCCCGGTGGTGATGGACATGCTGCTGCAGCGTTGCCTGGAGCTGGGTGCGCGCCAAGCACGCCCTGGTGAGTTCAGCGAGCGAGCCTTCCTCAACGATAAGCTCGACCTGGCGCAGGCCGAGGCCATCGCCGACCTCATCGAGGCGAGCTCCGCCCAGGCCGCGCGCAACGCCGTGCGCTCGTTGCAGGGAGAGTTCTCCCGCCGCGTGCATAGCCTCACCGACCAGCTGATTCAGCTGCGCATGTACGTCGAAGCCGCTATCGACTTCCCGGAAGAGGAAATCGATTTCCTCGCCGATGGCCATGTCCTCACCCAACTGGACGCCGTACGCGCCGAGCTGGCCGCGGTGTTACGCGAGGCAGGCCAAGGAGCGCTGCTGCGAGATGGCATGACCGTGGTGATCGCCGGACGTCCCAATGCCGGCAAATCGAGCCTGCTGAACGCGCTAGCGGGGCGCGAAGCGGCCATCGTCACCGATATCGCCGGCACCACCCGCGATGTGCTGCGCGAACATATCCACATCGATGGCATGCCGTTGCACATCATCGATACCGCTGGCCTACGCAGCACCGAAGACCATGTGGAAAAGATCGGCGTGGAACGCGCCCTCAAGGCCATCAACGAAGCGGACCGCGTGCTGCTGGTGGTGGACTCCACCGCGCCGGAAGCCAGCGATCCCTTTGCCTTGTGGCCCGAGTTCCTCGACAGCCGGCCCGATCCCGCGCATGTCACCCTCATCCGCAACAAGGCAGACTTATCCACAGAGTCCGTCGGACTTGAGCAGAGCGCTGACGGCCACGTCACCATCACCTTGTCTGCCCGCTCCGGGAATGGCCTGGATCTGCTGCGCGAACACCTGAAGGCTTGCATGGGCTTCGAGCAGACCGCAGAAAGCAGCTTCAGCGCCCGCCGACGTCACCTGGAAGCCCTCCGCCTGGCCGGTGACAGCCTCGAGCACGGCCGCGCACAGCTCACCCTGAGCGGCGCCGGCGAACTGCTGGCCGAGGACTTGCGTCAGGCGCAGCAAGCACTGGGCGAGATTACCGGGGCCTTCACGCCGGACGACCTGCTCGGTCGAATCTTCTCCAGCTTCTGTATCGGCAAGTAATCCACAACGAAGTTTTTCCCGACCGGTGACGGGGCCATTCCGTCGCCGCACTTTCTCACGCCTGCGGTTTTCTCTCCCGAATAGCTATCCACAGCGATAGATACGCTCTAGTCCCGGAAATACGCGCCTTCCAGACCATCTGACACACATTCCACAGGCATTCGTGAACCCTGTGGAAAAGTACCGTACAGCTAGGTAGACAACCACTGCATCATCCCGTGGATAAGTACGCCTGTTGATAACAGGCCACTTCATTCACAGGCTGAACACGGGAGATCCCCCGCAACCTGACAGCATCGACACAGGGTTGTTATCGGCTGAAACACCGATGGGGATTGGTGTACGTCAGGTTATCCACAGAAAACGACTTCACCATACATAAACATAAGCTCTAAAAAGATTTAAAAAAGTTCCTCTCTTTATTTTCTATAGAAGCTCAGCGCGGCCATTGGCTATTTTTTGTTCAGGTGCCTTCAATCGACGGCCCTTAGCCCCTATACTGTCCGGCTCTCTTCTTTCTCCTTGATCAACAGGCACGAGGTGCGTGGTGGATTTCCCTTCCCGTTTTGACGTGATCGTGATCGGCGGCGGCCATGCCGGCACAGAGGCCGCACTAGCGGCTGCACGCATGGGCGTGAAGACGCTGCTGCTCACCCACAATGTGGAAACCCTGGGCCAGATGAGCTGCAACCCCGCCATTGGTGGGATCGGCAAAAGCCATCTGGTCAAGGAAATCGATGCCCTGGGCGGCGCCATGGCGCTGGCCACCGATAAAGGCGGCATCCAGTTCCGTGTACTGAACAGCCGTAAGGGACCAGCTGTCCGCGCTACTCGTGCGCAGGCCGACCGCGTTCTCTACAAGGCCGCAGTGCGCGAGATCCTCGAGAACCAGTCGAACCTGTGGATATTCCAGCAGGCCTGCGATGACCTGATCGTCGAACAGGACCAGGTACGCGGCGTAGTGACCCAGATGGGTCTGAAGTTCCATGCCGATAACGTCGTCCTCACTGCTGGCACCTTCCTCGGCGGACTTATCCACATCGGCCTGCAGAACTACTCCGGTGGTCGCGCCGGTGATCCGCCCTCGATCGCCCTGGCCAAGCGTCTTCGCGAGCTGCCCCTGCGTGTCGGCCGCTTGAAGACCGGCACGCCACCGCGCATCGATGGGCGCAGTGTCGATTTCAGTGTCATGACCGAACAGCCAGGCGATACGCCGATCCCGGTGATGTCCTTCCTGGGCAACAAGGAAATGCATCCGCGCCAGGTCAGTTGCTGGATTACTCACACCAACGCACGCACCCACGAGATCATTGCGTCGAACCTGGATCGTTCGCCCATGTACTCCGGTGTGATCGAAGGTGTGGGCCCGCGCTACTGCCCGTCGATCGAAGACAAGATCCATCGCTTCGCCGACAAGGACAGCCATCAGGTCTTCCTCGAGCCGGAAGGGCTGACCACCCATGAGCTGTATCCGAACGGTATCTCCACGTCGCTGCCCTTCGATGTGCAGCTGGAGATCGTCCGCTCGATCCGCGGTATGGAAAACGCCCACATCGTGCGTCCCGGCTATGCCATCGAATACGACTACTTCGATCCGCGCGATCTGAAGTACAGCCTGGAGACCAAGGTTATCGGCGGCCTGTTCTTCGCTGGCCAGATCAACGGCACCACCGGCTACGAAGAAGCCGGTGCCCAGGGCCTGCTCGCCGGCGCCAACGCCGCGTTGCGTTCGCAGGGGCGCGAGAGCTGGTGCCCGCGCCGCGATGAGGCCTACATCGGTGTGCTGGTCGACGACCTGATCACCCTCGGCACCCAGGAGCCCTACCGCATGTTCACGTCGCGCGCCGAATACCGGCTGATCCTGCGCGAGGACAATGCGGACCTGCGCCTGACCGAGAAGGGCCGCGAGCTGGGCCTGATCGACGATGAGCGCTGGGCGGTATTCGAAGCCAAACGTGAAGGCATCGAACGCGAAGAACAGCGCTTGAAGAGCACTTGGGTTCGCCCGAATACGCCGCAGGGCGATGCCATTGCCGAACGCTTCGGTACGCCGCTGGCCCACGAATACAACCTGCTGAACCTGCTGGCCCGTCCGGAGATCGATTACGTCAGCCTGGCCGAAGTGACTGGCGTCAGCGCGGAAGATCCGCAGGTCGCCGAACAGGTGGAGATCCGCACCAAGTACGCGGGCTACATCGATCGCCAGCAGGAAGAAATCGCGCGCCTGCGAGCCAGCGAAGATACGCGCCTGCCTGTGGATATCGATTACCAGTCCATCTCCGGGCTCTCCAAGGAGATCCAGCTCAAGCTGGGCAACGCCCGGCCGGAAACCCTCGGTCAGGCCGGCCGCATCCCGGGCGTGACCCCGGCGGCCATCTCCCTGTTGCTGATCCATCTGAAGAAGCGCTCGTCCGGCCGTCAGCTGGAGCAGAGCGCCTGATGGCCCTGGTCAACGCTCGCCACGCCGAAGAACTCGCGCGTGGCATCCAGACGCTCGGCCTGGATATCGACGCCGCCACCCAGCAGCACCTGCTGGACTACCTGGCCCTGCTGGCCAAGTGGAATAAGGCCTACAACCTCACCGCCGTGCGCGATGTGGATGAAATGGTGTCGCGCCACCTGCTCGACAGCCTGAGCATCGTCCCGAAGTTCGAAGCCGCCGGCGGCGAACGCTGGCTGGACGTAGGCAGCGGCGGCGGCATGCCCGGCATTCCGCTGGCCATCCTATTCCCGGGCAAGTCCCTGACCCTGCTGGACAGCAATGGCAAGAAGACCCGCTTCCTCACGCAGGTGAAGCTGGAGCTCAAGCTCGATAACCTGCAGGTTATCCACAGCCGGGTGGAAGCTTTCCAACCCGAGCAGCCGTTCAACGGCATCGTCTCGCGGGCCTTCAGCAGCCTCGAAGACTTCACAAACTGGACGCGCCACCTCGGCGACGTGCAGACAAACTGGCTGGCCATGAAAGGCGTACACCCCAGCGACGAGCTCGCGGCACTCCCGGAAGATTTCCGGGTCGAAGCCGAACACGCTCTGGCGGTGCCGGGTTGCCAAGGCCAGCGCCATCTGCTGATACTGCGCCGCACTGCATGACGGGGAGTGGGGAAAACCATGGCTAAGGTATTCGCGATTGCCAACCAGAAGGGCGGCGTCGGCAAGACCACGACCTGTATCAACCTTGCCGCATCGCTGGTCGCCACCAAGCGACGCGTGCTGCTGATTGACCTCGATCCACAGGGCAACGCCACCACCGGCAGCGGTGTGGATAAGTTGTCCCTGGACCATTCCATCTACGACGTGCTCACCGGCGAATGCGACCTGGCCCAGGCCATGCAGTTCTCCGAGCACGGCGGCTACCAGCTGTTGCCCGCCAACCGCGACCTCACCGCGGCGGAAGTGGTGCTGCTGGAGATGGACGTGAAGGAACACCGCCTGCGGCATGCGCTGGCGCCGATCCGCGAGAACTACGACTTCATCCTCATCGACTGCCCGCCGTCGCTGTCGATGCTGACGGTCAACGCCCTGTCCGCCTCGGACGGCGTGATCATCCCCATGCAGTGCGAGTACTACGCACTGGAAGGTCTGACCGACCTGATGAACAGCATCCAGCGCATCGCCGAGCGCCTGAACCCGGCGCTGAAGATCGAAGGCCTGCTGCGTACCATGTACGACCCGCGTATCAGCCTGACCAACGACGTCAGCGCGCAACTGCAGGAACACTTCGGCGACAAGCTCTACACCACCGTTATCCCGCGCAACGTGCGACTGGCCGAGGCACCCAGCTTCGGCATGCCGGCGCTGGTCTACGACAAGCAATCCCGCGGTGCCCTCGCCTACCTGGCGCTGGCTGGCGAGTTGGTGCGCCGTCAGCGCGCCTCCCGCACCACCGCTCCCGCCTAAGAGATTAAGGAACCCCATGGCCGCCAAGAAACGAGGTCTCGGACGCGGGCTGGACGCCCTGCTCAGTGGCTCCAGCGCCGCTACGCTGCAGGAGGAAGCTGCGCAGGTCGACAGCAAGGAGCTGCAATACCTGCCGCTGGACCTGATCCAGCGCGGCAAGTACCAGCCTCGTCGCGACATGGACCCGCAGGCCCTCGAGGAACTCGCCCAGTCGATCAAGGCCCAGGGCGTGATGCAGCCGATCGTGGTACGCCCTATCGGCAAGGGCCGCTACGAGATCATTGCCGGCGAGCGCCGTTGGCGTGCGACCCAGCAGGCTGGTCTGGACAAGATCCCGGCCATGGTCCGCGAAGTGCCGGACGAAGCCGCCATCGCCATGGCACTGATCGAGAACATCCAGCGCGAGGACCTCAATCCCATCGAGGAGGCGGCCGCGCTACAGCGCCTGCAGCAGGAATTCCAGCTGACTCAGCAACAGGTGGCCGATGCGGTGGGCAAATCCCGCGTGACTGTGGCCAACCTGCTGCGCCTGATCGCCCTGCCGGAAGAGATCAAGACTCTGCTTTCCCATGGCGACCTGGAAATGGGCCATGCTCGTGCCCTGCTCGGACTACCCGAGAATCGGCAGGTCGAGGGTGCGCGACATGTTGTCGCACGCGGCTTCACCGTGCGTCAGACAGAAGCTCTGGTACGCCAATGGCTCAATGCTCCCGAGGAACCTGTCAAAGCGGTCAGGACCGACCCCGACATCAGCCGGCTGGAACAGCGCCTGGCCGAGCGCCTGGGCGCTCCGGTGCAGATTCGCCACGGACAGAAGGGCAAAGGGCAGTTGGTGATCCGCTATAACTCCCTCGATGAGCTTCAGGGCGTTCTCGCGCACATACGTTGATACGAACGTAGCATGTAGGGGTCGTCGGAAATCACTACCTGACGGTTGAATGGGTATGCGGCGCCCCCTATACTCTGCGCGCAATTTTGTCGGCACAAAGTATGCCAAGTTGTTGATTTGTGAAGCCGACGCCAGAGGACTGTGAGCTCAGATGGAACCCCGCAAGCCCAATCGTTTGCCCTTCCATCGTCAACCGGCATTTCGCCTGTTGCTCGTCCAGCTGGTGGTGCTGCTTATCGGTGCAGCAACCCTGTGGTTTGCCCGGGGATCGGTCGCAGGCTATTCCGGATTACTCGGTGGTCTGATTGCGTGGATGCCGAATCTGTACTTTGCTCGCAAGGCGTTCCGTTACAGCGGTGCGCGTTCTGCCCAGCTGATAGTCCGGTCCTTTTATGCCGGTGAGGCGGGAAAACTGATTCTGACGGCAGTGCTCTTCGCACTGACGTTCGCAGGTGTGAAGCCGCTGGCGCCACTGGCGCTGTTCGGCATCTACCTTCTGACCCTGGCGGTCAGCTGGTTGTCGCCCCTGCTGATGCGAAACACATTTACAAGACCTTAGAGCGATTGAGGCAAACATGGCAGCAGAAAGCGCTTCGGGTTACATCCAGCACCACTTGCAGAACCTGACCCTGGGTCGTCTGCCAGATGGTTCCTGGGGGTTCGCCCACACCGCCGAACAAGCCAAGGAAATGGGCTTCTGGGCATTCCACGTTGATACCCTGGGTTGGTCCGTATTCCTCGGCCTGGTGTTCATCCTTATCTTCCGCATGGCGGCCAAGAAGGCTACCAGCGGTCAACCTGGCGGCCTGCAGAACTTCGTCGAAGTTCTCGTGGAGTTCGTCGACGGCAGCGTGAAGGACACCTTCCACGGCCGTAACCCGCTCATCGCACCGCTGGCGCTGACCGTGTTCGTCTGGATCTTCCTGATGAACCTGATCGACCTGGTGCCCGTGGACTTCCTGCCGCTGGCGGCTCAGGCGGTCACCGGTAACGAGCACCTGTTCTTCCGCGCCGTGGCCACCACCGACCCGAATGCCACCTTCGGCATGTCGATCGCAGTGTTCGCGCTGATCATCTTCTACAGCATCAAGGTCAAGGGCATCGGCGGCTTCCTCGGCGAACTGACCCTGCACCCGTTCCACAGCAGCAACATGGTGGTCCAGATCATCCTGATCCCCGTGAACTTCCTGCTGGAGTTCGTGACCCTGATCGCCAAGCCGGTATCCCTGGCACTGCGTCTGTTCGGCAACATGTATGCCGGCGAGCTGATCTTCATCCTGATCGCCGTGATGTTCGGTTCCGGCATCCTCTGGCTGGGCGGCATGGGCGTCGTGCTGAACTGGGCGTGGGCCGTGTTCCACATCCTGATCATCACCCTGCAGGCCTTCATCTTCATGATGCTGACCATCGTCTACCTGTCGATGGCCCACGAAGACAGCCACTGATCCAAAGATTCTGTACGCCCTCTCCCCTGCGGGAGTGGGCGTAAGAAGAGCTTCACCACCTTAACTTGCTTCAACCTTTAACCAACACGACAAAAAAGTCGGGAGGAAAAATGGAAACTGTAGTTGGACTCACTGCTATCGCCGTTGCTCTGCTGATCGGTCTGGGCGCTCTGGGCACCGCCATCGGCTTCGGCCTGCTGGGCGGCAAGTTCCTGGAAGGCGCTGCTCGCCAGCCGGAAATGGTTCCGATGCTGCAGGTCAAAATGTTCATCGTCGCCGGTCTGCTCGACGCCGTGACCATGATCGGTGTTGGTATCGCTCTGTTCTTCACCTTCGCTAACCCGTTCATCGCTCAGGTTGCCCAGTAATTTCCGCCGTGCGGAAATCTGTGACTGAACAACGAACGAGCGAGGTATTGGCGTGAACATTAATGCAACTCTGATCGGCCAGGCCATCGCGTTCGCCATCTTCGTCCTGTTCTGCATGAAGTTCGTATGGCCTCCGGTCATTGCGGCTCTGCACGAGCGTCAGAAGAAGATCGCCGACGGCCTGGACGCTGCCAACCGCGCAGCTCGTGACCTGGAACTGGCTCACGAGAAAGCGGGTCAGCAACTGCGCGAAGCCAAGGCTCAGGCAGCCGAAATCATCGAGCAGGCGAAGAAGAGCGCTAACCAGATCGTTGACGAAGCCCGTGATCAGGCCCGTGCCGAAGGTGATCGCATGATCGCCCAGGCCAAAGCCCAGATCGAACAGGAGCTCAACAGCGTCAAAGACGCCCTGCGTGCCCAAGTGGGTGCCCTGGCCGTCTCCGGCGCCGAGAAGATCCTGGGTGCTTCGATCGATGCCAACGCGCAAAAGCAGCTGGTTGATCAACTGGCCGCCGAGATCTAAGCAGAGGGCGATATGGCAGAACTGACCACATTGGCTCGTCCTTACGCGAAGGCGGCTTTCGAGTACGCCCAGGCTCATCAGCAATTGGCCGATTGGTCCGCTGCTCTGGGTGTGCTGGCTGCAGTGTCGCAGGACGACACCGTGCGCCAGTTGCTCAAAGAGCCTCAGCTGACCGCAGCCGCCAAGGCTGACGCGCTGATCGACGTGTGTGGCGACAAGCTCAATGCTCCGGCCCAGAACTTCGTCCGGACTGTGGCTGAAAACAAGCGGCTCGACCTGCTGCCGACCATCTTCGTGATGTTCGAGCAACTCAAGGCCGAGCAGGAAAAATTGGTCGAGGTCGAGGTCACCAGTGCCTTCGCCCTGGACCAGCAACAGCAGGACAAACTCGCCAAGGCTCTCAGCGCCCGGCTCAGTCGCGAAGTGCGACTTCATGCGTCGGAAGACGCGAGCCTGATCGGCGGCGTGGTTATTCGCGCCGGTGACTTGGTAATCGATGGCTCGGTGCGCGGCAAAATCGCGAAACTGGCCGAAGCGTTGAAATCTTGAGTTTGAAGGGGCAGCGGCATGCAGCAACTCAATCCTTCCGAAATTAGTGAAATCATCAAGGGGCGCATCGAGAAACTCGACGTCGCCTCGCAAGCGCGCAACGAAGGCACCATCGTCAGTGTTTCCGATGGCATCGTGCGCATCTTCGGTCTGGCCGACGTCATGTACGGCGAGATGATCGAATTCCCGGGCGGCGTCTACGGTATGGCGCTGAACCTGGAGCAAGACTCCGTCGGTGCTGTGGTACTGGGTGAATACCAGGACCTCAAAGAAGGCATGAATGCCAAGTGCACCGGCCGCATCCTGGAAGTACCGGTTGGTCCGGAACTGCTGGGTCGCGTTGTCGACGCCCTGGGTAACCCGATCGATGGCAAAGGCCCGATCGATGCCAAACTGACCGACGCTGTCGAGAAAGTGGCACCGGGCGTGATCTGGCGTAAGTCGGTAGACCAGCCGGTTCAGACCGGTTACAAGTCGGTCGACGCCATGATCCCGGTAGGCCGTGGCCAGCGCGAGCTGATCATCGGTGACCGTCAGATCGGTAAAACCGCTCTGGCCATCGACGCCATCATCAACCAGAAGAACAGCGGCATCCGCTGCGTCTACGTTGCCATCGGTCAGAAGCAATCGACCATCGCCAACGTCGTACGCAAGCTGGAAGAAAACGGCGCCCTGGCCAACACCATCGTGGTGGTTGCCAGTGCTTCCGAATCCGCTGCTCTGCAATACCTGGCGCCGTACTCCGGCTGCACCATGGGCGAATACTTCCGCGACCGCGGTGAAGACGCCCTGATCGTGTACGACGACCTGTCCAAGCAGGCCGTGGCCTACCGCCAGATCTCCCTGCTGCTGCGCCGTCCGCCGGGCCGCGAAGCATACCCGGGCGACGTGTTCTATCTCCACAGCCGTCTGCTGGAGCGCGCTTCCCGCGTTTCCGAAGAGTACGTAGAGAAGTTCACCAACGGCGAAGTGAAAGGCAAGACCGGTTCCCTGACCGCCCTGCCGATCATCGAAACCCAGGCTGGCGACGTTTCCGCGTTTGTTCCGACCAACGTGATCTCGATCACCGACGGTCAGATCTTCCTGGAATCCGCAATGTTCAACTCGGGTATCCGTCCGGCCGTCAACGCCGGTATCTCGGTATCCCGTGTAGGTGGCGCGGCCCAGACCAAGATCATCAAGAAGCTGTCCGGCGGCATCCGTACCGCGCTGGCCCAGTACCGTGAACTGGCGGCCTTCGCCCAGTTCGCCTCGGACCTGGACGACGCGACCCGCAAGCAGCTGGAACATGGTCAGCGCGTTACCGAGCTGATGAAGCAGAAGCAATACGCGCCGATGTCCATCGCCGAGATGTCGCTGTCCCTGTATGCCGCCGAGCGTGGCTTCCTGCAGGACGTCGAGATCGCCAAGGTGGGCGCCTTCGAACAAGCGCTGATCGCCTACTTCCAACGTGAGAACGCCGCTCTGCTGGCGAAGATCAACGAGAAGGGTGACTTCAACGACGAAATCGACGCAGGCATCAAGGCCGGCATCGAGAAGTTCAAGGCCACCCAAACCTGGTAAGCCGCAGCGGGGGTCGGTGACGGCCCCCGCCTGCTAAACCGATAGGTGTGAAATGGCAGGCGCAAAAGAGATTCGCAGCAAGATTGCGAGCATCAAAAGCACGCAAAAAATCACCAATGCCATGGAAAAGGTGGCGGTGAGCAAGATGCGCAAGGCACAAATGCGCATGGCGGCCGGCCGTCCCTACGCGGAGCGCATTCGCCAGGTGATCGGCCATCTGGCCAACGCCAACCCGGAATACCGTCACCCGTTCATGGTCGAGCGTGAAGTAAAACGCGTCGGCTACATCGTGGTGAGCTCCGACCGTGGCCTGGCTGGCGGCCTGAACATCAACCTGTTCAAGGCTCTCGTCAAGGACATGAGCGGGCAGCGCGATCGTGGCGCGGAGATTGACCTCTGCGTGATCGGCTCCAAGGGTGCATCCTTCTTCAAGAGCTATGGCGGCAACGTGGTTGCAGCTATCAGCCACCTGGGCGAAGAGCCGTCGATCAATGATCTGATCGGCAGCGTCAAGGTCATGCTGGATGCCTACCTGGATGGTCGTATCGATCGCCTGTACGTGGTTTCCAACAAGTTCGTCAACACCATGACCCAGAAGCCGACCGTGGAACAGCTGATTCCGCTGGTGGCCGAGGACAATGCCGAGCTGAAGCACCACTGGGACTACCTCTACGAACCCGACGCCAAGGCCCTCCTCGACGGCCTGCTGGTGCGCTACGTGGAATCCCAGGTGTACCAGGCCGTGGTTGAGAACAACGCCTGTGAACAGGCGGCCCGGATGATTGCAATGAAGAACGCTACCGACAACGCCGGTGATCTGATCAGTGGTCTGCAACTGATCTACAACAAGGCACGTCAGGCGGCGATCACCCAGGAAATCTCGGAAATCGTCGGCGGCGCTGCCGCGGTGTAAGAACAGGTTCAAAATTCAGAGGAACCAGACATGAGTAGCGGACGTATCGTTCAAATCATCGGCGCCGTGATCGACGTGGAATTCCCGCGCGATGCCGTGCCGAGCATCTACGAGGCCCTGAAAGTTCAGGGCGTCGAAACCACCCTGGAAGTTCAGCAGCAGCTGGGCGACGGCGTGGTTCGTTCCATTGCGATGGGTTCCACCGAAGGCCTCAAGCGTGGCCTGAACGTGGAAAGCACCGGCGCAGCCATCTCCGTCCCGGTCGGCACCAAGACCCTGGGCCGTATCATGGACGTGCTAGGCAACCCGATCGACGAAGCCGGTCCCATCGGCGAAGAAGAGCGCTGGGGTATTCACCGCGACGCTCCGTCCTACGCTGACCAGGCTGGCGGCAACGACCTGCTCGAAACCGGCATCAAGGTTATCGACCTGGTCTGCCCGTTCGCCAAGGGCGGTAAAGTCGGTCTGTTCGGTGGTGCCGGTGTAGGCAAGACCGTAAACATGATGGAACTGATCCGTAACATCGCCATGGAGCACAGCGGTTACTCTGTGTTCGCTGGTGTGGGCGAGCGTACTCGTGAGGGTAACGACTTCTACCACGAGATGAAGGATTCCGGCGTACTGGACAAGGTAGCCCTGGTTTATGGCCAGATGAACGAGCCGCCGGGCAACCGTCTGCGCGTTGCACTGACCGGCCTGACCATGGCCGAGAAGTTCCGTGACGAAGGCCGTGACGTACTGCTGTTCATCGACAACATCTACCGTTACACCCTCGCCGGTACCGAAGTATCCGCACTGCTGGGCCGTATGCCTTCCGCAGTAGGTTACCAGCCGACCCTGGCCGAAGAGATGGGCGTTCTGCAAGAGCGCATCACCTCCACCAAGAAAGGCTCGATCACCTCGATCCAGGCCGTCTACGTTCCCGCGGACGACCTGACCGACCCGAGCCCGGCGACCACCTTCGCCCACTTGGACGCCACCGTCGTACTGTCCCGTGACATCGCCTCGCTGGGTATCTACCCGGCCGTGGATCCGCTGGACTCGACTTCCCGTCAGCTGGACCCGCTGGTCATCGGCCAGGATCACTACGACACCGCTCGTGGCGTGCAGTACGTTCTGCAGCGCTACAAAGAGCTGAAGGACATCATCGCGATCCTCGGCATGGACGAACTGTCCGAGTCCGACAAGCTGCTGGTGGCCCGTGCTCGTAAGATCCAGCGCTTCCTGTCCCAGCCGTTCTTCGTGGCTGAAGTATTCACCGGCTCGCCGGGCAAATACGTCTCCCTGAAGGACACCATCGCTGGCTTCAAAGGCATCCTCAACGGTGACTACGACCACCTGCCCGAGCAGGCGTTCTACATGGTCGGCGGCATCGAAGAAGCCATCGAGAAAGCGAAGAAGCTGTAATCCGTGCGCCCGGCAACGGGCGCTTACGTGAGGCAAGGGTATGGCTATTACAGTCCACTGCGACATCGTCAGCGCCGAAGCGGAGATCTTCTCCGGTCTGGTTGAGCTGGTCGTAGCGCATGGTTCCCTGGGCGATCTGGGTATCGCTCCGGGCCACGCGCCGCTGATCACCGAGCTCAAGCCGGGTCCGATCCGCCTGGTGAAGCAGGGTGGCGAGCAGGAGGTGTATTACATCTCCGGCGGCTTCCTCGAAGTGCAGCCGAACATGGTCAAGGTTCTCGCCGACACCGTGATTCGCGCAGGCGACCTCGACGAAGCGGCTGCCCAGACCGCCCTCAAGGAAGCTGAGAAGGCTCTGCAAGGTAAAGGTGCAGAGTTCGACTACAGCTCCGCCGCAGCCCGCCTGGCCGAAGCCGCAGCGCAACTGCGCACGGTCCAGCAGGTTCGCAAGAAGTACGGCGGCTGAAAGCCGGCGCGAAGCCCTCGGGCTTTAGCGACAAATGGGAAAAGGGTAGCCTTGGCTACCCTTTTTCTTTTTCCACTGCCGGGGATTTCCCCCGCTCACCAGGACGGTCTCCCACCCATGTCACTCGAAATCGTCATCCTCGCCGCCGGCCAAGGCACCCGCATGCGTTCGGCCCTGCCGAAAGTCCTGCACCCGGTCGCTGGCAAACCGATGCTCGCCCATGTGATCGATACCGCCCGCGGCCTCGGTCCATCGCGCATTCATGTGGTGATCGGCCATGGTGCCGACCTGGTACGCGAACGCCTGCAGGGCGATGACTTGAATTTCGTGGTCCAGGAGAAGCAGCTGGGCACCGGCCACGCCGTGGCTCAGGCCGCTCCGTTCCTGAGTGCGGACAAGGTACTGATTCTCTACGGCGACGTGCCGCTGATCGAGCAGCCGACCCTGGAGCGCCTGATGGCCCAGGCCACGGCCGAGCAGCTGGCGCTGCTCACCGTCGAGCTGGATGACCCGACCGGCTACGGCCGCATCATCCGTGACGCCGCCGGCGAAGTGCAGGCCATCGTCGAGCAGAAGGATGCCTCTGCTGAGCAGCGCGCCATTCGTGAAGGCAATACCGGCATTCTCGCTGTGCCGCGCGAGCATCTGGCTGGTTGGCTGTCGCGCTTGTCCAATTCCAACGCCCAGGGCGAGTACTACCTCACCGACGTGATCGCCATGGCGGTTGCCGACGGCCTGCGCGTGGCCACCGCCCAGCCGCAGGCAGCGATGGAAGTGCAGGGCGCCAACGATCGTCTGCAGCTCTCCGAGCTGGAGCGCTTCTTCCAGCAGCGCGTGGCACGTCGTCTGATGGCCCAGGGCGTCACCCTGATCGACCCAGCGCGTTTCGACGTACGAGGCGAGGTCAGCATCGGCCGCGATGTCAGCATCGACATCAACGTGATCCTCGAAGGCCAGGTGGAGATCGAGGACGACGTGCAGATCGGCCCGAACTGCTACATCAAGGACAGCACCCTGCGCCGGGGCGCCATCATCAAGGCCAACTCGCACCTGGAAGGTGCCCATGTCGGCCCGGACAGCGATGTCGGTCCGTTCGCCCGCCTGCGTCCGGGCAGTGTGCTGGACCGCAAGGTGCATGTGGGTAACTTCGTCGAGCTGAAGAACGCCCACCTGCAGGATGGCGTGAAGGTCGGCCACCTGACCTACCTGGGCGATAGCGAGGTCGGTGCGCGCAGCAACATCGGCGCCGGCACCATCACCTGCAACTACGACGGTGCCAACAAGTGGCGCACCACCATTGGCGAGGACGTCTTCATCGGCTCCAACAACTCCCTGGTCGCGCCTGTGGATATCGGCGCTGGCGCCACGACTGGCGCGGGCTCCACCATCACCGCCGAGGTTCCCGCGGGCACCCTGGGCGTCGGTCGCGCCAAGCAGCGGGTAATCGAATCCTGGAAGCGCCCGGAAAAGATCAAGAAGTCCTGATGCACAAGCCTCCACCTTGTGGATAAATTTCTATCCACAAGGTGCAAGCGTCTTTCCGTTATCCACAAGCTGCCCAACATTCGTGAGGGGAGCTCGTTTTCGTTGGAGTTTTCCCGGTCATGCTCGGCGTCGCCATCCTGATCTTTCTGATCACCGACCCGTTCGGCAACATCGCCGTCTTCCTTGCCGCCCTCAAGTCAGTTCCGGCTGAGCGCCGCCTGAAGGTGGCACTGCGCGAGCTGCTGTTCGCCTTGGGCCTGCTGTTGCTGTTCCTTACCCTGGGCGAGCACATCCTTACCGGGCTGGGGCTGTCCAAGGAGGCCACGGGCATCGCCGGCGGAATCATTCTGTTCGTGGTCGCCATGCGCCTGATATTTCCCACGCCTCAGGGCGTACTGGGCGACATGCCGGACAACGAACCGCTGTTCGTCCCGCTGGCCACGCCGGCGGTGGCCGGGCCTTCCGCGCTGGCGATGCTGATCACCCTGCGCAGCACCTACACTGGTCCCTTGTGGGAGCTGTATCTGGCGGTGATCCTGGCCTGGGCCGCGACAGCCTTCATTCTGATGCAGGCGGCCTTCCTGCAGCGCTTCCTCGGCCCGCGTGGCTTGATGGCCGTGGAACGCCTGGCCGGCATGCTGCTGATCATGCTCAGTGTGAACATGCTCCTGCAGAACGTGCGCAGCTTCCTGCACATCGCCGCCTGATGCTCTCGCCTTGAGAACCGCCATGACTCTGCGTGTCCTGACCTTCTTCCTGTTCGCCACACTGCTCGCCGGTTGCGCCGACAAGGGCCTGCAGATCGACCGCGAGCACGTGTCCAGAAACCAGGACAGCCGCATCCAGTACGTCATCGTCCATTACACCTCGGCGGACCTGCCGCGCTCGCTGGCGCTGCTGACCCATGGCGAGGTGAGTGCGCATTACCTGATCGGCGACACCCCGGCGACCATCTACCAGTTGGTGGACGAGAACCGCCGCGCCTGGCACGCCGGCGCCAGCGAATGGCAGGGTCGGACCTGGCTGAATTCCACGTCCATCGGCATCGAGCTGGTGAATCCCGGCTACCGCAGTACCCCCAGCGGCAAGATCTGGTATCCCTATCCGGACGCGCAGATCGACGCGCTGATCGCCTTGCTCAAGGACATCACCAAGCGCCAGGGCATCACCCCGGAACACATCCTCGGCCACAGCGATATCGCCCCGCAGCGCAAGGTTGATCCGGGTCCGCTGTTCCCCTGGAAGAAGCTGGCCGACGCCGGATTGATTCCCTGGCCCAAGCCGGGCGAGCTGTCACGCCGACTGGCCGAATTGAACGGCCAACTGCCGGCACCGGGCTGGTTCCAGCAGCAGCTGGCGCGCCACGGTTATGCCGTGCCGCTCAATGGGGTGATGGACGAGGAAACGCGCAATGTGATCGCCGCGTTCCAGATGCGCTTCCGCCCGGCGCGCTTCGATGGTGAGCCGGACCTGGAAACCGCCGCGCTGCTGCTGGCCGTACCGACTTCTTAAACCGGCAGCAGCAGGTAGAAGCGCGAGCCCTTGCCCTGTTGCGAACGCAGGGCGATGCGCCCGCCGTGCAGCTGGACGATTTCCCGGCATAGCGCCAGGCCCAGGCCGACGCCACCTTTCTTGCGCCCAACCTGTACGAAGGGTTCGAAGATGCGCCCCTGCTGGCTGAGCGGGATGCCATCGCCGCTGTCTTCCACGGCAATCGCTACCCGTTCTTCCTGGCAACGTGCCTGCAGGCGGATGGTGCCGCCCTCGGGTGTGTGGCGCAGCGCGTTACCGATGAGGTTGTCCAGCACACGCTCGATCTGGGTACGGTCGATGTTGATCGGTGGCAGGCCGTCTGCGATCTCGAGTTCCAACGCCACCTGCTTGCCCTGCGCCGGCCCGACGAAGCGCTGGTGCGCCTGGCGCAGCAGGTCACTGACGTCGCACAGGTGCAGCTCGAGCTTCTGCGTACCGCTCTGGTAGCGGGAGAAGTTCAGCAGGTCGTTGATCAGGCGGACGAGGCGATGCATTTCCTCGTCCACGGTTCGGATCAGGTCGCGCTCGCGGGAATCGTCGGCGAACTTGAGGCGCTCGGCGAGCAACCCGAAGGCCATGTGCATCCCGGTCATCGGGGTACGCAGTTCGTGGGAGGCGCGCAGGACAAAATCGTTGCGCACCCGCTCGAAGGCGCGCTGCTCGGTGACGTCGCGCACCACCATCACCGCGCCGATGTTGCGTCCGTCATCATGGCTGACCGGCGACATGCCCCAGGTCAGCAGGCGGCTTTCGCCATCCACTTCCACCACCAGATCCTGCGGAGTCTCCTCCAGGAGATTGCCGCTGAGGACGCGCTGCACGGCCTGGGTCAGTTCGGGGTTGTTCAGCAGGGCGCCCAGTTCCTGGCCATGGGGATCGCTGTGGGAGAACAGCTGGCGCGTGGCCACCGGGTTGGCGTGCTCGATGCGACCGTTGCGATCGAGGATCACCAGGCCGTCGTCGATGCTGTCGAGCACCGCCAGCAGGCGCCGGCGCCCGGAGCCAAGGGCCTCGGTGTTGCTCGCCCGGTACAGCCGCAATGCCTCCGCCATCAGGCCGAAGCGGCGACTCAGGGAGGACATTTCCGCCACGCCGGACACCGGCAGGGTAACGTCGAATTCGCCCTGGCCGATCTTGTCCGCGGCCTTGGCCAGGGTTTCGATGGGTGCCCCGAAGCGCCGCGCGATGCTGTGCGCCGTGAAGAAACCGACCACCAGGATGGCGATGCCGATCAGGCCGAGCAGGCTGCTGATCAGCAGCGCACGGTTACGGGAGGCACTTTCGTCCGCGCTGATGTTGTCCATCGCCCGCTGGTGCAGCGCCAGCAGGCGACTGCGCACCACGTCGAGGCTGCGACTGAGGTCGCTGTCTTCGAGCAATTCCGGTCGGCCCGGTCCGGGGGTGTCGATGGCGTCGATGAATAGCCGATGGGCGTCGGCGATTTCCAGCATCGCCTGGCGGTCGCTGCCATCGCGCGCCAGTTCCCTCCCGCGCTCCACCGCCTCGGCGAAATGAGTCCGCGCCTGTTCCAGGCGCTCGGGGTTGGGATTCGCGCTGAGCACCTGCACCAGTTCGTCGCCCAGTGCCTGGCGTAGGTGCTGGCTGACTTCGATGGTGGCGAAGTTGTGTTGTATCAGCCGTGCCTGTTCGCGGCCTGTCAGCACCACGCTGAACAGCCCAAGGAGCAGACCGATGAGTGCGACCGTGATGAGCGCGGAGATGCTGAGGAACAGCCTCGTGCGCAACGTCATCGGGATCGGCAGATTCACAGGCTGTACTGCTTGCGCTTGCGATACAGGGTGGAGGCGTCGATCCCCAGCGTCTTGGCTGCCTGGTCGAGGGTAGTGCTGGAGGCCATGACGGCGGCGATGTGGGCTCTTTCCAGCTCCTCCAGGCTCATGGCTTCACCGATGCGCGGCGCGCTGCTGGTGGTCTGTTCACCGATAGCCAGTTGCTCGATGCAGATGAGCTCCTGATTGCAAATGATGCTTGCACGTTCGATGACATTGCGCAGTTCGCGGACGTTGCCCGGCCAGTTGTAGCGCCGCAGCAGGGCTCGGGCCTCCTCGGTGAACCCCCGCGCCGGACGGCCATAGTCCTTCACGAAGCGGGCAAGGAAGCGTTCGGCAAGTCCGATGATGTCCTCGGCGCGCTCGCGCAGCGGCGGCAGGTTCAGCACGATCACGTTCAGGCGATAGAGCAGGTCCTCGCGGAAGGTGCCCTGGGCGACCATGCCGGCAAGGTCGCGGTTGGTGGCGGCGAGAATGCGCACGTCGGCATTGCGGGTGACCGGATCGCCGACGCGCTCGTATTCCTTGTCCTGGATGAAACGCAGCAGTTTTGGTTGCAACGTGATGGGGAAGTCGCCGATCTCGTCGAGGAACAGCGTTCCGCCATCAGCTTGGCTGATCCGCCCCAGGGTGTTCTCGGTAGCGCCGGTGAAGGCCCCGCGGCTATGCCCGAACAGCTCGCTTTCCATCAGTTCGGCGGACAGCGAGGGGCAGTTGATGGTCACGCAGGATTTCTTCGCCCGCTTGCTCCAGCCGTGGATGGCCCGTGCCAGCTCGCCCTTGCCGGAGCCCGACTCGCCGAGGATGAGGATGTTGGCGTCGGTGCCCGCCACCTGGCGCGCGGTTTCCAGCACAGCGGCCATGGCCGGGCTGTGGGATTCGAGAACATCGCCCTGTTTGCGCATTTCGCCTTCCAGCGCCTCGATCCGTGCGGTCAGCTGGCGCACTTCCAGTTGCTTGGCGGCGGCCAGGCGCAACTGGTCGGGACTGCAGGGTTTCACCAGGTAGTCGGCGGCGCCGGCCTGCATCGCGTCTACCGCGGTGTCCACCGCCGAATGCGCGGTGACGATCACCACGCGCATCCAGGGCGCCTGCACGCGCATTTGCGCCAGCACATCAAGACCGTTGTCGTCGCCCAGGCGCAGATCGAGGAAGCAGAGATCGAATACCTGGCGCTGCAGCAGGTTTTCCGCCTGTTGCGCGCTGCTGGCGGTCGCGACGCTATAGCCCTCGTCCTCCAGGCAGTAGCGGAACGAGCGCAGGATGGCGGACTCGTCATCGACCAGAAGGATGCGGCCTTGTTGTTCAGGCGTTGCGTCCATTCAGCATTTCCTCGTTATGAATCGTTTGTGAAGGGTGGGATTTTCCTTAGTCCAGCGATTCTCGTGCAAGTTGCAAGAATCTGTCAGGGCTATCGGGCAGGGTGCACACCCACAAGGGACGCTAATTAGTCCCAAGTGTTTGAATAGTAAAGAGTTTCAGTCATGAAAAAGCCTGGCACGGTGCTTGCGAAATCTCCAGGTAACACCGATGACGGAGACCGCCATGCCGCACCCGAAGATCCTTGCCCTGGCCCTGGGTTCCACGCTGCTCGCCCTGCAGCCCGTGGCCAGTCATGCCGCTGATGCGGGGTTGTCCGCGCAGTTGGCCGAAGCCCGCCAGGAAGGTTCGATCTGGACGGCGATCAACCTCAATCGCGAACTCAAGCCCTATTCGATCAAGGTGGATGTGGAGAACGGTCGTGCGCAGCTCACCGGCGCGGTGGCCAGCGAGGAACAGAAGGTATTGGCCGGCCAGATCGCCGGAAGCGTCGAAGGCATCGGCGCTGTGGATAACCAGTTGGGCGTGGATGCCGCCCTGGCAGGTGCGGACCAGCAGGCGACGCCCAAGGAAGGCGGTGTCGTGCAGCGTTGGGACGACGCGACCCTGGCCGCAAAGGTGAAATCCAAGTTGCTGCTGGAGAAGAAGGGCGCCGGCCTGGACATCAAGGTCTCCAGTCATGCCGGTGCCGTCACCCTCGAAGGGACCGCCAGCAGCGAGGAGATCAGCCAGCAAGCCGAGCATCTCGCCGCGCAGACCGAAGGCGTGACCTCTGTGGATAACCGCCTGAAAGTCGATCCGGACGCGGCCTCCACGCAGAAGATGGAGAAATCCGTCGGTGACGCCCAGGCCGCTGTCAGCGACGCCTGGATCACCAGCCAGATCAAGGCGGGCATCCTCGCCGCCCATGCCCTGGAGGGGCTGTCCATCGGCGTTTCCACCCGCGACGGAGTGGTGACGCTGAGCGGCCAGGTGCCCACCGCCGACGAGCGCCAGCAATTGATCGAGTCAGCACGCAAGACCCGTGGTGTGCGAGAGGTGGACGCCACCGCGCTGAAGGTGGCCGGACAGGCCGCCCAACGATCCCACCCTTCCCAGCAGGAGTACCTGTCATGACCCGCACAACCAGTCAGCTCAATGAACTCATCGAGATCACCCGCGATGGCCAACGCTTCTACCAACATGCCATCCATGAAGTGAAGGATGCGCGGCTGCAGCAGTTGTTCCAGTCCATGGCCCAGGCCAAGACGGACGTGATCAACGCCCTGGCCGGCAAGGTGGCCGCCAACCACGACGAACCCGCCACCGGCGGCACCCTGATGGGCAAGCTGCGCCAGGTTTACGCCGACACCCGCGCGACCTTGGCCAGTGATGAAGGCGCCACGTATGTCGCGCAGTTGGAGGAAGCCGAGGATCGCATCCTGCACGCCTTCGAGGACGCCATGGACAAGGGCACCCCGGAAACCCAGGCCTTGCTTCGCGCCGAATTGCCCAAGGTGCGCGCTTGCCACGACCAGATGAGCCAGCTCAAGCATTCGCTCAAGTGACCTAGTTCACAGGACACAGGGACGTGTCCGGGGCGCGGGATTGCAAATCGCACGACCAATCCCGACCCATCGTGCAGGATGCAGTTGGAAAGGACGTTAGTACAAGATTTAAATGATTGATTTATAAGGAAAAATACTGATTTTCAAGACTGGCATGCAGCGTGCAATTCCCTAAGCAAAGCCAGTCAACAAACCACCCGCGGCGGTACGAACAGGTCGGCAGGAGTACGAGCCAGGTTCGATGAGAAGGCCGACGACGGGCAGGAGAGCCGAGATGGACAATGGGATGAGCAGCCAAGTGCACGTAGCGCGTATCGATGTCTGGAGTCGGATCTTCTTCGCCGGCGCCCTTCTGCTGTTGCTGATCAACCAGGTGCAGTTGGCTTCGCAGGTGGCGAACGCTTCCAACAATGCTCCGGTTGCCTACGTCCCGAGTGCCTCCAGTGCGCCAGGCCTGTACCGCGAAGCGTCGCGCTACCCGCAGCCTGCCCAGAATCAAGCCCAGGTCCTGCCTGCTCCGCAGGCGCAGACCCAGGCACAAGCCCAGCCCGTGGCCCCGCGCCAGAGCGGCTGGGTGTTCTGAATCGCCGGCGGGCCGGATGGCTCGCCCGATAGGTCCGCGGTGCCCGGAAGCGCCCGGGCGGACCCTACCCTCCGGAGACTGCCTTGCGATCTCTCCGGACACGGCACCCGGAACTGGTGCCGAACCGACAAACAGAAGAGGAGATACCCCATGCTTAGCTGGGCACTGACATTCCTGATCATCGCCATCATCGCCGCCGTACTGGGCTTCGGTGGCATCGCGGGCGCGGCGACCAGTATCGCCAAGATTCTGTTCGTGATTTTCCTGGTGCTGTTCATCGTGTCGTTCTTCATGGGGCGCCGCCGAGGCTGATATCCATCGAAGAGCCTGTAGTGGAACAAGGAGCGTAGCGATGAGCGTTACCCGCAACCTGCTGCTGTCACTCTTCCTGCTCGGCGCCGGGGCCCAGGCCCTGGCCGCCGAGGCGGACAAGGACGCGCAGTACCGCCTCAACGAACTGGTGGCCAGCGATCCGCAATACCGCGAGACCTGGCAATCGGTGATCAAGGACGAAAGCCGCCTGCCGGACTGGGTGATGAACCTCAGCGGCACGGCCACGCCAATGCAGGCGGTGGACGAGCAGGGCGACAAATTCCTGGTGGGCGGGCTGTGCGAGCCGAGCAACTGCAGCGCCCATCGGTTGTACGTGGCCTTTACCTGGGACAAGGACAAGGCCTACGCGTTGTACGTGAAGGTTCCCGAGAACCTGCCGGCAGACAAGTCGCCGAGCAAGCACGCCAGCTTCCGCTGGCTCGGTGAACCGGACGACGACGTGAAGCGGATCCTCGATGATCAGCTCAAGAGCGATCCGAACTGGTACTGATCCAGCGATTTCGACTACCGCGTAGCCGTTACGGCGTACGCATGGCCAGGGAGCCGGGATGTTCGGGATGCGCCATGTCCTGAACGACCTAGGGGTACAGGGAGTACCTCCGCGTCAGCGGGCTGGGTCAGGCAAGGCGTGCGGAACCGGTGCGACAGGCTCGCACCGGTTCCGGAACGCCAACAAGTCAGGGCTTGAAGTTGGCCGCGTCGCGCGCCCAGCCGTCGAGCACCGGCTTCAGATCGTCGAGGGTCAGGTGGGTACTGGAGTTCTCCAGTGTCTTGCCTGCGCCCTTGCGCACCACCTTGGCGACCGGCTTGCTGGTCGCGCCATCCAATGCTTCGAATTCCACATACACCTCGGTGTCCTGATCGCGCGTGCCGATGGCGGTGGACGTCGCCGCCACGACCAGTGCGATCGGAATGACCTCGTACGCATGCAGGCCTTCATTTGAGACATCCACGCCGCTGATCGCCGTGCGCAGCACCAGCGTGTCGCGGTCGGCCTGCTGGACGATGCGGTAGCGGCTGCCCAGCTGCAGCTCGACCTGCTGCTTGAGGTAGTCCGGGATCTCATCGAGGGTCTTCTGGTCGAGATTGGCGCTGGGTTTGGGCGGTGGGTAATAGACCGGCCGTTCGACCAGTACCGAGCTGTAGTTCTGCAGCTTCAGTTGCGGATCGATCCAGCGCAGTACCGGCTCGCCGCTGGGGGAAACCGCGGGTTTGAGCTGGGAGTAGTCGCCGAGGAAGCCGGAGAACTGGGAGGAATCGGGCTTCTGGCTGGAACAACCGACCAGTGCCAGGGTGCCCGCGAAGAGCAGGGCAGGTACTACGAAGCGTCGCGTCATAGAGCATCCTTTTCCGAGATTTACCACGCTTTGAGCTTCGAGCCGGCGCGGCGGAGTAGCCTAATCGCGCCTTCGCTCGAACCCGCTCGAACTTCACTGATGTCAGTCAATTCGGAGTTACCGGGAAACGTCCTACAATGCCTCGCCGGTTCCCGTCGGCCGATTTATCGGCAATCCGGCACCTCAATAATGAAGAGCGGAATCCGGCACTTATCCACAGGGCCTGCTTTCCCGCCAGCCTCGCAGTCGAAGGGCCATTTTCCTCGCCCTCGGCCATCCATGACGGTCCCCTCGCGGCGACCGTACATCCGGTAACAAGAATCCGCCCGTGAGCGCGCGCGGACTTCGCATCCGAACAATCCGGGCCATTGATGGCCGATCAGCAGCAAGCCTAGACGGCTTTGCAGAGCGCTGCGTGGCAGGCATCGAGGAACCTGTGTCATGCAGAAAATCAAGGGTCTTACGACCTGGAACCAAGGTTTCAGATGCCTTTTCCTATGCCGATTGTGCATGGGGTAGGCGTTTCCGGCATTAGACGGGGAAGGGGTGGGTCGGAATCATGCGCCCCTTTTTTCGCTGGCCGTCGGCATCCCGATGGCTCGGCGACCCCGACTTCCACAAGAATCAAGGGTGACTCACTATGGGCAAAGCCAAGCTCAGCCTCGCCTGGCAGATCCTCATCGGCCTGGTACTCGGAATTGCACTGGGCGCCGCGCTCAACCATTTCAGCGCGGAAAAGGCCTGGTGGATCAGCAACATCCTCCAGCCGGCGGGCGACATCTTCATCCGCCTGATCAAGATGATCGTCGTTCCGATCGTCATCTCCTCGCTCATCGTCGGCATCGCCGGGATGGGTGACGCGAAGAAGCTCGGACGGATCGGTCTGAAGACCATCATCTACTTCGAAATCATCACCACGGTCGCCATCGTGGTCGGCCTGCTGCTGGCGAACATCTTCCAGCCCGGCGCCGGCATCGATATGAGCACCCTGGGCACTGTGGATATCTCCCAGTACGCGCAGACCGCCAAGGAAGTCGAACACCACCACGCGTTCATCGAGACCATCCTCAACCTGATCCCGTCGAACATCTTCGCGGCCATGGCGCGCGGCGAAATGCTGCCGATCATCTTCTTCTCGGTGATGTTCGGCCTGGGCCTGTCCTCGCTGCCGGCGCCGACCCGCGAGCCGCTGGTGAAGATGTTCCAGGGCGTGGCCGAGGCCATGTTCCGCGTCACCCACATGATCATGCGCTACGCCCCCATCGGCGTGTTCGCGCTGATCGCCGTGACGGTGGCCAACTTCGGCTTCGCCTCGCTGCTGCCGCTGGCCAAGCTGGTGGTGCTGGTGTACTTCGCCATCGCCTTCTTCGCCTTCATGGTGCTGGGCCTGGCCGCGCGGCTGTTCGGCTTCTCCATCATCAAGCTGATGCGCATCTTCAAGGATGAACTGGTCCTGGCGTATTCCACCGCCAGCTCCGAGACCGTGCTGCCGCGCATCATCGAGAAGATGGAAGCCTATGGCGCGCCCAAGGCAGTGAGCAGCTTCGTGGTGCCCACCGGCTACTCGTTCAACCTCGACGGCTCGACCCTGTACCAGAGCATCGCGGCGATCTTCATCGCCCAGCTCTACGGCATCGACCTGTCCATCGGCCAGCAGCTGATGCTGGTGCTGACCCTGATGGTCACCTCCAAGGGCATCGCCGGCGTGCCGGGCGTCTCCTTCGTGGTGCTGCTGGCCACCCTGGGCAGCGTGGGCATTCCGCTGGAAGGCCTGGCTTTCATTGCCGGCGTCGACCGCATCATGGACATGGCCCGTACCGCGCTGAACGTGATCGGCAACGCCCTGGCCGTGCTGGTGATCTCCAAGTGGGAAGGCGTGTACGACGCGGAGAAAGGCGCGCGCTACTGGCAGGCGATGCAGAATGGCCGCGTCGAAGCCTTCCTGGAAGGTGAAAGCGCCGACGGCAAGGAAAGCCCCGCCACTCACTGACCCGCAACGGTTATCCACAAGGCCCCGGCATTGTCCGGGGCCTTGTCGTTTCTGGCGCCGGTAGGGTCCGTGCCGCTATCATCCGGGCCATTCCAAGGGGGACGATCCATGCTCAACGGCCTGTGGCTGAGCTTCTTCATTGTCGCGGCGGTGACCGCGCTTTCCCGCTGGCTGCTCGGGGGCGACGCTGGCGTGTTCGCCGCCATGGTGGAAAGCCTGTTCGCCATGGCCAAGCTGTCGGTGGAAGTCATGGTGCTGCTGTTCGGCACCCTGACCCTGTGGCTGGGCTTCCTGCGCATCGCCGAGAAGGCCGGCCTGGTGGAGAAGCTCGCCGTGCTGCTCGGCCCGCTGTTCCGTCGCCTGATGCCGGAAGTCCCCGCCGGCCACCCGGCCATCGGCTTGATCACCCTGAACTTCGCCGCCAACGGCCTGGGCCTGGACAACGCTGCCACCCCCATCGGCCTGAAGGCCATGAAGGCGCTGCAGGAGCTCAACCCCAGCAGCACCACCGCGAGCAACGCGCAGATCCTCTTCCTGGTGCTCAACGCCTCATCGCTGACCCTGCTGCCGGTGACCATCTTCATGTACCGCGCCCAGCAGGGCGCGGCGGACCCGACCCTGGTGTTCCTGCCGATCCTGCTGGCCACCAGCGCTTCGACGCTGGTCGGCCTGCTCAGCGTGGCGGTGATGCAGCGCCTGCGCCTGTGGGACCCGGTGGTGCTGGCCTATCTGATTCCTGGCGCCCTGGCGCTGGGCGCCTTCATGGCCTTGCTCGCCGGGCTGTCCGCCACGGCGCTGGCGCAGTTGTCCTCGCTGCTGGGCAACCTGACGCTGTTCGGCATCATCATGCTGTTCCTCGTCGTCGGCTGGCTGAAGAAGGTGCCGGTGTACGAAACCTTCGTCGAAGGTGCGAAAGAAGGCTTCGACGTCGCCAAGAGCCTGCTGCCGTACCTGGTGGCGATGCTCTGCGCGGTGGGTGTGCTGCGCGCATCCGGTGCGCTGGAAATGGCGCTCGGCGGGATTCGCTGGCTGGTCGAAGGCGTCGGCTGGGATACCCGCTTCGTCGACGCACTGCCCACCGCGCTGGTCAAGCCGTTCTCCGGCAGTGCGGCGCGGGCGATGCTGCTGGAAACCATGCAATCCCATGGCGTGGACAGCTTCCCCGCGCTGGTGGCGGCGACCGTGCAGGGCAGCACCGAGACGACCTTCTATGTGCTGGCGGTGTATTTCGGCGCGGTCGGCATCCAGCGCGCCCGTCATGCGGTGGGGTGTGCACTGCTCGCGGACCTGGCCGGCGTGTTGGCGTCGATCGGTGTCTGCTACTGGTTCTTTGCATAACGGAGTACACATTCGGCGCCGGGAGTGGTTTAAATCCGACGAACTGTCGCGAAGCTTTCACGAACCTTTCAAAGCCAGTAAATTCGGGCCTTTCAGGCAGTTTTTGATTGTCTGAACGAGGCGTTTACACATAGGGTTACAAATAAGCGCGCCGTCCGTTGCCTGCCTGGCTGGAGCGGTGGCAGTCGATTTCCTCCGCGGAAATTCCCTGTGTGTCAGCCTGAGTGATGTCCCCATGGCCTCGAACAATTCCAAAGCCAAAGCCGTCTTCCGAGTGGTGAGCGGCAACTTCCTCGAGATGTACGATTTCATGGTGTATGGCTTCTATGCCACCGCCATCGCCAAGACCTTCTTTCCCGGCGACGACCCCTTCGCCTCCCTGATGCTGTCGCTGGCGACCTTCGGCGCCGGCTTCCTGATGCGCCCGCTGGGCGCGATCTTCCTCGGCGCCTACATCGACCGCCACGGTCGCCGCCAGGGCCTGATCATCACCCTGGGCCTGATGGCCATGGGCACCCTGCTGATTGCCTTCGTCCCCGGCTACGGCACCCTGGGTGTCGCCGCGCCGTTGCTGGTGCTGCTGGGCCGCCTGCTGCAGGGCTTCTCCGCCGGCGTCGAGCTGGGCGGGGTGTCGGTGTACCTCGCCGAAATCGCCACTCCCGGAAAACGCGGCTTCTTCGTCAGCTGGCAGTCCGCGAGCCAACAGGTCGCGGTGGTCTTCGCCGGGCTGCTGGGCGTGATCCTCAACCACTGGCTCAGTCCCCAGGACATGGGCGAGTGGGGCTGGCGCGTCCCCTTCTTCGTTGGCTGCCTGATCGTCCCGGCGCTGTTCATCATTCGCCGTTCCCTGGAGGAGACACCGGAGTTCCAGAAGCGCAAGCATCGCCCGAGCCTCACGGAAGTGCTGCGCTCCATCGGCCAGAACTTCGGCCTGGTGCTGGCCGGTACCGCGATGGTGGTGATGACCACCGTGTCGTTCTACCTGATCACCGCCTACACCCCGACCTTCGGCAAGAACGAGCTGCACCTGTCGGACTTCGACAGTCTGCTGGTGACCATGTGCATCGGCCTGTCCAACTTCATCTGGCTGCCGGTGATGGGGGCGCTATCCGACCGCATTGGGCGCAAGCCGTTGCTGCTGGCGGCCACTGTGCTGGCGCTGGTCACCGCGTATCCGATGCTGTCCTGGCTGGTGGCCGAGCCGAGCTTCGCGCGCCTGCTGGAAGTGGAGCTGTGGCTGTCCTTCCTCTATGGCAGCTACAACGGCGCCATGGTCGTCGCGCTGACCGAAGTGATGCCGGCCGACGTGCGCACCACCGGTTTCTCCCTGGCCTACAGCCTCGCCACGGCCACCTTCGGCGGCTTCACTCCGGCGGTCTGCACCTGGCTTATCCACACCCTGGACAACAAGGCCGCGCCGGGTATCTGGCTCAGCGGCGCAGCGGCACTCGGCCTGCTCGCCACCCTGGTGTTGTTCCGCAAGGGCGCGCGCGTGCGCGAAGGCGCATTGTCCGCCGCGAGTGCCTGACAGCTGCGACGTTCTGCCCCAGCACTGTTCCGGGCGGCATTGACTCAAGTCAGGCCCGCCCGGCCACCGCGGGAGAAGGATAGAGTCAACCCAATCCCTCTTCTCCTGCGGAGAACGCGTCATGATCCCCAACCCCACCGCCGAGCTTGCAGCCCTCGGGGCTGCTGGCGCCGATCACTGGATAGAAACCCTCGACGACGGCAGCCATGTGCTGATCCGCCCGCTGCGCTCGGAAGACCGTGAGCGCGAGCGTCTGTTCCTCGAGCGCCTGTCGCCCATGACCCGCAAGTTCCGCTTCCACGGGGAAGTGAAGATCGACGACAAGCTCCTCGATCGCCTGATGGATGTGGATTACCAGACCACCATGGCCTTTATCGCCCTGACCCACGTGGACGGCGAGCTGCGCGAAGTCGGCATCAGCCGTTACGCGGCTGTGGATAACCAGCAGTGCGAATGCGCGGTGACCGTTGCCGACGACTTTAAGCAGTTGGGTCTGGGCCTCGCGCTGATGCGCCACCTGATCGACGTGGCCAAGCGCAATGGCTTCGCGCAGATGTATTCGATCGATTCGTCCATGGACCGCGACATGCGCGACATGGCGCGTGAACTGGGCTTCCGTGCGCAGGTCGATCCGGACGACTCCTGCCAGGTGATCCGCCGCCTCGCACTCTGAGGCATGACCCGGTACCGGCGGGGCCTCAGCCTCGCCGGCGCCACAGCGCCAGTCCGATCAAGCCTGCGAGCAGCAGCGCGCCCAGCGCTGCCAGTGGATAGACCATGTCGTCATCCAGCAGCGGCTTCTCGATCCGCAGATAGCCTTCGTCCTTGAACACTTGCTGCGCCACCGCATTGGCCTGCTTCAGGCTGACCTTGGCCAGGCGTTTGTCCTCGTCGGGGAAGTGGCCGTCATCGAAGTCCGCCAGGGCGCCCCAGTAATAGTCCGCCAACGTCGAGTTGCCCGGCGTGCTCCAGGCCAGTTGCGCCCGTGCCACGCGCTGGATGCGCGCGAAGCGTTGCGGGTCGAGGCCGTCGTGGCGAATCTTGTCCACAAGCTCCCGCATCGCCCGCTGGGTGACCTGCTGGTCTTCGCGCTCGACGTCGGCATTGAGGCTGAGGAATCCCTGGTTAGCCCAGGCCGTGCGTTCGCTCCACGGGCCGTAGGACAGTTCGCGGCGCACGCGCAGTTCGGTGTACAGCGCATCGTTCAGGTAGGCCTGCAGCAGATCGAGCGCGGCGCCGTCGGCGTCTGCCGGTTCGGGGAAAATCCAGTGCAGCACCGCGCTCTCGCCGAACAGGCCGGTGGTCAGGCTGCGCTCGCGCTCGGCGGTGCCCTTCATCTCCGGCAGGTCGCGACGCTCCGGTGTGTCGTGGTCGACCAGGGCGCCATAGGTGCGGCTCAGGTAGACCGGCAGGCGCGGATCGAGGTCGCCAACGATGATCAGCGTCATGTTGCTGGGCACGTACCAGTCCTTGCGCAACTGCTCCAACTGCGCCTGGGTGAGGTTATCCACAGGTGCGCGCTCGGCGCAGGACAGGCCTAGCTCGACGGCCAGTTGCTCTTGCCCGGCACGGCTGACGTTCTGGTGGTCGAGCCAACGCTGCAGATGCGAGTAGTGCCCGCCATCCTCGCGCACCAGCACCTGCTTGGTGGACTCGATCTTGCGGTTGTCCAGCTGGGTGCGCGTGATGATCTCCAGCAACAGGTCGAGGACCTGGCGCTGCGTGCTGGCGGGGGATTCGACGACGAAGGCGGTGTCGCCCTCGCTGGTGTAGGCGTTCCACTGGCCGCCCAGCGCCTGCATGCGCGCCTCGAGATCGGCCTCATCGCCGCCATCCAGGCCGCTGAAGAACAGGTGCTCCATCAGGTGCGGCAACTGCCGCTGGGCGCAGGCGAAATCGCTGAAACCGACGCCGACGATCAGGCGGATCGAGACGTGGCCCTTCTCGCGGGTGGGCTTGAACAGCACGCCCATGCCGTTTTCCAGCTGATAGGCCTCGACCGTCTGGCGCTGGTCGGCATGGGACCAGGCACTGAGCAGGAGGGACAGCAGGGGGAGGAACAACCAACGCATGAGCACAGAGCCTGAACGCAAAGCCGTGAGGATAGCGGATTGACCGGCACGAACCCACCGCGTTCAACCTAAGTCGGTGGCATCTTTGGTCATGGCTCTGGCTTGCCTGGTCACTGTCGGTGCTGGCGTGGCGGAACTACGCTCCAATCACCCACCCCGATCAACGGACCCGTCGTTCGATTCGTGCCGAGCGATCTGGAGGTTTCATGCGTGTCCTGATTACCGGCGCCGCCGGTTTCCTGGGGCAGAGCCTGCTCAGTGAATTGGCGGTGCAGCACCTGGACTGGAGTTTGATCGCCGGGGATGTGCGACGTATCAACACCCAGGGCCTGCGCCCGAACATCGAGCCGGTTCCGCTGGACTTGGGCGTAGCCGCGCAGGTGAATGCCTGCGTCGAGCAATGGCGCCCGGACGCCATCGTCCACCTGGCGGCGGTGGTCAATCCGCCTCGCGAGATGTCCGCTGAGAAACGCCACGCCATCGAGGTCGGGGGAACGCGCACGCTGATCGAGGCGGCGCGAAAAAACGGTGTGCAGCAACTGATCGTCACCAGTTCCAGCGTGGCCTACGGGTTTCATCGCGACAACGCTGAATGGATCGACGAGAACCAGCCCTTGCGCGGCCATCCCACACTGGCCTACGCCTGCCACAAGCAGGAAATCGAACAGTTGCTGGCCGATACGCGGAAACGTTATCCACAACTCAAGCAGCTCATTCTGCGACCGGGGACGATCCTCGGCCGGCGTGTGCATAACCCGCTGAGCGAACTCTTCTCCCGGCGCAGCCTGCTGGGCGTCATGGGCCATCCCGGACGCTTCACCTTCGTCTGGGACCAGGACGTGGTGAACGTCATTCGCCAAGGGCTGGAGCGCGGCAGCGAAGGTATCTACAACCTCGCCGGCGACGGTGCGATTTCCCTGCGCGAGATCGCCGGGCTGCTCGGCAAACCCTACCGTCCCTGGCCGGCGCCCTTGATGCGCGCGGGTCTTGGCTTGCTCAAGCCGCTGGGGCTGTCCAGTTTCGGCCCGGAGCAGGTGGACTTCCTGCGTTACCGCCCGGTGCTGGACAACCGGCGGCTGAAGGAAGAGTTCGGCTACCAGCCGCGCTACTCCAGCCGCGAAGCGTTCGTCGCCTACCTGGCGGCGCGAGGCCTCAACAACTGAACGATGCGCTGTTGATAAGGTGTAGATAAGTCTGTTGAAAAGGCTGTGTGCCGGCGCCTCCAAACGAAGCGCCGGCCTTGTCAGTCCGCTGCCTGCCGGCGCCGCTGACGGAATTCCCCAGGGGTCAGTCCGGTCCAGTGGCGGAAGGCGCGGAAGAATACGCTGGGTTCGGAGTAGCCCAGCAGTGCGGCGATATCGGTGGCCGGCAGGTTGCCTTCCCCGAGGTAGCGTTCTGCCAACTGTCGCCGTGTGTCGGCGAGCAACTGTTGATAACTGCTGCCTTCCTCGGCTAGCCGGCGCTGCAGCGTGCGTTCGCTCAGGCCCAACTCGTTGGCCAGGGCGGCGCGGCCTGGCTCGCCCCGGGTCAGTTGTTCACCCAGTAGCGCCACCACACGGCCACTGATGCTGGCGCTGGGCAGGCGCGCGAGCAGGCCTTCGGCGTGCTGCCGCAGGAGGTCGCGCAGCGGCGGGTTAGCCTGGGGCAGGGCGGCGTCGATCATCGCCTTGGGCAGGCCCAGGGCGTAGTCCGGGGCGTCGAACTGCAGCGGGCAGCCGAAGAACGCCGTTTCGTAGTCCGTGAGCTTATCCGGCTGGCCGTGCATGAAGCGGCAACCGGCCAGTTGCAGGCCGCTGAGCAGCGCCTTGAGCTGTCGCGCCCAGAAACCCAGCAGGGCCAGCGCGCGGGCTCGGGTTGCCGGGAGTTCCGGATTGAGCGGCCGGTAGGCCACCCAGATCACCTCTGCCTGGGCCTCGATCGAGACCTGGCCGCCTTCACCGACCAGGCGCTGGTAGCGCAAGGCCGACTCCAGCGCATCGCCCAGCGTGGTGCTGGTCTGCAGCAGGTAGCCGAGTGCGCTGAATGACGCCGACGACAGCGCGCGACCCAGCGCAAGTCCGGGTTCGTCATTGGGCAGGCTCGACTGGATGGCTTGCCACATCAGTTCCTGGCGCATGAAATCGATGCGCGCATCGGGGTCGCTGAGTTGGGATGCCTGTATGCCGCTGGCGGCGAGCAGCGTGTCGCGGTCCAGGCCGAGACGAACGGCCGCCAACAGGATGGCCTGGGTCAGGCTGGCGCTGACCGAAGGCGGGCGTTGATTGTGAGTGCTTTCTTCCATGGCGGCGGATTCTGCCCTAACCCTGGGCCGGGTGTAATCGTCACTTTTAGGGCGCAGCTCGATACGCCGACGAAGCGTTCGAACAGCGCCCATCCAGCTTTCAACCCGTGGCGCTGGAACCGGGCGGGGCCGGCCTGTCCTCCTGCGCCGCCTTCACTTCGCGTTCGACGAAGTCCGGGTCATCCTCGGGCTCCTCGATTGCCGCACTGCTGGCGTCTGGGTTATCCAGAACAGCATAGGCGATAGCGCAGAACAGCGAGTTGAGACGCTTCATATCGCTGATCAGATCCAGGTGCAGGGAACTGGTCTCGATGCTCTGCACCACCTGCTGCCGAAGGCGATCGACGTGGGAGTGGGCGAAGCGCCGTTCCTGCAGGCGGAAGCGCTGCTTGGCGCGGCGCAGGCGCTTGGCGCCTTCCTGGTCGCCATTGAGGAATACCGAGAGCGACAGGCGCAGATTGGCCACCAGTTGGCCGTGCAGCACGGTGATCTCCTCCAGGCCGTTATCGGAGAAGGAGCGGCTGCGCGAGGTCTTCTTGTCCTGCACGGCGCCGAGCATGTGCTCGATGATGTCGCCGGCCTGCTCGAGGTTGATCGCCAACTCGATGATCTCCGCCCAGCGGCGGCTGTCGGCTTCGCTGAGGTCCTCCCGGGGCATGCGCGCCAGGTACAGCTTGATCGCGGTGTAGAGCGCGTCGACGTCGTCGTCCTGCTTGCGGATCTCCTTGGCCAGCAGCGGGTCGCCGCTGTGGATAACCTGCATCAGGTTGTTCAGCATCTGCTCGACGATATCGCCCATGCGCAGGGTTTCGCGTACCGCGTTGACCAGCGCCAGGCTCGGCGTATCCAGGGCGCCGGGGTCGAGATGGCGCGGGCGCACGATGTCTTCCGGCGAATGGCGGTCCGGCATGATGCGCGTGCAGAAGGCCGCCATCTGCCCGGTCAGCGGCAGGCAGGCGAGGCAGCGGGTGGTGTTGTAGAGCACGTGGAAGGCGATCACCAGCTCCGCGGTGCTGAACTGCCAGTGGTCGATCCAGTCGGCCAGCGGACCCACCAGCGGCAGCACCAGGGCGCAGCCGGCGACCTTGAACAGCAGGCTGCCCAGCGCCACGCGGCGGCCGGCGGCGTTCTGCGACGAGGCGCTGATCATCGCCAGGATACCGCTACCCAGGTTGGCGCCGATCACCAGGCACAGCGCGACCTTCAGCGAAATCACCTTGGACGCCGCCAGTGTCGCGGTGAGCAGCACGGCGGCCAGGCTGGAATAGGAAATCATCGCGAACAGCGCGCCGGTCAGGGCGTCCAGCATCACGTCGCCGGTCAGGCTGGAGAACAGCACCTTGACGCCCTTGGCCTGGGTCATGGGTTCTGCGGCGGCGACGATCAGCTGTAGCGCGAGGATGATCAGCCCCAGGCCGATGAACACCCGGCCCAGCTGGCCGAGGCGCGACTTCTGGCGGCCGAGGAAGAAGATCACGCCGAAGAAGATCAGCAGCGGCGACAGCCAGGAGAGGTCCAGGGTCAGCACCCGTGCCATCAGGGCCGTGCCGACATCGGCGCCGAGCATGATCGCCAGGGCTGGCGCCAGCGCCATCAGCCCCGTGGCGACGAAGGAGGTGGCCAGCAGCGCCGTGGCGTTGCTGCTCTGCACCAGCGCGGTGACGCCGATCCCGGCGGCGAAGGCCAGTGGGCGCTTCTGGACGCTGCGGCTGAGTATCTTCCGCAGGTTGCTGCCGTAGACCCTGAGTATGCCGGTGCGGACGATATGGGTG
Organism: Pseudomonas sp. PDNC002; assembly: GCF_016919445.1. Taxonomy (NCBI): domain Bacteria; kingdom Pseudomonadati; phylum Pseudomonadota; class Gammaproteobacteria; order Pseudomonadales; family Pseudomonadaceae; genus Pseudomonas; species Pseudomonas sp. PDNC002. The sequence continues at coordinate 1,139,934 of NZ_CP070356.1, read as the reverse complement.
CCCCACACCAACAGGGCGACGGCGGAGAGCAGATCGAGCAGTTTGAGCATGTCGGGCCCCCTCGCACTCAAATGGGCCCGCTGGCGGCAAACGTCGACGGACCCTGTAACGACCTCGCCCGCAGCTCCGTACAGACAGCGCGGAGGGCCGAGAAGGACACGGCAGCGCACAGGCGATTGTCACAAGACTGTCATGGTAGACCCTCGTTTTTCCCTGAGGGTTCGCCAAATCCCTGATTTGCTGAGGTTCCTGTGTCTGAGTAAAGCCGATTCGGAGCCCGCGCGAGAGGCGTTGCATCGACTATTTCGCACGGAAGGGTGCCCCGACCTGTCTAGACTGCGAAGCTATTGCAGCGATCCACAGGTCGAGGAGAAGTCGCATGCGTTGGTCGTTCCCCGTCTTTGTCGTGCTGGCGCTGGCCGGCTGCGGCGACAAATCGTCATTGCCGTTCACCGCCGGCACAGGCCCGCAACCCCAGTTGCCCGAACCGCAGAGCAGCCTGCTGCCCACCGTCAACATCGCCACCGCCACCGGCTGGCCCGCCGGGCAGACGCCACGCGCCGCCGAGGGGTTGGAGGTGCAGCGCTTCGCCGACCAGCTGGAACACCCGCGCTGGCTCTACGTGCTGCCCAATGGCGACGTGCTGGTGGCCGAAAGCTCGGCGCCGCCCAAGGAAGAATCCGGTGGCGTGAAGGATTGGGTGGCCGGCAAGATCATGTCCAAGGCCGGCGCCACGGTACCCAGCGCCAACCGCATCACCCTGCTGCGCGATGCCGACGGCGATGGCGTGCCGGAACAGCGCAGCGTGCTGCTGGAAGGACTCTTCTCGCCATTCGGCATGGCCCTTGTGGATAACTGGCTGTATGTCGCCAACGCCGACGCCGTGGTGCGCTTCCCGTACAAGACCGGCGAGACGACGATCAGCGCGCCGGCGGAAAAGGTCGTCGACCTGCCCGGCGGACCGATCAACCATCACTGGACCAAGAACATCCTCGCCAGCCCCGATGGCCCCTACCTCTACGCCAGCGTGGGTTCCAACAGCAACGTCGGCGAAAATGGCCTGGACGCGGAGAAGAACCGCGCGGCGATCCTGCAGATCGACCTGTCCAACCGCAACGTTCGCGTATTCGCCTCGGGCCTGCGCAACCCCAACGGAATGGACTGGGAACCCAACAGCGGCGCCCTGTGGACAGCCGTGAACGAGCGTGATGAGTTGGGCAACGACCTGGTGCCGGACTACATGACCTCGGTGAAGGACGGCGGCTTCTATGGCTGGCCCTGGAGTTACTTCGGCCAGCATGTGGATAAACGCGTCGAGCCGCCGCGCCCGGATATGGTGGAGAAGGCCCTGGTGCCCGACTACGCCCTGGGCTCGCACACGGCCTCGCTCGGCCTGGCCTTCTACCAGGGCAGCCTGCTGCCGGAGCGCTATCGTGGCGGCGTGTTCATCGGCCAGCATGGCTCGTGGAATCGCACGCCGCGCAGTGGCTACCAGGTCGTCTTCATCCCCTTCGGCAACGGCAAGCCCAATGGCCAGCCGGTGGCGGTGCTGGATGGTTTCGTCAACGACAAGGATGAAGCCATGGGCCGCCCGGTCGGTGTCGCTGTGGATAAGTTCGGGGGCCTGCTGGTGGCCGATGATGTTGGCAACACGGTGTGGCGCCTGCGCCCGGCTAGCGTGAAATGAGTCGGGGCGCGGAGTGCATGGATAGGGCGCGGCGTTTCGCCCTGATGATTCTGCTGCTGGCGCTGGGTGCCTGCAGCAGCCTGTTCGGTACGCGCGATCCGCTGCGCATCGATCTGGTCGGCCTGGAACCGGCGACGGGCCAGGGCATGGAGGCGCGCTTCACCGTCAAGTTGCGGGTGCAGAACCCCAATGACCAGGCCATCGACTACAACGGCATCGCCCTGGACCTGTCGGTGAACGGTCAGCCGCTGGCCAGCGGGGTGAGCGATGCCAGCGGGCAGGTGCCGCGCTTTGGCGAAAAAGTGATCAGTGTGCCGGTGAGCATTTCGGCGTTTTCCGCCATTCGCCAGGCCTGGGGACTATCCGGCGGGCCGCCGCGCCAGGGCATGCCGTACGAGATCAACGGCAAGCTGGCCGGTGGGTTGTTCGGCACGGTGCGCTTCAACGACAAGGGTGTGCTGAACTGGCCGGAGCCGGTCGCACGCCCTTGAAATCGATCTGCTGTGAATAAAAAGCCGGGCTGTGGATAGCCCGGCTTTTGTCGTTTCGCGGTCTGCCTGTGGATAGCGCTTGAGGACTACTGGCCGGGAATATCCTTGCGCAGTTTCACCGGGTCGGCGGATTTCTTGCCGCGCGCGGTGCGCATGCGGATGTTCAGCGCTTCCACCGCCAGCGAGAAGGCCATGGCGAAGTAGACGTAGCCCTTGGGCACGTGGACTTCGAAGGCTTCGGCGATCAGTACCGTGCCGACCACGATGAGGAAGGACAGCGCGAGCATCTTCAGCGACGGGTGCTTGTCGATGAAGTCGCTGATGGCGCCGGCCGCCAGCATCATCACCAGCACCGCGACGATGATGGCCGCGACCATCACCGGCACGTTGGAAACCATGCCCACGGCGGTGATCACCGAGTCCAGCGAGAACACGATGTCGATGATCGCGATCTGGATGATGGTGCCGATGAAGCCGCCCATCACGCTCTTGGGTTCGCCTTCGGTTTCATCCTCGCCTTCCAGGCCGTGGAAGATTTCGCTGCTGCTTTTCCACAGGAGGAACAGGCCGCCGAAGAACAGGATCAGGTCGCGCCCGGAGATGCCCTGGCCGAACACGTGGAACAGGTCGGCCGTGAGGCGCATCACCCAGGTGATCGACAACAGCAGCAGGATGCGCGTGACCATCGCCAGCGCCAGCCCGAAGAAGCGCGTGCGCGGCTGCAGGTGCTTGGGCATCCGGCCGACCAGGATGGAGATCATGATGATGTTGTCGATGCCCAGGACGATCTCCAGGGCCGTCAGGGTGAAGAACGCAATCCAGATTTCAGGGCTGGTCAGCCATTCCATTGTCGCGGTACTCGAAGTCAGTCGTTGAAGAGGGGGAACAGGCCCAGCAGCAGCGCGGCAGCCAGGATCGCCAGGCACACCAGCACGGCCCACTTGAGGGTGAAGCGCTGGTGGTCGCCGAAGTCCACCTTGGCCAGGCCCACCAGCAGGTAGGTGGACGGCACCAGCGGGCTGAGCAGGTGCACTGGCTGGCCGACGATGGAGGCGCGGGCCATTTCCACCGGGGTGATGCCGTACTGCGCGGCGGCCTGGGAGAGTACCGGGAGCACGCCGTAGTAGAAAGCGTCATTCGACATGAAGAAGGTGAACGGCATGCTCACCAGCGCCGTGATGGTCGCCAGGTATGGCCCGAGCGCCGGCGGGATCACCGCCAGCAGGCTCTTGGACATGGCTTCGACCATCCCCGTTCCGGACAGGATGCCGGTGAAGACGCCGGCGGCGAAGATCAGCGAGACCACCGCGAGGACGTTCTCGGCATGGGCACCGATGCGCTTCTTCTGCTCGATGATGCAGGGATAGTTGACGATCATCGCGATACCGAAGGCGATCATGAACAGTACGGGCATCGGCAGCAGCCCGGCGATCAGGGTGCCCATCAGCAGCAGCGTGAGGATAGCGTTGAACCACAGCAGCTTTGGCCGGCGCGCCTCGGGATATTGCGACACGCTGACTTCCGCCCCCTCCACCGGGTCGGTGGGCAGGTGCAGCTCGCCCAGCCGCGCGCGCTCGCGTTTGCCGTAGACCCAGGCCAGGCCGAAGATCGCCGCGAGGCCGGCAATCATGGCCGGGATCATCGGTACGAAGATGTCCGCCGGGTCGACGTGCAGCGCGCTGGCCGCCCGTGCAGTCGGGCCGCCCCAGGGGGTCATGTTCAGCACGCCGCTGGAGAGCATGATCAGGCAGGCCATCAGCAGCGGGCTCATGCCCAGGCGGCTGTACAGCGGCAGCACGGCGGCCACGCAGATCATGTAGGTAGTCGAGCCGTCGCCATCCAGCGAGACGATCATCGCCAGCGCAGCGGTGCCCATCGACACCTTGAGCGGGTCGCCCTTCACCAGTTTGAGGATGCGCCGCACCGCCGGGTCGAACAGTCCCGAGTCGATCATGATGGCGAAGTAGAGGATGGCGAACATCAGCATCACGCCGGTCGGTGCCAGCGTGCGGATGCCCTCCAGCATCATCGGCCCCAGGCCCTTGGCGAAGCCGCCGAGCAGCGCGAAGGCGATCGGGACCAGGATCAGCGCGATCAGCGCCGAGAGCCGCTTGGTCATGATCAGGAACATGAAGGTCGCCACCATGGCGAAGGCGAGGAAAGTCAGCATGGGGATAACTCCGGTCTGGCGCGTGGATCAGCGGCGGCTGTGGATAAGCACGCGCGGTGCGGACGGAGTAGGAGCGGGTAGAGACAGGAAACGGGGCATGAGCGATCACCGATTGTTGTTTTTGTACGCTGCGCGAAGGCAGGTCCGGCCGGGAGGACCGAGGCGGCGATGCTAGGGGGTCAAGCTTTCAGCAGGCTTTCGCGGAGTACTTCCGCAGATCGGTGGGGATGTGTGCAGAACGAGCTTGCTCGCGAACCTTGTCGATCCCTATGCATAAGTTCCAGCGCTTTTCGTAGGAGCGGACCTTGTCCGCGAATCCCTGGAGGATGCACCGGCCTGCCGGCCGGAATCGCGGATAAGATCCGCTCCTACGGGGTAAGCCTTGGCAGACTTCGTTCGCGCTGGTCAGCCCAGCGACTGAATCAGCCCCATCACCAGCAGCAGACTGGCGCCGGCCAGCAGCGTCTGCAGGGTGATGATCCCCGCCATCAGCCCGCTCTCGCCGCCCAGCTGGCGGGTCAGCACATAGGCCGTAGGCGCAGTCGGCAGCGCGAAGAACATCACCAGCAGTGCACTTTCCAGCGCTGGCAGGGCGAGCAGGCGAGCGATGGCGAAGGCCAGCAATGGCATGGCCAACAGGCGGATCGCGCAGTTCCAGCCCAGTGCCGAGACTTCAGCGCGCAGTTCCTGCGGCTGCAACGCCGCGCCCACGCAGAGCAGGCCCAGCGGCAGGCTGGCTACCGCCAGCAGGTTGAACAGCCGGTCCGTGCCGCCGGGCAGGCCGATGCCGCTCACGTTCAACAAGGCGCCGGCCACGCAGGCGAGGATCAGCGGGTTCTTCACGATCGGCAGCAGCAGGGAACGCAGACTGATGCCGCGTTCGGCGGTCAGCGCCCAGACCGACATCACGTTCACCGTCGGCACCATCAGCGCGAGCATCAGCGCGGCCAGTGTCAGCCCCGGCTTGCCGTACAGGCTGCCGACGGCGGCCAGGCCCAGGTAGGTGTTGAAGCGCAGCACACCCTGGGCGATGGCGCCGAAGCGCGCCGCATTCCAGCCGCGCAGGCGCTTGGCGATCAGCAAGGCGATCCAGGCGATACCCAGGCCGAGCACCACGGCCAGCGCCTGGCGGGCGAGGCCGGGGTCGTTCAGCGGCGCGCTGGCCAGGCTGCTGGCGAGCAGGGCGGGGAAGAGGATGAAGTAATTGAGCCGCTCGGCCGCCGGCCAGAAGGCCTCGCCGGGGAAGCCTTTGCGGCGTAGCACGAAGCCGCCGACGATCAGCGCGAACAATGGCCAGAGGGCCTGGAACAGAGCGGTCACGGCAATCCCGAGAGGAGGGTGGGAGCGGGCATCTTGCCGAGGACGTCTGCTGGAGGGCAAGGCGTGTGGATAAGTTTCTCACGCCGGTAACTGGGGTTTTCCACAGCTGGGGACGCTGTGGAAAACCCTGTTCGGCTAGTTAGCGACGGAAGCCTCCGCCGCCGAAGTGCCCGCCACCAAACCCACCGAAGTGCCCGCCGCCGAAGCCGCCAGAGCGATCCCCGCCGAACCCGCCGCCGTTGCCCCACTGATGTTGAGTCTGGTTGAAACGCTGCTGGCCCAGTTGGCGTGACTGGAACTGCTGGTCGAGGTTGTTGCGCAGGTCGTTGTTGGCCGGCTGAACCGGCTGCCAGCCGCTGTCGGTGTGCTTCTGCCAGCCGCCGTCCTGGGTGTGCTGGTAGACGTTGCCGTCATGCCCGGCGTAGATGTCGCCGTTGTTCCAGCCCACGGCGTTGCCGGTGCGGCGGTTGTAGCTCACGCCCTGATGCTGGTGATCGAAGCTGTCCGGGTTGTCGTCGATGTCTCCTTTGACGCCACTCTGGGCGATCGTCGTGCGGCCGGTCTGCGCGTTGTGCTGGACGACCTGGCGTCCGGCCTCGAAGTCACCGCTGTCATGGTCGATGCCGGCCGCGCTGCGGCCCGCGCCGGAAATGCCGGTGGCGGCATTGGAATAGGCGCCGCCGCGAGCGGCGGCACTGCGGTTGGTGTAGGGGTTGAAGGCCGTGCCCTGGGCACCTTCGAAGTGGGTGCCGGTGCGCGGGTTGTAGCCGACGGCCGAGCTCCCCTGCCAAGCGGTACCGGTGTAGCCGTTGTAGCCGTAGCCATGGCTGACGGTGCCCTGGCCCCAACGGCCATAGAAGTTCGCCTGGTTGATGTTGGTGTAGCTCCAGCCGCCGGCCGGGTAGGCGCCCCAGTACGGGCCCCAGTAGGGTTCCGGGGCCCCCCACCAGGCGCCCGAGGCATAGCCGAAGGCGAACCCGGTCAGCGCGCCGACGGCAAAGCCGGCGCCGTAGCCGTAGGTGGGCGGATAGCCGTAGTACACCGTGCTGCTGACGTACGCCGGGTAGTCGTAGCCGGTGCCGTAGACCACCGTGCCATCGCTGTTGACCACCACGCCCAGATAGCCGGGCGTGTAGCCGACCACCACGGTCTGCGGAGTGACCGAATAGATGTGCACATAGGTCACGTAGTACACCGGCGAGCTGGGCGGAATCCCGTAGATGACCGCCGGCACTTCGGTCGCTACCTGCCATGGCCCCGTCGCGCTGGGGGCGACGAACCAGACGCCATTGCTCACCGCGAAGAATTGGTTGGAAGCGACTTCGATCACCGGCGTCGGCGTGTTCACCGCATAGCGCAGGTCAGTCCCGGAGATGGGCTGGAAGCTGGGCGAGCCATCGTAGTTGACCTTCAGTTTCGCCTTGCTGCGCGAGACGCTGGCGGTCTGCGGGATGCTCGCGGCGATGGCGGCCTCCTTGGCCTGCGGCGTGCCGGGCACCGAGACCAGCACGTTGGCCTTCGGGTCCTTCGGTGAAATCTTCGCGAAGTCCGCCGGCAGGTCCTTGCCGTTGACGTACTGCCACGGGCCCTTCTCCCCGGGGCCGCTGAACCAGCGCCCGGAGACCAGCACGTACCAGGTGTTGCTGGTCGGGTCGACGAACACCGCGTGGTCGGCGTTCTGCATCGTCAGCAGGCTGACGCCATCCACGGGCGCCATCTGCGCGGTGCCTTCGCTGACGATCAGTTCGGTGGGCTGGGTTGCCACCAGCACCGCCGGTGCCTTGGCTGGCTTCTTGCCGTTCTTGGGCAGCAGCGCATCCACCGGGCCGGCCTTCATCGCGACTGTCTGTGCGTTGATGAGTGCCTTGGGTGGCTGGCTCAGCACCAGCCAGTTGCCGTCGATGGACTGCGACGTGTACCAGTTGCCGGCCGCGTTCAGGAAGTGATTGCCCTGGGCGTCGCGCAGGATCAGCACGCGGCTGTTGAGCACATGCTCGAAGTCGCTGCCTTTGAGGCCCTGCCATTGCGGCTGGCCGTCGATCATCACCAGCACGGTCGGGGTGTTGGCGAAGAGGATCTGGGGCGCGTCGTTCTTCACCTCGACATGACGCAGTTTGTCCAACTGCTGGTTGACCGCGTAGCTGGCCTGCAACTGGTCGAGGGAGACGGTCAGGCCGTGCTTGGGCAACTGAGCCACCAGCGCATCGCGCACCTTGTCGGCGCTGTCCGGCGCGGTCGGCACTTCCACCTTCTCGATGCGCAGGTCGGTCAGCTGGACCAGTCCGCTGGACTTGTCGATCGCGGCGGCGGCCGAGAACAGCGCGACGCCATAGGTCGGCGCGGCCTTCGCGGCGCCAACGGCGATCGCGGCGCGACCGCTCATGCGGGTGCCATCCCAGCCTTCGACCTGCGGCTGGAATATCTGCACGTGCTGGTCGCCGAGGGCGAAGTCGCGCGGCCACTTCAACTCGGCGGCGGCGGAAGGCTGCTGAGCATTGGCTGCCTGTGAAAAGGTGGGGAGTAAAGACAGCCCGACGGCGAGCGTCAGGGCCGAAAGAACGGGGCGAAGAGCCATGATCAAACCTTCCTGAGGGGAGCGACGTTCAACGATAGTGCAGCGCGAGACGTGCCGCGTGTGTTCGAGTTCTCCCTTGCGCCATGCTGGTGCAGTTTCGCCGGCAAGGCAGCTTTTTCTTATGGCGCAACGACATATTTAATAATTTTCCGAGCCTCCCGCTTCGGCCACCATCGGTCTGTCAGACATGTCGCGAGACAAAGCCTTCAGACGCTAGGGCCACCCGAGCCCAATGCCGCCCATGTCCCGGTTCTTCCGGCCTCCTGGCCACTGCCGCAGTAAACCAATAACAAGCCCAACGGCTGTGGGAGTGCTTCATGATCAAGTCCTTGCTCGTGCGTTCCATCGCGTGTTCCGCCCTGGCTCTTGCCGCCGTTTCCGGCGCGCAGGCCGGTACCCTGTCCATCGGCCACACCACCTGGGTCGGCTACGGCACGCTCTACCTCGCCCGCGACCTGGGCTACTTCAAGGAGCAGGGCCTGGACCTGCAGCTGACCACCATCGAGGAAGCCTCGATGTACATGGCGGCCCAGGCCTCCGGCCAGCTCTCCGGTTCCGCCTCCACCATCGACGAAATCCTCAAGTACCGGCCGAAGTTCTGCTTCAAGGCCGTGGCCGCGCTGGACGACAGCCATGGCGGCGACGGCGTGCTGGTGGGCAAGGACGTCACCTCCCTGGCCCAGCTCAAGGGCCAGGAAGTGGCGGTCAACGAAGGCTCCGTCTCGCAGTTCTGGCTGGCCTACCTGCTCAAGCACGCCGGCATGAACATGAGCGACATCAAGGTGCAGAACATGACCGCCGACGATGCCGCCAGCGCCTTCATCGCCGGCCGCGTGCCCGCCGCCGTGACCTGGGAGCCGCACCTCTCTCTGGTGCGCGAGAAGCAGCAGGGCAAGGTGCTGGTGGACAGTTCCACCACCCCCGGCGTGATCGTCGACGTGGTCGCCCTCAACTGCGACGTGATCGAGAAGCAGCCCGAGGACGTGAAGGCCCTGGTGAAAGGCCTGTACAGGGCCGTGCAGTACACCAAGGAACACCCGGACGAGGCCTACGCGATCATGGCCAAGGGCGTCGGCGGCTACCTTTCCGATCCCAAGGCCCTGGCCGACGCCGCCAAGGGCGTGCGCTTCTACGACAAGGCCATGAGCGAGCAACTCATTGGCACCCCCGGCAAGCCCGGCGACATCAAGGGCTTGATCCGCCTCGCCAACGAGACCTGGAGCGGCCTGCAGGGCAAGCGCCTGGAAGTCAGCTACGACGACCTGGTCGATCCGCGCTTCGTCTCCGAGTAACCGTCTCTCTCTTGTCCCCGCGGGCGGCGCCGTGCCGCTCGCCTGGAGGAATCCGCGATGCCTCGTCGTTCGCAATCCTGGCTCAGCCGTTGCCTGACGCCCAAGGTCGACCTGCCGCTGAAGCTGGTCTGGTCCGCCGGCACCCTGTGCTGGCTGCTCGTGTTCGGCCTGTGGGCCGGGCTTTCCTACGGCGGCGTGGTGCCGGCGATGTTCCTGCCCACCCCGGATGCGGTGCTCGCCGCCGGCGTGCGCCTGGCCAGTGACGGCACCCTCGCCACCCACGTGATGGCCAGCGTCAAGGTGGTGATGATCGGCTTCATCATCTCCTCGCTGGTGGCGGTGCCGCTGGGCCTGCTGATGGGCAGCTTCCGCATCGTCCAGGCCTTCCTCGAACCGCTGGTGAACTTCATTCGCTACCTGCCGGTGACCTCCTTCGTGCCGCTGTTCATCCTGTGGATCGGCATCGGCCTGGAGCAGCGCGTCACCGTGATCATCTTCGGCGTGTTCTTCCAGCAACTGGTGATGATCGCGGACGTTTCCCGCGGCGTCGCCAAGGACCTGGTCAACGCCTCCTACACCCTGGGCTGCAACCGCCGCGACGTAGTCCTTCACGTGCTCGGCCCGGCCTCGCTGCCCGGCGTGCTCGACACCTTGCGCGTGACCATGGGCTGGGCCTGGACTTACCTCGTCGTGGCCGAACTGGTCGCCGCCTCCAGCGGCCTGGGCTACATCAGCCTCAAGGCCATGCGCGGCTTCCAGGTCGACGTGATCTTCCTGGCCATCGCCATCATCGGCCTGCTGGGCCTGATCACCGACCAACTCTTCCGATTCATCCGACTGAAGGTGGCGTCATGGGCGCAGTAGCGATCAAGCAGGAAGAAGCGGCCGTGACCGGTCAGGAACAAGCCAGGCCGCCACGCCTGCGGGTGGAAAACGTCAGCCTGCGCTATCGCACGCCCGAGGGCGGCACCTTCAGCGCGCTGGAGAGCGTCTCCTTCGAAGTGCCGGACCAGCAGTTCGCCGTCATCGTCGGCCCGTCCGGCTGCGGCAAGTCGAGCCTGCTCTACCTCACCGCCGGGCTGGCCGAACCCACCGAAGGCGACATCTACGTCGGCGGCCAACTGGTCGACGGCCCCGGCGCCGACCGCGGCATGGTGTTCCAGAGCTACACCCTGTTCCCCTGGCTAACCGTGCGGCAGAACGTCGAGTTCGGCCTCAAGCGTCGCGGCATGCCGGCGGCCGAGCGCCGCGAGATTGTCGACTACTACCTCGACGAAGTCGGCCTGCGCCGCTTCGAGAACAACTATCCCAAGCAGCTCTCCGGCGGAATGATGCAGCGCGTGGCGATCGCCCGCGCGCTGGCCAACGACCCGCAGATCCTGCTGATGGACGAGCCCTTCGGCGCCCTCGACAGCCAGACCCGCATGCAGATGCAGCAACTGCTGCTGCGCGTGTGGGACCACAGCAAGAAGACCGTGGTGTTCGTCACCCACGACATCGACGAGGCCATCCTGCTGGGCGACCGCGTCTACGTCATGGGCGCACGCCCCGGCCGCATCAAGCGCATCCTCGACGTGCCCATCGAGCGCCCGCGCTCGCTGGACATGGTCATGGACCGCCAGTTCATCGAGATGAAGCGCGAGATCCTCGGGCTGCTGCACGACGATCTGGAAGAGGCTCATTGAAAGCCCGACGACGCCCACCCTCACCCCAGCCCTCTCCCAGGGGGAGAGGGAGCTGTTGCGGCGCTCGCGACGAGCGCCGCGCTGGCCGGTTGATTCGGTTTGCTCCCTCTCCCTTTGGGAGAGGGCTGGGGTGAGGGGCTCTGCCATTCACGCAACACTCCCAAGGGAGCCCTTATGTCCCACTCCAACGATTCCACCTACGACTACCTCATCGTCGGCGCCGGTTCCGCCGGCTGCGTCCTGGCCAACCGCCTGAGCGCCGACCCGTCCGTGCGCGTCTGCCTGCTGGAGGCCGGCGGCAGCGATGCCAGCCCGCGCGTACAGACCCCCGCCGGCACCATCACGCTGTACAAGAGCAAGATCTTCAGCTGGAACTTCTACTCCGCGCCGCAGAAGCGCCTGAACAACCGCTCGCTGCACTGCCCGCGCGGTAAGGCGCTGGGCGGCTCCAGCTCGATGAACAGCATGATCTACATCCGTGGCCACGCCTCCGACTACGACCGCTGGGAGCAGGACGGCTGCCCCGGCTGGGGTTGGAAGGACGTGCTGCCGTTCTTCAAGAAATCCGAACGCAACGTGCTCGGCCAGGACCCGGCGCTGCACGGCACCCTGGGCGAGCTGGTGGTGGACAAGCCGCGTGACCCCAACCCGCTGTCGAACCTGTTCATCAAGGCCGCCGAACACCTCGGCCTGCGCCGCAACGATGACTTCAACGGCCGCGAGTTCGAGGGCGTCGGCATCTACAACGTGACCCAGAAGGACGCCAAGCGCCTGAGCAGCTACCGTGCCTTCGTCGCGCCGTTGCAGCGGCCGAACCTCACCGTGCTGACCGACCGCCAGGTGGGCCGCCTGCTGCTGGAAGGCGAGCGCGTCACCGGCATCGAGCTGCGCAGCGGCGAGCGCCTGCTGGCGCGCCGCGAAGTGATTCTGTCGGCCGGCTCCCTCGGCTCGCCGCAGATCCTCCTGGCCTCCGGCATCGGTCCGGGCGAAGAGTTGAAAGCCGCCGGCATCCCGGTGAAACACGACCTGCCGGGCGTGGGCAAGAACCTCCAGGACCACCTCGACGGACTGGTCACCGTGCGCTCGCCAAGCCCGCTGAGCCTGGGCTTCTCCCTCGGATCGCTGCCGCAGATCCTGTTGTCGCCGTTCAAGTACCTGCTGGCGAAGAAGGGCTGGCTGACCACCAACTACGTCGAGGCCGGTGGATTCGCGCGGACACCTCTCGCGCAATCGCTGGCCGACGTGCAGTTCCACTTCGTGCCCGGTTACCGCAGCCACCGTGGCCGCCTGTTCGAGTGGGGCCATGGCTACGCCGTGCACACCTGCGTGCTGCGTCCGAAGAGCATCGGCGAGCTACGCGTGAAGCCCGGCGGTGACATCGAGATCGACTACAACTTCCTCGCCAACGAGGAAGACGGCCGCGTGCTGGTGGAAGGCGTGAAGCTGGCGCGCAAGATCCTCGCCCAGCCGGAGTTCGACAAGATCCGCGGCGCCGAGATGCTGCCCGGCCCGCAGGTGCAGACCGACGAGCAACTGCTCGAGCACCTGCGCGAGTACGCCGCCACCGTGTTCCACCCGGTGGGTACCTGCAAGATGGGTGAGGACGCGATGGCCGTGGTCGACCTGCGCCTGCGCGTGCATGGTTTGAAGGGGTTGCGCGTGGTGGATGCGTCGATCATGCCGACGCTGATCAGCGGCAACACCAACGCGCCGTGCATCATGCTCGGCGAGCGGGCGGCAGCGATGATCCTGGAAGACAGCCGCATCTCCTCCACCGCACCCGCCCGGGCCGTTCCGGCCTGATATCGAGGGCGCCCTTCGGGCGCCTTTCGCGGACAAGGTCCGCTCCTACGGGTTATCCACAGCACCGGCCCTTGTAGGAGCGGATCTTATCCGCGACCCGGCCGCAGGCCGGTCTATCCCGCGGAAAAACCGCTATGGATAAGCCTCACAAGCCCAGCTCGCTGAGCGACGGATGTTCATCCGGCCGGCGCCCTTGCGGCCAATGGAACAGGCGCTCGTCCTCGCGGATCGGCAGGTCGTTGATGCTCGCATGGCGCTCGAACATCAGGCCGTTCTCGTCGAAGACCCAGTTCTCGTTGCCGTAGGAGCGGAACCAGTTGCCCGAGTCGTCGTGCCATTCGTAGGCGAAGCGCACGGCGATGCGGTTGTCGGTGAAGGCCCAGAGTTCCTTGATCAGCCGGTACTGCTGCTCGCGCACCCACTTGGCGGTGAGGAACTGGACGATCTGCTCGCGGCCCTGGACGAAGGTCGCGCGGTTGCGCCAGCGGCTGTCCGGTGTGTAGGCCAGCGACACGCGGTGCGGATCGCGGCTGTTCCAGCCGTCCTCGGCAAGGCGGACTTTCTGGATGGCGGTTTCGCGGGTGAAGGGCGGCAGAGGGGGACGGGATTCGCTCATGGTGGTCTCCGAAGTTCAGTGAGGAGGGAACCTGGTGCCCATCCTCTGCCTGGTCCGTGGATGGGTAAATGACGGTAGTCCCACAGATATTGCCAATGACGCTCCTGTATCTACTTGTAGGTGCGGGCCGCCAGACCGGCGATGGGCGCCGCTGCTGCGGGATGTTTCTACGCCCGGGGCGGCCCTCACCCTAACCCTCTCCCAGAGGGAGAGGGGACCTTTCAGTGCGAGCAGAAAGGTCGGCGTCACTGGTCATATGGTGCAGGAAGTGCGGCGATCTCATCCGCCACTGCGGACTGCCCCCTCTCCCACTGGGAGAGGGCTGGGGTGAGGGAGATACCCAGGCATGTAGTCATGCTTGTGGCGGAACCGCCTTAGCCGCCACCTTGCGCAACCCCACCCGATCCTGGCTCGGGCACACACCGAACTTCGCCCGGTAACTGCGCGACAGGTACGAAGGCGTCTCGAACCCGCAGGCCACGCCGATCTCCAGCACGCTCATGTCGGTCTGGCGCAGCAACTGGCGCGCCTTGTCCAGGCGCAGGCTGAGGTAGAAGTTCGAGGGCGTGTCGTTCAGGTGCAGGCGGAACAGGCGCTCCAGCTGGCGCCGGGTGACCTGGATGCGCTCGGCCAGCTCCAGCGTGGTCAGCGGTGGTTCGGTGTGGCGCTCCATCTCGCCGATCACCTGCACCAGCTTGCGGTTGCTCACCCCGTAACGGCTGGCGACCTGCAGGCGTTGGTGATCCTGGCGGGGACGAATGCGCCCGACCACGAACTGCTCGGAAACCTGTACGGCCAGCTCCGGCCCATGGTCCTGGGCGATCAGGTCGAGCATCAGGTCGATGGACGCGGTGCCGCCGGCGGAGGTGATGCGCGGACCGTCGATCTCGAACAGCTCCTGGGTCGCCTGCACCTGTGGATAAGTCTCCCGGAAGGCGTCCAGCGCCTCCCAGTGCACCGTGCAGCGCTGGCGCTGCAACAATCCGGCCTCGGCCAGCACGAAGCTGCCGGTGTCGATGCCGCCCAGCGTCACGCCATCACGATCCAGGCGCTTGAGCCAGTGCAGCAGCGCCGGGGTGCAGGCGCGCAGCGGTTCGAAACCCGCCACCACCAGCAGCGTGTCGCTTTCGCGCAGGGCTTCCAGGCCGCTGTCGGCGTTCATCGACATGCCGTTGCTGGCGAGCACCGGCCCGCCGTCCAGGCTCATCAGGTGCCAGCGGTACAGCTCGCCGCGGAAGCGGTTGGCCACCCGCAGCGGCTCAACGGCGGAAACGAAACCCATCACCGAAAAACCGGGCAACAGCAGGAACCAGAAGTCGTGGGACATGGCGGGTACCGTGCGATTGGAGGGCAGCGTAGTGGCAGCCTGCCCCTGCTTATGGACCAAGGACGTCGCCCTGGCAATCGGGGAGGTCGCTGCTGTGCAAGAGCTGGTCGCCACTGTGCGATTCACCGGGGCGACGCCTGCGTAATTTGTTCTCCAGCCCCCGTGAGGGCCGCATGACGTACAACAACGATAACCAACGCCGCAAAGGCCTTGAGGGAGAAGTCATGAAGCTATCGATCCGAGCGTTCGGCTGTGCCGCGCTCATGCTCGCCGCCAGCACCACCTGGGCCGCCGAGCCCGCCCAGTGCCAGAACGTGCGCATGGGCACGGTGAACTGGACCGACGTGGTGGCCAGCAGCGCCGTGGCCGAAGCCGTGCTCGACGGCCTGGGCTACAAGGTCAAGCAGACCAGCGCCTCGCAGCAGATCATCCTCGCTGGCATGGCCGACAAGCAGCTCGACGTCTTCCTCGGCTACTGGCAACCGACCATGCAGCCGGTGGCCAAGCCCTACCTCGACAAGCAGCAGATCGACGTGATCACCCCGCCGACCCTGCCCGACGCGCAGTCCACCTACGCCGTGCCGACCTACGTCTACGACGGCGGTCTGAAGACCTTCGCCGACATCGCCAAGTTCAAGGACAAGCTGGGCAACAAGATCTACCTGATCGAGCCGGGCAGCGGCTCCAACCGCATCACCGCGAAGATGATCGCCGACGACAAGTTCGGCCTGAAGGGCTTCCAGATCGTCGAATCCAGCGAGGCCGGCATGCTCACCGCGGTCAAGCGCGCCATCAAGCGCCAGCAGTGGGTGGTGTTCTTCGGCTGGAAGCCGCACCCGATGAACCTGCAGATCGACATGAAGTACCTCACCGGCAGCGACGATGTGTTCGGCCCGAACGAAGGCTCCGCCACCGTCTCGATCATGACCGCCGGCGGCTACCAGGCGCAGTGCGGCAACGTCGCCAAGCTGCTGCACAACCTCAAGTTCAGCAGCCAGCAGGTGAGCCAGGTGATGGTGCCGATCCTCGACCGCAGCCAGCCGGTGGATGCCGCCAAGGCCTGGCTGAAGCAGAACCCCGAGCCGCTCAAGGCCTGGCTCGACGGCGTGACCACCTTCGATGGCAAGGACGGCCTCGCCGCCGTACAGGCCTCGCTGAAATAGCTCTCCAAAAAGTAACGCCCTACCAGCAACTCCCTGCGCGTCGTCCGGCGCGCAGTGGGTTCGTTCGACCTCAAGAAGGACAGCCACCGTGAATTACGAAGTGATCGTCACCTGCGCGGTGACCGGCGCCGGCGACACCGTCGGCAAGCACCCGGCCATTCCCGTTACCCCGAAGGAAATCGCCGCCGCCGCCATCGAGGCCGCCAAGGCCGGCGCCACTGTCGCCCACTGCCATGTCCGCGACCCGCTGACCGGCAAGCCCAGCCGCGACGTGAAGCTCTACCGCGAAGTGGTCGAGCGCATCCGCGAGAGCGACACCGACGTCATCATCAACCTCACCGCCGGCATGGGCGGCGACCTGCAGATCGGCCAGGGCGAACAGCCGCTGGAGTTCGGCGCCGGCACCGACCTGGTCGGCCCGCTGGAGCGCCTGAAGCACGTCGAGGAATTGCTGCCGGAAATCTGCACCCTGGACTGCGGCACCCTGAACTTCGGCGATGGCGACTTCATCTACGTCTCCACCCCGGCCCAGCTGCGCGCCGGCGCCAAGCGCATCACCGAACTGGGCGTGAAGGCCGAGCTGGAAATCTTCGACACCGGCCACCTCTGGTTCGCCAAGCAGATGCTCAAGGAAGGCCTGCTGGAAGACCCGCTGATCCAGATCTGCCTCGGCATCCCCTGGGGCGCGCCGGCCGACACCACCACCATGAAAGCGATGGCCGACAACATCCCCGACGGCCTGACCTGGGCCGGCTTCGGCATCGGCCGCTCGCAGATGCCGATGGTTGCCCAGGCCATGCTGCTGGGCGGCAACGTGCGGGTCGGCCTGGAAGACAACATCTGGCTCGACCGCGGCGTCCACGCCACGAACGGCCAACTGGTCGAACGCGCCATCGAGATCATCGAGCGCCTGGGCGGCCGCGCCCTGACCCCGGCCGAGGGGCGCAGGAAGATGAATCTCAAGCCGCGCTGATTCCGAACCTTAGGGCGAATAACGCTGCGCCCTACGCAACCGCTCTTCGTAGGAGCGGACTTTGTCCGCGAAAGCCCCAACGGGCTCATCGCCAACCGGTTCGCTCCCACCCCAACGCTCAATTCGCTGGAGTCACCATGCCCTTCATCACCGCCATCAAAACCTTCGCCGCCCTCGGCAGCGGCGTCATCGGCAGCGGCTGGGTCGCCCGCGCCCTGGCCCACGGCCTCGACGTCGTCGCCTGGGACCCGGCCCCCGGCGCCGAAGCCGCCCTGCGCGCGCGCATTGCCAACGCCTGGCCAGCGCTGGAAAAGGCCGGCCTCGCCCCCGGTGCCTCACAGGATCGCCTGCGCTTTGTCGCCACCATCGAGGAGTGCGTGCGTGACGCCGACTTCATCCAGGAAAGCGCCCCCGAACGCCTCGACCTGAAATGCGAGCTGCACGCCAAGATCAGCGCCGCCGCCAAACCCAACGCCTTGATCGGCTCCAGCACCTCGGGCCTGCTGCCCAGCGAGTTCTACGCCGACGCCACGCACCCGGAACGCTGCGTGGTCGGCCACCCGTTCAACCCGGTCTATCTGCTGCCGCTGGTGGAAGTGGTGGGTGGCGCGAAGACCGCGCCCGAAGCCGTGCAGGCCGCGATTAAGGTCTACGAATCCCTCGGTATGCGGCCGCTGCACGTGAGGAAGGAAGTACCGGGCTTTATCGCCGACCGCCTGCTCGAAGCGCTCTGGCGCGAGGCCCTGCACCTGGTCAACGACGGCGTGGCCAGTACCGGCGAAATCGACGACGCCATCCGCTTCGGCGCCGGCCTGCGCTGGTCGTTCATGGGCACCTTCCTCACCTACACCCTCGCCGGCGGCAACGCCGGGATGCGCCACTTCATGGCCCAGTTCGGCCCGGCGCTGCAATTGCCATGGACCTACCTGCCCGCCCCGGAGCTGACCGACACCCTGATCGACCGCGTGGTGGAAGGCACCAGCGAACAGCAAGGCTCGCGCAGCATCGCCGAGCTGGAACGCTACCGCGACGACTGCCTGCTGGCGGTGCTCGGCGCCATCAAGGAAACCAAGTCCAAACACGGCTTCGCCTTCGCCGACTAACCTCAACGTTCACCGCCTGCTCGGAACGGCTCCCTCTCCCTTCAGGGAGAGGGCTGGGGAGAGGGGCTCTCTGGGAAATAGAAAAATGCACGCCCTGAAAACCTGGGAAACCCCCATCCTCACCGAGTGGACCGACTACAACGGCCACCTGCGCGACGCCTTCTACCTGCTGCTGTTCAGCTACGCCACCGACGCCCTGATGGACCACCTGGGCCTCGACGCGGAACATCGCGCCGCCACCAACGATTCCCTGTTCACCCTCGAAGTGCACCTCAACTACCTGCACGAGGTGAAGGAGGGCGAGAAGGTCGAAGTGCGCACCCAGCTGATCGCCCACGACCGCAAGCGCCTGCACGTTTTCCACAGCCTGCACCGCGCGGGTGAAGACCTCGCCCTGGCCGCCAGCGAACAGATGCTGCTGCACGTGAACCTCGAAGGTGGCGCGCGCTCCGCGCCCTTCGAAGGCGTGGTGCTGGAGCGTGTGCTGGCGCTGGCGGAGGCGCATCGACCGCTGCCCCGTCCGGACTACGTCGGCCGCGTCATCGGCCTGCCGGGCTGATCGCCGGTGGCGCGGCGTTATCCAATGTCCGACGCCATGCAGGCCTTCGTGGCACGGACGCAGGCCTTCACCGAACCCGACCCTTCACCCGCAGCCCAACGCGCCGCCTACCAACGCATGGCGCTCGCCTTCACCCCGTCGCGCCCGCCTGGATTGCGCATCAGCGAACTCTGCCTGGACCGCCTGCCCTCGGTGCGCCTGTACCGCCCGGTGGGCAGCCCGCCGGATGCCGGCTGGCCAACGCTGCTCTACCTGCATGGCGGTGGCTGGATACTCGGTGGCCTGGATTCCCACGACTTCATCTGCGCCGAACTGGCCGCTGAACTGGGTGCATTGGTCGTCGCGGTGGACTATCGGCTGGCGCCGGAGCATCCCTACCCGGCGGCGCTGCACGACTGCCTCGCCGTCTGGCGGCGCCTGTACGACAACACCCTGGGGGAGCCGGTGGATCGTGCGCGGCTGCTGGTGATCGGCGACAGCGCTGGCGGCAACCTCGCTGCCGCGCTGTGCCTGTCCCTGCGCGATGCGGGCGAGCCGCTGCCCTGTGGACAAGTGCTGATCTACCCCGTACTCGGGGACGCCGATACCTCCGCGCGCGCGTTGTGCGCAGATGCTCCGCTGTTGTCGCGGGCCGACCTGGAGGCGTGCCTGTCAGCCTATCTGCCCCATGCCGGCGATCGTCGCGATCCGCTGGCGCTGCCTCTGCGGGCCGACCACCTGCGAGGCCTGCCGCGAGCCTTCATCGCGGTCGCCGAATTCGATCCGCTGCGCGACGATGGCGCGTTGTACCGCGACCGCCTGCGAGAAGCGGGCGTGGCGGTGGACTATTTCGCGGGTGCCGGCCTGGTCCACGGCTGCTTGCGCGGCCGCGACATTCCGGAAGTGGCGGAACTGCGCGGAGTGCTGCTGGAGACCCTGCGCCGCTGGCTGTGCTGAGGGAAAAAAAATCCCCTGCGGCGCCCGACGCGCGGCAGGGGACAAATTGAGCCGGATCGGGCTCTCAATGTGCGAGGCCCCGCCCGCCGGTGCCGGCTGCGGGGTATGGAGACCAGTCTGCGCGCCACCGCGCCGCCTCGGTTAGCCGAAAACGACCTGCGCGTGCCCGCCGCGGACATTCCGTCGGGAGAGTGCTTGCCGCGTCCCGCCGGGCTTACCAGAATCGATGCAGACCCATGCCGCTCCCAAGGAGACCCGCGATGATGCACGCCGACCTGATCGACCAGGACGATTTCCGCGAACGCCTGCAAGCGCTGGGCTTCGCCGTGCCGCCGGACGTCACCGCGGAACAGGCCTGCGAATACGCCGTGCGCGGCCTGACTCCGGAACGCTCGCTGGCGCTGCGCCGCCTGGTGGAGGAAATGCTCGCCGGCAACGCCACCCTGCTGCCCGCCGTGCGCGAGGCGATCTCCCGGCAACTGCTGCCGGCACTGGTGCCCAAGGTCTGACTGAGGAGCACTCAGCTGGATAAGGAGCGGCTCGACGTCGCGATATCTGTAAGCCGACGTCTTCCGTTCCCTGGAACTTCCCGGACTTAAACAAAACCGTCTTACAGGCTCTGCGACGGCTGTCCTACATATTCCTCGCGAAGGCACGTGCTGAAATCCGCCCTCCAAAAAATCCGGCTGGTCGACGGCTGGAAAACGAGGGTTTGTACGGATGCTTTTCCTTCTTCGCGGCTGGATGCCCGCCTTGGCTTTCCTTTCGGTTGGCGTGGCCGTTGCCGCGCCATTTCCTTCGCCGGGTGACAACGATCTTCAGCGCCAACGCCAGGAGCAACTCCTGCGCGAACAGCAGCAGCGCCTGGACGAACTCCAGCAGCTCCCCGGCAAGGCGCCTGCCGAAGCTCCCGCGACAACGGCCCCCGATACCCGCTGCTTCACCATCCGCAGCATTGCGCTGGAAGGCGCCGATCATCTCGATGCGGCCACCCGCGAGAAGCTGATTTCGCCCTATCGCGGGAAGTGCCTGGGCGTCAGCCAGATAAACGAGCTGCTCAAGGCGATCACCGACCATTACCTGTCACGCGGCTTCGTCACCAGCCGGGCCTACCTGCCCCAGCAGGATCTCTCCGGCGGCGAACTGAAGATCATCGTGGTGGAAGGCCGCTTCGAGGGGTTCGACCAGACGGAACTGGTTTCGCCGCGCGAACTGAGCATGACCTATGCCGGAAGTCCCGGTGAGCTCCTGAACCTGCGGGACCTGGAGCAACTGGTCGACCAGGTCAATCGCCTGCCCTCGCGCCAGGTGCAGATAGAGCTGGTGCCCGGCCAGGAAGTAGGCGGCAGCCGCGTGCAGCTCAAGGGCGAGCGCGAAAAGCCCTGGCGCGTCTCCGCCAGCCGCGACAACAACGGTGACGCCAGCTCCGGCGAACAGCAGGCCGGTATCGGCCTGGACTGGGACAGCCCGCTGGGCCTGGCCGACCAGTTTGGCCTGCGCATGGGCGAGGACGTGGTCAGCGACCACTGGAAGCACTCCGACAACCAGAGCCTGTGGTACAGCCTTCCCTACGGCTGGTGGACCTTCAACTACAGCTACAGCCGCAACTACTACCGCACCCGCAACGAAGACGCCGGCTTCGCCTTCAAGTACGACGGCGACAACGAGACCCACCAGTTGGGCGCCGAGCGCGTGCTGCACCGCGACGACGTGAGCAAGACCGCCATCAACGTCGGCCTCAGCCACCAGCGCACGCGTAACTACATCGACGACACCCTGCTCGACGTCTCCAGCACCCACCTCAGCGAATTCAGCCTCGGCCTCAACCATGGCCGGCGCATCGGCAGCGCCTTCGTCAACCTGGATGGCGGTTGGCAGCGCGGTATCGGTGCCTTCGGCGCGCAAAGCGATGAACACGACGCGCCGTCTGGCAGCCCCACCGCCCGGTACAGCAAATACAGCCTCACCCTGAGCTACCTGCAGCCGTTCCAGTTGTGGGACGAGGCCTTGAGTTTCGAGAGCCTGGTCACCGTCCAGCACAGTGACGACGTTCTCTACAGCCCCCAGCGCATCAGCCTTGGCGGGCTCAGCTCGGTTCGCGGCTTCAAGGACCAGAGCCTCTCCGGCGACTCCGGCTACTACTGGCGCAACCAGCTGCGCTGGCGCCGCGCGGTGACCTGGGAACCACTGCTGCCGTGGGTCCAGGAATACGGCATGGCCTACGCCTACGACTTCGGCGCTATCGAGCATCGCCGCTACAACCCGCAACTGAGCGGGCGCATGAGCGGGCAGGGCGTGGAGCTGAACGCGCGCGGCGAGTACGCCGCCGTCTCGGTGACCTTTGCCCACTCACTGGAGCGGCCGGACATCGTCGACCACGGCGAGCATCCGATCTATTTCCGCGCCGACCTCTTCTTCTGAACCCCTTCGCTCTTCTGCCAGTGAGGCTCCCACATGGACGTACGCCAACCGTTGTACCAGGCCATCGCCAGCATTCTGACCGGTATCCTGATCCTCAATCCCATCGTCGCGGCGGCAGCCGAACTGGCGGTGGATGCGGCGGCGGGAAGCAATACGCACCTCGGTGCGGCGGGCAACGGCGTCCCCGTGGTGAACATCGCCACGCCCAACGGCACGGGTCTCTCACACAACAAGTTCACGGATTACAACGTCGGGCAACAGGGCCTGATCCTCAATAACGCCGCCGGCCAGCAGGCCACCCAGCTCGGTGGCACCATCCAGGGCAACCCCAACCTCCATGGCGGGGCAGCCAGCAAGATCCTCAACGAAGTCACCGGGACGAACCCGTCACAGCTGCGCGGCTACACGGAAGTCGCCGGGCAGGCGGCCCATGTCATCGTGGCTAACCCCCACGGCATCACGTGCGATGGTTGCGGCTTCATCAACACCCCGCGGGCAACGCTGACCACTGGCAAGCCCGTGGTCGATGCCGGGCAGTTGCGCGGCTACGACGTCGACGGCGGTGAGATCGCCATCCAGGGCGCCGGGCTCAACGCCAGCAACATCGACCAGTTCGAGCTGATCACCCGCAGCGCGAAACTCAATGCCGAGCTTTACGCCAGGAAACTCACCGTGGTGGCCGGCCGCAACCAGGTGGATGCCGACACCCTCGCGGCGACCGCCAAGGCCGACGACGGCAGCGCCAAGCCGCAATTGGCCATCGACAGCTCCGCGCTGGGCGGTATGTACGCCGGGGCGATTCGCCTGGTCGGAACCGAACAGGGCGTGGGCGTGAAACTGGCCGGCAACATGGCGGCCAGCGCCGGTGACATCCAGATCGATGCCAAAGGCCGGCTGAGCCTGGCGCAGACGGCCACGGCTGGAAACCTGCAGGTCAAGGCGGCGGACGTTGCGCTGGAGGGGGCGGCCTATGCTGCCGGCAGCGCCGAACTGAGCACCCAGGGGCAGTTGCGCAATGCCCAGAGCCTGGCTGCGGGAACCAGCATCACCCTCCAGGCGGCAGAGGTCAGCAACCAGGGCACCGTGGAAAGCGGCGTGAGCCTCGACGGCAGCCGTAACGGGCAGGGCGACCTCACAGTGCATGCCGACACGCTGCGCAACAGCGGCGCTCTGGTGGCTGGACGCAAAGCCGAGATTGCCGTGCGGGCAACGGCGGACAACCGTGGCGGGGTCGTTTCGGCAGCAGAACTGCAAGTTCGCGCCGACCACGTGGACAACCGTCAGGGATCGTTGCTGGGCGAGCGCTCCGTGCAGATTACCGCGCAGACTCTGGACAACCGCGAGCGCGGCCTAGTCCAGAGTCGTAACGCCCTGGGCCTGCAACTGGAGCGGACGTTGGATAACAGCCAGGGCCAGTTGCTGGCGCTGGGGCGGGTCGGTCTGCAGGCCGGACAATGGCTCAACCAAGGAGGCGAATTCTTCGCTGGCCAGGGCGCCGAGCTGATGCTGGGTAGCCTAGACAACCGTCAGGGGGTGGTGACGGCCGGCGCGCAACTCGCGTTGCACAGCGCCGGGGACATCCTCAACCAGGGCGGGCAACTGGCCGCCGAGGGGGCCTTGAGCCTGGATGCCCAGGTATTGAACAACCGCGAAGGTGGGCACATCGCCAGCCAAGGCGAACTGACCCTGGCCCTGCGCGAACTGAACAACAACGGCGGCTGGGTACAAAGCGTCGGCGACCAGTTGCTCGAAGCCGCTCGTGTGGAGAACTTCGGCGGGTATCTGCTGAGCCTCGGCCAGTTGCAGTGGCATGGTTTCCAGCTGGACACCCGCGGCGGCGTCATGCGTAGCCAGGGTGATCTGCAGCTCGATGGCACCAGCGTGCTCAATCACGACGGCGACATCGCCACCCAGGGCAACCTCCGCAGTTCGTTGCTGGAGTTGCAACAGCACCAGGGCTCGCTCATCGCTGGCGGTCGTGCCGACCTGTCGGTCAGTGCCCTGGAGAACAGCCAGGACAGCCTGATTGCCGGCCACCAGTCGCTGGACTTGCAAGGCCGTTTCATCACCAACGCCCAAGGCGGTGAGCTGGCCAGCCAGGGCAATCTCGAGCTGCGCGCGGACCTGCTGGACAACCAGAATGGCGGGCGCATCAATAGCGCGGCCGATTTCACCTTGCGCGCCAACCGCGTCCTCAATCAGGCCGGCATCCTCTCCAGTGGTGGCCGTCTCGACCTGCTCGGCAGCCTGCTCGATAACCGCAACGGCGGCCTGGTGGTCAGCCACGATGGCATGAGCCTGTGCCTGAGCGAACAGCTGATGAACCAGGGGGGGACGCGTCTCCAGCGGTGCGGAACTGCTGCTGGTGGCGGCGTCAGTGGACAACACGGGCAATGGCCAGATCGGTGCCGCAGGTGCCCTGACCCTGCAAGCCCAGAGCCTGAACAATACCGGCGGCCAATTGCAGATCGGCGGTGGCCTGAGCCTGTCGGGTGATCATCTCGACAACCAGGGCGGCAACCTGGTCGGCAGCGGGGAAATGCGCCTGGACTACACCTCGGTCGATAACCGGGGCGGTCGGCTGGGCAGCGAAGACGACCTCATCCTCAACGCGCAGAACATCGACAACACCGAACAGGGCGAACTGCTTGCCGGTCGGAACCTGAGTGTCACTGCCGATACCGTCGATAATCGCACCGGCAGAATCTACGCCGGCTCCACAGCAGCGCTGGACCTTCATCGGCTGGACAATCGCCAGGGCCGCGTCGAAGGGCAAGGCGATCTCAGCCTTAGGGCGAGTGTCCTGGACAACCAGGCGGGCAGCATCACCAGCGAACGCAGCCTGGCGCTGTTCGTCGAGACGTTGCTCAACCGCACAGGTCTGATCAGCGCCAGTCAGTCTCTCGTGGTGCAGGGCGGCACGCTGGACAATGGCGGCGGCCGGATACTGGGCGCGGGCAGCGTAGCCTTGAGCGTCGAGCAACTCGACAACCGCGCTGGTGAAATCCAGGCGTCGCAGTGGCTCGATGTTGCCAGCGACACGCTGCTGAACGACGAAGGTTACTTCGCCTCGGCGGGCGAGCTGCAACTCGATGCACGACAAGTCGACAACCGCCACGGCGTCATCGCTGCACAGGGTGAGCTGCATGCCACGCTCAGCGGGCAGTTGGACCAAAGCGGTGGCGGAAGGTTGCTCAGCGAAGGCAGCCTGCAACTGCAGGCAACCGACATCCTCAACCAGAACGGTGGCGAGATCGCCGCGGTGGGCGACCTCTCAGTGGTCGCCGGCAGTCTTGACAACCAACAAGGCCGAATCAGCAGCCAGGCGCTGGCCAATCTCGGTATCCAGCACCTGGATAACCGCGGGGGCATCGCCTCGGGTGAGCAACTGATCGCGTCGTTCGATACGCTCGACAACCGCCAGGGCATCCTCGGCGCCAGCGGTGAGGCGAACATCGATGCCAGGACGCTGGATAACCGCGCCGGCCAACTCAACGCCAACCAGTTGACCGTCAAGGCAGGCCAGCTGAACAACCAGGATGGCCGGGTGCTTGGCCAAAGCGCGCTGTCGGTGTTCGTCGCCGATCTGCTCAATGGGGCGGGCGTGATTTCCAGCCAAGGCCATCTCGCGCTGCAGGGCGGCCAACTGGATAACCGTCAGGGGCTGATCCGTGCCGATGGCAACCTGTTGCTGGCCGCTGAGCAACTTCTCAATCGTGACGGCGAGGTTTCCAGCCGCGGCAACCTGCAGGCAAACGTCCAGGCCCTCGACAACACGTCGGGTCAATTGCTCGCCGAGGGTCGTCTGCAAGCGCAGGCCGACCTGCTGCTCAACGATGGCGGGCGCTTGTCCGCACGAGAGGGGCTCGATCTTCGCGCCGAGCGACTGAGCAACCAGCAAGGCGAACTCTCCAGTGCTTCCGCTGTGAGCCTGGAGGCCGGTGAACTCGACAATACAGCGGGCCAGCTCCAGGCCGGCGGCGAGCTGCAAGTCCGCATCGCCCGGCACCTGGAAAACGCCCTAGGTCTGATACTGGGCCAGGGTGCCAGCGTGCAAAGCGACACGCTGGCCAACCGCGAAGGCGTTATCGCCAGCGGCGCCGATCTGCTGCTGCAGGCGCGAGCACTGGATAATCAGGACGGCCAACTGATCGCCGAAGGCAATCTCGCTCTCGACGCGGGCGACCTCGACAACAGCCACGGCCGCATCGCTGCCAAGGGCGATCTCGACCTGACCGCAAGCGTGCTGGAGCAAAGCAGCGGCGAAATCCTCAGCCTGGGCAAACTGGCGGTTTCCGCCGAGCGCATCGACAACCTGAACAGCCTGATTTCGGGCGGAACGCAGACCCGCCTGCAGGCTACCGCGCTGAACAACCTGGCCGGCCGAATCTCCTCGGGTGGCGTGTTGGCGGTCGAAGCCGACGCGCTGGACAACCGCCAGGGCGAGATCGGCGCCCAGGACGCCGTGAACCTGCAAGTGCAAAGCCTGGACAACCGTGGCGGCCTGATTACCGGCAACGCCGGGCTTAGCCTGCAGGCCGGGCAGGTGGACAACCGAGATGGCGGCGAACTGAGCGCCCAGGGCTACCTGCTGGTCCGTGGCGGCGAGCTGGATAACCGTGGCGGCGTGGTCAAAGGCGGGCAGGATGTCGAGCTGGACCTCGAGCGCCTGCTCAATGCCGGCGGCCGGGTCACCGCGGCGGGCTGGCTGAAGCTGTCGGTGATCGACCTGCAGCAGGATGGCGGCGTACTTGATGGAGGCTCGCTCTCGCTCGACATGCGCGGTGGTGATTTCGACAACTCCGGCGGCCGCCTCAGCACGGACGGCTCGCTGTCGATCTTCAACGCACGGCAGTTGCTCAACCTGAATGGCGAGATGCTGGCCGGCCAGGACCTGATCCTGGCGGCCCAGAGCATCTATAACAACGGCGGCGTGATGGCCAGTGGCGGCCGTCTCCTCATCCAGCAGCCCAACGCCAGCATCTACAACGACCATGGGCACATGTCCGCCGCAGGCGGGGTGGACATGAACAGCTACTGGTTCAGCAATGCTTACGGCGTGCTTATCGGCGACACCGACATGCGCCTGTCTGTCGAATACCTCGATAACGGCAGCGAAGGCCTGATTCAGAGTGGCGAGAACCTGTCCGTTGACAGTATCGGCATCACCAACCATGGCGAGATGCTGGCCCAAAACACTCTTTACCTCGTGGCGCGGGACAGCATCGTCAATGGTGAAGGCGGTCGCCTTGCCAGTGGCGATCTCATACGTGTCCACACCGCCGAGCTGGACAATCGTGGCGGAGAAATCAACGCCCAGGGCGACCTGAAACTCCATGTCGACCGCCTGTTGCAAGAGCAAGGCATGTTGCTCGCCGGTGACAATCTCGAATACGACGCCAAGGGGCAGGACCTCAACAACAGCGGCGGCGCCATCTCCGTTGGCGGTGAGCTGCTACTGAGCAACCTGCACGACGTGATCAATCGGGGTGGAACGCTTGCCAGCCAGCAGGACATCAGCCTCGAACTCAACGACCTGGACAATAGCGGTGGCCTGATCGCCGGCAGCAAGGCGATCAACCTCCAGCTGCATGATTTGACCAACCAGGGTGGCCTGCTTGCCAGCCAGGATGACCTGACCCTGGCCCTGCGCAACCTCGACAACCAGGCCGGCGGCATGCTCGACAGCGCCACCGGCGGCCTGAACCTGCGCAGCACGGGGACGGTCGACAATCGGGACGGTGGCCTCATCCAGGGCAATGACCTGCTGTTGAACATTGCCGGCGGTCTCGACAACAGTCGGGGCACGCTTTCGGCGGTCATCGGCGACCTCACCCTGACGGCTCCCGTTGTCGACAACACTGGCGGCGGCCTTTACGCCTACCAGGCGCTGCACCTGCAAGGCGCAAACCTGGTCAATGCCGGTAACAGCCTGGCCACGGGCGGGCGAATCGGCGCTGGCGTTCTCGACGTGAACCTGAGTGCCGCACTGGACAACCACAATGGTCTGATCGAGGCGGCGGAAAAATTCGATGTGGTCGCCGCCTCCCTGAACAACCAGGGAGGCTATCTGCGCGACCTTGGCGAAGATGGTGCCACCCACCTCCAGGTCGGTCTGCTCGATAACCGTAATGGCGGCACCCTCGAAAGCGCAAACCACGACGTTCGCCTGGACATTGGCAGCCTGCTCAACCAGGGCGGCCGCATCCTCCATGCCGGCACGGGGGAGTTCGGCCTGAGCAGCCAGAACATCTTCCAGGGCGGCGGGCTGTTCGGCACCAACGGTCTGATGACCTTGCAGGCCGATAGCTGGACCAACGACGCCATCGTCCGGGCCGGGCGCCTCAACCTCGACATCGGTGAATTCCACCAGACCACCAACGGCAAACTCCTGGCCGCCGAAAGCCTGGTCGCACGCGGCAACAACTGGAGCAACGACGGCGTCATCGCCACCGATGGCAACCTCAGCCTCAACCTTCGTGGCGATTACAGCGGCGGTGGGCTGCTCAGTAGCCTGGGCGACCTTGACCTGAGCGCCGCCAACGTCACCCTGTCCTCGACGGGGCGCATCAGCAGCCGGGCCTCGATGCGGATCGACACCGGCGACCTGAGCAATGCCGGTCGCATCACCTCGGCCACTGACCTCTCCTTGAACACCCAGCAGATCGCCAACAGCGGCACCCTGGGCAGTGGCCGCTTCCTGCAACTCAGTGGCCAATCCCTGTTCAACCAGGGCCTGATCTTCAGCGGCAATGGCATGACCCTGCAGGTGGACAACCTGTCCAACGCCGGTGGCGATCTTTACAGCCTCGGCGCTCTCAGCCTGAGCGGCCAGGCCGGTGGGCGTACTCAGTACCTGGACAACAGCTCCGGTCGCCTCTCCAGCGTCGGCGACATGAACCTCAACGTCGCCAACCTGATCAACCGCAAGGATGGCGAGGCGCGCGCCGCCATGCTCGAAAGCGGCGGCAACTTCATCTTCAGCGGCAACGACTTCGCCAACCTCGACAGCAGTATCTTTGCGCAGCGCGATGTCCGCATCGTCACCGACGTCTTCCACAACCAGGGCTCGGTAGGTACCCCCGCGATCATTCACGCGGGCGGCGTCGTCAGCATCGAAGCCCGCGAGCGTTTGGGCAACGGCGAACTCCTTGATGGCAGCGCGAACGCCAACCCCACTGACAGCCTGGACGATACCAGCGCCAGCAGCCAAGTCTCGCCCATCACCCTCAGCGGTTCGGGCATGCCCACACGGGTCGCGCCGAACCTCAGCCTGCCCCAGGGCGGCCTGTTCCACCTCGCCGACTCCAGCAACCCGCAACCAGGTAGCGGCGGTACACCCGGCGCGCCCGACGCCTATCAGCCCAGCCACACCGCCGCGCCCGCAATACCGACGCAGCCAGGCAGCGACTGGCAAGCCGCCGACAGCGTCGCTGGCGACGCATTGGCCCATCTTGGCGTCCGTGTGACCGTCGATGGCGGCAAAGTACAAGTGGCGCCCCCAAAAGGCCTCAACGCCGACGGCAGCATCAAGCGCCCGGGCGCCGACGTGCTGGCGGTCAGCATTGCCAATGCGGGGAGCGTCCCGAGTGTCGACTACAACGGCGTCGACATCGCCCGGTTCGTCCCCGTCGCGGCCGGCGTCAACGGCCTGCCGGGCAGCAACTGGTCCACGCCCAGCCACAAGTACCTGATCTACACCGACCCGGACTTTAGCGCGGTCATACCCGACCAGCCTGGCAATGGCGGCGGCACCACCGGCGGCGGCAGCATTCCCGACCAGGACGGTTACCCGACTGGCCATGACCAGGGCACCAGCACCGGGGGCAGCGCTCAGGGCGGTTCCCAGAACAACAACCACCCGAGTGGCAACGGCCAGGGTGGCCAATCCGGTGCCATGAGCTCGGACTACCTGCTCGCCCTGCTCGGCTTCGATCCCGACCGTGCCCAGAAGCGCCTGGGCGACGGCCTGTACGAGCAATACCTACTGAGCCAGGCACTGATCGCAAAAACTGGCCAGCGCTACCTGAACGGCCTCAATAGCGATGCCGCGGTCTTCAAATACCTGATGGACAACGCCGTCGCCTACAAGGCCCGGCTGCAACTCACCCTGGGCGTCGCCCTCTCCGCCGAACAGGTTGCCGCGCTGACCCACGACATCGTCTGGCTGGAAGAGCACGTCGTGAACGGCGAAAGAGTCCTGGTGCCGGTGCTCTACCTGGCCAGTGCCGACGGCCACCTGATGGCCGACGGCTCGCTGATCCAGGGCCGCGACGTCAACCTCATCAGCAGTGGCCAACTGGCCAACACCGGCACCCTGCGTGCCAGCAACAACCTCAGCCTGGGAGCCCAGAGCCTGGAAAACGCAGGCCAGATCGACGCAGGCAAGCGCCTTGATGCCCGCGTGGCCGACAGCATTCGCAACCATGCCGGCGCAACCCTCAAGGGCGGCGACACAAACTTTATCGCCGGTGGTGGCCTGTACAACGCCGGCACCCTGGCGGCCAACGACAACCTCAACATCAGCGCCCGCAATCTGGACAACCGCGGCTGGATATCAGCTGGCAACCAGGTCGGCATCGCCGTTGCCGGAGGCATCGACAACGCCGCTACGGCAGCGATCCGTGGCAGGGACATCAGCCTCCATGCCGGTGGCGACATGGTCAATGCCGGCGTTGTTTCAGCGCAGAACAACCTGGATATCACGTCCAGGTCGTTGGACAACCAGGGCTGGATTGAGGCCGGAAAGCGCCTGGACATCAATGTCAGCGAGGGCATCCACAACGCACAACAGGCCGGGATTCGCGGTGGCGACGTTGCCGTATCCGCCGGCGGAGAGCTGAACAACGCTGGCCAACTGCACTCTCGCGGCGACCTGAGCATCATCGCTCAACAAGTCAGCAACTCAGGGGCGCTGGCGTCCGATGGCGACATGGGCATCCTCGCCAAAAGTCTCGACAACAAAGGATGGGTCGACGCCAAAGGTCGGCTCGATGTCAGCGTCGATGGCGATATCCGCAACAGCGCCAAGGGTGAGATCCACGGCGGGGATATCCGTATCGACGCCGGTGGCGCCCTGCAAAATGCCGGAGCCCTGGTTGCCAGCGGCGACCTGAGCGCCCGCGCCAGTAGCCTCGACAACAACGGCTGGATCGACGCCAAAGGCCAGCTCGATGTCAGCGTCGATGGCGACATTCGTAACACCGCCACGGGGGCCATCCATGGCGATGACATCAGCCTTCGCGCCGGTGGTGATATAGCCAGTGCGGGCGTCGTGTCAGCGCAGAACAACTTGGACGTTACGGCCAGGTCGCTGGACAACCAAGGTTGGATCGAAGCCGGCAAGCGCCTCGACATCGACGTAAACGAAGGCATCCACAACGCGCAACAGTCTGGGATTCGCGGTGGCGACGTTGCCGTATCCGGCGGTGGAGACCTGAACAATGCAGGCCAACTGCAGTCTCGCGGCGACCTGAGCATCATCGCCCAACAAGTCAGCAACTCAGGGGCGCTGACATCCGATGGCGACACGGACATCCTGGCTCGGACCTTCGACAACAGCGGCTGGGTCGACGCCAAAGGCCGGTTGGGCGTGAGTGTCGAAGGCGACATTCGTAATGCCGACAAGGCAGAAATTCACGGAGGAGATATCAGCCTTTACGCCGGTGGCTCCCTGCAGAATGCGGGCGCCTTGGTTGCTACCGACAATCTGGATGTCACGGCGCGAAATCTGGACAACACCGGCTGGATTCAGTCCGGCGGCCACGTGGCTGCCAGCGTGACGGATAGCATCCACAACCACGATGGCGGCGTCATCAAAGGACGCGATGTCTACCTCGAAGCACAGAACGGCAGCCTCATCAGCGAACCGGGCTCACAGCTCAACGCCGAGCGCGACCTCAGCCTGAGCGCGGGTGGCGATCTTCGGTTCAACAGCCCAATCAATGTAAGCCGTGACGTCACCCTGGTGACAGGTGGCGACTTCACCAACACCTCCGAAATTCGGGCAGGTGAAAATCTCGCCATCGTCGCCAACACAGTCGACAACAGCGGCCAGCTCGAATCGGGCAAGCGCCTCGACATCCTCGCCCAGGACAGCATCCGCAACCACAGCGGTGGCCTGATCAAAGGCGGTGATGTCAGCCTGACCACCCTCACCGGCGACATCGTCAACGAGCGCGACTTTGCTTCGACGCGAACCCAGACGAAAAAAGAGACTCGCCGCGACGATAGCATCGGCTCTGCTTCGCGCATCGAAGCCAGCGGCAGCCTCACCCTGGACGCCGGTCGCGACATCATCAACACCGCCAACCCCCTGAGCGCCGGCGGCGACGCGAGCCTGCGCGCCGGGCGCGACCTGGTTATCACCGGGCTGGCGGAAACCCACGAGCGCGCGAGCGGCAGTAACAACCGCAGCTCCAGCGTCACCCAGCATGGTTCGCAGGTGGCCGTCGGCGGCAACCTCGAATTGCAGGCCGGGCGTGATGCGACGTTGATCGGCAGCCAGGTGAAGGCCGGTGGCGATATCACCCTGAGTGCCGGGCAAAACGTCACCGTGGTCTCGGCGGAGAACGAGCAACACAGCTACAAGCGCGATCCCAGCGGCAGCAAGAAATCCACCCGCCAGCAGGACCACATCCAGCAGCAGGCCAGCGAGCTCAATGCCGGTGGTGACGTACTGGTCAGCGCCGGCAACAACATCACCCTGGTCTCCAGCAAGATCGGCGCGGGCAACGAGGCGTACCTGGTGGCCGGCAACCAGATCAACCTGCTGGCCGCCAACGACAGCGACTATTCGCTGTACGACATGAAGAAAAAGGGCAGCTGGGGTAAGAAAAAGACCCAGCACGACGAATCCACTCACGTCACCGCCGTAGGTAGCGAAATCACCGCCGGCGGGCCAATCAGCGCCATCAGCGGCGGCGACCAGCACTACCAGGCCGCCGAACTGAAATCCGGCGAGCAGATCGCCCTGATCAGCAGCGGCAAAATCACCTTCGAAGCGGCCAAGGACATCAACCAGGAGAGCCACAACAAAAGCAGCAACAGCCTGGCGTGGAACAGCAGCAAGGGCAAAGGCAACACCAGCGAAGACATCCGCCAGACCCAACTGATCGCCCAGAGCGGCGTGACCATCCAGGCCGTGGAAGGCCTGCAGATCGACTACAAGCAGCTCAAGAAGAAAGACGTCAGCCAAGCCATCGATGCGATGGTCAAGGCCGACCCGGGTCTGGCGTGGATCAAGGAAGCTGAAGCGCGAGGGGATGTGGATTGGCGCGCGGTGCAGGAAATCCACGACAGTTACAAGTACAGCAACAACAGCCTGGGGGCTGCGCCGACGCTGATCATTTCCATCGTCGCGGCGTACTTCATGGGACCGGTTTACGGAGCCATGGCCAGCAACCTGGCGGTGGGCACCATCAACAACGGCGGAGACATCGGCAAAGGGCTGCAACACGCCACCTCATCGGATGCGCTCAAAAGCTATGCGATGGCGTACGTGGGCGAGCGCATCATATCCCCAGCGTTGAACGAACAGTACGGGGTCACCAACGACAACGCTTATCAAGTCACTAAAGGCTTCGACCTCAGCACCTGGGGTGGCGAGAAAGGTCTTGCTGCCTTTGCGCAATACAACAGCGCACAGGCGTTATCCCAAGCCGTCATGCAACAAGCGGCCTTTGGCGGCAGCTTCATGGACAACCTGGGCAACTCCATGGCAGGCCAGGGCACCGACTTCGCCATGGCACTGGGCTTCAATAGCGTGGGCAACTGGGCTCAGGGTGACTATGGCGGCAAAGTTTACCTGGATGGAAGCCCGCAGAAAGTCGTTGCTCACGCCATGATGGGCGGCTTGCTTGCCGAGGCCTCCGGCAGCGACTTCAAGACCGGAGCCATGGCAGCGGGTGTGAACGAGGCCATGGCCAACGTCCTTGGCAAATGGGCCAAGGGCGATCCGAAGTTCGAGCTGATGGAGTCGCAGATCGTTGGCGTTCTGGCCGCCATGGCGGTGAATGGCGACGTAAGCAAGGGTGCGGAGATTGCGAAGAACGCGACTGCCTACAACCGCCAACTGCACCCGGAAGAGCAGCGGCAGATCCGCGAGAAGGCGAAGGAACTGGAGGCCCAGTACGGCAAGATCGACCTCGGCAGCCTGACCTGGGAAGACATGCTAACCCTGAGCGCCGGCACTGCCGTGGACAAGGCTCAGAGTGAGCAGTACCTCAGCCTGCTCAAACAATTGAATGGCCTCAATCCGGACAGCAGTCTGAGAGCCAACTTCGACCACATCAGTGAGATTGCCCTTAACACCGTCTCGACGATGGGCATGGGCAGCGAGCCGTTACGCTGGGCCAATGGCGAACCGATCCTCGCCCACGGTCAGCCGGTGTACGCCTTCCAGGCCACAGCGGAACAATTTGCCGACAGCAACCTGTTCAACCAGCCCTATCAGGGTAATCAGGCCAGCGCAGCATGGGCCAACCTGAGTCGAGCAGTAGCCCAATACGGGCAGGGCCAGGCCACCAACCACAACGGAGAAATAGTCGGCTACAAAGGCCAGGAGGAGCTGCAAAACGACATCCGTACGGCACTGGGCCTGGCGGTGGGTGATGGCATCCTGACCAGCACGCCGGAGGACTACCTGATACCAGCTGGAGGAGCAGCCAAGGGCGCTGCAACAGCGACTGGAAAGCTGGTTAAGGAGTTTGGCGGGGCTCTTATTGGTAGGATTGAGGCTAAGCTGACAGAGTCAGCGGCGGCACAGGCGGCTACAAAAGGGATTGCGACGGCGGAAGTACCGGCTACTTCGGCGGCTGCGCGTGCCGGACTGAGGGACGATCTGGCCGCACAAGCAGGGATTCCCCGGAATATTGTTGAGTCGCCTTCGAGCATGTGGGGTAAGTCGATTGATGACATTAAACAATCGTTGACTCTTGATGGTGCGACTCTTACTCCAAAGCCTGCACGCTCAGGCAGTTCAGGAAAGGCTCAGGTGTTTACAGTTGAAGGACATCCGGCAATAAAGGAAGTTGAATACCATCCTGGCGGAGGAGTCCATGGCGATACTTCTTATTATAAGTTCATACGTAACGATGGCGTAGAGGTTAGAGTTATCAATCCTTCGCCTGACTTTAGCCCAGGGACCATAACACGATATCAGCAGTACTTTGATACTCAAGGTAATCGCCTTAAGTACGAAGGTGGGCAGTGGAAGGTTTGGGAATAAATCATGATAAAATTTACCCCAGATATTGATGCCGAGTTGATTCCTGGCGTGAGCGCAGCTGGTTTTGTTATAGGTGAGTCACTGGCTGCGGTCAAAGAAAGAATTGGAAGTTTCGAGTGCTACGGTCCGGATGTCCATCTTAGAGATATTCTTCTGAGTAGTAGCGGATGGATTGGTACGAAAAGAAGGATTGGTCTTGATGATCAATTTGTGTTTTCTTATCGCTACATGAATGAGCTGGTCTCTTTGTATTTCGAGGATCGAGAAATACTCTACAGGATAGCTGTTGGAGTCGGCTATCGAGGGAGCTTTCATGGTGTCAGGCCTGCGGATAGTATTTTGAAGTTGGCGGAGTCATTTGATGTGGACTTCAATTCGGATGAAGATGAATTCATTGCCATGAAGGGAGGTAAAGATATTTTTGGAATTAGTTTTGTAACAGACCATCGAGCCTCCCTAGAGCATGCCCCTGAGCAGACTATTCAATTCATATCCATACATGACTGGTCGCTTCGATAAGTAAAAATAAAAACCCCAGCCACCGAGCTGGGGTTTTATTGCCTGCGATTAACTACCGCCCCCGTCTCTGCTCGTGATCGGCATGATACAACGACCATGCATCGGAAATCAGCAACAACAGCGCACCGCTGACCTGGGAAAACGGATTCTCTTCCGCGTCGCCCAGGCGCAGCGCCGAAAGCAATTCGATCACCGATCTAAAAAGGGGCTGCGGTAGTTCCACGCCAAGGAGCCACCACATTTGAACCTGGCAAGACGCTCGGAAGTTTTAGTGTATCCGAACACCAAGGGCTGAACGCCAACAAGAACCTTGGCTATGATGTCCATGTTCCGTTGGAGGCTAGTAAGAAAGGTATTTTGAGAGTTCCTATCTCTGAACTCCAGATGCAGGGTTTAGGCAAGATTGATGTGCATAAGCTGGAGCAACTTAATCCTACGACAATTGCACGAGAAATTGAGGTGAGGGCTGTTAGTGATCCAGCTGATCCTGAATCGAAAAAGGGGCCAGATTATTTTCCAGCTCTAAAGCTGGGCGATGATCCCGGATTAGAGTACAGAAAATAAATCTATCCCATTTTTATCTCTTTCTTCTCTGTAAGTTTGCGAGGGATAAAGAGGGGGCGGTTTACGGGGGATTGCCGTTTCCAGAATGAGATAGAAAGAATTTCGGGTGTTCGTATTTCGTGACGTGGCCATGACCGGACCGAATAAGAGTAGTGAAAGTGAAATCGCCACTTTTTATGCGAATTCTTATTTTTCCTATGTAGGAAACTAGAAATTACGTTGCATGAATGTACCGCTTCCATGACCTTCTATTGTCGATCCCAGGTTAATAAAATACAGTCATTTTCTCTATTCCACGCTGATGGAATGGCAGTTCGAATAATCTGAGTGTTTTGGATGAGAGAAAATGGAATTTATTAAACTTGGGCGTTTTACCGCAATTGGAATGGCAGTTTGCCTAGCTATGGGGTGCTCGTCGGGTGGCGGCGGTCATCACAGTAGCAGTTCAAGCGATACGCCTAGCTCCAATGAAAGTCCGACAGGGACGAATGCCAGCGAGGGACAAGCTGGTGGTAGCGGGCAAGGTCAGAACAATGGCAATGGCAATGGCAATGGCAATGGCAATGGCAATGGTAGTGGTAGTGGTAGTGGTAGTGGTAGTGTAACCGGCGTACCTGCTAGTAGCGCGACAGCTGGAACAGCATCAGGCCAGACGTATGTCGCTCCCTCAGGCGCCAGTTACACCATGAGCCCTATCACTGGAACGTCGATGTCAGCTGGACAAAACGGCACATTATCGTATGGCAGCAATGGCGCTAATGGTTACGCAAGGTACGGTGCATGGTATTCCAAGGCGCATACCACGACGGAATACTTCTACACAGGCGTGAACCCGACTACGGCGGAGCAAGTTCCGACGCAAGGTACTGCTACCTATGTGGGTAAAGCGATCAGGAGCAACACCACCGATGGCGTATCTGTTTCCGGTGGCAGTGCCGAGATTTCCTTCAATGTCGACTTCGCTGCGAAAACTATCAGCGGGGCAACAGTACAGCGCGCAGGCTTTGATACCGTTTCCATGACCGGCTCGATCAATGGTGGAGGGATCTCGGGCACCGCCAAGTCAGGTGGCGAAACGGGCAGCATGAGCGGACACTTCTACGGTCCAGATGCCTCAGAGTTGGTAGGTATTACAACTTTTGAAAAAGATGCAAGGAAGAACATCGCCTTTGGCGCATCCAAGCAATAAAAATAGTCAGTCGATATTGCGGGGAGGGTAGGAGCAAATCTTACCCTCCCTTTTTATATTCAATACATTCTGCCCATGAAAATAAAACGCTACGCGTACGTATGTCTTTTTCTTTATTCACTTAATGCATTCTGTGCAGTTCCTGAAGCAGTGGTTGTACCAGCGGGTAATGACATCAGGCCTGAGGATTATCAGCGCAAAGAATCTGGCTCCCCTGGCAAGAATGTCGTCACCAACACGGAGTTGGGGCGCGATCCTGAGCTGGCAGGGAAATTTCTAAGTCAGGCCGTGGAGGACGGGGCCTGGGACATTGTGCGAAGCATACTTCCCATATATGCAGGCTCGGCGAATCCAGATCCAGTCCTGATCTCCTATGCTCAGGGAGCATTGGCCTGGAGTGAAAAGGACTACAAAAGATCAATTGCAATCTATCGTGGGATACTTGCTGCGAATCCGCAGCTTGTTCGTATTCGGTTGGATTTGGCTAAGATGCTGTATGAAAATCAACAGTATGATTCGGCCAAGTATCAGTTTGAAAAGGCGAGTGCTGACCGACTGCCGTTGGTTGTACAGGAGAATGTCCAATCCTATTTGCAGGCGATCGAGCGTATTCATGATTGGTCTGGGACGGTGGATTTCAGCTACTTGAACGATGACAACGTCAATAATGCCTCAAGTGGAAGGTATGTGGATATTGGCGGTAAGCGCTTCCTAAGAAATCCCGATTCTTATCCTCAGAAAGGACATGGGTTTTCTTACGCCGGTAGTGCGCAGCGGGACTTGCATTTGAGTGATAATCATAGCCTGCGACTCCAGGGCGTCGTCTATGGCCGTAGTTACTGGGATAATCACAAATACGACGATATCCTTGCGCGGAGTTACGTTGGATATTCGTACTCTGATGCAAAACAGCGGATTTCTCTTCTACCCTTCTATGAAAAGCGTTGGTATGGAAACGATGCCTACTCCTCAGGTTTCGGAGTTCGTACGGAATACACCCGATACTTTTCCTCGAACTGGCAATTAAGCAATGCGATCGAGTATCAAGGCTTACATTATGATAGCGCGCGATATCGCTATCAGGATGGGCAGAGCTCGCTCTTTTCCACTACCGTGGGTTACGCCTTCAGCAGTCGCTTGGCGCTCTATGGTGGAGCGGATCTAGGCAAGCAGAATACGCGTTTGGAGGCCGATACCAATAACCTCGTGGGGCTGCGAACGGGGTTCGAGGCCGAGTTTCCGTATCGGC
The DNA here is from genome assembly GCF_016919445.1 of Pseudomonas sp. PDNC002. Taxonomy (NCBI): domain Bacteria; kingdom Pseudomonadati; phylum Pseudomonadota; class Gammaproteobacteria; order Pseudomonadales; family Pseudomonadaceae; genus Pseudomonas; species Pseudomonas sp. PDNC002. The sequence continues at coordinate 1,101,064 of NZ_CP070356.1, read as the reverse complement.
TATCAGCGTCGTTTCTTATAGGGATTCTAGAGAGAAAATATGCGGATGATGACGATATATTTTCTATACGGCGCAAGGATCGTGAGGACAATTATCTACTTTCCCTGTGGCATCGTGATTTTTCCGTCCTGGGTGTTATGCCAAAACTGAATTTTTCCTACAAGAAAGTCGATAGCAATATTGAGTACTACAGTTATGAGCAGTTCCGCGTATTTCTAAGCGCGACACAAGCCTTTTAATCTCGGGAACTGGGGCAGGAAATAGCGGAGCGCTTTCCTGTTATCTGACTGTTCGCGACTCAGGATCAGATCCGCAACGCTTTTGGTACCAATACGAACATGGGTGTGCGTGCGTGAAAAGGGAGGCCATTGGCCTCCCTTTTTTGTTGCCGCAATAAGGGACGTCTAGAGCACTCGCACGCTGGCGAAGGTCGATTCGCCCTGGGCCTGGCTGAGGGCCGAGATGGCCGAGGAGTTGGGCATGAGGGCAAGGTCCTGCGGGATGGGCATGACCATGACCGGTTGGCCGATCGGCTGGCCCTGGCGCTCGTCGCGTGGCGGGATGCCGAAGTACTCGCGGTAGCACTTGGAGAAGTGCGGCGTGGAGACGAAGCCGCAGACCGAGGCGACTTCGATGATCGACATCGACGTCTGCTTGAGCAGCTGGCGTGCGCGGATCAGGCGCAGCTTCAGGTAGTAGCGCGACGGCGAGCAGTGCAGGTATTTCTGGAACAGCCGTTCGAGCTGGCGGCGCGAGACGTTGACGTAGACGGCCAGTTCGTCGAGGTCGATGGGCTCCTCGAGGTTGGCTTCCATCAGCGCGACGATTTCCTGCAGCTTGGGCTGGTTGGTGCCGAGCATGTGCTTGAGCGGCACGCGCTGGTGGTCCTGCTCGTTGCGGATGCGCTCGTAGATGAACATCTCGGAGATCGCCGCCGACAGCTCGCGGCCGTGCTCGCGGCCGATCAGGTGCAGCATCATGTCCATCGGCGCGGTGCCGCCGGAGGAGGTGAAGCGGTTGCGGTCGATGGAGAACAGGCGGGTGCTCATGGCCACGCGGGGGAAGGCTTCCTGCATGGCGGCCAGGCATTCCCAGTGCACCGAGCAGTCGTAGCCGTCGAGCAGGCCGGCGCGGGCCAGGGCCCAACTGCCGGTGCACACGGCGCCGAGCTTGCGACCCAGGCGCGCCTGGGCCTGGAGGAAGGTGGTGTGTTCGCGGGTGACGCTGCGCTGGATGCCGACGCCGCCGACCACGATCAGCGTGTCCATCTGCGGGGCGCTGTCGCAGGCCGCGTCAGGGGTGATCTGCAGGCCGTCGCTGGCCCAGACCTGGCGGCCGTCGAGGCTCAGGGTGTGCCAGCGGTAGAGTTCGCGTCCGGACAGCTGGTTGGCCATGCGCAGCGGTTCCACCGCCGAGGCCAGGGAGATCAGGGTGAAGTTGTCCAGCAGCAGGAAGCCGATGGACTGCGGAGCTCGGTTTTGCGGGGGAACTCCGGGGTTGAACGCATTCATTCGATCACCTCACGCTAGTCACAGTCGCCTCACGGGAGGCGTTTCTTATGCTTGTTCTTCTGTTGGGAAATTCGCCCGGGTTTCGCCCTGGGCTATTTCTCTGATTGCTCTCTACCTGATAGCAAGGCAAATGCCGTGCCTAGGTTGAATGGGCGTTCAATTAAAAAAGAAAACGGCATGGGAATGCCGCTTTTGCAGGTCCGGATTGCGACGCCTCGAAGGTCGCAAATACGCATGAATGGTGGGCTGGGGCTTTTGGTAGCACTCACTGGTCACGCGACCGGTGGTGCTATGCCCGGAACGGTAACGCCCCTGGTGTGGTCGGGACGGGCGTACCGCTTGCGCCATCGGGGGGCGCGCTGGGCCTGGCGTGGTCGATTGCGGGTCAGCACTCGATGATGCTGACGGCCAATCCGCCGCGCGAGGTTTCCTTGTACTTGTCGTGCATGTCGGCACCGGTGTTGCGCATGGTGCGGATCACCTGGTCGAGGCTGATGAAGTGCTGACCGTCGCCGCGCAGGGCCATCTGGGCTGCATTGATGGCTTTCACCGCGGCGATGGCGTTGCGCTCGATGCAGGGCACCTGGACGAGGCCGCCGACCGGGTCGCAGGTGAGGCCCAGGTTGTGCTCCAGGCCGATCTCGGCGGCGTTCTCCACTTGTTCGGGCGAGGCGCCGAGCACTTCGGCGAGGCCTGCCGCGGCCATGGCGCAGGCGGAGCCGACCTCACCCTGGCAGCCGACTTCGGCGCCGGAGATCGACGCGTTCTTCTTGCACAGGATGCCGACGGCGGCAGCGGCCAGGAAGTAGTTGGTGACGTCGTCGTCGCTGGCGTCCGGGTTGAAGCGCATGTAGTAGTGCAGCACCGCCGGGATGATGCCGGCCGCGCCGTTGGTGGGCGCGGTGACCATGCGTCCGCCGGCGGCGTTTTCCTCGTTCACGGCGAGGGCGAAGAGGTTGACCCATTCCATGGCGGAGAGGGTCGAGCCGATGACGTTGGGCTTGCCGATGTCCTGCAGGTTGCGGTGCAGGCGCGCGGCGCGGCGTTGCACGTTGAGGCCGCCGGGGAGGATGCCCTCGTGGCTGAGGCCGTTGTTCACGCAGTCGCGCATCGCCTGCCAGATGACCTTGAGGCCTTCGCGGATGTCGGTCTCGCTGCGCCACATGCGCTCGTTGGCCATCATCAGTTCGGACACGCGCAGGTTGTGGCGGCGGCAGAGCATGAGCAGTTCGGCGGCGCTGGCGAAGTCGTAGGGCAGCACGGTGTTGTCGGTGTCGAGGCTGCCGGAGGCGGCCTGCCCCTCGTCGACCACGAAGCCGCCGCCGATGGAGTAGTAGGTGTCGCTGTGCAGCACATGGTCGCCTTCGATGGCGGTCAGGCGCATGGCGTTGGGGTGGTAGGGCAGGTTCTCTTCGAGCAGGCGCATGTCGCGGATCCAGTCGAAGGGGATTGTTCTTTCGCCGGCCAGCAACAATCCGCCGCTCTTTAGAAGCTCAGCCATGCGCGGTTCGATCTGGCTGGGGTCGATGCGGTCCGGCCATTCGCCCATCAGGCCCATGATTACCGCGCGGTCGGTGCCGTGGCCGACGCCGGTGGCAGACAGCGAGCCGTAGAGGCGTACTTCTACCCGCGTGGTGCGTTCGACCATCTGCCGTTCGCGCAGGGCACCGACGAACAGTGCGGCGGCGCGCATGGGGCCGACCGTGTGCGAACTGGAAGGGCCGATACCGATCTTGAACAGGTCGAACACACTGATTGCCATGCCGGACTCCGGGCGAGCTGCGCATCCATGAAGGAGCATCTCTTGTAGGGATGAGTAGGCACGTCCCTGTGCCCGCGATGCCCGGCCATGATCGACCCAAGTCCGGCGCCGGCTGCGTCCATCGACGACGCGGCCGTATCCAATAACGCCGCCCGCGCACCCCGCCGATGCAGGGCGCGGGCTCTCCTGTTCCGGGGCCGACGAAAGCTTGCCTTTTTACGACGCGAGTGACGCGAACCACGACCGGTCGATAGGCGCGCAGCGCTGTGCTGTTCCATGATCCGCCACCGACGAACGGCCGCGTTCGCCCGTATCCACCCCCTTCTCCGCAGTCAGAGGCTGGCCTCATGAAGAGTCTTGTGTCGTCGCTGTTGGCGTTATCCGTGGTACTACCGGGCGCCGTGCGCGCCGCCGAACCCGAATCCTGCGCCGTGGTGCGCTTCGCCGATGTCGGCTGGACCGACATCACCGTGACCACCGCGGTGACCCGCCTGGTGCTCAGCCATCAGGGCTACCGCACGCAGGTGGTGCGGCTGTCCGTGCCGGACACCTACAAGGCGATGTCGGAGAAGAAGATCGACGTGTTCCTCGGCAACTGGATGCCGAGCATGGCGAACGACATCAAGCCTTTCGCCGACAAGGGGCAGGTGGAAACGGTGGGCGCCAACCTCGAAGGCGCCAAGTACACCCTGGCGGTGCCGCGCTACGCCTATGAGGCCGGGCTGAAGACTTTTGCCGATATCGCAAAATTCAAGGAGCAACTGGGCGGGCGCATCTACGGCATCGAGCCGGGCAACGACGGCAACCAGCTGATCCAGAAGATGATCAAGGAAAAGGCCTTCGGCCTGGGCGACTTCAAGCTGGTGGAATCCAGCGAGGCCGACATGTTGGCCTACGTCAAGCGAGCCGGGGCCTTGAAGCAGCCCATCGTGTTCCTGGGCTGGGAGCCGCACCCGATGAATACCCGCATCCAAATGAACTATCTGGAAGGAGGGGATTCCTACTTCGGTCCCAATTATGGCGGTGCGACGGTCTTCACCAACGTCAGAGCAGGCTATCTTCAGGAGTGCCCCAATGTCGCGCGGCTGCTGAAGAACCTGAAATTCGACCTGGCGATGGAGAACCAGTTGATGGATGCGGTGCTCAACGAGCGCCTCAATCCTCGCCAGGCCGCGAAGGGTTGGCTGAAGGCCAATCCACAGATGCGCGATGGCTGGCTGCAGGGTGTCGCTCCGAGTACATCGGGCGCGGCGCCAGGGGGCCAGAAAACCGCCGCCATGGAATGATCCGGGCCTCTGCAAGTCGCTGGAACCGGGCCTTTCCACTGGATGCGACATGGCTGGTGCTGAATACGACTTCGCCTGCACTGGATGCGACCCACCCGGTAGGCGACGAAATTTTCCTGCTCCATGATCGTTTACGAAATGACAACAAAAGGACCTGCGCCCTGAGGTCCCACCCATAATTCAGACCGCCGCGCCCCAAGCGGGCAGCGCCGGCGCCCCACCCCCGCAGAGGAGTACGCTCATGAATGGTTTCAAGTCTTTGCTGCTGGCTGTGTCCCTAGGTGCGCCGCTGGTGGTTCAGGCCGCTGAACCTGAGTCGTGCGGCACGGTTCGCTTCTCCGATGTCGGCTGGACCGACATCACCGTGACCACCGCTACTACCCGTCAGGTGCTCGAGTCGCTTGGCTACGCCACCAAGGTAACCATGTTGTCCGTGCCGGTGACCTACAAGTCGCTGGCGAACAAGGATCTCGACGTCTTCCTCGGCAACTGGATGCCGAGCATGGCCAACGACATCAAGCCCTATGCCGACAATGGTTCGGTGGAGACGGTGAAAGCCAACCTCGAGGGCGCCAAGTACACCCTGGCCGTTACCCAGGCCGCTTACGACGGCGGGCTGAAGTCCTTCGCGGACATCGCCAAGTACGCCGACAAGCTGGGCAACAAGATCTACGGCATCGAGCCGGGCAACGACGGCAACCGCCTGGTCCAGGGCATGCTCGACAAGAACCAGTTCGGCCTGGGCAAGTTCAAGCTCGTGGAGTCCAGCGAGGCCGGCATGCTCTCGCAGGTCGGGCGCGCCGACCGCCGCAACCAGTGGATCGTGTTCCTGGGCTGGGAACCGCATCCGATGAACACCCGCTTCAAGATGAAGTACCTCGAAGGTGGCGATGACGTGTTCGGCCCCAACTATGGCGGCGCGACCATCTACACCAACGTGCGCAAGGGGTATGCCCAGGAGTGTCCGAACGTCGGCAAGCTGCTGACCAACCTGACCTTCACCCTGGAAATGGAAAACAAACTCATGGACGCCGTGCTCAACGGGGGCAAGAAGCCCGAAGAGGCGGCCAAAGCCTGGTTGAAGGACCATCCGGAACTGCTCGACGCCTGGCTCGCCGGCGTGACCACCCGTGACGGCAAACCGGCCTTGGCGGCAGCCAAGGTGGCACTCTCGAAATAAAAAGTCGAAATAAGTGCCGAGTAATTGCCGTTGGCCGATTCCTCAAGCTTCTGATGGGCCCGCATTATGTTTCTGACTGACCACAAGCTACCGCTGGGCGAGCATATTGCCGCCTTCGTCGACTGGCTCACGCAACATGGCGCGTCGGTGTTCGACAAGATTTCCGACACCCTCGAATTCCTAATCCACGGCGTCACCAACAGCCTGCTCTGGTTCAACCCGTTGGCGCTGATCGCGCTGATGGTCTTCCTGGTGTTCTACATCCAGCGCAGCTGGGGTCTGGCGGTGTTTGCCCTGGCCTCGCTACTGCTGATCCTGAATCTCGGGTATTGGCAGGAAACCATGGAGACCCTGGCGCAGGTGATCTTCGCCACGGTGGTCTGTATCGCCATCGGGGTGCCGCTGGGCATCCTGGCGGCGCACAAGCCCTGGTTCTACACCGCGCTCAGGCCCTTGCTGGATTTGATGCAGACGGTGCCAACGTTCGTTTACCTGATCCCCACCCTGACCCTGTTCGGCCTGGGTGTGGTTCCGGGTCTGATCTCCACGGTGATCTTCGCCATCGCCGCGCCCATCCGCCTCACCTGCCTGGGTATCCAGGACGTGCCGGCGGAACTGATGGACGCCGGCAAGGCCTTCGGTTGCTCGCGCTGGCAACTGCTGACGCGCATCGAGCTGCCGCACGCCATGCCGAGCATCGGCGCGGGGATCACCCAATGCATCATGTTGTCGCTGTCGATGGTGGTTATCGCCGCGCTGGTGGGTGCTGACGGCCTCGGCAAGCCGGTGGTCAATGCGCTCAACACCGCGGACATTTCCCTCGGCTTCGAGGCCGGTCTGGCCATCGTCCTGCTCGCCATCCTGCTCGACCGGGTGTGCAAGCAACGTTCGCTGCGGGGGAGGTAAGCACTATGTCGGCGATTCGATTCGAACATGTGGATGTGATTTTCGGCACCCACACCAAGGAAGCGCTCAAGCTGCTGGACAAGGGCCTGGGCCGCGAGGAAATCCTCAAGCGCACCGGCCAGGTGCTGGGTGTGGAGGATGCCTGCCTGGATGTTGAACGCGGCGAAATCTGCGTGATGATGGGCCTGTCGGGCTCCGGCAAGTCCAGCCTGCTGCGCTGCATCAACGGCCTCAACCGGGTCAGCCGCGGCAAACTGCTGATCGAGCACGAAGGCCAGCAGGTGGACATCGCCAACTGCTCGCCGGCGGCGCTCAAGACCATGCGCACCAAGCGCATCGCCATGGTGTTCCAGAAGTTCGCGCTGATGCCCTGGCTGACCGTCGCCGAGAACATCGGCTTCGGCCTGGAGATGCAGGGCCGACCGGCCAACGAACGGAAGAAGGTGATTGACGAGAAGCTGGAACTGGTCGGCCTGTCGCAGTGGCGCGACAAGCGCCCGGACTCGCTCTCCGGCGGCATGCAGCAGCGCGTCGGCCTGGCCCGCGCGCTGGCGATGGATGGCGACATCCTGCTGATGGACGAGCCCTTCTCCGCACTCGACCCGCTGATCCGCCAGCAGTTGCAGGACGAACTGCTGGTGCTGCAACGCCAGCTGCACAAGACCATCGTCTTCGTCAGCCATGACCTGGACGAGGCGCTGAAGATCGGTTCGCGCATCGCGATCATGAAGGACGGCCGCATCATCCAGCACGGCAAGCCCGAGGAAATCGTGCTCAGCCCGGCGGACGACTACGTGCGCACCTTCGTCGCCCACACCAACCCGCTCAACGTGCTGTGCGGCTCCAGCCTGATGCGTGGCCTGGACCAGTGCCGCCGCCAGGCCGACGAGGTGTGCTTCGACCAGGGCCGCGACTGCTGGCTGGGCCTGACCGAGACCAACCAGATCAAGACCGCGCGCCAGGGCAGCAACATCATCGACCTGCAGCAATGGCGCCCGGGCGACCCGGTGGAGAAGCTCAAGCACGAGCCGACCCTGGTGGACGTCAACATCCGCATGCGCGACGCGCTGCAGATCCGCTATCAGACCGGCCACAAGCTGGTGCTGCAGGAGCAGAGCCGCGTCGTCGGCGTGCTCGGCGACAGCGAGCTGTACCACGCGCTGCTGGGCAAGAACCTGGGCTGATTCTTTCGGCTGCATGAAAACGCCGGCTCCCTGCGAGGGGAGCCGGCGTTTTTTGTGGGCGCTATTCGCGTGCCTGGGAGCTGCATGTTTGTGGGAGCGAGGGGGAGGCCCAGTTCTTGCTCGCGAACGGATTACCCGGCGGCTCAGGGGCGGTTTGCGAGCAAGCTCGCTCCTACAAGTTGTGCCCGGTGCCTCGGCTGGCCCTCACCCTAACCCTCTCCCAGGGGGAGAGGGGACTGTCCTCTGCGCTCGGGAAGCTTCGAGCACGCCGGCTACCTTCGTTACCGATCTAGTACTCCGAACGGCTCCCTCTCCCTCCGGGAGAGGGTTGGGGTGAGGGGATAGCCCGCACCGATGTCGCAAGAAGCGTAGGAGCGGACTCCGTCCGCGATGGTATCCGGCGCGAAGCGGAACCGATCGCGGACGGAGTCCGCTCCTACAGGCTTGCCACGTCAGTGCTTCAGATCAGCCAACCCCTTGAGCAGCGCCTCGTGGAAACGCTTCGGATCCTGAATCTGCGGCGCGTGGCCCATGTCGTCGAACTCCACCAGGGTGGCGTTGGGAATGGCCTTGGCGGTCGTCTTGCCCAGCTCGGCGTAGTTGCCCAGCTTGGCTTTCAGCTCGGCCGGGGCGATGTCCTTGCCGATGGCGGTGTTGTCCTTGGTGCCGATCAGCAGCAGGGTCGGCATCTTCAGCTGGCCGAATTCGTAGACCACCGGCTGGGTGAAGATCATGTCGTAGAGCAGCGCCGAGTTCCACGCCACGCGCTCATGGCCGGCGCCGTTGAACAGGCCGGCGAGCATGTTCACCCACTTGTCGTACTCGGGCTTCCACTGGCCGGCGTAGTAGGTGGCCTGCTCGTACTGGCGGATGCTGTCGGCGCTGGTCTTCAGCTCGCGCTCGTACCACTGGTCCGGGGTGCGGTAGGGCACACCGAGGGCTTTCCAGTCTTCCAGGCCGATGGGGTTGACCATGGCCAACTGCTCCACCTGCTGCGGGTACATCAGCGCGTAGCGGGCGGCGAGCATGCCGCCGGTGGAGTGGCCCAGCAGGGTGATCTTGCCGATCTTCAGGTGGTCCAGCAGCGCGTGGGTGTTGGTCGCCAGCTGCTGGAAGCTGTACTGGTAACGCTCGGGCTTGGTGGATTTGCAGAAGCCGATCTGGTCCGGCGCCACCACGCGGTAGCCCGCATCGCTCAGCGCGGCAATGGTGGTTTCCCAGGTGCCGGCGCAGAAGTTCTTGCCGTGCAGCAGCACCACGGTGCGGCCGTTGGGCTGTTTCTTCGGCTTCACGTCGATATAGGCCATGTGCATGTGGTGGCCCTGGGACGCGAAGCTGTAGTGGCCGACCGGGTAGGCGTAGTTGAAACGCTCCAGTTCCGGGCCATAGGTGGGTTTGGATTCGGCGGCGTGCAGCGGCAGGGCGGCGGCCAACAGCAAGGCGGGTAGCCAGCGTCGGGACATCGGGGAGCTCTCCTGAGGGTGGGGCACGGGTCAGACAGCGGGAAAGGCCATAGGTTGGCAGATTTCCGGTCGCTCCGCCGCAACGACGGGTAATGCGAGGAGCGCTTTTTTTGTAGGAGCGAGGGGGACGCCCAGTTCTTGCTTGCGAGCCGGGTGGGCACGGCGTCAGGCGTTCCCGAGCAAGGGCTAGGCGCCCCCCTCGGTCCTACAGGATTGGATCACCTGTGAAATGAAGTCAGGCGGCGGTGGCGTCGCCGGTCAACCAGTCGATGAACAGCGAGAACAGCTCCGCCTGGGAGTTGATCTCGAGCTTCGTGTAGAGGTGCTTGCGGTGCATGCGCACGGTTTCCGGCGAAATATCCAGCACCCGCGCGCTGGATTTCACCGAGTGCCCGCGCAGCAGCAGGTGGGCGATTTCCCGTTCGCGCTCGGTGAGCCGGTCGGCGCCGAAGTTCATGAAGGCCGCGCGGATGTGCCGGTTCAGCGGCGCCTGATCGTCCGGCGCACCGACACTCACGCCGCGCCCGGCCAACAGCAGGTCCAGCCCGCCGTTGCGCTCGAACTGGAGGATCAGCTCGCGTACCAGCGGCAGCACGGTGGCCAGCAGGTCCAGCTGGGTCTCGCTGAAGCGCACGCCGCTCTTGCCCTGGTACAGGCACAGGGAGACCTTGCGCGCTTCACCCAGGTCGATGATGAAGTGGCAGTCTTCGGTGCAGCCGAACTTGAGGTAGTAGGTCTTGTAGTACTCGCTGGCGAAGAAGTCGTCCGGGGCGATGTCGGCCAGCGGGTAGAAGCCTTCGGTGAGGCCGTCCTCCATGGCCAGGCAGAAGGGGTCGAGCAGATAGCCGCGGGCGTAGTAGCGGTCGATCAACCCTTCGTGGTGCTCCGGCACGATGCCGCGCTGGTACAGCGGTTGCGGCGGTTGGCCACGCTGTTCCAGGCCGAGCATCACTGACTCCACCGGCACCAGGCAGCCCAGGGCGTCGGCCAGGCGTTCGACGAAGGCGACCTCGCCGACGCTGGCCATGACGCGCGCCAGCCCCGCATGCCAGGCATGCAGGGCCAGTGCGTCGGATGTTTCGCTCAGTGCCTGAGATTCGCTCATGCCCGGCAGCATAAAGGGCTGCCGGGGCGTAGGCAAAATCCTCGGATCGATCATCAGTGCCCCGCGTAATCGCCGCTGCGCTGGAGGTCTTCGGCGGCCTCCAGGATCGACTCGCGCAGGGTGTCGACGATCTCGTCGACCTGCTCACGGGTGATGGTCAGCGGCGGCGACATCACGTTCAGGTGCACGATCGGCCGCACCAGCAGGCCCTTGGCCTGGGCGCGCAGGTGGATCTTCTCGCCAATGTTCAGCTCCTCGGGGAAGAGCACCTTGCTGCGCTTGTCGGCGACGAACTCGACGCAGGCCATCAGCTTCTGGCAACGCACGCTGCCCACCAGCGGCAGGTCGGCCAGTTCCTGCAGGCGCTGTTCCAGATAGCCGCCAACGTCCTTCACGTGTTCCAGCAGATTCTCACGCTCGATGATCTCGATGTTCTTCAGCGCCGAGACGCAGCTCACCGGGTGCCCGCTGTAGGTGAAGCCGTGGGCGAAGCAGCGGCCCTTGTCGGCTTCGCCGATCACCTTCCAGATGCGGTCGGAGAAGATGCACGCGCCCAGCGGCAGGTAGCCGGAAGTCAGGCCCTTGGCGGTGGTGATGATGTCCGGCTGCATGCCGAACACGTCCTCGGAGGCGAAGAAGGCGCCCAGGCGGCCGAAGGAGGTCACCACTTCGTCGGCGACGTAGAGCACGTCGTACTTCTGGCACACCTGCCACATGCGCTGGTGGTAGCCCTTGGGCGGGATGATCACGCCGCCCGAGCCCATGATCGGCTCGGCGAAGAAGGCGGCGACCTTGTCTTCGCCCAGTTCGAGAATCTTGTCTTCGAACTCCTTCACCAGGAATTCGAGGAAGTCCCCTTCGGTCATCCCTTCCGGCGCGCGGTAGGGGTTGGGGCAGGAAATGTGGTGGATGACGTCCTTGAGGAAGTCGAACTCGGCCGGGTGGTCGGCGACCTTGCCGCCCAGCGACATGGTGAGGAAGGTCGAGCCGTGGTAAGCGTTGACCCGGCTGATGATGTGCTTCTTCTCATGCTTGCCGCGGCAGTTCTGGTAGTACTGGATCAGCCGGTAGGCGGTGTCCACCGCGGTGGAGCCGCCGGTGGTGAGGAACACGTGGTCCAGGTCGCCTGGGGCGAGCTGCGCGAGCTTTTCGCAGAGCTGGATCGCGGTGACGTTGGCCATGTCGCAGAAGGGGTTGGAGTAGGCCAGCTGGCGCACCTGCTCGGCGATGGCGTCGGCCATTTCCGCGCGGCCCAGGCCGATGTTCGTGCACCACATGCCGCCCACGGCATCCAGGTAGCGATTGCCCTTGGTGTCGTAGATATACGCGCCCTCGCCGGCGGCGATGTTCAGCGCACCGTTGACCCGGTGATCGTCGAACACGTGGTAGCCGTGCATGTAGTGGGCTTTGTCGGCGGCGACCAGCTGCTCGTCGTTGAACTGGGCGAAGAAGGCTGGGGTGGTGGTGGTCATCTGCTTTACCTCGAAATTTCGGTTCGTCGTGCGAGTCCTTGCCCTCTCCCTAACCCTCTCCCTGAAGGGAGAGGGGACCGTTCGGTGCGCTCGGCGATTCCGAAGATCATGTCTGACCCGCTGCCAGCTGAACCTCAGAAAGATGACTTCCTTGAAGACGGCGGCGGGCTGCCCCCTCTCCCTTCAGGGAGAGGGCTGGGGAGAGGGGGCTGTGGTCTTGCGCTATCAGGTCCCGGTCTTCACCGCGTTCCAGGTGCGGGTGATCAGGCGGGTGGCCTTGGGGTTCTGCACTTTCTGGGTGAACAGGCGGGCGCGGGTCTCGGCGTCGGGGTAGATCGCCGGGTCATTGCGCACTTCGGCGGCCAGCAGCGGGGTGGCGGCGGCGTTGCTGGAGGCGTAGCGGATGTAGTCGGCGACGCCCGCGGCGACCTTGGGCTGCAGCATGTACTCGATGAACTTGTGGGCGTTTTCCACGTGCGGCGCGTCGGCCGGGATGTAGAAGTCGTCGAACCAGATCAGCGAGCCTTCCTTGGGCACGAAGTAGCCCAGCTTGACCTTGGCGCCGGCTTCGTCGGCGCGGGCCTGGGCGGTGGCGTAGTCGCCGGACCAGGTCATCGCCATGCACTGGTCGCCGTTGGCCAGGCCGTTGAGGTAGCTGGTGGAGTCGAACTTGCGGATGTACGGGCGGATCGATTGCAGCAGGTCCTGGGCGGCCTTCAGGTCCTCGGGCAGCGCGCTGTTGGGGTCGCGCTTGAGGTAGGCCAGGGCCAGCGGGATCACGTCGGTGGGGGAATCGATGATGGTCACCCCGCAATCGGCGAATTTCGACACGATCTTCGGATCGAACAGCATCGCCAGCGAGCCGATGGGCGCGTCGGGCATGCGCTGCTTGATCTTGTCGATGTTGTAGGTGATGCCGTTGCTGCCCCAGGTGTAGGGCGCCGAGTACTTCACGCCCGGATCGTAGTGGTCCAGGTGCTTGAGCACGTCCGGGTCGAGGTTGTTCCAGCTGGGCAGCTTGGACTTGTCCAGCGGCTGGAAGACGCCGGCCTTGAGCAGCGGCGGCACCAGGGCGGCGTTGAGCACCACCAGGTCGTAGCCCGAGCGGCCGGGCAGCAGCTTGCCCTGCACAGTCTCGTAGGAATCGAAGGTGTCGTAGACCACCTTGATCCCGGTTTCCTTCTCGAAGTCGGCGACGGTGTGCTCGCCGATGTAGTCGGTCCAGTTGTACAGCCGCAGCGTCTTCGCGCCGGCGGCATCCTCCCCGTGACCCAGTGCCGGCAAGGTCGCCAGCGCCGCGCTGAGTACTGCTGCGAGCGTTTTCTGCATGTCAGTCCCACCTTTGATTTTGTTATGGATTGGAGATATCGCGGATGAAGCCACTCTCGACCAGGGGCGGTGCCCGGACCATTCCCCGAACGGGTAGGTAAGGCTGGCTTCCTGTCGAACAATCGTTCAGATTGGCCACCTGAACCCTAGGAGCCCAGGCATGAACGAGGAAGTCCGCTTTACCCGACTGGAGCCGGAGCAGCGCAAGGCGCTGCTGATCGAGGCGACCCTTGCGTGCCTGAAGCGCCATGGCTTCCAGGGAGCTTCCATTCGCAAGATCTGCGCCGAAGCCGGCGTCTCGGTGGGGCTGATCAACCACCACTATTCGGGCAAGGACGAACTGGTGGCCGAGGCTTACCTCACCGTCACCGGGCGGGTCATGCAACTGCTGCGCGAGGCCATCGCCGAAGCGGCGCCGGATGCCCGTGCGCGCCTGTCTGCATTCTTCCGCGCGTCGTTCTCCGCCGAGCTGCTCGACCCGCAATTGCTGGATGCCTGGCTGGCGTTCTGGGGCGCGGTGAAGACGGCCGAGGAAATCAACAAGGCCCACGATCATTCCTACGGCGAGTACCGCACCTTGCTGGCGCAGGCACTGAATGATCTGGCGAAGGAGCAGGACTGGTCGGATTTCGACGCCGATCTCGCCGCCATCGCCCTCAGCGCACTGCTCGACGGCCTGTGGCTGGAGTCAGGCCTGAACCCCAATACCTTTACCCCGGAGCAGGGTGTGCAGATCTGCGAGGCGTGGGTGGACGGCCTTCAGTTCGGCGGCCGGCAGCGTTTTTGTCGGGCGTCGGGAGCCTGTTGATCGATTGTTCAGTGATCGGTAACCTGCCGCCATCTGCAGGACAGTTCCTACAGCTCTACCTCCACGCATAACAAGAATTGCCCCGCCACGCGCGGTGGCGTCAGCAGGGTATTGCGATGACTTCCCGTGTACTGATCGTCGACGACGATCCGGTGATTCGCGAGCTCCTCCAGGCCTACCTCGGCGAGGAAGGCTATGACGTGCTTTGTGCCGGCACTGCCGAACAGGCCGAGGCGACGCTCGTGCAAGCCGAGCAGGCCGACCAGCCCATCGACCTGGTGATGCTCGATATCCGCCTGCCCGGCAAGGACGGCCTGACCCTGACCCGCGAACTTCGCGTGCGTTCGGAGATCGGCATCATCCTGATCACCGGGCGCAACGACGACATCGACCGCATTGTCGGCCTGGAATGCGGCGCCGACGACTACGTGATCAAGCCTCTGAACCCCCGCGAGCTGGTGTCCCGCGCGAAGAACCTGATCCGCCGCGTGCGCCACGCCCGCCAACCCGTGGTTGTGCCAGCCACGACGGGGTCGCCACGACAGAACCACAAGCGTTTCGCCCAGTGGACACTGGACCCGGACCGCCGCCGCCTGATCGATCACGATGGCAGCGAAACCCCGCTGACCCACGGCGAGTTCCAGCTGCTTGGCGTGTTCCTGCGCAACACCGGCCACACCCTGAGCCGCGACCAACTGATGGACCAGATCCGCAACCGCGAATGGCTGCCCAACGACCGCTCCATCGACGTGCTGGTCGGCCGCCTGCGCCGCAAGCTGCGCGACGACCCGGCCGAGCCGGAGCTGATCATCACCATCCACGGCGCCGGCTACCTGTTCACTGCCACGCCTGCCGACACCTGAGTTAGCACGGTGATTGCCTGGGGCGCAGGACGGTCCCCTCTCCCTTTAGGGAGAGGGTTAGGGAGAGGGAAACCCCTGCTTCGACTCCTCCTGTCTCTGCTGGTCCTGCTCTTCTGCACCACCACCCGCGCCGCCCAACCCATCCGCTACTGCGACTACCCCGTCTACCCGCCCATCTCCTGGAGCGACGGCCACGAAGTACGCGGCCTGGCCCCGCAGACCGTGCGCAGCATCCTCGGCGAGCTGGGCTACGAGGTGAATACCGTGGTGCTGGGCAACTGGAAGCGCTGCCTGCTGGACGCCGCCGAAGGCCGCGTCGACGTGGTGCTCGCCTACCAGACCCCGCAGCGTGACGACGGCCTGCTGTTCTCCCGCGTACCGGTGCTGCGCGAGGAAGTGGCGATCTTCTACAACCGCCGCAAGCCGGTGCGTTTCGACCAGTTGAGCGACCTGGCGAATTACCGCGGCGGGCTGCTCTTCGGCGAGAGCTACGGGCCGGCGTTCGACAGATTCGTCGCCGAGCACGGCAACGTCGAATGGGTCTCCGACAGCCGACAGAACTTCGGCAAGCTGATCCGCCAGCGCATCGACTTCATCGCCCACGAGCGGCGCACCGGCACGCTGTTCGTCGAACAGCTGGCCGGCGGCCAGGACATCGCGGCGTTGCCAAAGCCGCTGACCGTGGACTACCTGCGCATTGCCGTCTCCCGCCATTCACCGCTCGCCGCACGGATGGACGAAATCGACGCCGCACTGAAGCGGCGCGTGGACGACGGCAGCATCGCCCGATGGCTGGACGAGAGCGAGCGCGGTTACCGCGCCATGCTCGCCGGCGACGGGGTGCCACGTTGAAACTGCCCGGCGGCCTGGCCCGGCGCCTGCTGCTGCGGGTGCTGCTGTTCAGCCTGTGCTTCACCGTGCTGGCCAGCGCGGTGCAGCTGTACTTTGAGTACCGCCGCGAGATGCGCGATATCGATACGCGCCTGGACCTGATCCGTGTCGGCTACCTGGCCAGCTTCGAGCGCAGCCTCTGGGACCTCAACCAGGAGCAGCTCAACGTGCAGCTGCACGGCCTGGCCGACTTCCCCGACATCGCCCAGGTGCGCCTGCGCAGCGCCGACTTCAACCTGGTGCAGGACGCCGACGACAAGCGCGGGCCGTTCCGTACCGAGCGCTTCGCCCTGGCCTTCCAGCCGCCGGACGGCGAGCGCCGCGACCTGGGCGAGCTGGAGGTCAGCATCGACCTGGGCGCCGTCTACCTGCGCCTGCTCCATGGCGGTCTCGCCAGCCTGCTGTGGATGGGTGTGTTCCTCTGCGGCCTGGCGGTGGCGCTGAGCTGGCTGTTCCACAGCCTGGTCACTCGTCACCTGCGTGCGATGGCTGACTTCGTGCGCGGGCTCACCGGCGGCGACCTCGGCACTGAGTTGGCGCTGGATAAGAAACGCTCGGGCGAAGAAGACGAGATCGATACCGTCGCCGACGCCCTCGACGGTTTGCGCCGCGCCCTGCGCGCCGAGTTGCGTCGGCGCGAGGCCGACCGCGAGGCTTTGCAGAGCAAGCGTGACGAATTGCAGCGGCGGGTCGAGCGGCGCACTGCCAGCCTGCGCCGCGCCAAGGAGGAAGCCGAAGCTGCCAACCGCGCCAAGAGCCGCTTCCTTGCCACCATGAGCCACGAAATCCGCACGCCGCTCAACGGCATCCTCGGCATGGCCGAACTGCTGCGCGCCGCGCCCCTGGGGGAGCAGGACCGGCGCCGGCTTCAAGCGTTATCCACAGCAGGCGAAGGACTGCTGGCGATCCTCAACGAGGTGCTGCACTTCGCCAAGCTGGAGGACGGCGCCAGCCAGCCGGAGCCGGTGGACTTCTCGTTGCGCCGGCTGCTCGACGATGTGGTGACCCTGCTGGAGCCGCGCGCCGAAGAGAGTGGTACCTGCCTGCGTCTGCGCGTCGATTCCCAGGTCGAGGACGCCTGCCGGGGCGCGGAGCAGTTCCTGCGCCAGGTGCTGAGCAACCTGCTGGCCAACGCGGTGAAGTTCACCGAGGAAGGCGAAGTACTGCTGGAAGTCGCGCTGCTCGGGGGAGGCGACACCGGCCAGCGGCTGCGCTTCACGGTGACCGACGACGGTATCGGCATCTCCGCCGAACAGCAGGAGAAGATATTCCAGCGCTTCACCCAGGCCAGCGACGAGGTGGCGCGGCGCTACGGTGGCACCGGCTTGGGTCTGGCCATCAGCAAGCGGCTGGTGGAAGCCATGGGCGGCGAGATCGGCGTGGAAAGCCTGGAAGGCGAGGGCAGCACCTTCTGGTTCGAGATCGAGCTGGCGCCGGGTGTCGTTCCGCAGTCCGGCATCGGCCCCGAGCCGGCGCCGGCGCTGGACGTACTGGTAGTGGAAGACGTCGCCCTCAACCGCGAGGTCGTCCAGGCCCTGCTGGAGCGCGACGGCCACCGTGTGCAGCTCGCCGAGGACGCGGAGCCGGCGCTGGCGCTCACCGCCGCGCGGCGTTTCGATCTGATCCTGTTGGACATGCACCTGCCGGGCATGAACGGCCTCGACCTGTGCCGGGCTATCCGTACTCAACCGGGTGGGCTCAACGTCACCACACCGATCCATGCCTTCACTGCCAGCGTGCAGCCGGGCATGGTCCGTCGCTATTTCGAGGCCGGCATGCAGGGCGTGCTGGGTAAGCCGCTGCGCCTGGACGACCTGCGCCGTGCGCTGTCCGGCGTGGCCTGGGAGCTGTTGCCGGAGGCTGTGGATGACGGTCCGCTGGATCGGCAGGTACTCGATACCCACCGCCGCCTGCTGGGCGAGCACAAGCTGAACGAACTGCTCGTCAGCCTGTGGAAGTTGCTCGATGAACAGTGGCCGCTGCTGCTGGATGCGTTGCGCCAGGATGACGCCGTTGAGGCGGCGAGCCTTGCGCATCGGTTGGCGGGGAGTTGCCGGTCCATGGGGGTGCGCGGGTTGGGGGAATGCCTGGGTGAGCTGGAGGAGGCGGCGCTTGCGGGGGCTTCGTTTGCCGGCTGGCCGGAGCGGTTGGAGCGGGAGAGGGTTGTTGCTTCTGAGCTTTTGAAGAGCATCCGGGCGTAGTTTCGGCGCGGGCGGACGGCCCTCACCCCAGCCCTCTCCCAAAGGGAGAGGGGGCCGATCGGTGTAGTTGGTCAGTTCAGCGTTCGCCGGCGAGCACCGATTTTGCAGCTTGCTCAGGACAGTCCCCTCTCCCTTTGGGAGAGGGCTAGGGTGAGGGGATCGCCCCAGCGTCTTGCCAGCCAGGGAGCGCCCCTACAAAAAAGAAACCCGCTGAAAGCCCCGCCCCACGCGCCCTGCACAAAATCCTTACATCTTTCTACAACTTCGATCCGGAGGAACAACGGGGCCTTACATCGCCTTCCAATAATCCGGTGGCATCCGTGCCCGAGCCACGGCCTCTGATTGATTGGAGATAACAATAATGATCCAACGTAGAGTTCCGCTCCGTCGCGCCCACCGTTTCCCGGAGGTGCGCCATGTCTGAGTCCTATCACGCCACGAGCGGCGAGAAAATCCAGCTCACCCGCGCGCTCAAGAGCCGCCACATCTTCATGCTGTCGCTGGGCGGCGTGATCGGCACCGGCCTGTTCATGGGCTCGGGTGTCACCATCAGTTCCGGCGGCCCGATGGGCGCCATCCTCGCCTACCTGGTCGCGGGCCTGTTGATGTACCTGGTGATGGTCTGCCTGGGCGAGCTGTCGGTGCAGATGCCCGTCTCCGGCTCCTTCCAGGCCCACGCCACGCGCTTCATCGGCCCGGCCACCGGGTTCATGATCGGCTGGGTCTACTGGATGAGCTGGGCCTCCACCGTCGGCCTGGAATTCACCGCCGCCGGCATGCTGATGACCCGCTGGTTCCCCGAGGTGCCGATCTGGCTCTGGTCGGGCTTCTTCGTGGTCGTGCTGTTCTCCCTCAACGCCCTGGCCACCCGCGCCTTCGGCGAGGCGGAATACTGGTTCTCCGGGATCAAGGTCGCCGCCATCCTCGGCTTCATCGTGGTCGGCCTGCTGGTGATCTTCGGCGCCATCCCGCTGAACAGCGGCGAGGCCGCGCCGGGGCTGTCCAACCTGGTCGGCGACGGCCTGTTCCCCAACGGCCTGTCCGCCGTGTTCGCGGTGATGATGACGGTGGTCTACGCCTTCCAGGGCTGCGAGATCATGGGCGTCGCCGCCGGCGAGACCGACCAGCCGGAAAAGAGCATCCCGCGCGCCGTGCGCAACGTGGTGTTCCGCGTGCTGATCTTCTATGTGCTGGCGATTGCCGTGCTGTCCTGCATCGTGCCGTGGAAGCAGGCCGGGCTGATGGAAAGCCCCTTCGTGCAGGTGTTCGACATGGTCGGCATTCCCTACGCCGCCGACCTCATGAACTTCGTGATTCTCACCGCGATCCTCTCGGTGGGTAACTCCGGCCTCTACGCATCGACCCGCATCCTCTGGGCCATGTCCAAGACCGGCATGGCACCACGCAAGCTGTCGAAACTCAGTGCCCGTGGCGTGCCGCTCTACGCGCTGTTGATCAGCCTGGGCTTCGCGCTGCTGTCGCTGCTCACCAGCGTGGTCGCCGCCGACACCCTGTTCATGGTGCTGATGGCGGTGAGCGGGATGGCCGGCACCGTCACCTGGATCGTCATCGCCTACGCCCAATACCGCTTCCGCCGTGAACACATGGCCAAGGGCGGCACCGTCGCCGACCTGAAATACGCCGCGCCGCTGTTCCCGCTGATCCCGCTGGCGTGCATCGCGATCTGCTGCTCGCTGTTCGTGTTCCTCGCCATGGACCCGACCCAGCGCCCGTCGTTGTACTGGGGCTTCGGCTTCATGGGCGCGTGCTACCTGGCCTACTACCTCCTCAAGCGCAAGCGTGGCCAGGTGTTGAGCGAGGAGGCGCTGCCGAGTATCGGCTGAGTCGTACTGCATCGGAAAAGCCCCGCCTCGCGGGGCTTTTTCTTTGGGTAGGGCGCATAACGCGCCAGCGTTATCCGCCGCAGGGCCGGCGGATAACCTGTTCCAGGTTATGCGCCCTACACGTCGTGGCTTTTGTAGGACCGAGGGGGGCGCCTAGCCCTTGCTCGTGAACACGCCCAACGCCGGAGCTGCCGGGGGGCAATCGCGGACGGAGTCTGCTCCTACGCTCGCCGGTCAGGGAGGAGCGGACTCCGTCCGCGAAGGCCCGCAGGGCCGTTTGTTCGAAGTTGTAACAAGCTCTCGGGGGAAACCGAGAGGAATCCCCTCAGCCCCCGCGTCGCGCGGCCTTCCTGCCGTTCGGCGGAGCGTTACAAGCCACCCATTCGGGTGGATTGCCGCCTTGCTGAACACTTGTTTAGTATTGGCCATCGCCTCAACACAATCGACTACAAGAACGAGGGCAGCATGACTCAGCCATCCCCGCTCAGCCGGGTCCAGGACGGCATCGCCTGGATCACCCTGAACCGCCCCGAGCAGCGCAACGCGCTCGACGTCCCCACGCTCAAGAACCTGCTGGCCCTGCTCGACGCCTACGAGGCCGATGCGGCCGTGCGCGTCATCGTGCTGACCGGTGAAGGCCGCAGCTTCTGCGCCGGCGCCGACCTCGCCGAATGGGCCGAGGCCGAAGCGCGCGGCGAGCTGGAAACCTACGGCTGGACTGAAACCGCCCACGCCCTGATGCGCCGCCTGCACAGCCTGGACAAGCCGACCATCGCCGCCGTCAACGGCACTGCTGTCGGCGCCGGGATGGACCTGACCCTGTGCTGCGACTTCCGCATCGCTGGCGCCTCCGCGCGCTTCAAGGCCGGCTACACCGGCATGGCCTACTGCCCCGATGCCGGCGCCAGCTGGCACCTGCCGCGCCTGATCGGCAGCGAAGCGGCCAAGCGCCTGCTGTTCCTCGACGAATTGTGGAATGCCGAGCGCGCGCTGAACGCCGGCCTGGTCGGCGAAGTGGTCGCCGATGAGCAACTGCAAGCCCACGTCGGCGAATTCGCCGCACGCCTGGCCGCTGGCCCGACCTACGCCTTCGGCCACACCAAGCGCCTGATCCGCGAAGGCGCCAGCCGCACCCTGGCCCAGCAACTGGAAGCCGAACAGGCCGCCGGGCTGCTCTGCGGCCGCAGCGAAGATGCCGCCGAGGCGCTGCGCGCCGTGGCCGAGAAACGCTCCCCCCAATTCAAAGGCCGCTGACGGCTGCAGGTGATGTGATGGATTTCCAACTGACGCAAGAACAGGAAATGCTCGTCGAAGCGGTCAAGGCTTTCGTCGAGAAAGAGCTGCTGCCCTACGAGGAAGAAGTGGACCGCGCCGACGCGGTGTCCCCGGAGCTGGCCGCGAAGATTCGTGGCAAGGCCCTGGCAGCCGGCTTCTACGCCTTCAACATGCCCGAGGAAGTCGGCGGCGGCGGCCTGGACTATCTGTCCCAGGCGCTGGTCGAGCGCGAGCTGTCCAAGGTCTCCTGGGCGCTGCATGTGTTCGTCGCGCGCCCCTCGAAGATCCTCATGGCCTGCAAGGGCGAGCAGATCCAGAACTACCTGCTGCCGGTGGTCCAGGGCGAGAAGATCGACTGCTTCGCCCTCACCGAGCCGGGCGCCGGCTCCGACGCCAACTCGATCAAGACCCGCGCCGTGCGTGACGGCGAGGACTTCGTGATCAACGGCTCCAAGCACTTCATCAGCCATGCCGGGCACGCCGACTTCGCCATCGTCTTCGCGGTGACCGACACCTTCGAGCGCAACGGCAAGAAGCGCAACGCCGTGACCGCTTTCCTGGTGGACAAGGGCACCGCCGGCATGACCGTGCGCCGTGGCCCGAAATGCGTGAGCAACAAGGGCTACCACACCTACGAAATCTTCTTCGACGACTGCCGCGTGCCGGCCTCCCAGGTCCTGGGCGAAGTCGACAAGGGCTGGGAAGTGGCCAACGCCTGGCTCACCGCCGGCCGCGTGATGGTCGCCGCCAACTGCGTCGGCCAGGCCCAGCGCGCGCTGGACCTGGCGCTGCAATGGTCCGCCGACCGCAAGCAGTTCGGTGCGGCCATCGGCAGCTACCAGGGCATCTCCTTCAAGCTCGCCGACATGGCCACGCAGATCCGCGCCGCCGAACTCATGACCCTGCACACCGCCTGGAAGATGGACCGCGGCAGCATGACCGACGGCGAGGCCGGCATGGCCAAGCTGTTCGCCAGTGAAGTGCTGGGCAAGGTCGCCGACGAGACCGTGCAGATCTTCGGCGGCATGGGCCTGATGGACGAAGGCCCGGTGGAGCGCATCTGGCGCAACGCGCGGATCGAGCGCATCTGGGAAGGCACCTCGGAAATCCAGCGCCACATCATTTCCCGCGAACTGCTGCGTCCGCTGTTGCGCTGATTTGCGGTTTTCTCCGGGGAAGGGATGGCTTTCCGGCACTGCCTGAAGACCCCTCTCCCCAGCCCTCTCCCTAAAGGGAGAGGGGGCAAGAGCGATTCGGCGCGCGGCCTGATACCGAGCGCCGAAGGATGACCCCGGAAGCTCCCCTCTCCCTTCAGGGAGAGGGGCTGGGGGAGAGGGCTCAGGCCCCGAACCGAGATTCGACATGAAAAGAGAAAACCTCCAGCGCCTGTTGGCCCCCCGTCACGTCGCCTTCATCGGCGGCCGCAGCATGGCGCGCGCGCTCAAGCGCTGCGCCGAAGGCGGCTTCCCGGGTGCGATGTGGCTGGTCAACCCGCAATACGACGAACTCGAAGGCGTGCCCTGCGTGCGTAGCGTTGCCGACCTGCCCGAAGGCCCGGACGCAGTGTTCGTCGCCACCAACCGCGACCTCACCCTGCAGGCCGTTGCCGAGCTGGCCGCCAAGGACGCCGGCGGCGCCATCTGCTATGCCTCCGGCTTCGCCGAGACCGGCGCCGAAGGCGAAGCGCTGCAGCGCCGCCTGCTCGAATCCGCCGGCGACATGGCCCTGCTCGGCCCCAACTGCTATGGCCTGCTCGACTACCTGCACGGCTCCGCGCTGTGGCCGGTGGCCCACGGCGGGCACATGGTCGAGAAGGGCGTGGCGGTGCTCACCCAGAGCGGCAACTTCGCCTACAACCTGTCCATGAGCGACCGCTCGCTGCCCATCGCCTACATGGCCTCGGTGGGCAACCAGGCGCAGCTGGGCGTGGCCGAACTGATGGACGTGCTGCTCGACGAGCCGCGCGTGACCGCCATCGGCCTGCACCTGGAAGGCCTTAAGAACGTTCCCGGCTTCGCCCGCGCCGCCTTCAAGGCGCTGCAGAAAGGCATCCCGGTGATCGCGCTGAAGACCGGTGTGTCCGAGATCGGTGCCGAGCTCGCGCTCAGCCACACCAGCTCCCTGGCCGGCTCCGATGCGCTGTACGACGCGCTGTTCGACCGCCTCGGTGTGATCCGCGTCAGCGGCCCGGTGAGCTTCATCGAAACCCTGAAGGCTGCCGCCTGCGGCAACCTGCCGGCCGGCCCGAGCCTGGCCGCGCTGGCCTGCTCCGGTGGTGATGCCGGGCTGATCGCCGACTACGCCGAGCGCAACGGCCTGAGCCTGCCCAAGCTGGTCGATGCCCAGCGCGCCGAGCTGGCGCAGGTGCTGCCGGATTACGCCAACATCGCCAACCCGCTGGACTTCACCACCGCCATCTGGGGCGACGGCCCGGCACTGGACCGCATGCTCGACAGCGCCCTGCAGACTGAAGCCGATGCTGCCCTGCTGGTGCTCGACTACCCCGGCGAAGAGACTGGCGAACGCCCGCAGTGCGACCTGCTGCTGGAGCTGTATTGCGCCGCGCTGGAGCGCCACGGCAAGGTCGGCTTCATCGCCTCCGCGTTGCCGGAACTGCTGCCCAGGCACGCCCGCGAACTGCTGCACTCCCACGGCGTCGCCGCGCTGCAAGGCGTGGAAGACGGCCTCGCCGCCTGGGGCCGCATCGCCCATTACCGCCAGCGCCGCGAAGCGCTGCTGGCCCGTGGCGAAGCCGCGCTGGTGCCGCTCTGCCCGCAGGCGCTGGAAGGCGAAGGCCGCCTACTGGACGAGTGGCAATCCAAGCAGGCGCTGAAACCTTTCGGCCTGCCGCTGCCACGCGCCGCGCTGAGCACCCCGACCCAGGCCCGCGAAGCGGCCGCCGATGTTGGCTTCCCGCTGGCGTTGAAAGTGGTCAGCGCGCAACTGCCGCACAAGACCGAGGCCGGCGGTGTGGCGCTCAACCTGCGCAACGAGGCGGCGCTGGAAGCTGCACTGTTCGACATGCGCGAGAACATCGCCCGCCACGCGCCCAAAGTGCCGTTCGACCAGGTGCTGCTGGAGCGCATGGCCAGCCCGCCATTGGCCGAGCTGATCGTTGGCATCAAGCGCGAGAACGGCTTCGGTCTGGCGCTGGTGTTGGGCGCCGGCGGCATCCTCGTCGAGCTGCTCAAGGACAGCCGCAGCCTGCTGCTGCCGACCACCGACGCGGCGATCCGCGATGCCCTGCTGAGCCTGCGCAGCGCGCCGCTGCTCACCGGCTTCCGTGGCCGCGCGCCGGTGAATCTGGAGGCGCTGGTGGAGGCGATCCGCGCGGTGGCCGACTACGCCTGCGAACACGTGGACAACCTGCTGGAACTGGACGTGAACCCGCTGCTGGCAGACGCCGATGGCGCCGTGGCGGTGGATGCGCTGATCCGCGTCGCTGAATGACCGTACCTGTAGGAGCGAGGGGGACGCCTAGTTCTTGCTCGCGAACAGCCCCGCAGCGGGATTTGTTCGCGAGCAAGCTCGCTCCTACAAAAAGCAATTCGGTACTTGAAGGACGAATACGAACGCTCCCCTCTCCCGCTTGCGGGAGAGGGGGCAAAAGCGGCGCACGCCGGACACTCGGCGTAGGCCCCCACGAGTAGGGCGAATAACCGCTTGCGGTTATCCGCCGAAGAACAGTTCGGGAGATCGTTAATGCAAAACGACAAAACTCTCACCGGCGGCCAGGCCCTTGTGCGCCTGCTGGCCAACTATGGCGTCGACACCGTGTTCGGCATTCCCGGCGTGCACACCCTGGAGCTGTATCGCGGCCTGCCCGGCAGCGGCATCCGCCATGTGCTGACGCGCCATGAGCAGGGCGCCGGCTTCATGGCCGACGGCTACGCGCGCGTCAGCGGCAAGCCGGGCGTGGCCTTCATCATCACCGGGCCGGGCGTGACCAACGCCGCCACCGCCATCGGCCAGGCCTACGCCGACTCGATCCCGATGCTGGTGATTTCCAGCGTCAACCACACCGCCAGCCTGGGCAAGGGTTGGGGCTGCCTGCACGAGACCCAGGACCAGCGCGCCATGACCGCGCCGATCACCGCATTCTCCGCCGTCGCCCTGAGCGCCGAGGACCTGCCCGAACTGATCGCCCGCGCCTACGCCGTATTCGGCAGCGAGCGTCCGCGCCCGGTGCACATCTCCGTGCCGCTGGACGTACTCGCCAACCCCGTCGCCCGCGATTGGACCAATGAAGTGGTGCGCCGCGCCGGCCGCGGCCAGCCTAGCGCCGAGGCGCTCCAGCAGGCTGTGGATAAACTCAAGGCCGCCCAGCGCCCGATGATCATCGCCGGCGGCGGCGCGCTGCATGCCGCCGATGCCCTGGCCGCGCTGAGCGAGCGCCTGGCTGCGCCGCTGTTCACCAGCGTTGCTGGCAAGGGCCTGCTGGCGCCGGAAGCGCCGCTGTCCGCCGGCGCCACCCTGTGCACCCAGGCTGGTTGGGACATGATCGCCGAGGCCGACGTGGTCCTCGCCATCGGCACCGAAATGGCCGACACCGACTTCTGGCGCGACCGCCTGCCGGTCAACGGCGAAGTGATCCGCGTCGACGTCGACTCGCGCAAGTTCAACGACTTCTACCCGAGCGCCGTGGCGCTGCTGGGCGATTCGAAAGCCACCGCCGAAGCCCTGCTCGCTGCGCTGCCGAGCGCAGCCCGTGACGCGGCGAAAGCGCAGTCGCGGATTGCCGAACTGCGCGCGCAGATCGACGGCGGCCACGCCCCGCTGCAACTGATCCACAAGTCGATCCTGCAGCGCATCGCCAAGGTCCTGCCGGACAACGCCTTCATCGCCAGCGACATGACCCAGCTGGCCTACACCGCCAACTACCTGTACCCGAGCAAGGCCCCGCGCGGCTGGCTGCACCCCACCGGCTACGGCACCCTCGGCTACGGCGTGCCCGCCGGCATCGGCGCCAAGTTCGGTGCGCCGGAGCGTCCCGGCCTGGTGCTGGTGGGCGACGGCGGCTTCCTCTACACCGCGCAGGAACTGGCCACCGCCACCGAGGAGCTGGACAGCCCGCTGGTGGTGCTGCTGTGGAACAACGATGCGCTGGGGCAGATTCGCGACGACATGATCGGCCTGGACATCGAGCCCATCGGCGTCCTGCCGCGCAACCCGGACTTCGCCCTGCTCGGCCGCGCCTACGGTTGCGAGATGCGCCAGCCGCAGAGCCTGGACGAACTGGAGCGCGACCTGCGCACCGGCTTCGCCCATCCGGGCGTGACGCTGATCGAGCTGAAACACGCCTGCGCCCAGTAGGACCTGTTGCACCCGCCGGGGCCCCTGGGCCCTGGCGCCTTTAAGGATGAACACCATGCGCTACTCGAACTTCACCCAACGCATCGCCGGCGACGGCGCCGCCGCCTGGGACATCCACTACCGCGCCCTGGCGCGCATGGAGCAGGGCGACGACATCCTGCTGCTATCGGTGGGCGACCCGGACTTCGACACTCCCGTCCCCATCGTGCAATCGGCCATCGACAGCCTGCTGGCCGGCAACACCCATTACGCCGATGTGCGCGGCAAGCGTTCGCTGCGCGAGGCCATCGCCCGCCGTCACAGCGAGCGCAGCGGTCAGGCCGTCACCGCCGATGACGTGGTGGTGTTGGCTGGCGCCCAGTGCGCGCTGTATGCCGTGGCGCAGTGCGTGCTCAATCCGGGCGACGAAGTGATTGTCGCCGAGCCGATGTACGTCACCTACGAAGCGGTGTTCGGTGCCTGTGGCGCCAAGGTCATCCCGGTGTCGGTGCGCTCCGAACACGGCTTCCGCGTGCAGGCCGAGGACGTCGCCGCGCTGATCACCCCGCGCACCCGCGCGCTCGCCATCAACAGCCCGCACAACCCCTCCGGCGCCAGCCTGCCGCGCGCCACCTGGGAAAAGCTCGCCGAGCTGTGCGTGAAGCATGACCTGTGGATGATCTCCGACGAGGTCTACAGCGAGCTGCTGTTCGACGGCGAACACATCAGCCCCGCCAGCCTGCCGGGCATGGCCGAGCGCACCGCGACCCTCAACAGCCTGTCGAAATCCCACGCCATGACCGGCTGGCGCGTGGGCTGGGTGGTCGGCCCGCGCGAGCTCTGCGCGCACCTGGAAAACCTTGCCCTGTGCATGCTCTACGGCTCGCCGGACTTCATCCAGGACGCCGCCTGCACCGCGCTGGAAGCGAAGCTGCCGGAACTGGAAGCCATGCGCGAGGCCTACCGCCAGCGCCGCGACCTGGTGCTCGACTGCCTGGCCGATTGCGTCGGCGTGCGCGCCCTGCGCCCGGACGGCGGCATGTTCGTGATGGTGGATATCCGCGCCACCGGGCTCTCCGCCCAGGACTTCGCTGATGTGCTGCTGGACCGCCACGGCGTTTCCGTACTGGCCGGCGAAGCCTTCGGCCCCAGCGCCGCCGGGCACATCCGCCTGGGCCTGGTGCTCGGCGCCGAACCGCTGCGCGAAGCCTGCCGCCGCATCGCCTTGTGCGCCGCCGAACTGCTCAAGGAAAAACGCTATGCATGACCGTACGCGGCTCTACATCGACGGCACCTGGGTGGCGCCGCAAGGGCAGGGCGTGGCCGAGGTGCAGAACCCCGCCACCGAGGAATGCGTCGGCCGCGTGCCGCTGGGCGGCGAAGGCGACGTGAACCGTGCGGTGGATGCCGCGCGCCGTGCCTTCCCGGCCTGGTCGCAAACGCCGTCCCATGTGCGCGCCGGCTACATCCGCGCCCTCGCCGAACAACTGAAGAACCGTGCCGACGAGATGGCCGCGCTGATCACCGCCGAGCTGGGCATGCCGGTGCAGTGGTGCCGCATGGTGCAGGTCGACGGGCCGATCAAGGGCCTGGAAAGCTACGCCACGATGGCCGCGCACATGGACGAAGTGCGCGAGGTCGGCAACTCGCTGATCGTGAAAGAGGCGGTGGGCGTCTGCGCCTTCATCAACCCCTGGAACTACCCGCTGCACCAACTGATCGGCAAGCTCGCCCCGGCGCTCGCCGCCGGCTGCACCGTGGTGGTCAAGCCGAGCCAGGACACCCCGCTGCACGCCTTCCTGCTGGCCGACATGGTCCACGCCATCGGCCTGCCGGCCGGCGTGTTCAACCTGGTCAGCGGCCCCGGCTCCAAGGTCGGCGAAGCACTGGCGCGGCATCCGGACGTGGACATGGTCTCGTTCACCGGCTCCACCGGCGCGGGCGTCAAGGTCTCCGAAGCCGCGGCGCCGACGGTCAAGCGCGTGTGCCTGGAGCTGGGCGGCAAGTCGCCGTTCCTGATCACCGCCGATGCCGACCTGGCCGCCGCTGTACGCCACGGCGTGCAGGACGTGATGATCAACTCCGGGCAGACCTG
Organism: Pseudomonas sp. PDNC002; assembly: GCF_016919445.1. NCBI lineage: Bacteria > Pseudomonadati > Pseudomonadota > Gammaproteobacteria > Pseudomonadales > Pseudomonadaceae > Pseudomonas > Pseudomonas sp. PDNC002. The sequence goes on along the minus strand of NZ_CP070356.1, from coordinate 1,072,597 downwards.
CACCGCGCTCACGCGCATGTTGCTGCCGGCCCATCGCTATGCCGAAGCCGTGGAAATCGCCCGTGCCGAAACCCTCGCGCTGAAGATGGGCGACCCGCTGGACGCCGACAGCTTCCTCGGCCCGATGTGCTCGGGCGGCCAGCGCCGCACTGTGCTCGATTACCTCCGTGTTGGCCAGGAAGAGGGCGCGCAGCTGGTCTGCGGCGGCGCCGAACGCCCGGCCCATCTGGAGCGTGGCCACTATGTGCAGCCGACGATCTTCGCCGGGGTGAACAACCAGATGCGCATCGCCCGCGAGGAAATCTTCGGCCCGGTGCTGTGCCTGATTCCCTATGCCGATGAAGCAGAAGCCATCGCCATCGCCAACGACTCGCCGTTCGGTCTGTCCAGCGCCGTCTGGGCCGGCGACCGCGAAGATGGCCTGCGCCTCGCCCGGCAGATGCGCGCCGGCCAATGCTTCGTCAACGGCGGTGCCTTCAACTACCGTGCGCCTTTCGGCGGCTACAAGCAGTCCGGCAACGGCCGCGAATGGGGCGAGCAGGGCTTGCACGAGTTCGTCGAGCTCAAGGCCATTCAACTTTGAGCGCCTGAAGAGCGCCCTCTCCCCAGCCCTCTCCCGCAAGCGGGAGAGGGGGCAAAAGCGCTTCGGTGCTAGCGGGGGGAGAGGGCGCAAAAGGTTAAACATCAACACTCCCTCTCTCTTCGGAGCGGGGCGCGTAGCCAGGGCTGGGGAGAGGGTGCCGAGCCAACACACCGATCCGCCAAGAATCGCTTTTCTGGCCAGGAATCCACATGAACGTACTGATCGTCCACGCCCACAACGAACCGCAATCCTTCAGCACCGCGCTGTACCAGCTCGCCGAGGAAACCCTCCGCGGCCAGGGCCATGAAGTGCAGGTCTCCGACCTCTACGCGATGAACTGGAACCCGGTGGCCAGCGCCGCCGACTTCGGCGCCCGCGCCAACCCCGAATACCTGGTCTACGCCCTGGAGCAGCGCGAAGGCGCCAAGGCGAAAACCATCGCCGCCGACATCCAGGCCGAGCTGGACAAGTTGCTCTGGGCGGACCTGGTGATCTTCAATTTCCCGATCTACTGGTTCTCCGCGCCGGCCATCCTCAAGGGTTGGTTCGACCGCGTGCTGGTCTCGGGCATCTGCTACGGCGGCAAGCGCTTCTACGACCAGGGCGGCCTGGCCGGCAAGAAGGCGCTGGTGACCGTGACCCTCGGCGGGCGCGACCACATGTTCGGCGACGGCGCCATCCACGGTCCGCTGGAAGACATGCTGCGGCCGATCCTGCGCGGCACCCTGGCCTACACCGGCATGAGCGTGCTGCCGCCGTTCGTAGCCTGGCACGTGCCCTATATCAGCAACGACGCGCGTCAGGACTTCCTGCGTCAGTACCAGGATCGTCTGCAGAATCTGGAGAGCGACCAGCCGCTGGAGTTCGTGCGCCTGGAGCAGTTCGACGAGCGCCTGTATCCGCTGCCGCGCTGAGCATTTGCGCTTTTTGTAGGAGCGAGCTTGCTCGCGAACCCAGGTGCGCGCCGTTGACTCCGCGGGCCCTCACCCTAACCCTCTCCCAGAGGGAGAGGGGACTGATCGGTGCAGGATGAAACAGCGCCATCGGCTGGCACGAACTACTCCCTCTCCCAGAGGGAGAGGGGACTGATCGGTGCAGGATGAAACAGCGCCATCAGCCGGCACGAACTACTCCCTCTCCCAGAGGGAGAGGGGACTGATCGGTGCGGGATGAAACAGCGCCATCAGCCGGCGCGAACTACTCCCTCTCCCAGAGGGAGAGGGACTGATCGGTGCAGGATGAAACAGCACCATCGGCCGGCACGAACTACTCCCTCTCCCTCTGGGAGAGGGTTGGGGTGAGGGCAATGAGCTGCGCCAGACCTAACCGTCAGAAATGAAAAAGGGCGGCCATCCGAAGAAGGCCGCCCCTGGAGAAAGAGTCAGTCGCTGCAGCCAGGTATGCGCGGGGGAGATGGTCGACGATTGGTGTATCGGCGACCGTACGATGAGCCTGGTATGCCCAACGTTGCTGCAGCGACCTGGCCGGCACTATACGTGGTAACAATCGCCAAACAACGACCCTATACTGCGATTCAGTTTTGCGGCGCGGACAATAATTGTCGTCGTCTCCTACAAGATGGATAAGCAGGGGGAACCATGGACGTGCTTCATGCGATGCGGGCTTTCGTCCGGGTGGTGGATGCTGGCAGCTTCACTGCGGCGGCCAATGCTCTGGGGTTATCCACCGCCCAGGTCTCGCGCGTGGTTTCCGACCTTGAATCCCAGCTCGAAGCCCGCCTGCTGCACCGCACCACCCGCCGCCTGGCGCTGACCGAAACCGGCGAGCGCTACCTGCTGCGCTGCCGGGAGATCCTTGCCGACGTCGAGGAAGCCGAAGCCGAAGCCAGCGGCGCGCACCTCAGTCCACGGGGGCGACTGCGCGTGCATTCGCTGACCGGGCTCGGCCAGCAGCACCTGCTGCCACTGATTTCGCGCTACTGCGAGTCCTTCCCCGAGGTCTACATCGAGCTGACCCTGGCCCAGCGCCAGCCGGACATCCTCGAGGAAGGCCAGGACGTGGTGATCACCCGCGACCGCGAGCTGCCCGACTCCGAGTTCGTCGCCCAGACCCTGGGCACCATCTACAGCGTGCTCTGCGCCAGCCCCGACTACCTCAAGCGACGTGGCACCCCGACCAGCGTTGCCGACCTGCACCAGCATCAGTGCCTGCGCCTGCAGGACCCGACTTTCCCCGAAGGCTGGGCATTCGAGGAAGGTAACGAGGAAAGCGTGATCCGCCCGCGCGACACCTTCATGGTCAACGTCGCCGAAGCGCTCAGCGGCGCGGCCAGTGCTGGCATGGGCATCTGCCTGCTGCCCAGCTACGTGGCGGCGCCGGCGCTGCGCCAACATACCCTGGTGCGCGTGCTACCGCGGCACAGCCTGCACGTGCGGCAGATCTACGCGCTATACCCGTCACGGCGATTCCTCGATGCGAAGATCCGCACGTGGGTGGACTTCCTCAAGGCGGAGTTGCCGAGGGTCTTCGCCGAAGACGAAGCAGTGCTCAACGATCCTGTCAATTGGGCCTGAGGCGCGCCTAGTGTCTTTGCGCCAGCGTGGCGGATGGTCGCAGCCGCTCTATATCGGCGTTCTCGGAAGATCGCAGCGGATTGTTGCTTTTTAGGCAATGCTTTGTTGGTTAGCTAGCTATTTTTCGAGCGACTGTTGCGCCGTAACCTTTCTCCAACCCCGACCAATCGGGTGTTCAGAAAGGATCACCGTCATGTCCCGTTCGCTTTATGTTGCTGCCCTGCTGTCCGTCTGCTCGCTGTCCTTCACTCAGCTGAGCTTCGCCGAAGAATCGCGCCTGATGACCGACAAGATGGTCAAGGCCAACGAAGCAGTGATTGCCCAGCAGCAGGCCCAGTCCGCCGAGCAGACTGCCAAGGCCGCTGCCAGCAGCAACGCCGATTCCTGATCGGCCGCTTCCCCCGGGAGGTCCGGAGCGTGAGCCGGGCTTCTCAACACCTTGCGCCGCATAAGACATGCGGCGTTTTTTTTGCCCGCGTTTTTCGTCTGGAGAGCAATTGTTACAGATGCTGTAACAGTCTTTCGCTGTGGGTGGTCTGTATTCCTGTCTTATCGGTCAATATACTTGACCCAACAGCGCGACTTTCGAGTGGCGCCGTTACCGGCCTCACCGCCGGCAATCTTCCCGACGTCGATTCTTGATTGCTCCAGATCGACGTCCGTCTCAAGGCCGCTGCTATCAGCGGCCTTTTTTTTATGGGGCGCACGACGCCTGGAAGACGAAGAACGGAAAGCCGAAATGACCCTGCCAAGGGCCCCAGTACAGGTGGGCCTGCGCCTTGGCAAACCCCACTTCGCGCAACCTGTCGAGCATGTCCCAGCCGAAGCGCTGGAAGCACAGCACACCGCCATCGCCAATCGGATCGCCGTGGTATTCCGGCGGCAGCAGGTGTTCCAGCACGCCGTTGGCGTCGAAGCGTGCGCGCACTTCGGTCGCCGCCAGGCCGGGACGGAACGGCACGGTGAAGACCAAATGGCCGCCGCTGCGCAGTATCCGCCGGCATTCGGCGAAGGCACGGACGAAGTCGGGGATGTGCTCGAAGATGTCCTGGGTGATCACCAGGTCGAAGCGGCCATCCTCGAATGACAACCGGGTCAGGTCTTCGTGACGGATTTCCTGCTGATAGCGTTCGTTCCAGTAGCTTTTCCCGGGCTCGTGGTCCGCGCCCAGGAACTCGCTGCCGAGCAACCGTGGGAAGCGGCGTTCCAACTGCCGGTAGCTGGCGGTGATGCTTTCGGCGACGAAGACCTGCGTCTGTTCCGCGAGTGCGAGATGCTGGACGCGATCCAGCAGCGCGCGCATCCGGCTATTGAGGCCGCAGCCTTTGCACACCGCGGTTTCCGACCAGGCCGGGTGAACGCTGCCATCGGTGCCGACGCTGCCGAAATGCCAGTCGACCTGGATAGGCTGCACCGCCTGGCAACCGGCACACCAGGCATCGAGCGTCATCGGATGGCGCGACCACAGCACACGATCGTCAATGGCGCCGCCCAGGCGGCGAGCCGTCGGAACCTGCTGGGTTTCCCGCGCCCGGTTCCATTGTTCCGCGCAGTCGAAGGCGCCCAGCCAGATCGAGGGTAGAAGGCTGCCGGTCATACGTATTGTCCTTGTTATGGAGAGCCCGGGAAGTTGGCCGGTGGACGGCTGCCGATAGGGTAGCGGGTGGCTATTCTTTTGCCACCATCCGCTGAAGGCATCGCTGGCGGGAGGCTGGCGGCTGTGAGAGGCTCGGCACAAGATTCGATAGATCGACAAGGACGTTCATGATGAGCGACAACCCCTTCGCCACGCCCCTGGCGTCATTGACGGCGTCCAGCAGCGCACCGGCATCGGCCGGGAACCAGCCCTTCCTGTTCGTTGCCGCCATGGTCGCGGCGGCTGCGCTGCTCTTCTTCGGCAGCAATGGGGTGCAGTGGATCACTGACCTGGGCGGCTTCCGCGAGCGGCTCGTGCAGTACCTGCCGGCGATGATCGCCAACTGGGTTGGCGGGCTGAGCCTCTATGCGGCGGCGGTCCTGCTGCTGGTGCATGCCCAGCGCGAGCGCCATGGCATCGCGCAGTTCAATCCGCAGGCCGGGCTGTTGGCGGGGTTCGCATTGCTGTATCTGTTCGGCACCCTGATCGTCAGCACCGGCGTCGCGTTCCTGAGCCAGTCGTTCTATTCGTGGGCCTTCGAACAGAGTGCGCGCAGCTTCTGGATAGCGCTGCACGGCCAGTTGTCCACCTTGCTCACCCTGGTGCTGGGTTGCCTTCTACCGCTGTGGCTGGTCCTCAGGTATGCGCGGGCGCGTTGGGAGCGGCTGGCCCCGGGGCAGACCCTGGTGCTGCCGTCCTGGCATATCGCCCTGGGCGTGGCGCTCTGTTTCACCGCGGTGATCTACAAGTTGTTCTCCGCGCTCAGTTATGGCGCGCTCTACCTGTATCTCGGCGACGGCAGCCTGCAATCGGTGTTTCTCCTGACCAGCTGCGTGCTGCCGTTCCTGATCGTCATGGCTGCGGTGCATACACGCCTGCCGGCGCAGGTCTCGCGCTTCGCCGCCGGGCGCGTGCTGGCGGCGGCCGTGGCGCTGGTGGCGCTGTGGACGGTGCTGGTCCTGCTGGTAGCGCTCCTGGTGGCGTTCGCCGCGTACAGCTCGCTGAGTTCCAGCAGCCTGCCGGTCTATCTGCTGCCGCCTGCGGTGATCGTGCTCGCGCTGCTCTGGCCGCTGGCGCGCTGGTGCACCGGCTGGTTCTTCGCCGAGCAGCTTGTTCAGTCTTCGCTCAGGTAGTCCCCGCGGCTCAGTCCGTGGCGCTGCATTTTCTCGTTGAGGGTGCGGCGCGGCAGGTCGAGTAGCTCCATCACCGCCTTGATGTCGCCTCTGCACTGGCCCAGCGCCTGGCGGATGCACTGCGCCTCGTAAGCCTCCATGCGCTCGAACAGGCCGTTGCCGGCCGGCGTGATGGGCCCGTCGGCACGGTCCAGGCCAAGCACGTGGCGTTCGGCGGCGTTGGCCAGCTCGCGGACGTTGCCCGGCCAATCGTGGGCGAGCAGGCGGGCCAGTTCGCTGGCCGTTAGTGGCGCGGCTTCGCGGGCGAATTTCTCGCTGGCCAGCAACGCATAGTGCTCGAACAGCAGCGGGACGTCCTCGCGGCGTTCGCGCAACGGCGGCAGGCGCAGCTCGGCGACGTTCAGGCGGTACACCAGGTCTTCGCGGAAGCGTCCGGCGCGGGCTTCTTCCAGCAGGTCCGGCTTGGTCGCAGCGATCACCCGCAAATCGACCTTGATGCTCTGGTTCGAGCCCAGGCGTTCCAGTTGCTGTTCCTGCAGTACGCGCAGCAGCTTCACCTGCTGGGCCAGCGGCATGCTTTCGATCTCGTCGAGGAACAGGCTGCCGCCGTTGGAGTGTTCCAGCTTGCCGATGCGCTTACCCTGGGCGCCGGTGAAGGCGCCGCTCTCGTGGCCGAACAGTTCGGTCTCGAACAACTGCTCGGGGATCGCCGCGCAGTTCAGCGCGACGAAAGGCTTACCGGCGCGCGGGCCGAAGTCGTGCAGGCAGCGCGCGACCAGTTCCTTGCCGCTGCCGGTTTCGCCACGGATCAGCACGTTCACCGGCGTGCCGGCCAGCGCCATGATCTGCCGGCGCAGGGTTTCCATCGGCCGTGAGACGCCGAGCAGGCGCGACTCGATCTGGTGCTTGAGCGCAGCCTGTTCGCGCAGTTGGCGGTTCTCCTGCACCAGCCGGCGTTTCTCCAGGGCGCGGCGCAGGCTGTCGAGCAGGCGTTCGGGGGTGAAGGGTTTCTCGATGAAGTCGTAGGCGCCCTGGCGCATCGCCTGCACCGCCATGGGCACGTCGCCGTGACCGGTGACCATGATCACCGGCAGGTCGCGGTCGATCTTCTGCAGGCGCTCGAGCAGCGCCAGGCCGTCGGTGCCGGGCATGCGCACATCGCTGATGACCACTCCGGGCAATTCGCGCGATACGCTTTTCAGACACTCCTCGGCGCTACCGCACAGGCGCACCTCGAAGCCGGACAACTGCAGCCACTGCTGCACGGCGTCGCGGATGGCGGCTTCGTCGTCGACGAAGAGGATGGTCTCGCTCATGGTCTTCCTTCTTCGCGGGCGACCGGCAGGCTCAGGTGGAACACCGCGCCGCCGGAGGGTTGGTTGGCTGCGCCGAGGCGGCCGCCGAGTTCGTGGACGATGCCATAGGATACCGCCAGCCCGAGGCCGAGTCCTTCGCCCACCGGCTTGGTGGTGAAGAAGGGATCGAAGACGCTGGCCAGATGGGCTTCGTCGATGCCCGGGCCGTTGTCGGCGACTTCCAGGCACCAATGTCCTTCGTCGCGGCGCAGGCTCAGGGTGATGTGCGGATGTTCGACGTCCGCCACCGCGTCCAGCGCGTTGCGGATCAGGTTGACCAGCACCTGCTCGAGGCGGATCGCATCCCCCAGCACCCAGGCGGGCAGGGTCAAGTTCTGGCTGATGTCCACGCGTTCGGCGCGGATGCGCACGGCGAGCAGTTGCAGCGCCTGTTCGACCACATGGCCGAGTTCGATGCGCTCGCGCAGGCCACCGGGCGTCTTGCGGGCGAATGTCTTCAGGTGGCCGGTGAGGGCGGCCATGCGTTCGAGCAACTCGTCGACGCGTACCAGCGCGGCGCGGGCGTCGTCGTGGCGACCGGCGTCCAGCAGCAGGCGCACGCTGGCCAGCTGCATGCGCTGGGCGGTCAGCGGCTGGTTGATCTCGTGGGCGAGCGCGGCGGACATCTGCCCCAGCGCGGCCAGCTTGGCGGCCTGCACCAGGCCGTCCTGGGCGGTGCGCAGGGCGGCGGTACGCTGCTCGACCAGGCGCTCCAACTCTTCCTGGTTGCGCTGGCGCAGGCGGGCGAGGCGGCGCCGTTGCTGCAGCCAGAGGACCAGGAACACCAGCGCCAGCCAGACGCCGGCGGCGGCCAGGCGTGCGCTGGTGACGTCGGACTGCACGCCGCGCGTATCGCGCAACAAGTGCAGGGTCCAGTCTTCTTCCGGCAGGCCGACCGATTGCCAGAGGTAAGCGCCGCTGATGTCCTGGCCGTCCACGCGCACCATGCGCGCGTGCTCGCCGAGGGATTCCAGCGTCCGGTGTGGCAGCGCGCTGAGCGGCTGCCTGTGGTACTGGCGGGTATCGGCCAGTTCCGCACGGGCCACCGCGTCCAGCGGCATCAGCTCGCGGTAGCGCCAGCGTGGGTGGTTGGCGAGGAACACCACGCCCTTGCTGTCGCTCACCAGCACTACGTCCGGAGTCTGGCTCCACTGGCGCTCGAGGTCGGGGAATTCCAGCTTGACCACGATGGCGCCGAGGAAGTTGCCCGTGTCGTCCCGCAGCGCGTTGGACAGGAAGTAGCCGGGAATCCCGGTGGTCACGCCAACCGCATAGAAGCGCCCGGCGCCCTGGGCGATGGTCTGGCGAAAGTACGGGCGGAAGCTGTAGTTGTGGCCGACGTAGCTGGTTGGAAGGTTCCAGTTGCTGGCGGCCACGGCGAGGCCGGTGCGGTCCAGCAGTTCCAGCGTCGAGGAGCGCGCCGCGCCGTTGATCTGCTGCAGCTTGAGGTTGAGCCGGTGCTGCACCTCGTCGGTCACCGGGCCGCGCATGGCTGCGCGCAGTTCCGGGTCCAGCGCCAGCACGGCGGGAATGCTGCGGAAGCGTTCGATCAGGGTATGCAACGAACTGGCGTAGAGGCCCAGCTGTTCATGGGCGGTTTCCGCCTCGGCCAGCAGCGCGCGGTGCCGCGCCTTTTCGCCGGCCCAGTACACCGACAGCACCAGGCCGGCCAGCAGGAGCAGGCTGAGCAGGGCAAGACGGAGGGGGCGGGGAAGCGGCATGTTCGCGGCAAGTCATGCAAGGACGGCGACGATAGCACGTTGGCGCTCTGGTTCGGGGCCCCGCCGCCTCGTTACACTGCGGCGTCCTGATGGAGATACACCCATGCAGTTGTTGTCCTGGGCCCACGAAGGGTCCGCCGGTTTCACCTTGCGCGGCTGGCGCAGCGAACCCAGCGGCAAGCCGCTGTTGCACTTCCTGCACGGCAACGGTTTCTGCGGTCGCGCCTACGAGCCGATGCTGCGCGTGCTGGCGAAGGATTTCGACCTCTGGCTGTGCGACGTGCAGGGCCACGGCGACAGCGACCACGGCGGCCGCTTCCATGGCTGGAACCGCAATGCCGAGATGGCGGTGGAGGCGTTCCAGGCCGGCAGCCGGCTGTTCGGCGACGTGCCGCACTATGCCGCGGGGCACAGCTTCGGCGGCGTGCTCACCAGCCTGATCCTGGGTCGCCATCCCGAGCTCTTCCGCCGCGCCGTGCTGCTCGATCCGGTGCTGTTCACTCCGGCGATGATCGGCGTGATGGCGCTCTCCGAAGTGCTCGGGCTGCACAAGCGCCGCACCATGGTGCAGAAAGCGCGCTCGCGGCGCAGCCAGTGGGCGGATCGCGAGGCGGCCTACGCTGGCCTGCACGGTCGCGGCATCTTCAAGGGCTGGACTGACGCAGCGCTCTGGGCCTACGTGGAGAACGCCATGAAGTGCACTGACGCCGGCGTCGAGCTGAAATGCCGGCCCAGCCGCGAAGCGGAGATATTCAGCTCCTTCCCCAAGCGCCTGTGGCCATCGCTGAACAAAGTGGTAACGCCGACCCAGGTGTTGTTCGGCGAGCGTACCTATCCCTTCGTACCCAAGTCCGTGGCGCGCTGGTGCGCGTCGAATGCGGTGGTGAGCGGGCAGTGCGTCGACGGCGGGCACTGCTTCATGCAGGAGTTTCCCGAGGAGAGCGCCGAGCGAGTCTCGCGCTTCCTGCTGGGCCACGAATGAACGACCCGGTCCGCGAGTCCGTCTGGCTGGCGCTGTCCGAGCTGTGGCTGGACACCGAGTTGGACGACAGCGGCCTGGCCGCCATCGCCCGGACCCTGGCGATCAGCGGTTTCCCCGTCGATGAGCTGGAGGCGATCTACCGCCTGGAAGTGGCGCCAGTGGTCTGGAGCAATGCCTGGGCGACAGCGGGCGTGTGGGACGGCTTCGACCCGGACTGGTTGTTCGAGGCCTGTCGGCGTAATCAGAAGCGGCGCCGTTCACTCTGGCATCGCGGGCGCTGCCGATTGCTCAGGAAGGCGATGACGGCGGCGGTGCAGGACGACTGGGCGAAGATCCGCGCGCAGCTCTAGTCGCCGACCTTCTTGCCCTGGTGTGCCCGACGCCATTCGTCCAGGCGCACGACTTCGGCCTTGGCGCGTGGCACCGGCTCGTCATCGAACACGGCATCGACGATCTCGTCGTCCGAGGCGTTCACGACGGGATGGAACGTGGCGACCGGCATCACCGGGGCGCGCGGTTCGGGTTCCATGCGGAACAGTGCCAGCTCGACGCGGCCCAGGTGCTGGCCGAACATCGCGATGCTGCCGGCGTAGCGTTCCTGGCCGGTGGCGGTGAACTCGAAGGCGTACTCGCGAGCCAGACGCAGGTTGCCCCGGCCGTCGCGCTGGAAGCGGAAGCGTTGCAGCGCCATGGCGTCGTCGAGCAACTCAACACCTTCGCGCGCGCAGTGCTGCTTGGCCAGGGCCAGCGCGCGTTCGCGAATGCCGTGGGCACGCCACCACCAGGCGGCGGCCGCGATAACCAGCATGAAGATGAAAAGATTGCCCAGGTCCACGTCAGCTTCCTCGGAATCGGCGCATCAGCTTACTCACTCCGTCGCCGGGCGGCGAGGGGCGGTTGTTCACAGGGTGTGAATTGCGCTCCATACTGCGCCATTCTGTAGCAGGACACCGTTATGCCGCGCACTCCCCACGTTCTCGCCATCCAGTCCCACGTCGTCTTCGGCCATGCCGGCAACAGCGCCGCCGAGTTCCCCATGCGCCGCGTCGGGGTGAACGTCTGGCCGCTGAACACCGTGCAGTTCTCCAACCATACCCAGTATGGTCACTGGACGGGCCAGGTGCTGCCGCCGGAGCAGATTCCCGCGCTGGTGGACGGAATCGCTGCCATTGGCGAACTGGGCAATTGCGACGCAGTGCTGTCGGGCTACCTGGGCAGTGCGGCGCAGGGCCGTTCGATCCTCGACGTGGTACGCCGGATCCGCGAGGTGAACCCGCGTGCCGTGTACCTGTGCGACCCGGTGATGGGCCATCCGGAGAAGGGCTGCATCGTCGCCCCGGAAGTCAGCGAATTCCTGCTCCACGAGGCCGCCGCGGTGGCCGACTACCTGTGCCCGAACCAACTGGAACTGGACAGCTTCTGCGACCGCCAGCCGACTTCCCTGGAAGACTGCGCCGAGATGGCCCGTGGCCTGTTGGTGCGCGGCCCGAAGGCGGTCCTGGTGAAACACCTGAACTATCCCGGCAAGCCGGCGGATGCGTTCGAGATGCTGCTGGTGACGCTGGACGAAACCTGGCACCTGCGCCGCCCGCTGCTGGCCTTCCCGCGTCAGCCGGTGGGCGTGGGCGATCTGACCTCGGGCCTGTTCCTGGCCCGCCTGCTGTTGGGCGACGACCTGCGCAGCGCCTTCGAATTCTGCGCCGCCGCTGTGCATGAAGTGTTGCTGGAGACCCAGGCCTGCGGCAGCTACGAGCTGGAACTGGTGCGCGCCCAGGACCGCATTGCCCATCCGCGGGTGAAGTTCGAGGCGATGAAGCTGGGGTGAGCTGACTACGGTATTGAAAGGGAAGTCCTGGGCGAGGGCTTTCCCCTCACCCTAACCCTCTCCCAGAGGGAGAGGGGACTGTCCTGAGCGGGTGGGCAGAGTGAAGCTCGCCGGCTGACGCCGAGTTATCCACAGAATGCCGAACGGCCCCCTCTCCCTCCGGGAGAGGGTTGGGGTGAGGGCAGGCCCTTGCGACGAAGCGGTTCGCGAGCAAGCTCGCTGCTACAAAGAACGGCTCAGAGCATGTACTTGCCCAGCAGCAACCCACCCACCACCATCGCGGTCAGCAGGCCGAACGCCAGCCCCAGGCGTTTCTCGATAGCCTCGCGCAGCGCGGGCCCCGCCCAGAACAGCAGAGCGCAGGTCGCCGCAAAGCGCAGGGTGCGCGCCACCACGCTCAGGGCGATGAACAGCACCAGATCGAGCTGGGCCACCCCGCTGGTGAGGGTGATCAGCTTGTAGGGCAGCGGGGTGAAACCGCCGCCCAGCAGCACCATCAGCCAGCCGAGCTCGTTGTAGCGCTCGGCGACCTCGGCGAAGTTCTCCTGCAGGCCATAGAAGGCCAGGATCGCCTGCCCCACCGTCTCGAACAGCAGCAGGCCGATGAAGTAGCCGGCGATACCGCCCAGCACCGAGCTGACGATGCAGATTGCCGCGTAACGCCAGGCCTTGGCCCGGTTGGCCAGGACCATTGGCACCAGCAGCGCATCCGGCGGGATGGGAAAGAACGAGCTCTCGGCGAAGGTCACCCCGCCCAGCGCCAGCTCCGCGCGGGGATGCCCAGCCAGGCGCATGGTCCAGTCGTACAGCCGGCGCAACATGGCGTCAGGCCGACTGCGGCAGGTGGTCGTCACCCGGCGCCGAGGCGGTGTCCTCGCGTTCCACGCGCTCGACCATGCCGCGGGCGATTTCCCGCTCGCCCATGATCACCAGGTTGGCGCCGTTCTGCCCCAGGTAATCCACCTCGGCGTCGAAGTGGGCGCGGGCGATGATGTCCAGGTTTGGGTTGATCGCCCGTGCGTGGCTGGAAATCGTCCCGGCCTCGAAGCCATTGGGGATGGCGATCAGCAACCAGCGCGCCGAGGTGATATTGGCCTGGGTCAGTACATCGGGATTGGCGGCATTGCCCACCACCACGCAGAGGCCGTGTTCGCGCAGCTCGGCGGCTTTCTCGCGCTTGTCCTCGATCACCACCACCGGAACCTTGTCCTTGCGCAGGCGCTCGCTCACCAGCGCACCGACGCGGCCATGACCGATGAGGATGGCGTGGTTGTGCTCCAGTACCGGCGGCGGCAGGTCCTGGGGTTCCACCTGGACCACGCCTGAGTCGCTCTCGGCCTTCTGCTCCTGGCGCGCCTGCAGGCGGTCGATGGCGATGAACAGCAGCGGGTTGACCAGGATCGACAGGATCGCGCCGGCCAGCACGAGGTCGCGGCCGGCTTCGGGCAGCAGGTTCAGGGTCACGCCCAGGCCGACCAGGATGAAGGAGAACTCGCCGATCTGCGCAAGGCTCGCGGCGATGGTCAGCGCAGTGCTGTTGGGGTGGCCGAACATGCGCACGATGACGTAGGCCGCCACCGACTTGCCGAAGACGATCACCAGGAAGGTCGCCAGCACCGGCAGCGGCTCCTGGATCAGGATCGCCGGGTTGAACAGCATGCCCACCGAAACGAAGAACAGCACGGCGAAGGCGTCGCGCAGCGGCAGTGAGTTCTCGGCGGCCTCGTGGCTCAGCTCGGACTCGTTGAGGATCATCCCGGCGAAGAACGCACCGAGGGCGAAGGACACGCCGAAGATAACCGCCGAGCCGTAGGCGATGCCCAGGGCGATGGCCAGCACGGCGAGGGTGAATAGCTCGCGCGAGCCGGTCTTGGCTACGCGCTCCAGCACCCAGGGCACGAAGCGGCGGCCGCCGACGATCATCACCGCGACGAAGGCGGCGACCTTGCCCAGGGTCAGCAGGATCGGCATCAGCACGCCGCCCTCGCTGCCGTCGGAGGTGCCGCCCAGCGAACCCGCCAGCGCCGGCAGCAGGACCAGAGTGAGCACCATCGCCAGGTCCTCGACGATCAGCCAGCCGATGGCGATGCGGCCGCGCTTGGTGTCGATCAGCTGGCGCTGCTCCAGTGCGCGCAGCAGCACGACGGTACTGGCCACCGACAGAGCCAGGCCGAAGACCAGGCCGCCGCCGAAGTTCCAGCCCATCATCCAGGCCAGTCCCAGGCCGAGCAGGGTGGCGACGCCGATCTGCACCACCGCGCCGGGGATGGCGATGGCTTTCACCGACAAGAGGTCCTTGAGCGAGAAGTGCAGGCCGACGCCGAACATCAGCAGGATCACGCCCAGTTCGGCGATCTCCACGGAGAGCGCCTGGTCGGCGACGTAACCGGGGGTGAAGGGGCCGGCCAGCACGCCGGCGAGCAGGTAGCCCACCAGCGGCGAGATACGCAGGCGGTTGGCCAGGGCGCCGAGGACGAAGGCCAGCACGAAGCCGACGGCGAGGGTGGTCAGTAACGGGGTGTGATGCATGGTCTGGGCTCCGGGCACTCAGGGAGCGACCAGACTGCTTAAAAGCACTTGGCCGCTCGACGGTGGGTCACGGGGGCAAACCCGCGTGTGAAAAGTTTAGGCGTAGTAATGATTTCCTACCTTGCTTTCACGCAAGGGTAACCTGTTGACGCATTGGGAAATTTCCGCGACACCTAGGATTTCTTTTCAGGAAATGTCGCGATCGTCCGTCATTCGTCGCGAATGGCCTTGTAACGCTGTTCCAGCTCCTGGCGAATCTGCCGGCGTTGCTGCGCCTGGGCGAAGCGACGTTTTTCATCCTTGGTCTGCGGATCGAGCTGCGGCACGACGATCGGCTTGCGCGCGTCGTCCAGCGCCACCATGGTGAAGAAACAACTGTTGGTGTGGCGCACGGATTTCTCGCGGATGTTCTCGGTCACCACTTTCACGCCGATCTCCATGGAGGTGCGGCCGGTGTAGTTCACCGAGGCGAGGAAGGTGACCAGTTCGCCGACGTGGATCGGCTCGCGGAAGATCACCTGGTCGACCGAGAGCGTTACCACGTAGTAGCCGGCGAAACGGCTGGCGCAGGCGTAGGCGACTTCGTCGAGGTACTTGAGCAGGGTGCCGCCGTGGACATTGCCGGAGAAGTTGGCCATGTCGGGGGTCATCAGGACGGTCATGCTGAGCTGGTGGTTGCCAGGTTCCATGGAATTCTCTTCGGAATTGTCGTGGGAAAAGGAAAGGGCCTCACTCTGGACAACCGGAGCGGGGCTGACGACACAGTTTTTTCTATATCCCTGATTGGCCCGTGGCGCCAGTGGACCATCCGCCAGCGGTGTATCCGCCGTTCGATCAACGCCCTTAACGAAAACGGGCGACCTCTGGCCGCCCGTTCACGTCGCTGCGCTTCAGCGCCCGGCCGAGAGACCGAAGTCGATGGCCAGGTCTGCGCCGGTGATGGCTTCGGATTCCGGTTTGCAGAGGTACCAGACCAGTTCGGCGACTTCCTCCGGGCGGATGAAGCGCGCCACCTTGCCCTGTGGATAATCCTTCAACAGCTCGCGCTTGTAGGCTGCCGGATTGCCTTGGCCATAGCGTTCGGCCTGGTAGTCGAGCATCGGCGTGGCGATGTCGGCCGGCGAGATGGCGTTGACCCGCACGCCGGATTCCGCGAGTTCCAGGGCCAGCGTGCGGGTGAGCATGGTCAGCGCCGCCTTGCTCGCACAGTAGGCCGCGGAGCCGCGATAGGCCTGGCGGCCGGAGTCGCTGGAGATATTGACGATGCTGCCGTGGTTTTCCTTGAGGTAGGGCGTCGCGGCCTGGCACATGTAGAACGCCGCCTTGAGGTTGACTCCCATGACCAGGTCGAAGTCGTCCTCGTTGAAGTCTTCCACCGGGCCCTCGCGCCAGACGCCGGCGGCGTTCACCAGGGCGTCGAGGCGGCCGGTGCGGGCGAGAATGTCGGACATCAGGCTGTGGCAGTTGTCGGCTCGTCGCAGGTCGCCGACGGCGGTGGCGTCCAGCGGAACCTGGGCGTTGAGCGCATGCAGGCCGGCTTTATCCACGTCGGTGGCGGCGATGCGCCAGTGGCTTTGGGCGAAACGTTTGGCGATGGCTTTTCCGAGGCCACCGGCAGCGCCGGTGATCAGTACGACGGGAGTGCTCATTGTCTACGGGTTCTCCCTGCCTGAGAGAGGACGGCGGCCGGCAGGCAGACCGGCGGGCGCCGCATCGATCGCGGAGCGCTCAGGCGCTCCGTGCAACTACAGACCAAGAAAAGACCAGAATCTTCACTCTGGCAGGGTAAATTTTTCGTAAGACTTTCGCGTGTCAGCGGGTGAGCTGCAAATGCCGGATCAAGGGCAGGATCAAAAGCCCCTCACCCTAACCCTCTCCCGCAAGCGGGAGAGGGGACTGATCGGCGCAGAGTGAAGCAGCGTTGTCAGCCGGCACGCACGGCCCCCTCTCCCTCTGGGAGAGGGCTGGGGTGAGGGGAAGCAGTGGTGCAAACTTCACACGTGTCGTGGATCGTAGGGCGAATAACCGTTCACGGTTATCCGCCGATCAGGCCTGTCGCATCACGCGTGATGCAGATACCAGCGCCAATCCTGCTCGCCCACCTCGCCCATGAACTGGCGGAACTCCTCCCACTTGATGGCCAGGAACACCTTGAGGAACTCCTCGCCCAGCGCCTCGTGCGCCCAGGTGGACGACTCCAGCGCGCGCAGCGCGGTGAGCCAGTCGGTGGGGAGGAATTCGGTGGCTTGCTCGTAGCCGTTGCCGACGATGGGGGCGCCCGGATCGATCTGCTCGCGGATGCCTTCATGGATGGCCGCGAGGATCGCCGCCGCCGCGAGATACGGGTTGGCGTCGGCGCCGCAGATGCGGTGCTCGATGTGCCGGCTCTTCGCCGGGCCGCCGGGCACGCGGAACGACACGGTGCGATTGTTCACGCCCCAGCTCTTGGCCAGCGGCGCGTAGCTGTTGGCCTGGAAGCGGCGGAAGGAGTTGGCGTTGGGGCAGAAGATCGCGAGGGAGTCCAGCAGGCGCGCCATCATGCCGCCGATGGAGTGGCGCAGCAGCGGGGTGCCGTGGATGTCTTCGCTGGCATAAAGGTTGTTGCCCTCGGCATCCGCCAGGCTGACGTGCAGGTGCATGCCGCTGCCCGCGCGGTCGCCGAACGGCTTGGCCATGAAGCAGGCCTGCAGCCCGTGCTTGTTCGCCACGCCTTTTACCAGGCGCTTGTAGCGCACGCCTTCGTCGATGGCCTGCATGACGTCGAAACGGTGTTCCAGGGTCAGCTCGACCTGGCCTGGCGCGTACTCGGAAATCGCCGTGCGTACCGGCAGGCCCTGCACTTCGCAGGCGGCGTAGAGATCGTCGAGGAACGGCTGCAGCTGTTCGAGTTCGTAGACGCCGTAGACCTGCGGCGCTTCCGGGCGGATGCCGTTCATCTGTAGCGCCGGTTGCGGGCGACCGTTGGCGTCGCGCTGCTTGTCCAGCAGATAGAACTCCAGCTCCACCGCCATTACCGGGTGGAAGCCGTCGGCTTTCAGACGATCCACCACGCGGCTCAGCGCCTGGCGCGGGTCGGCCGGGGTAGCCGGCAGACCCTGGGTCGGGTGCATGCTCACCTGCAGCTGGCCGGTGGGGCTGGCACGCCAGGTTTGCAGGGTCAGGCTGCCGGGCAACGGGTAGGTCCAGCAGTCGGCGTCGGCCACTTCCCATACCAGCCCGGTGCCTTCGACGTCCTCGCCCTGCACGGTCAGCGCGAGGATCGAGCTGGGCAGCGGACGGCCGTTGTCGTAGATCGCCAGCAGCTCGTCGCGGTGCAGCAGCTTGCCGCGCGGGATGCCGTTGGAGTCGATGATGAAGAGTTCGATGCTGCGCACGTCCGGGTGGGCGGCGAGGAAGGCTTCGGCTTCCTGACGATCGGCGAATTGCATGGTGGTCCTCGGTGGCGCGGGGCGCGCCGCAAAATGCTTTTCGTAGGAGCGGACCTTGTCCGCGATGCCTTTGGCTTTTACCGCCTGCCGGCGGATCGCGGACAAGGTCCGCTCCTACAGGGTTCTATCGATCAGGCTTCGCGTGCGCCGGGAATCGCCAGCAGCTCGGTGATGCCGGCATCGAGGGTCTCGATCAGGCGATCCACGTCGTCGGCGGTGGTGTCCGGGCAGCACAGGGTCATGTTGTGGAACGGCGTGATCAGGATGCCGCGGTTGATCAGGTACAGGTGCAGCGCCATCTGCAGCTCGTCGTGGAAGGCCGCTTCGGCTTCGGCGCCGGTGCGCGGGGAGACGGGGCAGAACTGGAATTCGCTGCGCGCACCCAGCTCGGTCACCGACCACTTCAGCTCGTGCTTGGCGATCAGGGTACGGAAGCCGTCGGCCAGGCGCTTGGCCAGCGGCAGCATGTGGTCGTAGGCCGCCTGGGTCATCACCTGTTCCAGGTTGGCGCGCATGCAGTGCATGGCCAGGGCGTTGGCCGAGAGCGTGGTGCCCATGCCGCTGTGGCCGTGGCCATGGCTGTCTTCCTGGGCGCTCTTGCGCGAGGCGGCCATGCGTTCGGCCATCTCCGCGCTGCAGCCGAAGATGCCGCAGGGCACGCCGCCAGCGATGGGCTTGCCGACCACGAAGAAGTCCGGGTCGAGGTTCCACAGTTTCGTGCAGCCACCGATATTGGTGGAGATGGTGTGGGTTTCGTCGATGATCAGCAGCGAACCGTACTTGCGCGTCAGCTCGCGGCACTTCTGCATGAAGCCCGGATCGGGCAGCACCATGCCGATGTTGGTCATTGCCGGCTCGCACAGCAGGGCGCACACATCGCCCTGGGCCAGCGCGGCTTCCAGCGCTTCCACGTCGTTGAAGGGGATGGAGCGGCTGTGCTGGGTCAGGTCATAGGCCTGGCCGACCAGGCCGGAGCGATGCACGGTTTCGCCGTCGCGGTAGCGCACCATCACGTCGTCCACGGTGCCGTGGTAGCAGCCGTCGAACACCAGCAGGGTCTTGCGCCTGGTCACTGCGCGGGCCCAGCGCAGCACATAGCGGTTGGAGTCGGTGGCGGTGGCGGTCACCTGCCAGTAGGGCAGACCGAAGCGCTGGGCGAGCAGCTCGCCGCAGACCACGGCGTCTTCGCCCGGAAGCATGGTGGTCAGGCCGCGCGCGCCTTGTTCGGCGAGGGCGCGGGCAATCGGCGCCGGCGAGTGGCCGAACATGCTGCCGGTATCGCCGAGGCAGAAGTCCACATAGTCATGGCCGTCCACGTCGTAGAAGCGGGCGCCCTGGGCGCGTTCGACGAACAGCGGGCAGGGCGTGGACCAGTCGGCCATCCAGTGCATCGGCACGCCGGCGTACAGCGACTGGTGCGCGCGCTCGGCAAGGGCGACGGACTTGGGGTTCTGTTCCAGGAAGCGCTGGCGCTCGCGGGCGGTGAAGAGATCCACGGCCTGTTGGGCGATTCCGCTGGCGGTCATGTTGCACACCTCGTTTGTTATTTCGCACATCTTCCATTTGTGATCACAAAAATGTCAATACAGTGGATCGGCTGCCTGATAATCTGCCCTGTAACGAATTCTGTGATCACAGAATGGAACGACATCCATGAATGACATCACGACTGTATCGCCATGGACCGGCCAGGTCGCTCTGGTCAGCGGCGCCGGCAGCGAGTCCGGCATCGGCTTCGCCTGTGCCCGCCGCCTGGCGCGCAACGGTGTGAAGCTGCTGCTCACCGCCAGCAGCGAGCGCGTCCTGCTGCGGGCGGAAGAAATGTGCGGCGAAGGTTTCGACGTCCGTGCACTGCCGGCCGATCTGACCGACGAAAACGATGTTCGCCGCCTGGCCGAATGGGCGCAGGCGCAATGGGGAAGGGTAGACGTGCTGGTGAATAACGCCGGCATGGCCATGCAGGGCAGCCCGGAGCCCTTCGCCGAACTCGCGGCGATGGACCTGGTGACCTGGAACCTGTCCCTGGCGCGCAACCTGACCAGCGCATTCCTGCTCACCCGCGCGCTGCTGCCGGGCATGCTCGAACGCGGCTACGGGCGCATCGTCAATGTCAGCTCCACCACCGGCACGCGGGCGAGCAATCCGGGCGAATCCGCCTACAGCGCGGCCAAGGCCGGGATGCTCGGCATGAGCATGGGGCTGGCGCTGGAAGTGGCGCAGCGCGGGGTGACGGTGAACAGCGTGGCACCGGGCTGGATTGCCACCGGCTCCAGCAGCGACGAAGAAATCCAGGCCGGACGGCGCACGCCGCTCGGCCGATCCGGGCGACCGGAGGAGGTGGCCGCCGCCATCGCCTTCCTGGCTTCGCCCGAAGCCAGCTACATCACCGGCGAAGTGCTGGTGGTGGATGGCGGCAACTGTCTGATCGAGAACAAGGGATAAGCACGATGAAGCACGACTGCAGCCTGACCTTCGCCCAACTGCCGGCACCGCCGGCCGGCCAGGAGTGATTGGCGATGGCCGACAATCTTCAGGAACAGCTCTACCAGAACCTGCGCCAGGCCTTGCTCACCGGGCGCTTCCAGCCCGGCGAGCGGCTCAAGATCCGCGACCTGGCTGACGAGTGGGGCACCAGCCCGATGCCCGTCCGCGCCGCCCTGCAGCGGCTGGTGGCCGAAGGCGCGCTGGAAGGCGAACCGCAGCGCTCGCTACGGGTCCCGGTGATGACCCGCGAGCGCTACCTGCAGATCCTGCAGGTGCGGCAATCCCTGGAGGGGCTGGCGGCGGAAGACGCGACCCGACACTTGCGGCCGGCCGACATGGCGGTGCTGCGCGATTGCACCGAACGCATGGAAAGTGCGCTGAACATCCGCGACGTCCAGGGTTACCTGGAAGCCAACAGCCTGTTTCACCTGACGCTCTACCGCGCCTGTGGCAATCCCACGCTGCTGCGCATGATCGAGGCGCTGTGGCTGCAGGTCGGGCCGTTCTTCAATCGGCTGTTCACCGAGGCCGACCTGTCGCTACGCCTGAACGACTTCCACGAAGACACCCTGCAGGCGCTCGAGCGCGGCGATGGTGAAGGCGCGCGCAAAGCCATCGAACAGGACCTGGGCTACTGCGGCCAGTACCTGCTCAATCTGCTGGAGCTGGAAAGCGGGGGAAGGCTCGGGGCGCGCTAGGGCGCCCTTCAGGGGGTCTTGATGAAGCGGACGTTGTCCTTCTTGATCAGGATCGTCTCGCCGTTCAACTGCTCGAACTCGTAGTAGTCATTGTATTTGTCGTAGTCGGAGTGATCCTTCACCAGAATTTCGCTGCCATCCTGCAGCGTCACCACGGCCTTGTCGGCGCATCCGGCGAGGCCGAGCAGCAACAGGCAGGTGAACAAGGCTTTCAACTTCATAGTTTCTCCACGGGGCATCGTACCCGCCCGGGCAGCAAGGGCTGGAGGTACGCTGGGTTGCCTGTGTGACCATGGAAGTTTCAGGAAATTCCGACACCGAGCTTCAAGTATCCAGCCATACGTCGCGTGCCCAGGTCCAGACGGAGTCCCAGGTTTCCTCGGTGAGCTCGCCGTCGGCCCAGAGAATCACCTCGCCGTCCTCGGCGACCGCGTAGTAGTCGTCACCATCGGCGCAGAGCGGGATGAGCTCGCGCGGCAGTCCACTGGCCCAGGCCACGGCCGCCACTTCCGGCAGGTAGGTGTGGGACTGTGGATCGGTCGCCGTGACGGGTTCCAGGCGGCCATAAACGACGTCGCTGACCAGCAGGAGGAATTCGCGGAATTCCGACGGAATGCCGATCAGCAGCGCTTCCTCGATCTCCACCAGCAGTTCTTCGTCGGGCAGTTCCAGCGGTACCGGAACCGGCTCGTTCGCTTCACGCAGTTTTTCGATCACATCTTCCACAGACGGGGCCTCTCTATATTCGACGAATGGCGCGCTTTATACAGTAGTAGCCGGCCCTCCGCGCAAGACCACTGCGCGGGCGCCGTCCGGACGAGCGGCGGGGTGATTGTCAGGGCATGGGGCGCCCTCACCCCAGCCCTCTCCCAGAGGGAAAGGGGACCGTTCGGTGTAGCGGCGAAGTGTGGCGTCAGCTGGAAATTCAGGTTGTATGCCGATCCTGTCGCGGCCTCTGCTCTGCTCCCTCGCCCTTCCGAATAGGGCTGAGTTGAGAGCAAGTCCAGCGCACGGGTGTTCCGCGAGAAACGAAAAAGCCCGGCCAAGGCCGGGCTTTTCCAGATCGCGCAGGATCAGTTCTGACGGATGCCCGCCACCAGCCAGGGCTGGTTCTCGCCCTGCGGGCGTTCCATGCGCCAGCTTTCGCTGAAGGGCTCGCCCTGGTCGAAGCGCGAGGACTTCGACACACCGCTGAAGGTCAGGGTGGCGATGGTCTTATCGGCCTGGTCGTCCACGCCTTCGAGCTGCACATCGAGGTTGTCGATGTAGGTCGACTGGTAGGCGTCGCCCAGGTCAGCGCGCTCCTGCTTGAGGAACTGCAGCATCTGCGGGGTGACGAACTCGGCGATCTTGTCCATCTCGTTGGCGTCCCAGTGCTGCTGCAGGGACATGAAGTGCTCGCGGGCGGCGCCGATGAAACGGGTTTCATCGAACCAGCTCGGCGCGTTGATCACCGGACGGCTGTCCATCACCGGGCGGGACGCGCCACCGAAGATCGACGGCGGGGCGGCCGGCATTTCACGCTGCATCGGTGCGTGACCACCGGCCATGGCGGGCTGCTGGCCCTGCTGCTGGCGGCGACGCGAAGCGATGAAGCGGAAGGCGATGAACGCGATCAGCGCGATGATCAGGATGTCGAGGAACTGCATGCCCTGGAAGCCGTCGCCCATGAACATGGAGGCGAGCAGGCCACCGGCGGCAAGACCGGCCAGCGGGCCGAGCCAGCGCGAAGCGCCGCTCTTGGCGGCAGCGCCAGCAGCACCTGCGGCGGCACCGGTCGCGGCCGGGCCGGCGGCAGCCGGGGAATTCGGGGCGGCGTTGGGTTGCGCCTGGCGGGTCTGGTGGCTCGGCGCCGAGCCCATGCTCTTGCCGCCACCGAAACGTTTGGCGGCGTTGACGTCGAGGCTGAGCGTCACGGCGACACAGAAGGCCATGGCAAGGCTGAGAAAGCGCTTCATCGTTGTCATTCTCTTGGTTGGTATGCGACGCACGTCATGTTGAAGGCCGGGGCCGGTGAGGGCCAGCCGGATATTGTTTCGTGCTGTTGCCCTGTCCGGGCCCGACACCTGATATGGGGGCGGTTGAATCCCTTTCCAAATCAGTCTGTTACTGATTCTTTCAGAGCCGCCTGTCGGAGGAGTCGGATGGTAGGCTTCGCTGAGCGAGGCCGTCAGCCGCGCGATCCCCTGACCCCACGCCGCGAGGACCGCCGACCATGCATGCCATCGACTTCATCCAGGACCTCGCGGTGATCATGCTGATCGCCGGTTTCGTCACCATCCTCTGCCATCGCTTCAAGCAGCCGGTGGTATTGGGCTACATCGTCGCCGGCGTGATCATCGGCCCGCATACCCCGCCCTTCGCCCTGGTACATGACGAGGACACGATCAAGACCCTCGCCGAGCTGGGGGTGATCTTCCTGATGTTCTGCCTGGGCCTGGAATTCTCCCTGCGCAAGTTGTTCCAGGTCGGCGCCACGGCCTTCATCGCCGCGTTCCTGGAAATCACCCTGATGATCTGGGCCGGCTTCGAGATCGGCCGCCTGTTCGACTGGAGCACGATGGATTCGCTGTTCCTCGGCGCGATCCTGGCGATGTCCTCGACCACCATCATCATCAAGGTCCTGGGCGACCTGAAGATGAAGAACGAGCGCTTCGCCCAGCTGATCTTCGGTGTGCTGATCATCGAGGACATCCTCGGCATCGGCATCATCGCGCTGTTCTCCGGCATTGCCGTGAGCGGATCGGTGGAGGCGGACCAGGTGTTCTCCACGGTCGGCAAGCTCAGCCTGTTCATGGTCGTCGCGCTGGTCGTCGGCATCCTGCTGGTGCCGCGCCTGCTGGCCTACGTGGCGAAATTCGAAAGCAACGAGATGTTGCTGGTGACGGTGCTGGGCCTGTGCTTCGGCTTCTGCCTGCTGGTGGTGAAGCTGGAATACAGCATGATCCTCGGCGCCTTCCTGATCGGCGCAATCATGGCCGAGTCGCGCCAGCTGATCCAGATCGAGCGTCTGATGGAGCCGGTGCGCGACATGTTCAGCGCGATCTTCTTCGTCGCCATCGGCCTGACCATCGATCCCAAGGTGCTGGTGGACTACGCCGCGCCGATCCTGGTGATCACCCTGGTGGTGGTGGCCGGCAAGCTGATCTCCTGCGGCGCCGGCGCGTTCATCGCCGGCAACGACGGACGCACCTCGATGCGCGTGGGCATGGGCCTTTCGCAGATCGGCGAGTTCTCCTTCATCATCGCCGCGCTGGGTATGAGCCTGGGAGTGACCAGCGACTTCCTCTACCCGGTGGTGGTCGGCGTGTCGGCCATCACCACGCTGCTGACGCCTTACCTGATCCGCTCCGCCGACCCGCTGGCGCTGTACCTGGGCCGCAGCCTGCCGTCGCCCATGGTGCGCGTGTTCAGCCTGTACGGCGAATGGCTGCGCAGCATCAAGCCGCGCGGCGACAAGGCGATCCTCGCCAGCCTGATCCGTCGCATCCTGCTGCAGGTCGGGGTCAACCTGACGCTGGTGATCGGCATCTTCTTCGGCCTGGCGTTTTTCGCCGGGCAGATCGGCCAGTGGCTGGCGCAGTTCGTCGAGCCCGAAGCGCTGCACAAGGCGCTGATCTGGGGCGCTGCGCTGCTGCTGTCGCTGCCGTTCCTGATCGCCGCCTACCGCAAGCTCAAGGCGCTGGCGATGCTGCTGGCGGAGATGGGCGTGAAGGCGGAAAGCGCCGGCCGCCATACGGCCCGCGTGCGCCGGGTGATTTCCGAGCTGATCCCGCTGCTGTCGCTGGGCGGCATGATGCTGCTGCTGGCGGCGCTCAGTTCGAGCATCCTGCCGCCGGGCGAGCTACTGGTGGTGGTGGCACTGATTGCCGCGCTGGTGATCGCGGTGTTCTGGCGCTGGTTCATCCGCGTGCACTCGCGGATGCAGGTTGCGCTGATCGAGACCTTCGAGCAGAACGGCGGCGGGCATCACTGAGCCCGCCGGCTGTCATTGTGTAGGCTCGAGATTCTGCCGTTTGGCTGACTGCTCGCGTTCGAGTCTCTGCATGTCGCGAACGGCAATTCGGACAGCCTCATAGTACTGGCCGACGACCTCACCGGCCTCGCCGCACAGGACCGATCGCCCTCGTTCGATCCAGAGCGCCCGATGACATAGCTCCTTGATCGCTTCCATGCTGTGCGAGACCAGGATCACAGTCTTGCCTTGCTTGATCTTGGCCTTCATGGCGGCGTGGGATTTCTCGCGGAAGGTCTGGTCCCCCACGCCGAGCACTTCGTCGATCAGCAGAATGTCCGGATCGGCATGGATCGCCACGGCAAAGCCCAGACGCGCGCGCATACCGGTGGAGTAGGTGCCCACCGGACGCTCGAAGAAGTCGCCCAGGTCGCTGAATTCGCGGATGTCATCCATCTGCCGGCGGATGCTGTCGCGAGGCATGCCCAGCAGCAGGCCGCTGATGACGACGTTGTCGCGCCCGGACAGCTCCGGCTTGAAGCCCACGTTCAGGGCCAGCAGGCTGGCGGTCAGTGGCTTGTGGCGGATCAGGGTGCCGCGGTCGGGGTCGACGATCCCGGCGATCATGCGCAGCAAGGTGCTCTTGCCCGCGCCGTTGTTGCCGATCACGCCAAGGGTCTCGCCCTCGTAGAGCTCGAAGCTGACATCCTGCAGCGCCCAGAAGGACTCGTAGCGCAGCATGCCGACCCGCTGCCGGTACGACAGCCCGACGTGCTCGGCCTGGAGAATCAGATCACCGGACATGCTTCACCTCAGAACAACAGCTTGGGGTATTTGCGCTCGTTGCGGTGCAGTATCCACAGCGCCATGCCAAGCAGCGGCAGGGCGGTGGCCAGCACGTAGAGCTGTTCGCCCCAGGCCGGCCACTGGTTGTGCAACAGCACGTCACGGAAGGCGGTGATCATCACGGTCATCGGATTGAGGTTCAGCAGCGGGGCCATGGACGCGGGAATCTCATGGATGCTGAAGAACACCCCGGACATGAACATCATCAGCATCAGGAGGTTGTCCACCACCTGGCGCAGGTCCGGCACGAAGGGCAGCACCGCGGCCAGCAGGAAGCCGAAGCCGATGGTGAACAGCAACTGGTTGAGGATGAGCACCGGCAGTGCCAGCCATTCCAGCGATGGACGGTAGCCGGCGAACAGCAGCGACACGATCAGCAGGGTCAGGATGATCAGGAACTTGAAGGTATTGCTCAGTACCGGAATCAGCGCGAATACGTACTTGGGCACGTGGATCTGCTGGATCAGCCCGGCGTTGCCCTGGATGGAGTTGCTGGCCTGGCGCACCGAGCCGTCGAACCATTTCCAGGCCACCATGCCGCTGAGCAGCAGCGGGACATAGCCTGGACGGCTGTGGCCCAGCGCCAGGCCGAAGACGATGTAGAAGGCGCCCATGTACATCACGGGCTCGAGGATCCACCAGAGAAACCCCAGAAAGCGTCGCGCCACTTCGGTGCGCAAGTCGCTATAGACGCCGAAAAGAATGATGTCCCTGTGCTTCATGTCGTTCTTGTTGGATTGAAAAGGGTGGGGTATTTAAACACAATGCGCAGCAGCAAGCCTGCGTGCGAATGCGGCGCAATCTGTGCGGATCATCGCCCAAACATAAGAAAAAAGAGCTGGTATGCGCCTATTCGATGTTTTGTTCGGCACTTCCCGAAAAGCCTCCCGGACCACGGAAGACCTGGTTCTCATGGTGGTCGGTATGCACCGTAGCGGCACCAGTTTCCTCACCGGCTCCTTGCAGGAGGCGGGCCTGGAGCTGGGCAAGCACAGTACCTGGAACCCCCACAATCTCAAGGGCAACCGCGAGAACACCGATATCGTCGCGTTCCATGACGCGATGCTGGCTGCCCGTGGCCACGCCTGGGACAACCCGCCCACTGTCGCGCCGCAATGGACCGAGGCGGAGTATGCAGCCGCCCGCGAGCTGATCGCCGGTTACGATGGCGTGAGCCGCTGGGGCTTCAAGGACCCACGCGCCCTCCTGGCGGTTGAAGGCTGGCAGAAGCTGATCCCGGAGCTGCGCTTCGTCGGAATCTTCCGTCATCCGTCTGCGGTCGCCGATTCTCTCCAGGCCCGCGGTGGTATGCCACGCGAACAGGCCCTGGGCCTGTGGCTGGCCTACAACCGCTGCCTGCTGGAACTGCACGGCCGGGTGAAATTCCCGGTGCTGTGTTTTGACCAGGACGAGGACAGCCTGCACCACCAACTGGACGAGGTGCTGCGCGGATTCGGCCTGCAGCCACCAGCGGCCGAGCGCTTCTTCAGCTCCGAACTCAAACATCATCGGCACGGCGACGAGCAACTCGCGCCCGAGCTGATCGCCGTGTACCAGGCTCTCAAAGCCATCGCAGATTGACCCGGGGGTTGTGTCATGCCCATCTTTCGTCGCGCGCCGCGCCTGAGCGTCGTGGTCATCGTCTACAAGATGCCCGAGCAGGCCGACAAGACGCTGCATTCGCTCAGCCCTGCCTATCAGCACGGCGTGAACGAACGAGACTATGAAGTCATCGTCGTCGAAAACCATTCCGACCGTTTGCTGGGGCGCGAGCGCGCCACCCGGCACGCGGGCAACGTGCGTTATTTCCACCGCAACGAGACCGAGCGTACGCCGGTCCATGCCATCAACTTCGGCGCCGCCCAGGCCCGTGGCAGCCATGTCGCGATCATGATCGACGGCGCCCGCATGCTCTCGCCGGGCGTGCTGCGCCACGCCCTGGATGCCTTCCGCCTGGCCCCGGAGGCCGCGGTCTCGGTGCCCGGTTACCACATCGGCCACAAGCTGCAGCAGGTGGCGGTGAACGAGGGCTACAACGAGGACGCCGAGCAGGTACTGCTACAGAGCATCGAGTGGCCGAGCAACGGCTATCGCCTGTTCGACATCGCGGTGCTCAGCGGCTCCTGCCAGGGTGGATTCTTCCAGGCCAACTACGAGAGCAACTTCATCGCGATGTCGATGCGCAAGTGGAGGGCCCTCGGCGGCGTGAACCCGCGCTACAACGATTTCGGCGGCGGCAACGCCAACCTGGATCTGTACAAGCGCCTGCTGGAATACCCCGACACGCCGTTCTACCTGCTCTACAGCGAAGGCTCGTTCCACCAGTTCCACGGCGGCGTGACCACCGGCACCCTGCGCGAGGAGCGCGAGCGGGTGTACAAGCTGCTCGACCAGCAGGACATACAGATCCGCGGTGAGAACCGCAATCCGCCCAGCGTGCGACCGATCCTGCTGGGCACCGTGCATCCGCACATCTTCCGTTTCCTCGACCATTCGCTGAGCCGGGTGAAATCGGCATGACATCGCCTTCCGAAAAGCGTCCGCTGCTGTCGATCATCGTCATCGCCTATGACATGCCGCGCCAGGCGCTCAACACCCTCATCAGCCTGTCGCCGGACTACCAGCAGGGCGTCGATGCCGATGACTACGAAGTCATCCTGGTGGAGAACCGCTCCCAGCGGAACATGGATGCAGAGGCCATTGCCCGGCTTCCCGGTAATTTCCGCTACTACCTGCGTGACGAGGCGGGCGTGTCGCCCGCGCCGGCGATCAATTTCGGCATCGCACAGGCCCGCGGACGCTTCATCGGACTGATGATCGACGGCGCACGGATGGTGACTCCTGGAGTGGTCCAATATGCACTGATGGCCATGCGGATGAACGAGGATGCCCTGGTTGTCGTGCCCGGCTACCACCTTGGCGAGGACGAGCAACAGTTCCATCTCAGTCGCGGTTACAGCGAGGATGCCGAGCAGGTACTGCTGGAGAAGATCGACTGGCCCAACCAGGGTTATAGATTGTTTGAGATTTCCTGCTGGAGCGGCGCGAATCCCAACGGTTTCTTCCAGCCATTCATGGAGTGCAATTGCTTGTTCGTTTCCGCCGGGCGGCTGGCCGAGGTCGGCAATGCCGACGAGCGCTTCGACATGCCCGGTGGTGGCGCCCTCAACCTGTTCATCTATCGAGCTCTGGCTGTGCATCCGCAGACTCAACTCTTCATGCTGGTGGGCGAAGGGTCGTTCCATCAGTTGCACGGCGGTGTGACCACGTCAGAGGTTACCGGGCGTGAGAAAATCCTGGAGTTGCAGAAGGAGCAGCTATGCGAGTTGCTCGGTGAGCCCTTCCGCTCGCCGACGGTCGAGCCGATCCTGCTGGGCAAGGTGAAAGCGCCAGCGCAGCATTACCTGCAGCGCTCGGCGGAGCGGGCGCAGGATCGCTTCGGACGTTTTGCGGCACGCGGTGAGCATCCCTTCCAGGATGATCTGCAGAAGAGCGCCGGGGCTCGGCACTGACTGTCATGGCCGAAGCCAGGATCGCGGTGCTCGACGACCTGCGCGGTGTCGCCATCCTGCTGGTGGTGCTCTACCACGGGGTGACCGCGGCTTTCGGCTTTACTCCGCCCGCTGGTGGTGACTACTGGCTGGCCTATGTCTATGCGGGCAACAGTGGTGTCAGTCTGTTCTTCCTGCTGAGCGGGATCCTGGTGTCGCGTCCCTTTTTCCTGGCGTTACGCGAACGTCGACCAATGGACCTGAAGCGCTACATGGCGCAGCGAGCCCTGAGGATCCTTCCCCCATATTACCTGGCAGTGCTGGTTGCAGTGCTGGTGACCGGGCGTTACGAGCAGATACCTGCTGCCATGGTGTTTCTCGCCTGGGGTTATGACGTTGGCGTATTCAGCAATGTATGGTGGAGCCTCGCCACGGAGGTGCAGTTCTACCTTTTCCTGCCGCTCTTCTTCCTGGTGCTGGGATTTGATCGCCGCCTGGCGGCGGGCGTATTGCTGATCTGGCTACTGCTGTTCGTTGCCGTCTGCCTGCACTGGGTCTCCTTCGGACTGCTCGGCAACATCTACTGGGCCCTGTCGCTGGGTGGGAAACTGCCGGTGTTCCTGTTGGGCGCGGGGATCGGCTGGCTTCTGGCTGAACAACGATTACCGACGCTGAGTACTTTGCCAGGGGCAATGGCCTTGTTCCTGCTGGTCGTCGTATTGGCGGTCTTCCTGCAGGTCACGGTCGAGCACGGTGTTGTCGAGTTCTCCTGGCGGCAGCCCTGGATTGTGGTGCCGGAAGGCCTGCTGTGGGGCTCGGTGGCCTTGGTGATGCTATCGACGCCAGGCCTGGGCGGTGGCCTGCACCGCCGACCGTTGCGCTATCTCGGCAGGATTTCGTATTCCCTCTATCTGATTCACCAGCCTGTGCTGGTGGCTTGCCTGTCCTACGGCAATGCTGCCGACATGCGGGTCTGGCCAAGGCTGCTGCTGGGCCTGGTGCTGGCGCTTGCGCTGGCCCACCTGAGTTACAGCCTGATCGAAAAACCTGCCCTCTCACTGAAGAATCGGTACTCTTCTAAAACCAAAGATTCGGAGGCTTTGCCGGTATGACTTCTGTTTATATGCCGCCATCGGTGCGCCATTTTGAGCCGCTGCACATGGTCTTCAGCACCTGGGTTGATCACCTGGCATTCGGCTACGATCTGGTGACCGCGCTGCGACCCAAGCTGCTGGTGGAACTGGGCACGCACAAGGGGCTGTCCTACTTCACCTTCTGCCAGGCGATGAAGGAAAACGAGATCGACGGTGTCTGCTATGCCGTGGATACCTTCGAGGGTGACGCACACACCGACAAGTACGACGAATCGATATACAACGCGGTGAACAACCACAACCGCCAGCACTACCACGGTTTCTCCTACCTGATGCGGATGTTCTTCGAGGACGCCCTCAAGCACTTCGATGACGACTGCATCGATCTGCTACATATCGACGGCTTCCACACATACGAAGCAGTGAGCGCGGACTTCGCCAACTGGTATCCCAAGGTCAAGCCTGGCGGCATCATCCTGTTCCACGACGTGATGGCGCGCCTGCAGGACTTCGGCGCCTGGAAGTTCTGGGACGAGATCCGTGGCCAGCACGAAACCTTTACCTTCAACCATGGCTTTGGCCTGGGCGTGCTGCGCAAGCCCGGCGGCGATCGGTACAACGATCATCCGCTGATCAGGCTGCTGTTCGAGGAGGCCAAGGCGGACGAGGGCGCTGGCCTGCGCGCGTTCTACGTGCATGCGAGCAAGCATCTGGAGAACACGCGCAAGCTCAAGCGCTTGAGCCAAGGTCAAGGCCAGCAGCAACCGGCCAGCTAAAGCATGAGTGAGCTCGCTGACGCACGGGCGGGGCTGCGCCAGCCGGCGAGCTATCTGCCCGAGCTTGAGTCGCTGCGTGGTTGGGCGATCCTGCAGGTGGTGGGTTTCCACTACTTCGGTATCCTCGGACTGGCCACGCGGCCGGACAACCCGGCGTGGGTGACCCTGCTCGGCGGCGGCAACAGCGGTGTCACGCTGTTCTTCGTGCTCAGCGGCTTCCTGCTGGCGCGGCCGTTCCTCGCGGGCCTGCGTAGTGGTGAACAGGTCAGTATCCGGCGCTTCTATTCGGCGCGTTTCTTCCGCATCGTGCCCTTGTATTACGTGGCGGTGCTGCTGGCCTGGGGGATGACGCAGAAGGCGGTGACCTTCAAGGCGCTGCTGTTCATTCCCATCGGTTTCCAGGCGTTTCCCTTCAGCGTGCCCTGGTGGTCGCTGTGTACCGAGATCCAGTTCTACCTGCTGCTGCCGTGGGTGATGTGGCTTCTGCGCTTCGCTGCCGGCCGCTGGCTGGTGGCGCTCGCCGTGCTGGGCTGGGCGGTGGCGCATGTCTACCTGTTTCATTCGCCGGGCTGGCTGTCGCCGACCAACCCCTGGGAAAACTCCCTGTTCGGCCGCGCCGGCGCCTTCTTCGTGGGAGCCGCCTGCGCGGCGTTCAGCCTGAGCCAGCGCTACCTCTGGCTGCGCGAACGTGGACTGGTCGCCCTCGCGCTGCTGGCTGGCTGCCTGGTCGGTCTGGGGCGGCTGTGGCTATGGTTCTCCCTCACCGGCGAGCGCAACGCTCTGCAGGCCCTGCCGATGTACCACAACATCGAAGCCTTGCTCTGGGGTGGGGTGATGCTCGGTCTGTTGACCCTGGGCTGGCGGATCAAGCGAGTGCTGGCCAACCCGCTGCTGGACCACTTCGGGCGGATTTCCTACTCGCTCTACCTGGTCCACGTTCCACTGCAGTTCTACTGCCTCTACCCGCTGAAAGCCGCCGGCATGACGCTGGACAGCAACCCCGACGCCTACCTGCTGCGCATCGCCGTCAGCCTGGCGGCGTCCTGGGGACTGGCCTGGCTGAGCTATCGCCTGGTCGAGATGCCGTTCCTGAGGCTCAAGTCGCACCTGGCGACCTACTCCGGGCGCGCCCCCTGGGCGCGCCGAGCAGCGGATGCCTGACGTGGGTCAGGCCGGTACATCGCGCCAATGCGTGGCGAAGCCTGGCTCTGCTTCTCCCTGCGGACGCCCGTTGGTGTAGTAGTACAGCGCCAGGGAACGGCGATAGACACCGTCGGGGCAGGTCAGCGGTTGCGGGTGGCCATGGAAGGACTGGGACGTGGTGCTGAA
This sequence comes from Pseudomonas sp. PDNC002, assembly GCF_016919445.1. Taxonomy (NCBI): domain Bacteria; kingdom Pseudomonadati; phylum Pseudomonadota; class Gammaproteobacteria; order Pseudomonadales; family Pseudomonadaceae; genus Pseudomonas; species Pseudomonas sp. PDNC002. The sequence continues at coordinate 1,040,198 of NZ_CP070356.1, read as the reverse complement.
AACCACGCAGCGGTTGAGGATCGGCAGAACGCGTTGCGGCGGGCCGGCCATCTGCGGGTCCCACAGCTCCAGGTGTCCGCCGTAGGATTCGGACCATTCTTCGTTCAGATAAATCAGCACGTTCAGGCGTCGATCCAGGCCGAAATCGCGGTGCGTGGCGAAATCGGTGTGGACCTTGAGAAAGCCGCCACGGGAGATCTGGTGGATGCCGGCCCCGCGCAGGTTGGGGTCGGGAATCAGGTTGGCGATGCCGCTGAGCGTGGCCAGGTAATCGAGGAATCCATGGGAGTTGAGCTCCCAGAACAGTTGCCGGTAGGTCGGCGGCATCTGCAGGTAATCCCGGATGTTTCGCTTTTCCTTCTGGACATATTCGCCACTGGATTTATCCGTGTGCGAAGCGTTGTTCCAGAGTGGGTTGTCCTGCTCTTTCGGGTATTCTTCGAGCAGTTTTTGAATGGTTGTCGATGGCAGGAAGTTGTCGATGACGATATGCGGGAACGGCGAGTTGCCTTGATAACGTGGGGCCTGCTCGACGACCCGGCGCGCCAGGTCCTGATAGTCCAGCAGCAGACCGTTCGACGTGGTCTCGGCTGAAGGCGTGCTTTTTGGGGTGAAAAGCTTTCTGAGCATCTTCCGGGGATTCGCTGAATGTTGTTCTTTTCGATGCGCGCGACGTCGTCGCTCGCTGCCCGTATAGCCTGTGCGCTGATGATTCTGCTTGCCAGCATGGCGTGCAGCAATGCTCAGGATCAATCCTCACGACCGAATATCCTGTTCATCCTGGCCGACGACCTGGGCAACAACGACATCGCGTCCTGGGGTGACGGCCAGGCGCCGACACCCACGCTGGACCAGCTGAGCCAGCAATCCCTGCGCTTTCGCCAACATTATACTGACAGCACCTGCTCGGTCAGCCGCGCCGCGCTTCTGACTGGCCGTGCGCCGGTGAACATCGGCTTCGAGCCTGACGGCCTGGGCCTGTCCCCTGATCTCGATACGCTGCCCAAATCCCTGCACAAACTGGGCTACAGCACCCATCACCTGGGCAAGTGGCACGTTGGCGAAGGATTGGAGTACCTGCAGATACGCCCGAACCACCAGGGTTTCGACGACTGGTTCGGCATGCTCAACCACTTCGTCCTGCAGGGGCCTGATGCCAATGGCAAACTGATCCGCCGCAAGCCGACCTTCAACGACCCTTGGCTGCAACGCGATGATGGCCCGCCGCAGCAGTACAAGGGGCATCTGGACGACCTGCTGACGGACCGTGCCATCGACCTCATCCAGAACGGGCGGGTCGACGGCAAGCCTTGGTTCATCAACCTCTGGTTGTTGTCGCCGCATCATCCGTTCGAGCCCTCCGACGCCTTCCGCCGGCAGTTCCCCGATACCGACGAAGGACGCTATCTAGCGGTGCTCAAGCAACTCGATCACAACGTCGCGCGCTTGCTGGAAGCGCTCTCTCGCAGCGGGCAACTGGACGACACGTTGATCGTCTTCACCAGCGACAACGGCAGCCCGAATCTGGCCCGCGACAGCAATTACCCACTGACCGGTACCAAGGCCACTTACTTCGAAGGCGGCGTGCGTGCGCCGCTGCTGATCATGTGGCCGGGACATACCACCGGGCGGGATGTGGTCGGCGTTTCACGCATCACGGACCTGTACCCGACCCTGGTTGGCATGGTTGGCGGCGTACCGCCCAAGGGACTGAACGGGCGAGACCTGTCTGCGCAATTGAACGCCACTGCGCCGCTGCCGCCGGTGGGCGCGCAGTACTGGGCGGCGGACGTGATGGACTGGGGCATGACCTATGCCGGCCACCTACCCGGCCGTGGGCTCTTCTACCGCAATCTTTTCGCAAAGCTGGAGAGTCGACCGGTGACCGGTCCGATCGGGGCTCCGGCAACGGCCCCTGCGGTCTCGACGACCTTCAATCACGAGGAGGCCTCCAGCCTTATTGGAGCATGGGAGCGTAAAAACCGTCCGGTGCCGCTGCAATGGCATCCGGCCGAGGGCGCGCGCCCGGCATACGCGTCGGGCAGGGACTTTCAGCGCTCGCCGGTGTTCGGTGGGTTCAGTCTCGGCCTGGCAGCCACGCGTAGCGTGGGCGCAGGCCGGCAGATACTGGTGGATCAGCCGGGCATCTGGAGCCTGGCCCTGGAGCAGAAGCGCCTGGTGGTGACGCACGGCGCGCGGCGCTTCCAGAGCGAGCCGGTGGCCTTGCGAGAGGGCTGCAATAGCATCGTGACCAGTTTCAACATCAAGCCCGCGTCGAGCTTCCCCTTCCCTGGGCCGGAAAAAGGCCTGCTGGCGATCTACCTGAATGGGCGCGCGGTATTGAACGCTGATCAAGCCATGCCGCGCGAAGTCAGCGCAGAGGCCATGGCGGTACCGACCTACATCGGCGCCGCCGCCGACGGCAGCCAGCGCTATGGCGGCCGCATCGGGCCACCGCAATTGGTGGGCAAGTACCTGCTGCCGGAGCAGGACGGTTATCGCCTGGCGGACATGCAATCCTCACTGTGCCCCGGCGCGACCCGTTGAGAGGTGGTGAGCCGGAGGCCTAGACGGCCTCCAACTTCGCATACCCCATCATCAGCCACTTGCTGCCCTCGCTATCGAAGTTCACCTGCACCCGTGCCTGGGCGCCGGAGCCTTCGAAGTTGAGGATCACGCCGTCGCCGAACAGCGGGTGGCGCACGGACTGGCCGAGGCTGAACGGCGTGTCCGGCACGCTGGCGCCGCTGAACAGGTTGCCGCTGCGCTGGTTGCCCGAGAGCGGGCGGCTCACCGAGTTGGACAAGCGTACTTCCTGGATCAGGCTCGGCGGGATTTCGCGGACGAAGCGCGACACCTTGTTGTAGGTCTCGCTGCCATACAGGCGGCGGGTTTCCGCGTAGGTCATCACCAGGCGTTGCATGGCACGGGTGATGCCGACGTAGGCCAAGCGGCGTTCTTCTTCCAGACGGCCGGGTTCTTCCAGGCTCATCTTGTGCGGGAACAGGCCTTCTTCCATGCCGGCGAGGAACACCAGCGGGAATTCCAGGCCCTTGGCGCTGTGCAGCGTCATCAGCTGCACGCTGTCCTCGAAGGCGTCGGCCTGGGTGTCGCCGGACTCCAGCGCAGTGTGGTCGAGGAAGGCCACCAGCGGCGGGGTGTCCTCATCGTCCGGGGTCTCGAAGGCGCGGGCGGCGCTGACCAGTTCTTCCAGGTTCTCCACCCGGGCCTGGCCTTTCTCGCCCTTTTCTTCCTTGTGGTAGGTGACCAGGCCGGACTGCTCGATGACGATCTGAGTCATCTGGTGCAGCGGCATGCCTTCCACTTTCACCGCCAACAGGTCGACGGTTTCCAGGAAGCCGTTGAGTGCACTGGCAGCGCGGCCGGCAACGGCCTTGGCGGCGATCACGTCGTTGATCGCGCGCCACATGGAGGTGCCATTGTGGCGCGCAGCGTTGCGGATCGCCTCGACGGTCTTCTCGCCGATGCCGCGTGGCGGCACGTTGATCACCCGCTCCAGCGCGGCGTCGTCGTCGCGCAGGCGGATCAGCCGCAGGTAGGCCAGGGCGTTCTTGATCTCGGCGCGCTCGAAGAAGCGCTGGCCGCCGTAGATGCGGTACGGGATCTTCTCCCGCAGCAGCGCCTCTTCCAGCACGCGGGACTGGGCGTTGGAGCGGTAGAGAATGGCGATCTCGCTGCGCTTGAGGCCGTCCTTGCGCAGGGCGTCCTCGATGGTTTCGACGATGTAGCGCGCTTCATCGTGCTCGTTGAAGCCGGCATAGAGGGTGATCGGGTCGCCGTCGACGCCGTCGGTCCACAGTTCCTTGCCCAGGCGCCCGCTGTTGTTGGCGATCAGCGCGTTGGCGGCCTTCAGGATGGTCGCAGTGGAGCGGTAGTTCTGCTCCAGGCGGATGTCCTCGGTGCCGGCGAAGTCGTCGCCGAACTGCTGGATGTTCTCGATCTTCGCGCCGCGCCAGCCGTAGATCGACTGGTCGTCGTCGCCCACCACCATCAGGCTCTCGCCGCCCTTGCCGAGGAAGCGCAGCCAGGCGTACTGCACGGCGTTGGTGTCCTGGAACTCGTCCACCAGGATGTGGCGGAAGCGCCGCTGGTAGTGCTCCAGCAGGCTCGGGCGGTCGCGCCAGAGGTCCAGCGAGCGCAGCAGCAGCTCGGCGAAGTCCACCACGCCGGCGCGGGCGCAGGCGTCTTCGTAGGCCTGGTAGACGCTGACCATGGTCGACAGGTAGAGGTCGCCACCGGCCTGGATATTCTGCGGGCGGTTGCCCTCGTCCTTCTGGCCGTTGATGAACCACTGCGCCTGGCGCGGCGGCCAGCGCTGCTCGTCCAGCCCCATCTCGCGCACCACGCGCTTGACCAGGCGTAGCTGGTCGTCGCTGTCGAGGATCTGGAAGTTCTCCGGCAGTCCGGCTTCCTGCCAGTGCGCGCGCAGCAGGCGGTGGGCCAGACCGTGGAAGGTGCCGACCCACATACCCGCCGGGTTGATCCCCAGCAACTGCTCGATCCGCGCGCGCATTTCGGCGGCGGCCTTGTTGGTGAAGGTCACGGCCAGGATGCTGTGCGGCGAGGCGTTCTCGACCTGGATCAACCAGGCGATACGGTGCACCAGCACGCGGGTCTTGCCGGACCCGGCGCCGGCGAGCACGCGCTGGCGCCCCAGCGGCGCGGCCACGGCCTGGCGCTGCGGGTCATTGAGGGAGTTGAGCAGGTAGGAGATGTCATCGTTCATGGGTCGGCATTCTACCGGTGGGCTCGAAACCCCGGCAAACCGGACCGCCGTCCGGCGGATTCCCGACGAAAGTTGGGCAGGCAGCCGGCCAATTGCCATCTGTGATGCTGTTAGCAGGACGCCGTCCTCGGTTATGCTCCGCCGACTCTTAGGCCAGAACCTACAAGAAAAACCGCCTATGACCGCTTATGTAGAGCCTTCGGCGATCCCGGTGAGCCATGCCGAGATCCGCCAGCAGTACGCTCACGAGATCGCTGTCGAACGCACTCGCCTGCTGTATCAGGGGTCGCGGGTGCCGACGCTGCTGATGCTGCTCAACGGGTTGGCGTGCGCCGGCCTGCTGTGGGAGGACGTGCCCGTCGCCCGCCTTTGCGGCTGGCTGGTATGGCTGGTGCTGCTTGCCGTGCTGCGCCTGATCCAGGTGTCCGCCTTCAATGCGGCCTCCGTCGAGCGCCAGGCCAGCCCGCACTGGCAGCGCACCTTCCTGTTCGGCGCCGGCGCCTCCGGCCTGACCCTGGCCTTCGCCGCCATCGCGCTGGTGCCGGCGGATGCCTTCCTCCAGCAATCCCTGGTATTCGGCCTGATTGCCGCGGCGATCCTCTCGGCCAGCGTGGCCTACGCCGTCAGCCTGCCGGCTTTTCTCACCTTCGCCTTGCCCTGCCTGTTCCCGTCGATTTCCTACCTGCTGATCAGCGAGAACCCGCTGCAGCAGGGCTGGGGCGTGCTCGGGGTGATCCTCCTGGCCGCGTTGCTGGTGGTGGCCTGGCAGATTCATCGGCTGGTCCACACCAGCCTGCTGCGGCGCTTCCAGGCCCAGGCGCTGGTGGCGCACCTGGAGCGTGCCAAGGCGCAGACCGAAGCACTGAACCAGGACCTGGAGCGCGAAGTCGAGCAGCGCCGGCGTGCCGAGCGCGAGCTCTGCCGCGCCCGTGACGCCCTGCAGGAGCGCGTGGAGGCGGGCAGTGCGCAGCTCAGCCATACCGAGGCGCGCCTGGCGCTGGCGCTGGAAGCCAGCGAGCTGGGCCTGTGGGACTGGAACCTCTTGACCGACGAGGTGCACCACTCGCACCTGCAGGAAATCTTCGGGATCGCCCAGGAGTCGGTGAAGACCGTGCGCAACGACCTTCGTCCGCGCCTGCATCCGGACGATGTGCCGCTGCTGCGCCGCGCGCTGGTCGAGCACCTGAAGGGCCGCACCGACGGCTACCGCATCGAGTACCGCGTACGTCACGCCGACGGCCACTGGGTCTGGGTCGAGGACCGTGGCCGGGTGATGGAGCGCGACGGCCACGGGCAGGTCACGCGGATGGTCGGTACCCGCGCCGACATTTCCACCCGCAAGCAGCGCGAGGAAGAACAGCGCCTGGCCGCCACGGTGTTCGAGGCCGCCAGCGAAGGCATCATCATCCTTGACCCGGACTACCGCCTGATCGCCCTCAACGAGGCCTTCACCCGCCTCACCGGCTACCGCCGCGAGGATGTGCTGGGGCATAACGTGGCGCGTCTGATGGGCTCTTCGGAGGCCTTGCGTCGCTACCAGTTGATCCGCGCCGAACTGGAGCGCCAGGGCACCTGGCAGGGCGAATTGATCGAGACCCGCAAGAACGGCGAGCTTTACCCGCAGTGGCTGCAGCTGAATGTAGTGCGCGACGGCCGCGGGCAGGTGGCGCAGGTGGTCGGCTTCTTCGCCGACCTCACCGCCCGCCGCGACGCCGAGGAGCGCCTGCGCTACCTGTCGCACTACGACGAACTCACGGGCCTCGCCAACCGCACGCTGTTCAAGGAGCGCCTGCACGAGGCCAGCCAGCGCGCGCGCCAGGAAGGCCGCACGGCGGCGCTGCTGCTGATCGACCTGGACCGCTTCAAGCTGCTCAACGACAGCCTGGGCCATGAGGTTGCCGACCAACTGCTGCGGCAGATGTCGCGGCGCATGACCCAGACGGTGCCCGAGGCGGACACCATCGCCCGGCTGTCCGGCGACGAATTCGCCGTGCTGATCGACTCCTACGCCAGCCTCGCGGCGCTGGCGCGGTTATCCAGCCGCCTGCTGGCCAAGCTGCGCACGCCGATGACCGTGGGCGGCCACGAACTGGTGGTCAGCGCCTCGGTAGGCATCAGCCTGCTGCCGGACAACGCCTGGGAAATCTCCGCGCTGATGAGCCAGGCGAACATGGCCATGCAGCACGCCAAGCACCTGGGCGGCAACACCTTCCAGTTCTTCACCGACAACCTGCAGGCCTGCACCCTGGAGCGCCTGCAGCTGGAGACCCGGCTGCGCAAGGCCATCGACGAAGGCCAGCTGGACGTCCACTACCAGCCCAAGCTGAACCTCGCCAACGAGCGCCTGGACAGCGCCGAAGCCCTGGTGCGCTGGCACCATCCGGAAATGGGCATGGTGCCGCCGGGCGATTTCATCGGTCTTGCCGAAGAGACCGGGCTGATCGGCGCCATCGGCGAATTCGTCCTGCGCCGCGCCTGCCAGCAGGCCCGCGCCTGGCAGCGACAGGGACATGAATTGCGCGTGTCGGTGAATCTCTCGGTGCACCAGTTGCGCACCGGCAACCTGGTGGACCTGGTGCGCACCGTGCTGGACGAAACCGGCTTGCCGTCACACCTGCTGGAGCTGGAGCTGACCGAAAGCCAGCTGCTGGACAACGTCGACAGCGTCACCACGACCTTCCGCCAGTTGCGCGAGATGGGCGTGAAGCTGGCCATCGACGACTTCGGCACCGGCTATTCCTCGCTCAGTTACCTCAAGCGCTTCCCGGTGGACTACGTGAAGATCGACCAGACCTTCATCCGCGACCTGTCGGAACGCGGCGAGGACGCGGCCATTACCCGCGCGATCATCGCCATGGCGCACAGCCTAGAGCTGAAAGTGGTGGCCGAGGGCGTCGAGCACGCCGAGCAGCTGCGTTTCCTGCGCGCCCATGGCTGCGACGAGATCCAGGGCTTCCTGATTGCCCAGCCGTTGCCGGCGGCGGCCTGCCTGGCGCTGCTGGAGCGGATGAAGCGGCCGGCCTGAGTGAGGCCACGGCTCAGCCCGGCTGCTGGGCGCCGACGAACAGCAGGTTGTTCTCCAGGTGGATGTGTTCCACCAGGTCGCGCCGCAGTGTTTCGAGCCCGGCATAGAGCTGGCGCCAGTCCTCGTCGGCATCGGCGGGGGCGGTGAAGGCGTCGGTCAGCTCCGCCAATACCAGCAGTGACTGCGCATGTTCGTCATGCTCATGGCGCATGACGCCGATCGGGCCCTGCACATGAGTCAGCGGAATGCCCTGGCGCAGCCAGGGAAACAGCACGCCTTCTTCCTTGCACATGTGCCATTCGAGTTCCTGCTGCATCGTCGTCAGGTGCTCCGCCAGCCCGCCGGGGCACTGTGGATGCGTGGCGTGGGCGCGCTCGGTGCGTTGCGCTTGGGCAATCAGCGCGGGTAGCTGCTGGCGATGGACCTGGTGGTAGCGCGCCAGGATGTGATCGATCAGCGGCGCACTGCCCGCCCCTTGCCAATCGGGCGCGGGCGCGTCCGCCGGCAATGCGTCGAATGCACTGATCAGTCGCTGCAGGTCCAGGTCGTGCTCGCTTGCCGCCTCGCGCAGGCTGCGTTGGCCGCCGCAGCCGAAATCCAGCCGGTGGTCATGCAGCAGCGCGACGCTGCCGGGCAGGCTCAGGGCCAGGTCGCTCAGGGTGCGGTCGGCGAAACGGTGGTTCATGGCGGGCTCGGCTCGGGCGAATGGTGGAGGCGGGCAGTCTACGGAGGTTGGCCGGGCGCCCTCGTTGATGACGGTCAAGCTTCGCGGCGGGGGCGGGCGAGCGGTTCACGGGCGCTCCCTGACCAGGCGGAACCCCAGGTTGTCCGGCGGTTGCCCGGCGGCGCACCCGCCGCCGCGCGCATCGCGGACGAAATCGTTGAGCGCCGCGCGGTGGCGCCCTTCGGCGATGCGGATCGAACATGTCTGCAGTTGGCTGAGCGGGCGGCCATCAGCCTCGAGAGCGACCCGCTGGTGGCAGCTTTGCGTCCACTCCCAGACGTTCCCCGCGAGATCCGCCACCCCGTACTCGTTGAGGCCGTGGCTGCCGCGTGGTTGCACCTGCGGCGCGTCGACGGTGCGTGTCTCGGCCTCGAAGCTGTAGCGGGCGAGCCAGCGACGGGCCGGATTGCTGCCGTCATCGTCGATGCGCAGCGCATCGTCGGCCCAACGCGACCCGGCGAAGAACGCCCATTCCCGATCAGTGGGCAGGCGCCAACGCTGGCGAGTGCGGCGCGACAGCCAGTCGGCGTAGAGCTGCGCATCCAGCTGGCTGGCGCCGGTCAGGGGAAGGTCGGCGCCGGACGTGCCGCTGCCATCCAGGGGCGGGCAAACGCCCTCGGCCACGCAGCGCGCGTACTCGCGCCGGCTGACCTGGTATTTCATCACCACGAACTGCGGCTGCAGGTACTCGCGTCGGGCGGGCGCATCAATGGCGCGCTTGCCCTGCCAGTAGTCGCCGGCAGGGCGGAAGGTGAAGTCGCGCGCGGCCAGCTCTACGGTTTCCGGCGCCAGTTCCGGGTCTGCGCCGGGGGCCTGGAGAAGGATCGTCACGCCGATCAGCAACGCGGCGGGCAGGCCGATCAGGAGTTCCTTGCGCATCGCGTAGCTCCCGCAGCATGGCCGGCCCGTCGGGCCGGCCGGTGACCATGGCGGATCGGCCCTTCAGCGGATCGGCGACGGCGGTTCGACCTGGCTCATCAGGTCGGAGTCCCACTCACCCTCGACCTGGAAGTGCGCGGTGGCACCCAGCAGCACGCCTTCGATGAGGTTGTGGTTGAGGTAGGCGTACAGGCCCGGCTGGCGGAAGGTGTAGAGCGCGGCACCGGCCGCGCCGCCGGGGATGAACCAGGTTTCCAGGTCCTGTTCCGGCGGGTTGCTGAACTTGCCGCTGGCCCAGACGTGGTCGCCGTGACCGCCAATCAGGTGTGGACGCGTATCGCGGTTGGCCTGGGAATGGACGATCAGCACGGTCTCGCCCACCTTGGCGGTGAGCGCGTTCTTGCCGGTCAACGCGCCGACGTTGCCGTTGAAGACGATGTGGCTGGGGATCAGACCGCGCATGACCTGCTGCATGTCGGCGAAGCCCGCGGCGGGCGAGGCGTAGCGCTTGAACTTGCCGTCCTTGTCGCGCGGTACGTAGAAGTCCTGCTCGCCGATGTAGACCACCTTGTCGTAGCCCAGCGGCTTGCCGGCGCGGTCTTTCAGCCCGTCGCGCGGCAGCACCATGATCGCGCCGTTCATGCCCGAGACCACGTGCCAGGGGATCATCGCGCCGCCCGGTGCGCAGTGGTAGACGAACACCCCGGGTCGTGTCGCCCGGAACCGCAGCCTGACCTGCTCGCCGGGGCTGACGATGGTCAGCGCGCCGCCGCCCAGTGCACCGGTGGCCGCGTGGAAGTCGATGTTGTGCGGCATGCTGTTGGTGGCCGGGTTGACCAGGGTGAGTTCGACGTAGTCGTCCTGGTGCACCACCATCAGCGGGCCGGGTACCGAGCCGTTGAAGGTCATGGCGTGGACCTCGGTGCCCTGATCGTCGAGGATCAGCGTTTTCTCCTCGATGACCATGCGGAATTCGACCACTTTGGGCTTGCCCGTGGCCCGCGCCTCGTGGGCATGTACCTGCGGCGGGGCGAGCAGTTCGACCTGCACGCGCTCCAGCGCGGACAGGTCCGGGGCCGGGCGCCCTTGCTTCGGCGCCGATTCGCCGGCGGCCATGGCCGTCCTTGCGCCCAGCAGCGAGCCGCTGACGCCCAGTACCACGGCGCCGGCAAGCAGGGTGCGGCGCGAAACGGACATCTCTTCCTGATCGTGCATCGTGATCTCTCCGTGTCAGACGAAACCGTTCGTCGAGCGCAGAAATACCCCTTGCCGAGCCATGGACTTTTGAGCGGCGACAACTTCCCGGATTGCCGGACAACGTGTCGCAGGGGCGCTATGCCGTAGAGCGCGTTTACAGTCTTGTGCCGAAGGAGGCGGGCAAGTGTGGTTGCGGCGAGGTAAGATTCTCCCTCTGTGCCAATGCGCTGCGCCTTGGGCGCGCGCTCCAACGGACAAGGACCTTTCATGCGTCTGTACGGACTGACCCTGCTGGCTCTGGTCGCCGGCTGCCTCGGTGTGCAGGAAGCGCGCGCGAGCAGCGACGACTCCTGCTACCCGAGCTGGAACCTCAAGCGCGACACGCTGGATGTCTGCAACAACTTGCCGTTCCTCAGTCCGGGCAACGACAGCCGGGTCAATCTGCAACTGCTGCTGGCCGACGCCGGGCAGGCGAGCATTCCCAACCGCGCACTGTCCGACGACGAACAGCAACTGGGCTATGGGCAAGTGCCGTTCCCCCTGGCGCGCTGGCTCGATGGCGCCGCGGCGGGTGACGCCAGCGACAGCGCGGCGACCGCCAGTACCGCGCAACTGGCCGACCTGATCGCGCGCATCGGCCTGCCGGCGGACAGCCTGCCGGCTTCCTCCGATAGCTTCGCCAGCGGCGAAGGCAGCCGTTGCCGCAGCAACAATGCACTCACCGCCCAGGATTTCCTCGGCCAACTGTTACTCGCCGACCGCCTCGCCGCCAATGAGCGCCAGGAACTGGCCCGCGCGCGCCTGACGCTGCTCGGCGCCTGCCAGTGGGACGAAACCCAGCTCAGCGTGCTGCTCCCCAACGACCTGCAAGGCGCCCCGGCCAAGGCTTTCCGCACCTACCTGAAGGGCGCGGCGGACTTCTACAGCGGCCGCTTCGGCGAGGCGCTGAAATCCTTCCGCGCGTTGCAGGACAGCGACCAGCCATGGCTGCAGGAAACCGCGCGCTACATGGTCGCTCGCGGCCTGCTCAACCAGGCGCAGCAGAACGCCTTCGACGATATGGGCTACCCGGATCTGCGCAAAGTCGACAAGAAGGTTCTCGGCCAGGCCGAAGCCGCGCTGGGCGACTATCTCAAGCGTTATCCACAGGGTCAGTACAGTGCCTCCGCCAAGGGCCTGGTGCGCCGGACCTACTGGCTGATGGCCGATGAAAGCCGATTGGCCGGCGAGTATGCCGAACTGTTCGGCCGCGACGATGGCGATGCCGATCTCGCCCAACTGGTCCAGGAAGTGGACAACAAGCTCCTGGTCACCGCGCACCCGGCCGATGTGCGCGATGCGCGCCTGCTGGCGGTGCTCGACCTGATGCAGATGCGCCACCACGAGCCGAACGAGCCCCGCGCCCTCGACGTCGCCGGGCTCGCCGGACAGAAGGAGCTGTTCGCCAAGCAACCTGGTTTGCACGACTACCTGACGGCGGCTTACCAGCTGTACGTCGCGGAGAATGCCACCCAGGCGCTGAAATCGTTGCCGGAAGAACTGCCGTCGAAGCTCGACTACCTTGCCTTCAGCCAGCAGACCCTGCGCGGTTTCGCCCTGGAGGCCGGCAACGACTGGATCGGTGCCGAGAAGCTCTGGCTGCGCCTGCTGCCACTGGCGGAACAGCCCCTGCAGCGTGACCAGCTGGAGCTGGCGCTGGCCTTCAACTACGAACGTAGCGACCGCCTGGTGAAGGTCTTCGCCGAAGGCTCGCCGGTGCACACGCCGATCATCCGCGAAATCCTCCTGCGTCACGTCGCCGGCCCCGACCTGCTGCGCCAACAGGCGCGCTCCGCCAGCATCTCGGTGGAGGAGCGCGACACCGCGCTGTTCGCCCTGCTCTACAAGGACCTGCTGCACGGCCAGTACCAGGCGTTCATCGACGACCTCGCGCTGCTCCCCACCGACGGCAGCGGCAAGCCGCTGGGCGCCAGCATCGGCTATCTCTACGGCAGCCTGCCGCTGTCGCTGTTCCAGTGGCCTGGCGGCAAGAACGACAGTGGCTACGAGTGCCCGGCCATCGTCGACGTCGCCCGCGATCTGTTGCAGAGCCCGCAGCCGCCCAGGGCGCTGAACTGCCTGGGTGAATTCATCCTGCGCAACAACCTCGACGGCTTCCCGCTGGATACCCAGCCCAGCGAACGCGAACTGGGCGGCGGTGAATCGCTGTTCCCCGGCACGGCCTACTCGCGCATGGACGGCTACCTCAAGGTCATCGCCGACAAGCAGGCGCCGGACGACGACCGCGCCTACGCCCTGTTCCGCGCGATCAACTGCTACGCGCCCAGCGGCTTCAATGGCTGCGGCAGCCAGGACATCGCCCCGGCGCAGCGCAAGCAGTGGTTCCGCGCGCTCAAGGGCCAGTACGCCGCCACGCCTTGGGCCAAGTCCCTGAAGTACTACTGGTAAGCGTCGTGCGCCGGGCCGTTGCGTTGGCGCTGGCGTTGCTCGCGGGCAACGCCTCGGCGGCCGGCGTGGACGCCGCCGAGCACGATGCCTTCTGGCTCTGGAGTGGGGTGGCCGCGCAGCCGGTGCTGGCCCAGGCGCGCACGCTCTATGTGCTGCAAGGGCAAGTCAGCGCGCCGCGCCAGAAGGGCGGCCGTGCCCGCCTGATCGCCCAGGGCATCGCCATTCCGCGTCTGACGCGGGGTGAGGTCTGGGTGGTCTACCGCGCCCACACCCTGCGCTGGAACGAAGACATCTACCGCACCCTGCTGTCCCAGCTGCGCCGTTGGCGCGCGGCGGGTAATCCGGTGGTGGGCGTGCAGATCGATTTCGATGCGCGTACGCGCTACCTCAACGAATACGTCGACTTTCTCCAGGACCTGCGCAAGCGCTTGCCGCCGGAGTGCCGTCTGAGCATCACCGGTTTGATGGACTGGGGTAGCAACGCTGCGCCGGAGACCATCAATCGCCTGGCCGGCGTGGTGGACGAGGTGGTGGTGCAGACCTACCAGGGGCGCGAGACGATTCCCAACTACCAGGCCTACCTGCCGCGCGTCGCGCGCCTGCAGCTGCCGTTCCGCATCGGGTTGGCGCAGTACGGGGAATGGCAGGCGCCGGATTACCTGGCGGATAGCCGGTGGTTCAGGGGGTATGTGGTGTTTCTGCAGAATCCCTGACCGGCAGGGAGCGTGTGTTATGGGCGAGCTCGCGAACTGTCGCTGCTTGGGCCTGCCCTCACCCCAACCCTCTCACACAGGGAGAGGGAGCCGTCCGTAGCGGCTGACGCAAAATTTTCATCCTGCACCGAACGGGTCCCCTCTCCCCCCTGGGAGAGGGTTAGGGTGAGGGCCTTTAGAACTGGGCTGGGCAATCAGCTCCCGCCGCACCCGCACTTGCCGCAATCATTCCCGCAGCCGCCGGCTGCAACCGCTTCGCGGGCATCCCGCGTGGTCCCGCCATTCAGATTGCGCATTAGCAGCGCGTACTGCAGCTCCAGCTCCTCAGGCACCGGAATGTAAACCACATGCCCGTCGCCAGGCGCGACGCCGATGGACTCGCCCCGCGTGTTCTCCAGCGCATGCAGGCGGAAGGTGCGGTTGCCGGTCGGGGTCATCAGCTCGACGCTGTCGCCGGTTTCGAAGCGGTTCTTCACCCGCACTTCCGCCAGTCCGTTACGGCGCTCACCGGTGAACTCGCCGACGAACTGCTGGCGCTCGGACAGGGAGTGGCCGTACTGGTAGTTCTGGTACTCGTCGTGCACGTGGCGGCGCAGGAAGCCCTCGGTGTAGCCGCGATGGGCGAGGGATTCCAGCGTATCCATCAGGCCCAGGTCGAACGCGCGCCCGGCCACGGCGTCGTCGATGGCCTTGCGGTAGGCCTGGGCGGTGCGTGCGACGTAGTAGTGGGACTTGGTGCGGCCCTCGATCTTCAGCGAATGCACGCCCATCTGCGCCAGGCGCTGCACGTGCTGGATGGCGCGCAGGTCCTTGGAATTCATGATGTAGGTGCCGTGCTCGTCCTCGAAGGCCTCCATCAGCTCGCCGGGGCGGTTGCCCTCTTCGAGCAGGACGATTTCCTTCGTCGGTGCGCCGATGCCCAGGGTCGGCTCGACGTTTCGCACGGCGTGGCCCAGTTCGTCCTCATGGGCGGCGTGGGTCTGGTACTCCCAGCGGCAGGCGTTGGTGCAGGTGCCCTGGTTGGGGTCGCGGCGGTTGATGTAGCCCGACAGCAGGCAGCGCCCGGAGTAGGCCATGCACAGCGCGCCGTGGACGAAGACTTCCAGCTCCATGCCTGGCACGCGTTCGCGGATCTCGCCGATTTCCTCCAGCGACAGTTCGCGGGACAGGATTACTCGCTTGAGTCCCTGCTGGCGCCAGAATTCCACGCTGGCCCAGTTCACCGCGTTGGCCTGCACCGAAAGGTGGATATCAACCTCGGGGAAATGCTGGCGAACCAGCATGATCAGGCCGGGATCGGACATGATCAGCGCATCCGGGCCCAGGGCGATTACTGATTCGACGTCCTGCAGGAAGGTCTTCAACTTGGCGTTGTGCGGGGCGATGTTGACCACCACGTATAGGCGCTTGCCCAGGGCATGGGCCTCGTTGATGCCGGTGGCGAGGTTGGCGTGGTCGAATTCGTTGTTGCGCACTCGCAGGCTGTAGCGCGGCTGGCCGGCATAGACGGCGTCGGCGCCATAGGCGAAGGCGTGGCGCAGGCTCTTCAGCGAGCCGGCGGGGCAGAGCAGTTCGGGGGAAAACGGAGTGTGGGACATGGCGGCGCAGTGGGTAGTGGGAAAAAGGCCGCCACTCTAGGAAATTCGCGGGTTGCGCGTGCTGAGCGAGGTCAAGGGCATGGCGTTTTTTGTGGGAGCGGTGGGCGTAGGAGCAACTGTTTTCGTCCGGGAAACCCATACCAGTGCTTCCCCCTCACCCCAGCCCTCTCCCTCAGGGAGAGGGGGTAGTCCGAGCCGGCGGACGCAAAGGTTTCATCCTGCACCGAACGGTCTCCTTTCCCTCTAGGAGAGGGGGGCAGTCCGAGCCGGCTGACGCAAAGGTTTCATCCTGCACCGAACGGCCCCTCTCCCTCAGGGAGAGGGGCGGTCCGAGCCGGCTGACGCAAAATTTTCACCCTGCACCGAACGGTCCCCTTTCCCTCAGGGAGAGGGGGCAGTCCGAGCCGACTGACGCAAAGGTTTCACCCTGCACCGAACGGTCCTCTTTCCCTCAGGGAGAGGGGGCGGTCCAAGCCGGCTGACGCAAAGGTTTCACCCTGCGCCGAACGGTCCCCTTTCCCTCAGGGAGAGGGGGCAGTCCGAGCCGGCTGACGCAAATGTTTCACCCTGCACCGAACGGTCCCCTCTCCCTCTGGGAGAGGGTTAGGGTGAGGGCCGACCAAGGCGCAGAAGCATCTCCCAGGAGCGGATCCCATCACTCCAGCCACCGGCGCCCCTGCAGCTCCAGCAGCGTCTGCGCCTGCTCCGGCCCGTTGCTGCCGGCCGGATAGGGACGCGGACTCTGGTAGTGCTCATGCCAGCCGGCCAGGATCGGGTCGACCCAACTCCAGGCCGCTTCCACCTCGTCGCGGCGCATGAACAGCGTCGAGTCGCCCTCGATCACGTCCAGCAGCAGGCGCTCGTAAGCGTCCCAGCGGCGCTTGTTGGTGCTGAAGGCCAGGGCCAGGTTCAGGTCAAGTTCCACCGGCTCCAGCTGCATGCCCTTGCCCGGCGCCTTGGCCATCAACTGCACGCTGATGCGCTCTTCGGGCTGCAACCTTATCCACAGGCGGTTGGCCGTGCTGGCGGCGCTGCCGATCAGGCCGTTGGGCGCCGGCTTGAACTGGATGACGATCTCCGAGCACTTCTTCGCCATGCGCTTGCCGGTGCGCAGATAGAACGGCACGCCGGACCAGCGCCAGTTGTCGATCTCGGCCTGTACGGCGACGAAGGTCTCCGTATCGCTGTCGTTGTCGACATTTTTCTCGAACCAGTAGGCCGGCACTTCCTGCCCGCCGATGTGCCCGGCGGTGTACTGGCCGCGCACGGTCTTGTCCTGCACGTCCTGCCCGGAGATCGGCCGCAGCGCTTCGAGGATCTTCACCTTCTCGTTGCGCACGGCCTCGGCGTTGAAGCGAACCGGCGCTTCCATGGTCACCAGGCAGAGCAACTGCAGCAGGTGGTTCTGCACCATGTCGCGCATCGCCCCGGCGTGGTCGTAGTAGCCGCCGCGGTTTTCCACGCCTAGGGTCTCGCTGACGGTGATCTGCACGTGGTCGATATGGCCGTTGCGCCACACGGGTTCGAACAGTGTGTTGGCGAAGCGCAGCGCCATGAGGTTCTGCACGGTTTCCTTGCCCAGGTAGTGATCGATGCGGAACACCCGCGACTCGTCGAACACCTCGCCGATGGCCTGGTTGATCGCCAGCGCCGAGTCCAGCGAATGTCCCAGCGGCTTCTCCAGCACGATGCGCGCCAGCGGTCCGGCCAGGCCAGCGATCTTCAGGTTCTGCGCAATCGGCGCGAACAGGCTCGGCGCGGTGGCCAGGTAGTGCACCAGCACGCGGCCTTCGCTGCGTTTGAGGGCCTTGGCCACGCGGCCGAAGTCGGCGCTTTGGGAGGCGTCCATCGCCACGTATTCCAGGCGCTGGGCGAAACTGCGCCAGGCTTCGGCAGAAAAGTCGCTGCGCGCTACCTGGGCGCGGCAGTTGCGCTCGGCCAGGGCGAGGTAGGAGGCGTTGTCACGGATACTGCGGGCGAGGGCGAAGATCCGCGTGTCGGCCGGCAGGCGATTCTCCCGGTGCAGGTGGTAAAGCGCCGGCAGCAGCTTGTGCAGCGCCAGATCACCGCTACCGCCGAATACCAGGATGTCGCAGGAGCTGGGAAGACTAGGGCTTGCGGGCGTAATCAAGGACTTATTCCCTGGGCTTGGCGGGTAGTTTTGTAGTATAACTACAACAAGACTACATAAATTTCAGACAACTATCACCGAGCCTATCCCTGTGAACCTTTTGCAGCACATTGCCCAGTCGCGTCATCTGCTCCGCAAGTCGGAGCTCAAGGTTGCCGATCACGTGATGCAGGATCCTGCATCGGTCATGCACAGCTCCATGGCGGACCTCGCCCACAGCGTCGGCGTCAGCGAGCCGACCATCGTGCGCTTCTGCCGCGCCATCGGCTGCAGCGGTTTCCAGGACCTCAAGCTCAAGCTGGCGCAGAGCCTTGCTGCCGGCGCCAGTTTCGGCCAGTTCTCGATCAACGAGAGTGATTCGGTGGCGGACTTCAGCCTGAAGATCTTCGACACCACCCTGCACTCGCTGATGGAAGTGCGCGAAAACCTCGATACGCACGCCCTGGAGCGTGCCATCGCGGCCATCGCCCATGCCCAGCGTGTCGAGTTCTACGGCTTTGGCGCTTCCGGCGCGGTGGCGGCGGATGCCCAGCACAAGTTCTTCCGCCTGCTGCTCTCGGCGGCGGCGTACTCCGACCCGCACATGCAGGCCATGTCGGCGGTGACCCTGAAGCCCTCGGACGTGGCGATCTGCATCTCCCAGTCCGGCCGCTCCAAGGACCTGCTGGTGACCGCCAACCTGGTGCGCGAGGCCGGCGCCACGCTGATCACCCTGTGCCCGAGCCAGACCCCGCTGGCCGATCTGGCCACGGTGAACCTGGCGGTGGACGTCCATGAAGACACCGACATCTACACCCCGCTGACCTCGCGCATCGCCCACCTGGTGGTGATCGACGTGCTGGCGATGGGCGTGGCCATGGCCCGTGGCCCGGATCTGGTGAACCACCTCAAGAGCGTGAAGCGCAGCCTGCGTAGCCTGCGGCTGTCGCCGAAGGTGGTGAAGAATCATGAGGAGCGCCCGGAAGAGGCGTCCTGAGGTCGTACTACCTTGAAGAGCCCTCACCCCAGCCCTCTCCCGGGGGGGGGAGAGGGAGCTGATCGTGCCGGCTGATACTGCGGCGTCATCTCACACCTTACTGTCCCCTCTCCCTTTGGGAGAGGGCTAGGGTGAGGGGAAGGCCGCCACACGGACCTCCCGGAAAGGCCCCCGCCAACCGCTCGTCGGCGTCACCACCGCTTCACTGCCACGTCGTCAAACGGTCATCCGTCGTCAGCATGCTGGCGTCTCCAGCCCCCCGGCCTTGGGAGATGCGAGATGCCCCGCCATATCGACGACACCCAGCAGCAACTGGACGCCAAGACTCGCCGCAAGATTGAAGACCAGCGGCGCATGCAGTTCCGCCGCGCCATCGAGGACCGCGTGGAAGCCCAGCGCCTCGCCCTCGAAACCTCTGATTTCCCCGATCTGATCGCCGCCGCCTACCTCACTTCGGCGAAGGCGGGCCGGCGAAGCGTTCGGCAAGCTGGCTGATCAAGGCCCGCTCTTCACGGATGAAGGCGACGAACGCCTGGGCCACCGGGCTCAGGCGCTTGCCGCGGGCGTGCACCAGACACCAGCTGCGGTAGAGCGGCAGCTCTTCCACCGGCAGCTCGTGCAGCAGCCCGGACTGCAGTTCGCGGCTCACCGCGTGGCGCGGCAACAGTGCCAATCCGAGTCCCGCCAATACCCCTTCCCGTGATCCCTCCAGCGAGGCGAACTCCAGCGTCTGCGCGAAGTGCGCGCGTTTCTGCTGGAAGTGTTCCTCGCAGGCCTTGCGCGTACCCGAGCCGGGCTCGCGGATCAGCAGCGGATAGGGTTCCAGGTCCTTCAGCGAAAGCTTCGCGGCATTGCACAGCGGATGGTCCGGCGGCGCCACGGCAACGATCGGGTTGTTCAGGAAGGGCAGGAATTCCAGCGCCATGTCCTGGGGCACCAGGGACATGATCACCAGGTCGTCGCGGTTGTCCGACAGGCGCTTGATCACCTGGGCGCGGTTGACCACCGTGAGGTTCAGGCTGACGTCCGGGTGCTGCGCGTGGAACGCGGCGAACAGGTGCGGGGTGATGTACTTGGCGCTGGATTCCACCGCCAGGCGCAGCTGGCCCTGCAGCGAACCCTTGAGGTCGGAGAGATTCATGTCCAGCACCTCAAGGCGCTGGAAGATGTCGGTGGTGGCACGCAGCAGTGCGTCGGCGGCGTCGGTCTGGTAGAGCTTCTTGCCGATGTACTCGAACAGCGGTTGGCCGACCAGTTCTTCGAGCTGGCGAATCTGCAGGCTGACCGCCGGCTGAGTCAGGGCCATTTCCTCCGCGGCGCGACTGTAGGAACGGCTTTCGCACACCGCACGGAAAACCTGCAGTTGGCGAAGGGTCATACGCATCAATGACTTACGCATAGAACTCGACCTGATCGCGACATTTTCGATCGACTATAAAGCATTCTTTATGGCTACCCCAATAATTATTGATTTTGGTTAATCCTCCCTCCCGCGCTAGGGTAAAAACACGCCGGAACCCGCTCCGGCCACGAATATCCACAAGAGAATCCAGCTACCTGTAACGGGGCTGCCGATTGGTCTTTACGCCGGGGTCCACAAGGCCCGGGCCGAGGGAAAGCCGCAGTGATCAAGAAAATCCTGATCGCCAACCGTGGGGAGATCGCTGTCCGGATCGTGCGCGCCTGCGCCGAGATGGGCATCCGTTCGGTGGCCGTCTATTCCGATGCCGACCGTCACGCCCTGCACGTCAAGCGCGCCGACGAAGCCCACAGCCTGGGAGCCGATCCGCTGGCGGGTTACCTCAATCCGCGCGCCCTGGTGAACCTGGCCGTGGAAACCGGTTGCGACGCCCTGCACCCCGGCTACGGCTTCCTCTCCGAGAACGCTGAACTGGCCGATATCTGCGCCGAGCGCGGGATCAAGTTCATCGGCCCGTCCGCGGAAGTCATCCGCCGCATGGGCGACAAGACCGAGGCGCGGCGCAGCATGATCGCCGCCGGCGTGCCCTGCACTCCCGGTACCGAAGGCAACGTCGCCGACCTGGCCGAAGCCTTGTCCGAAGCCGAGCGCATCGGCTACCCGGTGATGCTCAAGGCCACCTCCGGCGGTGGCGGCCGCGGCATCCGCCGCTGCAACAGCCGCGAAGAGCTGGAGCAGAACTTCCCCCGCGTGATCTCCGAGGCCACCAAGGCTTTCGGCAGCGCGGAAGTCTTCCTCGAGAAGTGCATCGTCAATCCCAAGCACATCGAGGCGCAGATTCTCGCCGACTCCTTCGGCAATACCGTGCACCTGTTCGAGCGCGACTGTTCGATCCAGCGCCGCAACCAGAAGCTCATCGAGATCGCCCCCAGCCCGCAGCTGACCCCCGAGCAGCGCGCCTACATCGGCGACCTGTCGGTGCGCGCGGCCAAGGCCGTGGGCTACGAGAACGCCGGCACCGTGGAGTTCCTGCTCGCCGATGGCGAGGTGTACTTCATGGAGATGAACACCCGCGTGCAGGTGGAACACACCATCACCGAGGAAATCACCGGCATCGACATCGTCCGCGAGCAGATTCGCGTCGCGTCGGGCCTGCCGCTGTCCGTGAAGCAGGAAGACATCATCCACCGCGGCTTCGCGTTGCAGTTCCGCATCAACGCCGAAGACCCGAAGAACAACTTCCTGCCGTCCTTCGGCAAGATCACCCGCTACTACGCGCCCGGCGGCCCCGGCGTGCGCACCGACACGGCGATCTACACCGGCTACACCATCCCGCCGTACTACGACTCGATGTGCCTGAAGCTGGTGGTCTGGGCGCTGACCTGGGAAGAGGCGCTGGACCGCGGCCTGCGTGCGCTGGACGACATGCGCGTGCAGGGCGTGAAGACCACCGCTGCCTACTACCAGGAAATCCTCAAGAACCCGGAATTCCGTAACGGCCAGTTCAACACCAGCTTCGTCGAAAGCCACCCGGAACTGACCCAGTACTCCATCAAACGCACCCCGTCGCACCTGGCCATCGCCATCGCTACCGCCATTGCCGCCCACGCTGGCCTGTGAGGATCACGTACATGACCGTTGCCAAGAAAGTCACCGTCACCGATACCATCCTGCGCGACGCCCACCAGTCGCTGCTGGCGACCCGGATGCGCACCGAGGACATGCTTCCCATCTGCGACAAGCTCGACAAGGTCGGCTACTGGTCGCTGGAAGTCTGGGGCGGCGCCACCTTCGACGCCTGCGTGCGCTTCCTCAAGGAAGACCCGTGGGAGCGCCTGCGCAAGCTCAAGGCCGCGCTGCCCAACACCCGCCTGCAGATGCTCCTGCGCGGGCAGAACCTGCTGGGCTACCGCCACTACAGCGACGACGTGGTACGTGCCTTCGTCGCCAAGGCGGCGGTCAACGGCATCGACGTGTTCCGCATCTTCGACGCGATGAACGACGTGCGTAACCTGCGCGTTTCCATCGAGGCGGTGAAGGCCGCCGGCAAGCACGCCCAGGGCACCATCGCCTATACCACCAGCCCGGTGCACACCATCGACGCCTTCGTCGCCCAGGGCAAGGCCATGGCCGACATGGGCGTGGACTCCATCGCCATCAAGGACATGGCCGGCCTGCTGACTCCGTATGCCACCGGCCAACTGGTCAAGGCGTTGAAAGAGGCGCTGCCGCTGGACGTGGTGGTGCACTCCCATGACACCGCCGGCGTGGCCAGCATGTGCCAGCTGAAAGCTGTCGAGAACGGCGCCGATCGCATCGATACCGCCATCTCCAGCATGGCCTGGGGCACCAGCCATCCGGGCACCGAATCCATGGTCGCCGCCCTGCGCGACACCCCGTTCGATACCGGCCTGGACCTGGAACTGATCCAGGAAATCGGCATGTACTTCCACGCCGTGCGCAAGAAGTACCACCAGTTCGAGAGCGAGTTCACCGGCGTGGACACCCGCGTGCAGGTCAACCAGGTGCCGGGCGGGATGATTTCCAACCTGGCCAACCAGCTCAAGGAACAGGGTGCGCTGAACCGCATGGCCGAAGTGCTCGCGGAAATCCCCCGCGTGCGCGAAGACCTCGGCTTCCCGCCCCTGGTCACCCCGACCTCGCAGATCGTCGGCACCCAGGCGTTCTTCAACGTACTCGCCGGTGAGCGCTACAAGACCATCACCAACGAGGTGAAGCTCTACCTGCAGGGCCGTTACGGCAAGGCGCCGGGCAAGATCAACGAGCAACTGCGCCGCCAGGCCATCGGCAACGAGGAAGTCATCGACGTCCGCCCGGCCGATCTGATCAAGCCGGAGCTGAACAAGCTGCGCGAAGAGATCGGCAGCGTGGCCAAGTCTGAAGAGGACGTGCTGACCTACGCCATGTTCCCGGACATCGGCCGCAAGTTCCTCGAGGAGCGCGCCGCCGGCACGCTGAAACCCGAAGAGCTGCTGCCGATTCCCAATGGCAAGGGCGTCGCTGCTGCCGGCGGTGAGGGCGTGCCGACCGAGTTCGTGGTCGACGTACACGGCGAGAGCTACCGCGTGGACATCACCGGCGTCGGCGTGAAGACCGATGGCAAGCGCCACTTCTACCTGTCGGTGGATGGCATGCCCGAGGAAGTGGTGTTCGAGCCGCTCAACGAGTTCGTTGGCGGTGGCGGCAACAAGCGCAAGCACGCCAGCGAGCCGGGCCATGTCAGCACCACCATGCCGGGCAACATCGTCGATGTGCTGGTGAAGGAAGGCGACAAGGTGAAGGCCGGCCAGGCCGTGCTGATTACCGAAGCGATGAAGATGGAAACCGAGGTGCAGGCGGGCATCGCCGGCACCGTGAAGGCCATCCACGTAGCCAAGGGCGACCGGGTCAACCCCGGTGAGATCCTGGTTGAAATTGAAGGCTGACCAAGGACAGACGGGTCTTTAAGGTTCAGTCCCACGGGGGAGCACGATGCTCCCCCTTTTTTTTGCCCGCAGGGTTTTCATCCGACGGCGCGTTTGCTTGATCTGCGTCGGAAATTTCCTTCAGAAACCCATTAGCGTCGATGCTGGGAAAACTGACCAGGGTGCGGTGATGGGGAGAGTCGTTCTGTTGTGGGTGCTGCTGTGCGCGAGCGCCCAGGCATGGGGTCAGTCATCGGAGATGATGGATCGGCTCGCCGCTCTGGAGAAAGACCCTGCCAAGCGCGAACAGGCCTATGCGGCGGCGGAGGATCGCATCCTGCTGTGCAGCAAGTGCCACGGCAAGGATGGCAACAGCAAGCGCGACTACATTCCCAACCTCGCCGGGCAGAACCCGCAGTACCTCTTCGATGCCTTCGAGAAATACGTTTCCGGCGAGCGTACCGACTTCGTGATGAACCAGGCGGCCAAGTTGCTGACGCTCCAGGAGCGGGTGAACGTCGCTTTCTATTTCAGCCAGCAGAAGGTCCAGCCGAAAGCCGAGGCCACGGTGTTGGACAAGACGCTGGTGGAGCAGGGCGCGCAGCGTTTCGCCACGGTCTGCGTAACCTGCCATGGCCCGGCTGCGCTGGGGCATGACGGTTTTCCGCGTATCGCCGGGCAGCCCCGGGTGTACCTGACCCACGCGCTGCAGCGTTACCGCGACAAGGATCCGAGCCGGGCCGGATCGCCCATGTTGGGTGTGGCGGCGCTGCTCAGCGATGAGGACATCACGGCGCTGACGGCGTATCTCAGCCAGCTGCAACCCGCGCCTTAGTTCTGGCCGCGCGAACGGCGGCCAGAGGTCTTACCTGTCGTCCAGTGATGGACGACTCACCATCACTCGCACTTGAGCATCGACGCGACCTGGCCGAACTGCTCGTTCGCCGCGGTGCAGGACGGCGCCAGCTGAGATTTGTCGGGCACCGCGTTCCACTGCGCCTGGGCCAGTTCCAGGGACTTTTCGAATTGTGCGGAAGCCGCTGCGCCAGACTTGGCCACGCACGCCTTCACGCGGGCGACATAGTCATCGCACTCCTTGGGCAGAGCAGAAGCGTTGGCTTGCGGTGCGGCAGCGGATTGCTGCGGTTGTGCGGCGGGTTGGGCAGGGGCGCTGGTGGCTGCGGGTGCCGGGGCGCTGGCCTGGGTGGCGTGTTCTTCTTTCTTGTCGCAGGCAGCGAGAGTGGCGCAAAGGGAGAGGAGGAGGCAGATTTTCTTCATGGTTTGCTCTTGTTCAGCGGTTGGCAGGGTTCGGCCGCCCAGATTGGCGACCGAGGCCCGCGATGTTTTCGGTTCCCGCTTGCATCCGGTAGGCGCCTCCTTCCGAATTCGTCGCTGACAATTCCGAAAGTAGTGCGACGCCATCCCTGCCACGCCCCGACTTTGGCCGCCCTGGTTCGCAGGTTCAGCCAGGTAAACGAAAGAAGCCCGGCAATTGCCGGGCTTCTTTCAGCGCAGTTCAACGGATCAGAACGCCATCTGCCACTGGGCGATCAATGCGTGGTTCTGCGCGTTGCTGCCCATCTGGCCGCTGTAGCCGATGCCCACGGTGTTGCGCGCCGAGACACCGACGTCGAAGCCGACGTCCAGCAGCAGGCTGTTGCGGTCCAGCGCGGTGCCCTGGACGCTGAAGGCGTCGCCGCCGGCAATGAAGGACTGGCGGGTTTCGCTGTCGATGTCGCCGAAGGTGTGGCGCCAACCCAGCCCCAGGCGCGGGGTGAAGCTCATGCCGTTGCTCAGGGTGTCCAGGCGGGCGATGCGCAGGCCGAGGGTGCTGCTCAGGTTGTCCTGGTCCTGGGAGTCGACGTGCAGCGCGGCGGCGCCGCCTTTCTCGTTGTAGGAGTCGCGTTCATAGCGCTGGTAGTCCAGGCGCGCGTAGGGTTCGGCGCTCAGGCGGCCGCTGCCCATGGCGTAGCCGGTCTCGGCGAAGGCCTGCCAGCTGTCGGCGTCGTAGTCGCCTTTGGGACGATCGCTGAAACCGTCGAATTCGACCCGGCGTTTGCTCTCGCCGTCATGGCTGCTGTAGGCCGCCCCCAGACGCACCGCCAGCGGGCCGTTCTGGTGCAGCGCGTAGGCGCCCAGGTGCCAGCTGTCGATGTCGCCGGAAACGCCACCGCTGCCATCCAGATCGGTGTGCGAATAGCCGCCGAGTACGCCCAGGCGGCAGTCCGGGGTCACCGCCCAGTCGGCGCCGAGCAGGGTGCCGCCGGTGTTCTGCTGCAGGTCGCCGTTGTTGTCGTGCTCGTCGAGCTTGCCGTGGCTGCCGATGCCCTGCACCCACAGGCGGCCGGCGGCGTTCGGGTCGTTCAGGTTGCGCGCTTCGTTCGGTACGCCGGTGGCGGCGAGCATCGGTGTGTCGCCGCGCTCGGTGGCTGCCAGCAGACTGCTGCTGCCCAGCTGGCGTACGGCGTTGAGCATGGCGCCACCGACCTGCTGGCTGCCGGCGATGGTCGCGGCGGCGAGGCTGGCGTTGCTGGCGCCGGCCAACTGCTCCAGGGCAGCGGTGGCGTTGCCCGCATCGCTGGTGACCAGCGCGTTGTAGAGCGCGCCGCCGTTCTGGCTCTGCAGCGCGGCGCCGGCGTTGCGGCCGTTACTGCTGCTGGCCAGATCGCCGAACTGCACGTCGTTGCGGGTCAGTTGCAGGTCGACGCTGTTGACGCTGTAGCTCAGGGTCGGGGTGAGGAAGGCGAAGTTGCTCTTCACGTCGGCGAACTGGCCACTGACGCCGCCCGTGGAGCTGATGACCTGCACGCTGCTCTGCCACGGCCAGTTGCCGCTGCCGGCCTGCACGGCGAGGTGCGAGCCATCGATGCTGGTCTTGCCGTCGACTTGCACGGTGGCGTGGGCGCCGCTGGGCTCCACGCCGAAGGACAGGGTCGAGCCGCTTTGCAGGTTCAGGTTGCCGGTGACGTGTGCGGCGCCCTGGGCCGGAGAGGCGATCAGGGTGCCGGCGACGTTAAGGCCGCCGACGCTGCCGTTGCCCGAGTAAGTGGCACCCTGGTCGATCTGCAGGGTGCCGAGAATGCTGCCGGTGTTGGTCAGGCTGGCGCCGCTGAAGACTTCGCCGCCTTCGCTGAAGTCGTTGCTGCTGGAGAGGGTCCAGCTGCCTTTTTTCACATCCAGCCACTCGAAGTTCTGGCTGTTGCCGAAGCTGCCGCCGGCGGCGTCGTCGAGGGTGACGGTATCGCGGCCGGTGCCGCCATCCACCAGGCCTTCGAAGCGGCTGCCGGAGAGCAGCGTCAGGCTGTCGTTGCCGCCGCCCATTTCCAGCGCGATGCCGTTGCCGCCGTGGATCAGGCCGTCGTTGATCACGGTGTCGTCGAGGTCGCCTGAGAAGGTGACGCCGGACAGGGATTCACCGGAAATCGTGCCGTGGTTTTCCAGGGTGGTGGAGCTGAAGCCGCTGTTGCCGTTGCCATCGTCGACCAGGATGCCGCGGTCGACGCTGCGGATAATGGCGCCGGCGTAGTTGATGATGGTGCCGCCGCCCATGGCGATGCCTTCGCTGCCGTTGGGCGAGCCGTCTTTCGAGCCGGCTGCGCCGAGGCCTTCGATGATGCCGTGGTTCTCGATGTGGCCGGTGTAGTCGATGTCCACGCCATCGCCGTCGCCGTCCGGCACCAGGCCGTTGTAGGCGCCGCTGATGCGCCCGTAGTTGATCACCGTGCCATCGCCGTCGGAGCCGAAGCCCGAGCCGTTGCGGCCGATGATCACGCCGTCTTGGTAGTTGATCAGGGTAGCGCCCACATCGGTGGTGATGCCGTGGCGGCCGCCGCTGATCAGACCGTGGTTTTCCACATGGCCGCCCGCGGCGCCCTGGAAATCGATGCCGTCGTTCTTGGTGTCGGCGGTGATCATGTCCGAGCTGCTGATCTCGCCATAGTTGGTGATGCTCGCATTGCCGCCGGGGCGAATCGCGTCGTTGCCGTCGCTGTGGATGACCCCGCTGGCGCGGTTGATGATCGTGGTGGTCGCAGCGCTCTGCAGCTTGTCCAGGTCCAGCGCCTGGCCGGTGGCCGAGGTGATGCTGCCGGCGTTGTCGATCAGCAGACTGCCGGCGCTGAACGGGTTGTTCATGCGGATGGCGTCGTCGTAGCCGACGATCCGGCCGCCTTCGCGGTTGATGATCTGGTAGAAGCGCGTGGTGCTGTCGCTGCCGGAAGTGTCGACCACGCGGCCGGTGGTGGACTGCAGCAGGCCGCTGTTATCGATGACCACGCCGCTGCCGGTGGCTGCGCCCTTGAGGTCGAGGCTCTTGCCGCTGGTGACCAGGCTGCCGGTGCTGGTGACCGTCAGGGTGTCCTGGTTGGCCAGGGTGCGGCCGCTGGTCTGCGCGTCGCTGATGATGGGCGATACCGGAACGGCATTGGCGGTTTCGGCGGCCAGGCTCGCCAGAACGACGGCGATACTCAGCGCGAGCGGAGAGGGCTTGTGCAGCATGGCGTGGCGTCCTTTTCTTATCGAAGTGGCCGCCTGTTATAACGATGGATTCTTACGCTTTTGTAACGCTGCTGGCCTTGTGCCTTGCCTGCGTGCCCAGCGGGAAGACGAGAAACCTTATATACTCTGCGGTCTTTTTACCGTTTCCACTGTGAGAACCGCCGTGAGCCAGCTGCCGCCCTGCCCCAAATGCAACTCCGAATACACCTACGAAGACGGCGCCCAGCTGGTCTGTCCCGAGTGCGCCCATGAGTGGTCCGCCGACGGCTCCGGCGAGAGCGACAGCGATGCCCGCGTGATCAAGGATTCGGTGGGCAACCTGCTGCAGGACGGCGACACCGTCACCGTGATCAAGGACCTCAAGGTCAAGGGCTCGTCCCTGGTGGTGAAGGTCGGCACCAAGGTGAAGAACATCCGCCTGGTGGATGGCGACCACGACATCGACTGCAAGATCGACGGCATCGGCGCGATGAAGCTGAAGTCGGAGTTCGTGCGCAAGGTTTGAGCCTTCTGCGCAGATATAAAAAAGCCCGGCCAAGTGCCGGGCTTTTTTATGCGTCTACGACGCCCCTCACCCTAACCCTCTCCCAGGGGGAGAGGGGACTGTTCGGCATGCGCCGAAATGACGGTGCTTACCAACTGGCGCAGTAGCTTGTCGATGCACCGGACGGCTCCCTCTCCTGGGGGAGAGGGCTGGGGTGAGGGGAAAGGCGCCGCGACGAAGTCAGGTCATTCCTTGTAGTAAACGATCTGGTTGCTGGTCGCCAGCAGCGCGCCGGACTCGCTCCACAGCTGGGCGCTCTGGTCGAAGAAGCCGTTGCGGAATTCCTGGGCGCGGGCGTCGCCCAGCAGGTAGCCGGTGCCGACCTCCGCCAGTTGCGCGGCGTCGGTGTGGAAGTAGGTGGTGATCGACACGGTGCCGGCCGGTACCGGCGTGGCGCGGCGCAGCCAGACGCGCGGGTAGAAGATGTCGCTCACCGCCACGAGGGACAGGAAGTCCAGCGGTCGAGCCTGGGCGTCGCGCAGCCACAGTTGGCTGCGGCTGGTCTCGCCAGTGCCGTCCCATTTGGTCGGGAAGGCGCCGGAGACCGGGCGCATCTCGTACTGCTTGGGCCAGGCCACGCCTTTGGCGGCCGGGCTCATTGGCTCGAAGTCGCTGGCCGGGGCGAGGCTGGGGAAGGGCAGGTCGGTTAGGCTCCAGGTCTCGCGGCGCAGCGCGGTGACCAGGGTGGCAGTGGTGGTGACCTGCTGCTCGCCGGTTTCATCGGCCTGGGTCAGTTGCAGCAGCCAGTGCTGGGTGGAGCGGTTGGTGCGCACCGGGATGGCTTCGACCTGGAAGGCGCCGGCCACGACCGCCGCGGCGTAGTTCACCGTCAGCGAAACCGGGCTGCCGAGCAGCTGCGGGTGACGCAGCGCGCCTTGCAGCAGCACTGCGGCGGTCACGCCGCCGAAGGGGCCGACCATGTTCCAGTAGTCCTGGCTGGTGTGGCCTTCGTAGAGGTTGGCTTGGCCAGCAACGGGTTGCAGGGCCACGGCGCGGTCGAACGGATGCAAGGCGGTATCGGTCATGACTCTCTCGGCGCTTTTTGTTCTCGGGAGAGGCTCTATGTAGAGGAAAGCGCCGAGGCGGGTCAAGGATACCGAGCGGTCAGGGCGTGACCTCGAACCTCAGCGTGCCGATCACCTGGCCAGCCTCGGTGAGCACCTGCACCTGCCACTTGCCGCTCGGGTCGTTGGGGAAGTTCTGCTTGTGCGTCCAGGCGCGGTAGCCGGCCTCGCGGCCGCCCTTGATGTCCAGGGCGATGCGGTCGACTTCCTGGCCGTCCTTGCGCCAGGCGTGATAGATGCGCTCGTTCAGCCCGCGCGGAGCGTTGATCGCGGTGTAGGCGTAGAGACCCTGGCTCTTGATCTGCGCGACGCTGACCGTCTCCAGGCTGTCGCCGGGAGTGCGCTGGGCGTTGTCGAAGCTCTCGGTCACCGCCATCTCGGTCATCCACAGGGTCGACGGCGGCACCCAGGCGCGGGCGAACCAGCCCACCGCGCCGATGGACAGGGTCAGGCCGATCAGGGCGAACCAGCGCCACCATTTGTGGATCTTCACCGTCACCGCGAGGCTCGGGAACGACAGCAGCACGGCGATTCCCAGCGCCGCCTCGTAGCTCTGCGGGGTGCTCAGGTGGAGGATGATCGGCAGCGCGGTGAGCAGCACCGCGAACAGCGTCAGGGTGTGGTAGCCGAGGAAGGTCCAGCGCCGCACCGACAGCCACTTGTAGTAGATCGGGTCGGTGATCGCGGCGAGCCCCGCCAGTGTCAGCACGCCGGTGAACAGCGCCTGGCCGCTGTTCCAGGTGGTGGTGACGAAGAAGAACGGCAGGCAGAAGAACAGGCTTTCCTGGTGGATCAACTGGGTCGCGTAGCGCAGCAGGCCTGGCGGTACTTCCCAGCCGAAGCGGCTCTTGAAGCGCTTGGTGAGCAGGTTTTCCAGCATCAGCCAGATCCAGCTGACCAGCATGACGATGGCCATGGCGCGGGCGAAACCGGCGCGGTGGCGGTCGACCATGACGAAGCTGAACACCCCGGAGCAGAAACCGAAGAGGGCGATCAGGCGCTGCGCGCGCTCTTTCCAGATGAGCATGGGGGAGATGGGACAACGAAAACGAAAGGAGGCGGGATTGTAACGCCGGATGTCGGGGAGGGGCACGGGGAGTGACGGGAGGGGCGTCTGGTACTCGGGCGTTTCCCTCACCCCAGCCCTCTCCCGGAGGGAGAGGGGGCGGTCCTCTGCATCGGTGGAATTTGGAGCCAGCCGGCGAGCATTGGGCTTTCAGCCGGCGCCGAACAGTCCCCTCTCCCTCTGGGAGAGGGTTAGGGTGAGGGCAGGCCGCCGAGCCGGGGTTTGTTCGCGAGCAAGCTCGCTCCTACGAACAGCAACCTCAGTGCTTCCCGCTCAACTCCTCCCGCGCGAAATCGACGAACAGCTGCGCCGGCTTGGTCAGCTGGGCGCGCTTGAGCCAGGCGGCGACCAGGCCGGAGGTGCTGACTTCTTCGGCGACATCCACCGTCACCACCTTCTTGCCGTCGTAGGTGCACTCGGAATGTGGACGGGTGACCAGCAGAGAGAAGCCGAAGCCCTGGCCGACCATGCCACGGACCATCTCGATCGACGGCGAGCTGAAGGCGATGTGCGGGTTCAGCCCCAGTTCCTCGAAGATGCGCACGAAGTAGGTGCGGCTGGGCTGCACGTCCAGCAGGATCATCGGCTCCAGCACCAGGTCGCGCAAGGACACCTTGTCCTGCTTGGCGAAGCGGTGGTTCTCCGGCAGCAGCGCGTAGGGGCGCTGGGCGGGCATCAACGGGTCGGTGGAGATGGTGGCGTCGAGGTCGTGTTCGTAGAGCAGTGCCAGGTCGAAGCGGCCGGCGGTGAGGCCTTGCACCAGTTCCTGCTGCTCGCCGTCGCTGATGCGGATTTCCACGCCCGGATAGCGTTCGCG
Source organism: Pseudomonas sp. PDNC002 (assembly GCF_016919445.1). Taxonomy (NCBI): domain Bacteria; kingdom Pseudomonadati; phylum Pseudomonadota; class Gammaproteobacteria; order Pseudomonadales; family Pseudomonadaceae; genus Pseudomonas; species Pseudomonas sp. PDNC002. The sequence continues at coordinate 1,008,927 of NZ_CP070356.1, read as the reverse complement.
GAAGCCCGAGATCAGGCGCGGCAGGTAGAGCGGGGCGACGGTCTCGAAGCAGCCGATGTCGATCTGCCCGGCGACCACGTCGTTGTCCGCCAGGGCGTTCTGCTCGAACTCGTGGGCCATGCGCAGCAGCTCCTGCGCCTTGCGGTAGAAGCGCGCGCCGCTGGGAGTGAGCGACACGCCCTGGGCGTGGTGGCGGATGAACAACTGCACGCCGAAGCTCTCTTCCAGGCCCTTGATCGCCGTGGAGATGGACGGTTGCGCGATGTACAGCTTGCGCGAGGCTTCAGCCACGCTGCCGCACTCCACGGTGGTCACGAAATACTTCAGTTGCCGCAAGGTATAGGAAGCCACTGCACGCCTCGTTGATGCTTTTTTGAACAAGATACCGTGTTGCGCGGCCTCGCGGGCGCTGCACATGGCGAAGATTTTCCTCGCCGGGGACCACATTTTTCATGGCCTTGGCCGCCTGCTGCGACCCGCCGGGCACGGGCATACTCCGCTGAAACCCGAAATGCACCCTGCAAAACCCGTACACGCGGACTGGAGTAAAGCCCATGCGCATGGCCCTGTGGCAGACCTGCGGACTTCCCGGCGACGTCGCCGGCAACCTCGACCAACTGGAGCGCCAGGCCAGCGCGGCCGCTGCTGCCGGCGCGCAGCTGCTGCTCTGCCCGGAGCTGTGGCTGGGCGGCTACAACGTTCCGCAGCGGATGAACGAGCTGGCCGAAGCGGCGGACGGGCCATCCGCCCGGCGTATAGGCGAGCTGGCGCAGCGCTTCGGGCTGGCCATCGCCTACGGCTACGCCGAACGCCACCGGCAGGGCGGCAAGCCGTACAACTCGGTGCAGGTGATCGGCCCATCCGGCGCTGCCATCGGGCACTACCGCAAGGCGCACCTGTTCGGTGCCATGGAGCGCGACGTGTTCAGCGCTGGCGATGTGCTGGAAGCCCCGTTCGACTATGCCGGCTGGCGTATCGGCCTGCTGATCTGCTTCGACGTCGAGTACCCCGAGGCGGTGCGCACCCACGCGCTGAACGGCGCCGGGCTGATCCTCATCCCCACCGCGCTGACGCCGGAGTACGGCGCGGTTCCGGGCGTGATCGTCCCGGCGCGGGCGGTGGAGAACCAGTTGTTCGTCGCCTACTGCAACCACTGTGGCGTGGAGGATGGGCTGGCCTTCCTCGGCGGCTCCTGCATCGTCGCGCCGGACGGCGAGCGCCTGGCTGCGGCCGGGCCCGCAGAGAGCCTGTTGATCGTCGATCTGGACCCGCAGCAGCGTGCCCGCCAGGCCGACACTTTCCCTTACCTGCCTTGCCGCCGGCCCGAGCTTTACACCGCTCTTACCCGTTGAAATCACGGCCCAGAGCGGTGCGCGCCTGGGCACCATGGGTGGGCGGCGCGAGCCAAAGTGGTGCGAGGCTGCCCAGCTTTTTCATATACCCCGAAGACAAATTTAATAATTTTCCTTGGCAAGGCCTTGGGCGACCATCCAATCCACATTCCAACAACAACGATCCTCTACGGAGTGCCCTGGTGTACGAGCTCAACGATTGGCGGCAGCGTGCTGCCCGGCAGACCTTCATCGACAGCGCGCTGATCGGCGGCCGCCGTGTCGCGGCACAGGACGGCACCACCTTCGCGTCCATCGACCCGGCGACCAACCGCCTGCTGGTCAATGTCGCCGCCTGTGGCGCGGCCGAGATCGACGCCGCCGTGCGTGTCGCCCGCCAGGCCTTCGAGACCGGCCCCTGGGCGCGCATGGCGCCGCGTGAGCGCAAGGCTGTGCTGCAGAAGCTCGCCGAGCTGATGATGGCCAACCGCGACGAACTGGCCCTGCTCGACACCCTGAACATGGGCAAGCCGGTGATGGACGCCTGGAACATCGACGTGCCCGGCGCCGCTGGCGTGTTCTCCTGGTACGCCGAAAGCCTCGACAAGCTCTACGACCAGGTCGCGCCGACTGCGCAGAACGCCCTCGCCACCATCACCCGCACGCCGCTGGGCGTGATCGGCGCCGTGGTGCCGTGGAACTTCCCGCTCGACATGGCCGCCTGGAAGCTGGCGCCCGCGCTGGCCGCCGGCAACTCCGTGGTGCTCAAGCCCGCCGAGCAGTCGCCGTTCTCCGCCCTGCGCCTGGCCGAGCTGGCGCTGGAAGCCGGTATCCCCGAAGGCGTGCTGAACGTCGTGCCGGGCCTGGGCGAAACCGCCGGCAAGGCGCTGGGCCTGCACCCGGATGTGGACGCCCTGGTGTTCACCGGCTCGACCCAGGTCGGCAAGTACTTCATGCAATATTCCGCACAGTCCAACCTCAAGCAGGTCTGGCTGGAGTGCGGCGGCAAGAGCCCGAACCTGGTGTTCGCCGACTGCCGCGACCTCGACCTCGCCGCTGAAAAAGCCGCCTTCGGCATCTTCTTCAACCAGGGCGAAGTCTGCTCGGCCAACTCGCGCCTGCTGGTCGAGCGTTCGATCCACGACGAGTTCGTCGAACGCCTGATCGCCAAGGCCCGCGACTGGACGCCGGGCGACCCGCTGGACCCGGCCAGCCGTGCTGGCGCCATCGTCGATAACAAGCAGACCGCCGGCATCATGGCCTGCATCGACCGCGCCCAGAGCGACGGCGCGCAGCTCGCTTGCGGCGGTCGCCAGCTGAGCTTCAACGGCTCGGACAACTTCATCGAACCGACCATCTTCACCGGCGTGCGCCCGGAACAGTCCCTGGCCCGCGACGAAGTGTTCGGCCCGGTGCTTGCAGTCATCCCCTTCGACAGTGAAGAGGAAGCCGTGCGCCTGGCCAACGACAGCATCTACGGCCTCGCCGCCTCCCTGTGGAGCGACGACCTGCACCGCGCCCACCGCGTGGCTCGCAAGCTCAATGCCGGTACCGTGTCGGTAAACACCGTGGACGCGCTGGACCCGGCGATTCCGTTCGGTGGCGGCAAGCAGTCCGGCTTTGGCCGCGACCTCTCGCTGCACTCGTTCGACAAGTACACCCAGCTGAAGACCACCTGGTTCCAGCTGCGCGACTAAATGCAAGACAGGCCGCCGGGATCAAACCCGGCGCCTGAGCAACACCCGAATTCCTAACCGAACCGCTCGAGACGGCCGGTGAGACTGCCCAGGTAAGTCCGTCGCCCTCGATCCCCTGAAGACCCCTCAGGCCGGCTGCCGGAGCACCGCCGAGGGATAGAGGAGAACGTCGATGACCGACAAGACCCGCGCCCCGCGCGACACCCGTGAATACCAGAAAGCCGATGCGGCCCACCACATCCATGCCTTCCTCGACCAGAAGGCGCTGAACGCCGAAGGCCCGCGCGTGATGGTGCGTGGCGAAGGCCTGCACCTCTGGGACAACGACGGCAACCGTTACCTGGACGGCATGTCCGGCCTGTGGTGCACCAACCTGGGCTACGGCCGCAAGGACCTGACCGCCGCCGCCACCGCCCAGCTGGACGAGCTGCCGTACTACAACATGTTCTTCCACACCACCCACCCGGCGGTGATCGAACTCTCCGAGACGCTCTTCAGCCTGCTGCCCGACCACTACAGCCACGCGATCTACACCAACTCCGGCTCCGAGGCCAACGAGGTGCTGATCCGTACCGTGCGCCGCTTCTGGCAGATCGAAGGCAAGCCGCAGAAGAAGATCATGATCGGCCGCTGGAACGGTTACCACGGCTCCACCCTGGCGGCCACCGCTCTGGGCGGCATGAAGTTCATGCACGAGATGGGCGGCCTGATCCCGGACATCGCGCACATCGACGAACCCTACTTCTTCGCTGCCGGCGGTGACCTGACCCCGGCCGAGTTCGGCCGTCGCTGCGCGCTGCAGCTGGAAGAGAAGATCCTCGAACTGGGCGCCGACAACGTTGCCGGCTTCATCGCCGAGCCGTTCCAGGGCGCCGGCGGCATGATCTTCCCGCCGGAAAGCTACTGGCCGGAAATCCAGCGCATCTGCCGTCAGTACGACGTACTGCTGTGCGCCGACGAAGTGATCGGCGGCTTCGGCCGTACTGGCGAGTGGTTCGCCCACCAGCACTTCGGCTTCCAGCCCGACACCCTGTCCATAGCCAAGGGCCTGACTTCCGGCTACATCCCCATGGGCGGCCTGGTGCTGAGCAAGCGCATCGCCCAGGCGCTGGTGGAAGAGGGCGGCGTGTTCGCCCACGGCCTGACCTACTCCGGCCATCCGGTGGCGGCAGCGGTGGCGGTTGCCAACCTGCGCGCGCTGCGTGACGAGGGTTGGGTGAATGCGGTGAAGAACGACACCGGCCCGTACCTGCAGCAGTGCCTGCGCGAAGTCTTCGGCAACCACCCGCTGGTGGGCGACATCCAGGGCACCGGCTTCGTCGCCGCGCTGCAGTTCGTCGAGGACAAGGCCACCCGCAAGCGCTTCGACAACGAGAACGACATCGCCTGGCGCTGCCGCACCATCGGCTTCGAGGAAGGCGTGATCATCCGCTCCACCCTCGGCCGCATGATCATGGCCCCGGCGCTGGTCGCCGGCCGTGCCGAGATCGACGAGCTGGTCGACAAGACCCGCCGCGCGGTGGATCGCACGGCTCAGGAAATCGGCGTGCTGTAAGGCACGACCTGTAGGAGCGAGGGGGACGCCTAGTCCTTGCTCGCGAAGCTTTTGTGCTGGGTCTGAGGGCCCCTCTCCCTAACCCTGGCTGCGCGCCCCGCTCCGAAGGGAGAGGGGACTGGATCGGTGCAGGTTGATGCCAAGGTGTCAGCCGGCACGAACAGCTCCCTCTCCCTTCAGGGAGAGGGCGGGGGGAGAGGGAACCCGCTAGCGCCGAAGTTTCACGAGCAAGGACTAGGCGTCCCCCTCGCTCCTACAAAAAAGAACACCAACAACAACGCCGCGAGCGCAAAGACGCCCGCGCGATGGAACCCTTTTGCCCGGCTCCTGGCCGGGGGTACTGCCCAGCAACACAACAACGCCAATCCGGCTGTGGGAGTCGTTCCATGAAAGTGTCCTTGTTCACGCGCATCTCCATCACCTGTGCCCTCGCCGCCGCTGTCGGCAGCGTTAATGCCCAAGCTTCAACAGGGCCCCAAAGCATCACCGTCATCTCCTTCGGCGGCGCCACCAAGGCGGCCCAGGAGCAGGCCTACTTCAAGCCCTTCGAGGCCAGTGGCGCCGGCAAGATCGTTGCCGGCGAGTACAACGGCGAGATGGCCAAGGTGAAGGCCATGGTCGATGTCGGCAAAGTCACCTGGGACGTGGTCGAGGTGGAAAGCCCCGAGCTGCTGCGCGGCTGCGAGGAAGGCCTGTTCGAGCGCATCGACCCGGCTGCCATCGGTGCCGAATCGCAATTCGTACCGGGCACTCTCAGTGAATGCGGCGTGGCCACCTACGTCTGGTCCATGGTCATGGCCTACAACAGCGCCAAGCTGGCCAAGGCCCCGCAGTCCTGGGCCGATTTCTGGAACACCGCCGAATACCCGGGCAAGCGCGGCCTGCGCAAGGGCGCCAAGTACACCCTGGAAATCGCCCTGCTGGCCGACGGCGTGAAGCAGGAAGACCTCTACAAGGTGCTCGGCACGAAGGAAGGCGTCGACCGCGCCTTCGCCAAGCTCGACCAACTCAAAGCGAACATCCAGTGGTGGGAAGCCGGCGCGCAGCCGCCGCAGTGGCTGGCCGCCGGCGACGTGGTGATGAGCGCCGCCTACAACGGCCGTATCGCCGCCGCGCAGAAGGAAGGCGTGAAGCTCGGCATCGTCTGGCCGGGCAGCCTGTACGACCCGGAATACTGGGCCGTGGTGAAAGGCACGCCGAACAAGGCGCTGGCCGAGAAGTTCATCGCCTTCGCCAGCCAGCCGCAAACCCAGAAGACCTTCTCCGAGAACATCCCTTACGGCCCGGTGAACAAGGGCACGCTCGGACTGCTGCCGGCGGAGGTGCGTGACCAGTTGCCCACCGCCCCGGCCAACCTGGAAGGCGCCCGCTCGGTAGACGCCGCCTTCTGGGTCGACCACAGCGAAGAGCTGGAGCAGCGCTTCAACGCCTGGGCCGCTCGCTGATTTGATCCATTCCTGATCCGAGCCCGGCGTCCGCGCCGGGCCTGCCTTGCCAACGACGCGTGAGAAACACAATGACAACGACGCAAAACCAGGCGACGACGCTGGAGCTGAGCACCATCCAGCCCATCGCCGCGCACGAACGACACGGCCGCGCTCGCGACCTCTTCACCATCTGGTTCGGCAGCAACATCATGCTGTTGACCGTGGTCACCGGAGCCCTGGCGGTCACCGTGTTCAAACTGCCCTTCTTCGCCGCCGTGCTGGCGCTGGTGCTGGGCAACCTGGTGGGCGGCGTGTTCATGGCCCTGCACTCGGCCCAGGGCCCGCAGCTGGGCGTACCGCAGATGGTGCAGACCCGCGGCCAGTTCGGCTCCTTCGGCTCGCTGCTGGTGGTCGCCCTGGTGGTGATCATGTACCTGGGCTTCTTCGCCTCCAACCTGGTGCTCGGTGGCCAGGCACTGCACGCACGCTTCGAGGTGATCGGCACCAACACCGGCATCCTGCTGGTGGGCGCGATCAGCGTGATCGCCACGGTGTTCGGCTACCGCCTGATCCACGGCTACACCCGCGTGATGTCGTGGTTGTCCGGCGCGGTGCTGCTGGTCAGCTTCGTCTGGCTGGTGTTCGTCCACGGCCTGCCGGCGGACCTGCTTGAGCGCAACGAGAACAACATCCCCGGCTTCCTCGGTGCACTGTCCATCGCCGCGCTCTGGCAGCTGGCCTACGCGCCCTACGTGTCCGACTACTCGCGCTACATGCCGCAGGGCACCGGTTCGCGCACCGCGTTCTGGTCCAGCTACTGGGGCTGCTGCCTGGGTTCGATCCTGCCGATGCTGCTGGGCGTGCTGGTCGGTCTGTCGGTGGGCGAGGGCGACGTCATCGCCGGCCTGATCGAGATGACCGGCGGCTTCAGCGCCGTGATGGTCGCGGTGTTCTCCATCGGCATTGCCGCCACCAACTCGATGAACCTGTACTGCGGCACGCTCTCGGCCATCACCGTCGGCCAGACGCTGATTCCCGCCTGGTCGGCCAAGGCCGGCTGGCGCGCGGTGATCGCCCTGGCGCTGTTCGGCGGCTCGCTGACCATCGCCCTGCTCGGCCAGGACAACTTCATGGCCAACTACACCAACTTCATCCTGTTGCTGCTCTACGTGCTGGTGCCCTGGAGCGCGATCAACCTGGTCGACTACTACCTGATCGCCCATGGCGAGTACGACGTGCTGTCGTTCTTCCGCCGTGACGGCGGCATCTACGGCACCTTCAACTGGACCGCGGTGAACTGCTACATCCTCGGCATCCTGGTGCAGATTCCGTTCATGTCCACCGCGCTGTACACCGGCGCTGCCGCACAGGCCATGAATGGCGCGGACATCTCCTGGGTCGTCGGCCTGGGCGTGGTCTCGCCGGTCTACTGGCTGTTCAGCCGCAAGCGCCAGCGCGCTCTGAAGGCGGCCCGCGCATGAGCCGTCGTACCGGGTTCTTCTTCGACGAGCGCTGCTTCTGGCACGCGACCGGGCTGCACGCCTTGATCCTTCCCGTCGGCGGCTGGCTGCAGCCTCCGGTGGGCGCCGGCCACGCCGAATCGCCGGAGAGCAAACGCCGGCTGAAAAGCCTGATGGACGTCTCCGGCCTGAGCCAGCAACTGCACATGTCCAGCGCGCCGCTGGCCAGCGAGGAAGACCTGCTGCGCGTGCACCCCGCGAGCTACCTGGAGCGCTTCAAGGCGTACAGCGAAGCCGGCCACGGCGACATGGGCGAGGAAACCATGGTCAGCCATGGCACCTACGACATCGCCCGGCAATCCGCCGGCCTGACCATCGCCGCCGTCGACGCGGTGCTGCGCGGTGAGTTGGACAACGCCTACGCGCTGTCCCGCCCGCCGGGTCATCACTGCCTGCCGGATCGCGGCATGGGCTTCTGCTACCTGGCGAACATCGCCGTGGCGGTGGAGACGGCCAAGGCGCGCCACGGCATCCAGCGCGTGGCGGTGCTCGACTGGGACGTGCACCACGGCAACGGCACCGAGGCGATCTTCTACGGCCGCGACGATGTGCTGACCCTGTCGATCCACCAGGCCGACTGCTACCCCACCGGCACCGGTGCGGTGGACGACATCGGCGAAGGTGCGGGCAAGGGCTACAACCTCAATGTGCCGCTCTATCCGGGCAGCGGCGACGACGCCTACCGCGTGGCCATGGAAACCATCATCGTGCCGGCGCTGGAGCGCTTCCAGCCCGAGCTGATCGTGGTCGCCAGCGGCTTCGACGCCAACGGCGTGGACCCGCTGGCGCGGATGCTCGCCCACAGCGAGACCTTCCGCTTCATGACCGCTGCGGTGCGTGACGCTGCCGAGCGCCTGTGCGATGGCCGGCTGGTGGTGGTGCACGAAGGTGGTTACGCGGAAGCCTACGTGCCGTTCTGCGGTCATGCGGTGATCGAGGAAATGGTTGGCGTGCGCACCGAAGTGGTCGACCCCTTCCTGCCGATGCTCGAAGGCCAGCAGCCGGACGCGGACTTCCGCGCCTTCCAGCGCCAGGCGCTGGAGCGGATGGCGGCGAAGTTGCTGGGCTGAACCCGCGACGAAACGGCGGATAACCGCGAGCGGTTATTCGCCCTACGACAGGGATTCGGCCCCACGTAGGGCGAATAACGCCCCAGGCGTTATCCGCCGCCGGTCCTGGGTCTAACTTGGGCCTACGTTCCACCACGTATTCGTGCCCGAGCGGCTAGAGTGGGGATTCCATCCAAAACAACGGATCGCGTCCCCATGAAGTTCCTGCTCCTTCCCCTCGGCCTGCTGGCCTTTTCCTCCCTCGCCCACGCCGCTGCCGACTGCGCCGACGCCCAGACCCAGAGCGAGATCAACGCTTGTATCGGCGCCGCTTTCGAAGCCAGCGACAAACGCCTCAACGATCTCTACGGGCAGTACCGCCAGCGCCTGGATGCCGGGCAGAAGAAGGCACTCACCGCGGCGCAGAAGGCCTGGCTGAACTACCGCGACCTGAGCTGCAAGTTCGAGACGTCCAGCGTCGAGGGCGGCTCCGGTTACCCGATGGCCTACAGCAATTGCCTGAAGGCCATGACCGATAACCGCATCAAGGAACTGCAGGCGCTGTCCGACTGCCAGGAAGGCGACTTCAACTGTCCTGCGCCCAGACCCTGATTCGTGTGGGAGCAACGGCCTTTCCCGGATGGCACCGCGTTTGCGCTTCCCCCTCACCCCAGCCCTCTCCCTCAGGGAGAGGGGGCAGATCGTGCCGGCTGACGCTGTGGTGCCATCCTGCACCGCACAGTCCGCTCTCCCCTGGGAGAGGGAGCAGATCGTGCCGGCTGACGCTGTGGTTTCATCCTGCACCGCACAGTCCCCTCTCCCTCAGGGAGAGGGGGCAGATCGTGCCGGCTGACGCTGTGGTGCCATCCTGCACCGCACAGTCCGCTCTCCCCCTGGGAGAGGGAGCAGATCGTGCCGGCTGACGCTGTGGTTTCATCCTGCACCGCACAGTCCCTCTCCCTCAGGGAGAGCGAGTAGATCGTGCCGGCTGACGCTGTGGTGTCATCTTGCACCGCACAGTCCCCTCTCCCCCTGGGAGAGGGTTAGGGTGAGGGCCGATCCGAGCGCAGGAGTATCTGATAGGAGCGCATTCCAACGGATAAAAAAAGGGAGCCTTGCGGCTCCCCTGGAGAGACGGCCGCGCTGGGGAGCACGGCCGTGGAGCAGGTGCGTCGTCAGGCGGCGCGGAACAGGTTGTGCGGGTCGATGACGAATTTCTTCGGCACGCCGGCATCGAACTCGCCGTAGCCTTTCGGCGCGTCGTCCAGGGTGATGACTTCCACTCCGACGATGTCGGCGATCTTGATGCGGTCCCACATGATCGCCTGCATCAGCTGGCGGTTGTACTTCATCACCGGGGTCTGGCCGGTGTGGAAGCTGTGCGACTTGGCCCAGCCCAGGCCGAAGCGGATGCTCAGCGCGCCATGCTTGGCGGCGTCGTCCACTGCGCCCGGGTCCTCGGTGACGTACAGGCCCGGAATACCGATCTTGCCGGCGACCCGCACCACGCCCATCAGCGAGTTCAGTACGGTGGCCGGAGCCTCGTGCTGCGAACCCGAATGACCGTGGCCGCGAGCCTCGAAGCCCACCGCATCGACCGCGCAGTCCACTTCCGGCTCGCCCAGCAGATCGGCGATCTGCTCGTGCAGCGGAGTGTCCTTGGACAGGTCGGCGATCTCAAAGCCCTGGGCCTTGGCGTGGGCCAGGCGGGTCGGGTTGACGTCGCCGACGATGACCACAGCGGCGCCCAGCAGACGCGCCGACGCAGCAGCGGCCAGGCCGACCGGACCGGCACCGGCGATGTAGACAGTGCTGCCCGGGCCGACGCCGGCAGTCACTGCGCCGTGATAGCCGGTGGGCAGGATGTCGGAGAGGCAGGTCAGGTCGCGGATCTTCTCCATGGCCGCGTCGCGGTTGGGCAGCTTCAGCAGGTTGAAGTCGGCGTAGGGCACCAGTACGTATTCCGCCTGGCCGCCGACCCAGCCGCCCATGTCGACATAGCCGTAGGCGCCGCCGGCGCGGGCCGGGTTGACCGTCAGGCAGACGCCGGTGTGCTGCTCCTTGCAGGTGCGGCAGTGGCCGCAGGCGACGTTGAAGGGCACCGAGACCAGATCGCCGATCTTCATGGTTTCCACGCCCCGGCCGATCTCGACGACTTCACCGGTGATCTCGTGGCCCAGCACCAGGCCCTGCGGCGCGGTGGTGCGGCCACGGACCATGTGCTGGTCGGAGCCGCAAATGTTGGTGGAGACCACGCGCAGGATCACCCCGTGGTCGATCTGCTTGCCCTGCGGGTCCTGCATCTTCGGATAGGGGATGTTCTGGACCTCGACCTTTCCCGGGCCGAGATAAACCACACCACGATTGCCAGACATACGCATTCCTCATTGTGTTTGTGGGTACAAAGGCGGGCCATTCGGCGCGCGGTTCTGCACTGGGATGTCGTGTGTTGCGCGACAGGGCCGGTAGGTACTGCTGGCAGCCGGCTGGGCTGTCGGTGTTGCTCGTGCATGGGGGCTGGGCTTCAAGAGCCCCTCTCCCTAACCCTCTCCCGCAAGCGGGAGAGGGGATATCCGTGTGTGGAGGGAGCGCTGTGTCAGCCGGCGACTCCGAACTGCTCTTGCCCCCTCTCCCTTCAGGGAGAGGGTTGGGGAGAGGGGGTTCTTACAGCACCACCGTCCGATTGGCGTTCAGGAACACCCTCCGCTCGATGTGATACCCCACGGCCTTGGCCAGGGTCAGGCACTCCACGTCGCGGCCCTTGGCGATCAGGTCCTCGGGGTAGTGGGAGTGATCCACGGGCTCGACGCCCTGGGCGATGATCGGGCCCTCGTCGAGGTCGTTGTTGATGTAGTGGGCGGTGGCGCCGACCAGCTTCACGCCCTTCTGGTAGGCCTGGTGATAAGGCTTGGCGCCCTTGAAACCGGGCAGCAGGGAGTGGTGGATATTGATCGCCCAGCCGTCCAGGCGGCGGCACAGCTCGGGGGAGAGCACCTGCATGTAGCGGGCGAGGATCACCAGTTCGGCGCCGGTGTCCTCGATCACCTGCCAGACCTTCGCCTCCTGCGCACCCTTGTCGTTCGGGTCGAGGGCGAAGTGGTGGTAGGGGATGCCGTGCCAGCGCGCCAGCGGTTCCAGGTCCGGGTGGTTGGAAACCACTGCCACCACGTCCATCGGCAACTGGCCGATGCGCTGGCGATAGAGCAAATCGTTCAGGCAGTGGTCGGCCTTGGAGACCATGATCACCACCTTGCTGCGGTAGCCCGGCGGGGTCAGCTCGACGTTCATCTGGAAGGGCGAGACGCGGTCGGCGAGGCCGGCGCGGAAGGCCGCCTCGTCGAAGCCGTCGCCGGCGCGGAATTCGATGCGGATGAAGAAACGCTGGGCCAGGCGGTCGTCAAAGGAGTGGTGCTCGGTGACGTAGCAGCGCTGCTCGAACAGGTAGCGCGTAACCACGTCCACCGTGCCCAGCAGGCTGGGGCTGTCGGCGGTGAGGATCCAGGTATCGGGGGTGCGGCTCATGGTCTGGCTCCGAAGTTTTCCTCTGGTGGCAGAGGTTGGAGTGGGTTTCCCTCACCCCGGCCCTGGCTGCGCGCCCCGCTCCAGAGGGAGAGGGGGAAGAGCGTTTCTTACGCTGCTATCTGCAGGCCGTACTCGGCGCAGGCGTCCTGCAGCCACAGCCAGATGTAGTCGGAGAAGCTGCGGCGCACCACCAGTTCCCAGGTGTGCTCGCCGGTATGGCGGATCACCAGCTGGGACTTGGCGAAGTTCGTACCCACCGCCTTGCCCACCGGGAAGTTGCTCGGGTGCACGTCGTAGCCGGTGGACTTCATCAGCACTTCGCGGACCTTGGCGCCTTCGAGCTCCAGCAGGGTCTGGCCGCCGCTGACGTTGATCACCGAGTAGTGCAGCTCTTCGCCCAGTGCCTCGCGCAGGCGCTGCTCGACGGCGAATTCCTCGCCACCGGGGACGATCAGCAGCCACTCGTCCGGGCCGAGCCACTGCAACGAGGTTTCACCCTTGGCCACCAGGCCCAGGGCGACCGGCAGCTCCAGGCCCAGGGCCTTGTGCACGCCGCCGGCGAAGGCCGGCTCATGGGCATCGCCACGCAGGGTCAGGTGGCCGAGGAATTTCTTCTCGCGCAGGGTCACGCCGGCATTGGCCACCTTGCGTGCGGCGAGCTTGTCCAGCTCGGCGTGGTGCAGGGGCGATTCGGCCTGGATACCGTCTGCGGGGCGTTGCTGGTAGAGGTTGGCTTTGCTCATGTTCTGTTCACCTTGGGGGCGCTTATTGCCTGTTTCCCCTCACCCCAGCCCTCTCCCAGGGGGAGAGGGGGCCGAGCTGAGTGTGCTGTGAGTGTCGTGCTCGCCGGCCGCTCCGAACTGTCCCCTCTCCCCCTGGGAGAGGGTTAGGGTGAGGGCAGCCGAACGCGCCGAATCAATCCACGTTCTGCCGCTCCCCTTTCGGGTCGTAGAACACCGAGCTGCAGATTTCCGCCTCGATCACGCGGCCATCGGCCAGCGGGGCGTAGACCTTCTCGCCCAGGCGCTTGATGCCGCCCTTCACCACCGCCAGGGCGAAGCTGTAGCCCAGGCTGCTGCTCATGTAGCTGGAGGTGACGTGGCCGACCATGGTCGCCGGGACCGTGTGCTGCGGGGTGAACAGCAGTTGCGCGCCTTCGGGCAGCAGGTCCATCGGATTGGTGGGCTTGAGGCCCACCAGCTGCTTGCGGTCTTCGCGCTGGCAGTCGGCGCGGTTCATCCCGCGCCAGCCAATCCAGGAGAACGGCTTGGTACGACCGACCGCCCAACCCATGTTCAGGTCGTCCGGGGTGACCGAGGCGTCGGTGTCCTGGCCGACGATGATGAAGCCCTTCTCGGCGCGCAGGACGTGCATGGTTTCGGTGCCGTACGGCGTCAGGTTGTACTTCGCGCCGGCGGCGATGATGGCCCCCAGCACACCCATGGCGTAGTTGGCCTGGATATTCACCTCGTAGGACAGTTCGCCGGTGAAGGAGATGCGGAACACCCGCGCCGGGACGCCGGCGACCTTGCCTTCCTTCCAGGTCATGAAGGGGAAGGCGTCCTTGTCCAGGTCGATGTCGGTGACCTCGGCCAGCAGCTTGCGGCTGTTGGGGCCGGACAGGGTCAGGGTGGCCCAGTGGTCGGTGACCGAGGTGAAGTACACCTTCAGCTCCGGCCATTCGGTCTGGTGGTACAGCTCCAGCCACTCCAGCACGCGCGCCGCGCCGCCGGTGGTGGTGGTCATGACGAAGTGGTTGTCCGCCAGGCACGCGGTCACGCCATCGTCGAAGACCATGCCGTCTTCCTTGCACATCAGACCATAGCGGGCCTTGCCCACGTCCAGCTTGGTCCAGGCGTTGGTGTAGACACGGTTGAGGAACTCGCGGGCATCCGGACCCTGGATATCGATCTTGCCCAGGGTCGAGGCGTCCAGCAGGCCGACCGACTCACGCACGGCGCGGCACTCGCGGGCCACGGCGGCGTGCATGTCTTCGCCGCGCTTGGGGAAGTACCAGGGGCGCTTCCACTGGCCGACGTCCTCGAATTCGGCGCCGTTCTTCACGTGCCAGGCGTGCAGGGCGGTGAAGCGCACCGGCTCGAACAGGTGGCCGCAATGGCGACCGGCGACGGCGCCGAAGGTCACCGGGGTGTAGTTCGGGCGGAACATGGTGGTGCCGGTGTCGGCGATGCTCTTGCCCTGGGCGCGGGCTGCGATGGCCAGGCCGTTGATGTTGCCCAGCTTGCCCTGGTCAGTGCCGAAGCCCAGCGCGGTGTAGCGCTTGACGTGCTCGATGGACTCGAAGCCCTCGCGGCAGGCCAGTTCGATGGCGGCGGCGGTGACGTCGTTCTGGGTGTCGACGAACTGCTTGGGCGCGCGCGCCGTGGATTTTTCGTGGGGCACCTGGAACAGCGCGAGGGTAGCGTCCTCGGCGCGTTCGGCGACCACCGGCAGCTCACCGTCGACGGCCTTGAAGCCGCCGTCGATTGCCGCCTGGTTGCCGGCCTTGAATCCGTCGGCCAGGGCGTCGGCGAGGCGGAACACGCCGTTCACCGCACCGGCGCAAATACGCTTCTGGAAGGCCAGGCCGGGAACGAAGGCGAGGATGTCCTCGCGCCATTCTGGCTTGCCACCCAGGTGCGAGGCCAGGTGCACCACCGGGCTGTAGCCGCCGGAGCTGGCGACCAGGTCGCAGTCCAGCCACTCACCGGGCGCATTGACCTTGTGGCGGAAGGTGTCGATGGACGCCACCTTCGCGCCGGTCACGCGTTTGCTGCCGCGTGCCTCGATCACTGCGCTGCCGGTGATGACCCGCATACCGCGCTTGCGCGCTTCTTCGACCCATTCGCCACGTGGATTGGGGCGGGCGTCGGCGATGGCGACCACCTGCAGACCGGCTTCCTGCCAGTCCAGGGCGACGCGGTAGGCGTAGTCGTTGTTGGTGGACAGCACCAGTTTCTTGCCCGGTGCCACGCCATAGCGGCGCACATAGGTGGAGACGGCGCCGGCGAGCATGTTGCCCGGCACGTCGTTGTTCGCATAGACCAGCGGGCGCTCGTGGGCGCCGGCGGCCAGCACCACGCGGTTGGCGCGGACGCGGTGCACGCGCATGCGCACCTGGCCCAGCGGGGCAGTTTCGCCGATGTGATCGGTACGGCGCTCGTGGATGGTGAGGAAGTTGTGGTCGTGGTAGCCGTTGACCGTGGAACGCGGCAGCAGGATCACGTCCGGGTTGCCTTCCAGCTCGGCGATGGCCTTGGCCACCCATTCCTCGGCCGGCTTGCCGTCGAGGGTTTCGCGGGTGTCGAGCAGGCTGCCGCCGAACTCTTCCTGTTCGTCGGCGAGGATCACCCGCGCACCGCTGCGCGAGGCGGCCAGGGCGGCGGCGAGGCCGGCGGGGCCGGCGCCGACGATCACTACGTCGGCGTGGTGGTTCATCCAGTCGTAGCTGTCCGGGTCCACTTCGGTGGGCGCGCGGCCCAGGCCGGCGGCCTTGCGGATGTACTTCTCGTAGGTCAGCCACATGGACTGCGGGTACATGAAGGTCTTGTAGTAGAAGCCGGGCGGCATCAGCTTGCCGCCGACCTTGCCGAAGATCCCCATGAGGTCGTTCTGCACGTTCGGCCAGCCGTTGGTGGCGGTCGCCACCAGGCCGTTGTACAGCGCCTGCTGGGTGGCGCGGACGTTGGGCACCTGGGTGGATTCGCGCGAGCCGATCTGCAGGATGGCGTTGGGCTCTTCGGCGCCGGCGGCGACGATGCCGCGCGGGCGCGAGTACTTGAAGCTGCGGCCGAGGATGTCGACGCCGTTGGCCAGCAGCGCGGCGGCCAGGGTGTCACCGGCGAAGCCCTGGTAGCTCTGGCCGTTGAAGCTGAAGGTCAGCGGCTTGTTGCGGTCGATGCGACCGCCACGGGACAGGCGATTGATCTGGCTCATTAGGCCTTCTCCACGGCGGGCTGGACGGCGGATTTTTTGTCGGAGTCGGCGGCGGTGATGCTGGGCTTTTCGCCGATCTTGTAGGTTTCGAGAATCTCGTAGGTCACAGTGTGGCGGGTGACGTTGAAGTACTGGCGGCAGCCGGCGGCGTGCACCCACAGCTCGTGGTGGATGCCGCGCGGGTTGTCGCGGAAGAACATGTAGTCGCCCCACTCGGCATCGGTGCAGGCGGCGGGATCGAGCGGGCGCGGGATGTGCGCCTGGCCCTTGGCGTGGAATTCCTCTTCGGAACGCAGCTCGCCGCAATGGGGGCAGAAGATGTTGAGCATGTTTGTAGCCTCCAGAAACTGTTCTCGCCGGCTGACCGGCCCCCTCTCCCTTCGGAGCGGGGCGCGTAGCCAGGGCTGGGGAGAGGGGCGCTCTCCCGGCTGTTTCGTTTCGGTCAAGGGCTGGCTCGCGCCTGAAACACCCTCTCCCGCCCTACGGGCACCCTCTCCCTGAAGGGAGAGGGCCATCAGATTTCGCCCTTTGGGCGGCTGTTAATGCGCGACGGCGGCGGCGCCGTGTTCGTCGATCAGTGCGCCGGTGTGGAAGCGTTCGATGGAGAAAGGCGCGGCCAGCGGATGCGGCTCGCCCTTGGCCAGGGTGGCGGCGAAGACGTTGCCCGAGCCAGGGGTGGCCTTGAAGCCGCCGGTGCCCCAGCCGCAGTTGAAGAACAGGTTCTTCACCGGGGTTTTGCCGATGATCGGGCAGGCGTCCGGGGTGGTGTCGACGATGCCGCCCCACTGGCGGTTCATGCGCACGCGGGACAGCACCGGGAACATCTCGACGATGGCCTGCAGGGTGTGCTCGATCACCGGGTAGGAGCCGCGCTGGCCGTAGCCGTTGTAGCCGTCGATGCCGGCGCCGATGACCAGGTCGCCCTTGTCCGACTGGCTGATGTAGCCGTGCACGGCGTTGGACATGATCACGCTGTCGATGATGGGTTTCAGCGGCTCGGAGACCAGCGCCTGCAACGGGTGGGATTCGATCGGCAGGCGGAAGCCGGCGAGCATCGCCATGTGCCCGGAGTTGCCGGCGGTGACCACGCCGACGCGCTTGGCGCCGATGAAGCCGCGGTTGGTCTCGACACCGATCACCGCGCCGTCCTGCTTGCGGAAGCCGATCACTTCAGTCTGTTGGATTAGGTCCACACCCAGGGCGTCGGCGGCACGGGCGAAGCCCCAGGCCACGGCATCGTGACGGGCCACGCCGCCACGGCGCTGCACGGTGGAGCCCATGACCGGGTAGCGGGCGCTCTTGGTGCAGTTCAGGTAGGGAATCTCTTCGGCCACCTGCTGGGCGTTGAGCAGCTCGCCGTCCACGCCGTTGAGGCGGTTGGCGCTGACGCGGCGTTCGCCGTCGCGCATGTCCTGCAGGGTGTGGCAGAGGTTGTAGACGCCGCGCTGGGAGAACATGACGTTGTAGTTCAGGTCCTGGGACAGGCCTTCCCACAGCTTCATCGCGTGTTCGTAGAGCAGCGCCGACTCGTCCCACAGGTAGTTGGAGCGCACGATGGTGGTGTTGCGCGCGGTGTTGCCGCCGCCCAGCCAGCCCTTCTCGATCACCGCGACGTTGGTGATGCCGTGCTCCTTGGCCAGGTAGTAGGCGGTCGCCAGGCCGTGCCCGCCACCGCCGACGATGACCACGTCATACACCGGCTTGGGCGTGGGCGTGCGCCACATGCGCTGCCAGTTCTCGTGGTGGCTCAGGGAGTGCTTGAACAGGCCGAAGCCGGAGTAGCGTTGCATGGGGTGCTCCTGATCTCTTCCCCCTCTCCCCTGGGGAGAGGGCTGGGGTGAGGGGTTTGCTCTCCCTCATCCGCCCTTCGGGCACCTTCTCCCAGAGGGAGAAGGAAGTTCGTCAACGGTAGACCGGGAAGTCCGCGCACAGCCCGGCGACCTGGGTAGCCACCTTGGCCTCCACGTCGGCGTCGCCCAGGTGGTCCAGCACGTCGCTGATCCAGCCGGCCAGCTCGCGGCACTGTTCTTCCTTCAGGCCACGGGTGGTGACGGCCGGCGTACCGATGCGGATGCCGGAGGTGACGAACGGGCTCTGCGGGTCGTTCGGCACGGCGTTCTTGTTCACGGTGATGCCGACGCGGCCGAGGGCGGCGTCGGCTTCCTTGCCGGTCAGGCCCTGCTTCACCAGGCTGATCAGCATCAGATGGTTGTCGGTGCCGCCGGACACCACGTCGTAGCCACGCTCGATGAATACCTTGGCCATCGCCTGGGCGTTCTTGATCACTTGGGCCTGGTAGTCCTTGAAGCCGGGTTCCAGCGCTTCCTTGAAGCACACCGCCTTGGCGGCGATCACATGCATCAGCGGGCCGCCCTGGGCGCCGGGGAAGACGGCGGAATTGAGCTTCTTCTCGATCTCTTCGTTGGATTTCGCCAGGATCAGGCCGCCGCGTGGGCCGCGCAGGGTCTTGTGGGTGGTGGTGGTGACCACGTCGGCGTAGGGCAGCGGGTTCGGGTACAGGCCCGCGGCCACCAGGCCGGCAACGTGGGCCATGTCGACGAACAGCAGCGCCCCGACCTTGTCGGCAATGGCGCGGAAGCGCGGGAAGTCGAGAGTCTTGGAGTAGGCGGAGAAGCCGGCGACGATCATCTTCGGCTTGTGTTCCACCGCCAGGCGCTCGACTTCGTCATAGTCGATCAGCCCGGTGTCGGTGTTCAGGCCGTACTGCACGGCGTTGTAGAGCTTGCCCGAGGACGACACCTTGGCGCCGTGGGTCAGGTGGCCGCCGTGGGCCAGGCTCATGCCCAGGATGGTGTCGCCAGCATTGATCAGCGCCAGATACACGGCGGAGTTGGCCGAGGAGCCGGAGTGCGGCTGTACGTTGGCGTAGTCGGCGCCGAACAGCTGCTTGGCGCGGTCGATGGCCAGCTGCTCGACCTTATCCACATGCTCGCAGCCGCCGTAGTAACGCTTGCCCGGATAACCTTCGGCGTACTTGTTGGTCAGCCCGCTGCCCTGGGCCTGCATGACGCGCTTGCTGGTGTAGTTCTCCGAAGCGATCAGCTCGAGGTGGTCCTCCTGGCGGGCCTCCTCGGCATCCATCGCCGCGAGCAGTTCGTCGTCATAGCCCTGGATCTGGTCGTGCTTGCTGAACATCGCTGGTCTCCCTGCGGCGCCCGGAAGCGCCATGGCCGGTACGGAGCCGAGTGGCCCCCATGGCAGCGATGGTATGACTGGCCCTCTCTGGCCAGATGCCTACGCACGCCGTGGCTAGGTGCGTTTGCGACATGTAGGGGCACGCCAGACGCGACATGTAGGAAATGACTGGAAATGCCCTTGGGGCGTGGATGCGCGGTCGGTCGGCTCGCAGAATGCGACGCGCTGCACCGCTCGGTGCCATGCCAGAAAGGAGTTCGAGCATGTCCAAACCCGCCGCTCGCCTGAGCGATCAGGACGCCTGCCCATTAATCGGCCATGGCGTGAATGCGACCGTCACTGGCTCTCCCAACGTCATCATCAATGGATTACCGGCCCTGCGCATAGGCGACAGCACCGCCTGCGGGGATGTCGTGACCGAGGGCATTCCCACCATCCTCGTCAACGGCCAGCCCATTGCTTTCCTGGGAAGTGCCACCGCCCACGGTGGCGTGATCATCAACGGTTCTGGAGATGTTCTGGTGGGCACGCAGCACACGCCTGCGCCGTTCATCCCGCCTGCGCCTTTGCCCAATACGTTTGAGGATAGGTTCCAATTGGTCTGTTCACGGACTGGCGAACCCATTCCCCGCTACCCTTACGCCATCCGCCGAGCCAACGGGGTGATCGAGAAGGGCGTATCCGATGACCAGGGGTTCACTCATCTGGTGAGTCGCCTGGGCGAGGCAGAGAAGGTCCAGATTCTTGCGGGGGGGTGTGGCATGAGCGCCGGGTCGAACGCCGTTCTCGATGCACCCAGGGTAGCGGCCACCCGTACGCTGACTCCTGTGGACGATCAGACGATCAAGCAGGTGCCGGTCGAGGTGAAGAAAGCAGTGGTGTTCTTCATCGGCGGGGCTGCGGACAAGGAATCGTATTACTTCCAGGGGCCGAACAATAATATCGCGGCTCCCAAGAGCACCCTCGATACCGATTTCGAAAATCAGCGGCATGCTGGAATCTATGCATCCCATTACCTGGATTACAGCGAAGCGCGGGGCTGGTGGGATATCGATAAATATGTATTGAAGGAAATTCCCACCCGGTCGGTTCCCGTTTACATCGTTGGGCACAGCCTTGGTGCCTGGAATGGTGCGCACCTCTCGAAGATTCTGACCGACAAGGGTTACCGCGTAGAAATGCTGATAACTCTGGACCCCGTGGGTAATGGCTTCTGGGTTTGGCTGGGTTCGGATATTTACTTGAGCAAACCAACGCCCGTGGCCTCGTTCTGGATCAATGTTCGCGCGGCCGCAGTGCATCCAAACATGTCGGACAGTGTTGCCGAGTTCGGTGAGCGCTGGATACCCGAAGGGACCGACATAGACATCGCTGCGGATATCAATCACGCGGATGCGGATCGCATGTTCACGGTCACGATGTTGCCGAACTACTCGCCCCACTATTACATCAAGCGATCGATCGAGGAGTATTTGGGAAAATGAAGCTTGGCAATGCTCTTTTCCCCCTTCTGATTGCAGCGTTCTGTTCGGCGTGCATGAAAGATCACCACCAACCCACCGCAAACTTGACTTACTTACGCTCGGAGCCGGTAACGGGGCGCATAAGTTTCAACCTGTACTTTGCGTCAGACCTCGATCTCGATGATGTTTATTCCCATCTCGAGGGTAGTGGCAAGATTGGCCAGCGCCTGGTGTGCTCGCTCGAGCGTGAGCCGATATTCGCGATGGATCATGTGATCCCGGTGTTCGGATACGGCACGGTAGATCGCATCGGCCAAGATAGCGGTCAATATCTTTATTCCTCCAGCTTGCACTTTTCGGAAACGGAAGATGAAGGCCGATCGGATCGGTTCATTAATCAGCAGCGTTTCAAGGAGGTTCTTGCTGGGCGCACGAGTATTCCATGCAAGGTCGTGATGAACGCCTACGGTTACAAGGCTTACTTTTCCCACACCCTTACGCTGCCTGCAGGCGAGCTCCTGCCGCTGCTGCTGGAGCAATGATGCAACCTCGATTGGCTGGACGAATCGCGCTGGCTCTCTGGATTGGCGCAGTGCTGTCGCCGCAGGTTCAAGCCATGTCCCGACTCTTCGACGGCGACGCCAACGTCTGGATGCAGGGCAGGACGCTGTGTTTCGGCGGCGCGATGTTCAAGTCCCCAGGCCTGTTCTTCAACCACACGCTGCAGGTAGATGAGCGGCAGGTGGCGGTGCATTACATCGAAGTCGCCCGCGAGCCTTACGAGCCGTTCTGGTCGTCGGCCAGCATCGAACCGACCCAGGGCGTGCCGCTACGCGGCGATACCTGCTTCGGCTATGGCCAGGCAATCCCAGGCTTCCGCGAGAAAGTCCTCGCACGGCCCCTGGAGCCCGGCTTGTACAACGCCACTCTCGGCGGCCACGACAGTGCCGGCGATGGCCAGCGGGCGACCTTCATGAAGACTTTCTGCCTGGTGTCACGCGGGGAGGGCCTCGCCGTGGCGGGTGCAGCCTACGACGAAGCCTTGGGCCGCTGGCGCTGCATGCCCTGATCGCGCGAATTCCGGATCGGAAAATGCCGCCCCTGCAAATGGGAGCGTCCGGCAATGGCTGGATGCTAGAGATCGAGCGGCACTCACTCCGCTGAGCCCTTGCCACCCGTGTTGCCGATCTCGGCGGTGCGGGCCCCGCTCAAATCTGGCAGCGAATGCCGCGTCTCCGGCGACATCGGCCTGCGGACGGATTACCGGACCGACGATCAGCCGCGCAGCGAAGTCGACGGTCGGCCGGAGGTCACAGGCCCGCAGGCCCGCAGGCGATTGCGCCACGCGGCGCTTGAACGGCCCTGCACGGGGAGCGGCGTAGCGGATAAACTGCGCCTCTCACGAAATGCGAGGACGCCATGAACCGCTCCCTGACTCTGCTTTCCGCCCTGCTGCTCACCGCGACGCTGCAGGGCTGTGGTGACGACAGCAAACCCGCCAAGGCCGAAGCGCCCGAGGCTGCCAGCAGCGCCGCCGCGGCCACCCCGGCCGGCGACAGCTGCACTGGCCATGTGCTGGAGAAGGCGCTGCCGCCGACCAAGGCCATCTACGGCTACCCCTACCTGTCCCGCGAGTGCGGCTATGACGACGCCACCATCGTCTACGGCAAGGCCGATGGCAGCCAGCACCTGGTCGTGACCCTGACCGATACCGGCCTGCCTGCGCCGGGCGCCGACCAGCAGGGCGAGGCCGCCAGGCAGTACCTGACCGCCCAGGCCAAGCTCCGCGACACCACCGCGAAGAACGTCTCGCTGCTCAACCAGGCGCGCCAGGCTGCGCTGCAGAACGGCACCGCCGCGCAGTTCGGCGGCGAGCAATACCTGCCGGTGATCGACAGCACCCGCATGGGCGACCCGCTGGCCATCAGCGTGCCGGGCCCGGACGACAAGGCTGGCGAGTCGAGCCTGACCGGCCTGATCAAGGGCCGCTACGTGCTCAACATGACCTCGCCGGACAAGCCCAACGGCGGCACCGCGCAGTCCCTGCGCGAGCTGTTCGTGCCGATCTCCGAGCAGATGGCACTGACCAAGCTGCCCTGATCCATCCCGCGGCCTCCCGTCAGTGGGAGGCCTGCGCCCTCCGGCGGCGGGCGACTATCCGTTGCTACGCTGCTGCCTGACGCACAACGTTTTCCGAGGCCGCACCATGACCGACAACACCCAACAGTTCGCCAGCGACAACTATTCCGGCATCTGCCCCGAAGCCTGGGCGGCCATGGCCGAGGCCAATCGCGGCCACGAGCGCGCCTACGGCGACGACCAGTGGACCGCCCGCGCCTCCGACTACTTCCGCGAGCTGTTCGAGACCGACTGCGAAGTCTTCTTCGCCTTCAACGGCACCGCGGCCAACTCCCTGGCCCTGGCGGCGCTGTGCCAGAGCTACCACAGCGTGATCTGCGCCGAGACCGCCCACGTCGAGACCGACGAGTGCGGCGCGCCGGAGTTCTTCTCCAACGGCTCCAAGCTGCTGCTGGCGCGCACCGACGCCCAGGGCAAGCTGACTCCCGAAGCGATCCGCGAGATCGCCCTCAAGCGCCAGGACATCCACTATCCCAAGCCGCGCGTGGTCACCATCACCCAGGCCACCGAGGTCGGCACCGTCTACCGCCCGGACGAGCTGCAGGCGCTCAGCGCCACCTGCCGCGAACTGGGCCTGCACCTGCACATGGACGGCGCACGCTTCTCCAATGCCTGCGCCTTCCTCGGCGCGACCCCGGCCGAGCTGACCTGGAAGGCCGGCGTCGAAGTGCTGTGCTTCGGCGGTACCAAGAACGGCATGGCGGTGGGCGAGGCCATCCTGTTCTTCAACCGCGAGCTGGCCGAAGGCTTCGACTATCGCTGCAAGCAGGCCGGCCAACTGGCCTCGAAGATGCGCTTCCTCGCCGCACCCTGGGTCGGCGTGCTGCAGGATGACGCCTGGATGCACTACGCCAGCCATGCCAACCGCTGTGCACAACTGCTGGCCGAGCGCGTCGCCGACGTGCCGGGCGTGCAGCTGATGTTCCCGGTGGAGGCCAACGGCGTATTCCTGCAGATGTCCGAGCCCGCGCTGGAAGCCCTGCGTCAGTTGGGCTGGCGCTTCTACACCTTCATCGGCGCCGGCGGCGCGCGCTTCATGTGCTCGTGGGACACCGAGATCGAGCGGGTCGAGGCGCTGGCGGCGGATATTCGCAAGGTGATGAGCGCCTGAGTTGTCCCCAGTCGCTGGGGACGGTTGCTCGCGCAACCTGTCGCCAACCTGTGGATGAACTCCTGCAAGCGACGGGCGGCGAGGCTTTCAGAGGCTTGATCAAACTTTGATCGAGGCCTGCAGGAGCGGACCGCCCCCTCAATCGCCCATGGCGCGCTCCAGCAAGACCAAGAGCCCCTCACCCTAACCCTCTCCCGCAAGCGGGAGAGGGGACCGTTCGGTGCAGGATGAAGCTATGGCGTCAGTCGGCACGATCTGCCCCCTCTCCCCCTGGGAGAGGGTTGGGGTGAGGGGATATAGGGCGGCACCGATTCCCCAGAGGGAAATAGACGCTCTTGCGGGCGTCAGATACGCACCGCCGTCCCGCTCACGCTGACCATCAGCATGCTGCCGTTCTGGCCCACCACCTCGTAATCCAGGTCGATGCCCACCACGGCATTGGCGCCCAGCTCCTCGGCGCGCTCCTGTAGCTCCTCGAAGGCGATCTCTCGCGCCCGCCCCAGCTCCTTCTCGTACGCACCGGAACGGCCGCCGATGATGTCGCGCAGGCCGGCGAACAGGTCGCGGAACACGTTGGCGCCGAGGATCGCCTCGCCGACCACGATGCCGCGGTATTCCTGGATGGTCTTGCCCTCGATGGTGGGCGTGGTGGTCAGGATCATGGGACTGGCTCCTCTGCTGGGGAAACTCAGCATAGCCCTGGGCCCGGCGCGGGGGGCGCCGGCTGTGTTTCAGCATTTGCCGAAAAACTGGGGGCAGCCTTGTGATAAAGCTGTGGATAAGGTCGTGGGAAATGACAGCGTCGTGGCAGTTTCGTGAATAGCGAAAAATCCCTGCGAATTGTCGCAGGGGCCGCGTAATCCGTGGCTTTCATGCATGAAATGGGGCGTTGTGGAGATCTCCACAGTCGCTGTGGAGGCAAGCTTGTCCAACCTGTGGAAAAACTGTTGGGAGGTGCCTGCGGAGCTGATAGCACGTGGCTTCCCTGAAACTGGTTGTTTTCTGACCAAGTCCGTCTTTTCAATTACTTGCGTGCCTGTGTATCGATTGCGGTGATTTTTCTGTGCATGACCTTTCCACCGCTATCCCCGGTTTATGTTGACCCGCTTGTGCGCCTCCTGTGGAAAACATCACCAGCGCCACGCCTGGCGGGGTCTTCACAGGCTTGTTCAAAGATTGATCAGCGATGAATGCAAGCGACTGATCCACAGCCACTTTCCCCAGCGACGCGGGCTACGGGAAACTTTCCACAATCCCTGTGGGGCGAATCTCGCAGAAGGTGTGGACAACCTGTCACCAGATCGCCAGAGGCCGCGTACAGCGTGCCTTTATCATCTCAGTACGTTTTTTGATCAAATGTCGAAAGCCCCGTCACTTCTGGCTTTCAGCGATTTTCACGGCGGGTTTTCCACATTGGCTGTGCAGCGTTCTGCCGGGAAGATGTGGGCGGACTGTGGATGGATCGCTGCAAGCTGCGCCGGTACTGGTGCGCGGCGGGCTGATCAATATTTGTCCAGGGGCACTGGGCGCGCTGCCTATAATTCACCCCACGGCGGGCAGAAACCCTGGGGGCGGGAGACCATCATGTCCAGTTACTCGGTGGAACAGATCCGCACCGTGGCCCTGGTCGGCCACGGTGACTGCGGCAAGACCCTGCTTGCCGAGGCGCTGCTGCAGCACAGCGGGGCGATTGCCAGCATGGGCTCGCTGGAGCGCGGCGACACCCTCTGCGACTCCGACCCCATGGAGCGCGAATACCATCACTCCCTGGCCGCCGCGCTGGTGCACTTCGAGCACGCGGGTGCGCAGATTCGCCTGATCGACACTCCTGGCTATCCCGACTTCATCGGCCACGCGCTGCCGGCGCTGGCGGCGGTGGAAACCGCGCTGGTGGTGGTGAACGCGCAGAACGGCATCGAGCTGTCCACCCGCCGGATGATGGACTGGGCCGGTGAGCGCGGCCTGTGCCGGATGCTGGTGGTGAACAAGATCGATGCCGAACGCGTTGACCTGCCGGCACTGCTGGCGGGTTTGCGCGAGTCGTTCGGCAAGGAGGTATTGCCGATCAATCTGCCCGCCGAGGGTGGCGCACGGGTTGTGGATTGTTTCTTCAATCCCGATGGCGAGGCTGACTTTTCCTCCGTGGCCGAGGCGCACCAGGCGCTGGTCGACCAGGTGGTGGAGGTGGACGAGGCGCTGATGGCGCATTACCTGGAGGAGGGCGAGGTGGCGCCCGAGGCGCTGCACGAACCCTTCGAGCGCGCGCTGCGCGACGGGCACCTGATTCCCCTGTGCTTCGTCTCCGCACGTACCGGCGCCGGCGTGCCGGAGCTGGCCGACATTCTCGCGCGCCTCGCACCCAATCCTGCCGAGGGCAACCCGCCGCTGTTCCTGCGTACCGATGACAAGGGCAAGGAGCATCCGGTGCCCTGCCAGCCGGACCCCAAGGCCCATGTGCTGGCCCATGTGTTCAAGGTGGTGATCGACCCCTTCGTCGGTCGCCTGGCCGTGTTCCGCGTGCACCAGGGCACGATTCGCCGGGAAATGCAGCTGTTCGCCGGCGACGGGCGCAAGTCGTTCAAGGTGGGTCATCTGCTACGCCTGCAGGGAAAGAAGCACGAGGAGGCGCCCTGGTTGATCCCCGGTGACTTTGGCGCACTGACCAAGGTCGACGAACTGGACTACGGCGTGGTGCTGCACGACTCCCATGACGAGGACCATATCCACCTCAAGCCCGTGGAATTCCCCGAGCCGATGCAGGGCCTGGCCATCGAGGCGAGCCGGCGTGGCGACGAGCAGCGCCTGGCGGAAATCCTCCAGCGCCTGCAGGCCGAGGACCCCTGTGTGCGCCTGGACTACAACGCCTCCACCCAGCAGACCGTGCTGCGCGGCATGGGCGAGATGCACCTGCGTTATCTGCTCGAGCGAATGGCCGGGCAGTACAAGCTGGAAGTGCAGACCCGCGCGCCCGCCGTGCCTTACCGCGAGACCGCCACGCGTGCAGCGGAGGGGCATAGCCGGCACAAGAAACAGACCGGGGGAGCAGGGCAGTTCGGCGAGGTGTTCCTGCGCATCGAGCCGCTGCCGCGTGGCGAAGGTTTCGCGTTCGTCGATGCGATCAAGGGCGGGGTGATTCCCGGCAACTTCATTCCATCCGTGGAGAAGGGCGTGCGCTCGGCGCTGGCGGCCGGGCCGCTGGCCGGCTTCCCGGTGGAGGACGTCAAGGTCACGGTCTTCGACGGCAAGAGCCACTCGGTGGATTCCAAGGACATCGCCTTCCAGGCCGCCGGGCGCAAGGCGATGCTCGATGCGCTGCGCAATGCCGGTGGCATCGTGCTGGAGCCGGTGATGCAGATCGAGGTGACCACCCCGGAAACCCATCTGGGCGACATCACCGCCGACCTCACCGGCCGTCGCGGCCAGGTGCTGGGCACCGAGTCGCTATCGGCCAGCGTCGCGCTGGTGCGCGGTCAGGTGCCGCTGGCTGAGTTGGACGGTTACGCCAACCGGCTCAAATCCATTACCGCCGGGCAAGGTCTCTACAGTCTTTCCTCCAGCCACTACAGCGCTGTCCCACAGGACGTGCAGCAACGCCTGTCCGGCAGCTACAAGGCGACCCCGGAAGAAGACTGAGCGAATGTGGATATTCGTCGCAGCCCATGCCTGAAAAGGCCTGCGGCTGTGCGCTTGCGTGCGCCTTGGTGGTGGCTCCGCGCACAAGCTCGAAGCCAGGTGGCATGCGGGTTGCAGACGGGATCGAGGCGGCCAGTCCGGTCGGCCTTAGGTGTCTCCGGCCTTGCGTCGGGACACCTTCAGCCTGTGGATAACTCAGTGGGTAACGTGTGGGGCGGGTGGGGGCAGCCTGTGGTCAGTACTCGATCACCACATCGCCCTTGGGCACGCTGCAGCAGGACAGGATGTAGCCTTCGGCGACGTCTTCGTCGGTGATCCCGCCGTTGTGCTCCATCTCCACCTCGCCGGAGCGCTTCATCACCTTGCAGGTGCCGCAGATGCCCATGCCGCAGGCCTTGGGAATGTGCAGCCCGAGCTGGGCGGCGGCGGCGTGGACAGTCTCGCCCGGCGCCACGCGGATGCTCTTGCCGGTCTCGCAGAACTCGACGAGGTTCTGGTCCGCGAGCGGCACGGCCGGCGCTTCGGCGGCCTCGGCGGCCAGCTCCTTCACGTCGGCGCGCACTTCCGGCGGGGTCGGGCCGAAGGCTTCCTCGTGGTAGCGCGACATGTCGTAGCCCTCGGCCTCGAGCAGGCGCTTGACCGCGTGCATGTAGGGTGTAGGGCCGCAGCAGAACACTTCGCGCTCGAGGAAGTCCGGCGCCATCAGCTGCAGCATCGCCTTGTTCAGGAAGCCCCGGTAGCCGGCCCAGGACTCGCCCATCTCGTATTTCTCGCAGATCAGGTGCAGCTTGAAGTTGTTGATCCGCGAAGCCATGTGCTCCAGCTCGCGGTGGTAGATGATGTCCTTGGGCGTGCGCGCGCTGTGCACGAAGACCATGTCGACATTGCCGTTGGTATCGAAGAACCAGCGCGACATGGACATCACCGGGGTGATGCCGACACCGCCGGAAAGGAACAACGCCTTCTCGGTCGGGAAGTCGATGGCGTTGAAGTTGCCCACCGGGCCGTGCACCGGGACCTGGTCGCCTTCCTTGAGGTTGTCGTGCAGCCAGTTCGAGACCTTGCCGCCGGGCACGCGCTTGATGGTGATGGAGAAGCTGTACGGCACCGAGGGCGAGCTGGAGATGGTGTAGGAGCGCATGATCGGCTGGCCGTCGATCTCCAGTTCCAGGGTGACGAACTGGCCGGGCTTGAAGAAGAACATGATCGGCGCGTCGGCCATGAAGCAGAAGGTGCGCACATCCCAGGTTTCCTGGATGGCTTTCACGCAGCGCACCAGGTGGCGCCCGTTGGCCCAGGTCTGGGTGTTGACCGGGTTGAGGAAGGTGTTCGTCGACATGCTGTCTCTCCGCGCACGCGGGCCGCGCAGGGCCTGATGGGGCAGCGCCGGGGCCCGCTTGTCTGTGTCGCCTGGACATAGAAAGCACGGGGCCTTGCGGCATGCCTGATGGGGCGGATTGTGTGCACGACCTCGGGTGCTGCATTTACCTGCCAGCGACATTTGCATGCTTATCGCGACCTGCCGCCTGGGACGTGCGCTGGCGCGTCGGGAAATGACGTGGCCGTGTCGCCCATGGATAAGGGTATTCCCGGCTCGCGGCCCCACACTCAGCTCCATGCCGAGCAACCCCAATCGGTTGAACGAGGACGGCGGGAAAGCGCACTCGGCGCGCTGTGCACCTGCTGCCACTGCCCTGCGTGGCAAACCGTATCAGCCACTATTTCCGCCGGCAGCCAACGGGCTACGGCATGAGGACCTAGCAATGGACGTCACTACTACCCTGAGTCTGGGCGATCCGCTGGAACCGGCCCGCAAGGCCACCGCCGAGATGCTGCGCACTCGCGACCACAGCTTCTCGCTGCCGCAACCCTTCTACAACGACGAGCGCCTGTTCCAGCTGGACATGCAGGAGATCTTCCACAAGGAGTGGCTGATCGCCGGGATGACCTGCGAGATCCCGACCAAGGGCAACTTCCTCACCCTGCAGATCGGCGACAACCCGGTGATCGTCCTGCGCGGCGCCGAGGGCAAGATCCACGCCTTCCACAACGTCTGCCGCCACCGTGGCTCGCGCCTGTGCGTCAGCGACAAGGGCAAGGTCGCCAAGCTGGTCTGCCCCTACCACCAGTGGACCTACGAACTGGATGGCCGCCTGCTGTTCGCCGGCACCGAGATGGGCGCGGACTTCGACATGAAGGACTACAGCCTCAAGCCGGTGAACGTGAAGACCGCTGGCGGCTACATCTTCATCTCGCTGTCGGAGAACCCGCCGGCCATCGATGACTTCCTGCGTACGCTCGAGCACTACATGGAGCCGTACGACATGGAGAACACCAAGGTGGCGGTGCAGACCACGCTGCGGGAAAAGGCCAACTGGAAGCTGGTGCTGGAAAACAACCGCGAGTGCTACCACTGCAACGGCTCGCACCCGGAGCTGCTGAACACCCTGCTGGAGTGGGACGACGTTACCGACCCGCGTGCCAGCCAGGCGTTCAAGGACCAGGTCGCCGCCTGCACCACCGCCTGGGATGCCGAGAAGATTCCTTACGCCCATGCCAGCTTCGGCCTGCGCAACCGCATCGTGCGCATGCCGCTGCTGCAGGGCACCGTGTCCATGACCATGGACGGCAAGCAGGGCAGCAAGAAGCTCATGGGCCGCATCCAGAACCCGGACCTGGGTTCGATGCGCATCCTGCACCTGCCGCATTCGTGGAACCACTGCATGGGCGATCACCTGATCGTCTTCACCGTTTGGCCGATCAGCGCGCAGGAAACCGTGGTCACCACCAAGTGGCTGGTGCACAAGGATGCGGTGGAAGGCGTCGACTACGACGTGGCACGCCTGCGCGAAGTCTGGGACGCGACCAACGACCAGGACCGTCGCCTGGCCGAAGAGAACCAGCGTGGCATCAACTCCACCGCCTACCAGCCGGGGCCGTACTCGAAGACCTACGAATTCGGTGTGATCAACTTCCTCGACTGGTACAGCGAGCGGATGCTGAACAACCTGGGCGAGGAATCCGCCCACGCGCGTCTGGTCGCCGAGAAGTAAGCCCGCCCGCCCACCCAGCGCCCCCGTTCTCGGGGGCGCTGTCGCTCCGGAGGAATCCACGTGGACGCCATGCTCTTCTACAGCAGCTCCGCTTTCGTCACCGGCCTGGTGGCGTGGAACCTCTTTGCCTGCTGGCGCAAGCGCTGACGCACTGCCCTGTTTAGAAGCCCCTCACCCTAACCCTCTCCCAGGGGGAGAGGGGACCGTTCGGTACAGGATGAAACCTCGGTATCGGCCGGCACGATCAACTCCCTCTCCCTCCGGGAGAGGGTTGGGGTGAGGGGATACCCATGGCACGGGCTTCCCAGCACCAAACAGTCCCTCACAGCTTCCTCCCGCGCTCACCCGAAAAATGCGCTTCCCTGCCGTCCGCACGGCATACATTTTTAGGAGCCCCTCACCCTAACCCTCTCCCAGGGGAGAGGGGACCGTTCGGTACAGGACGAAACCTCGGTATCGGCCGGCACGATCAACTCCCTCTCCCTCTGGGAGAGGGTTGGGGTGAGGGGAGACCCATGGCACGGGCTTCCCAGCACCAAACAGTCCCTCACAGATTCCTCCCGCGCTCACCCGAAAAATGCGCTTCCCTGCCGTCCGCACGGCAAACATTCCCCAGCACGACGCAAACGCTGTCGCCCATGTCGTGAGGTTGACGCTTTCGGGTCGACCCTGGTCGTTTTCGAACCGGGTCGCCTCCGGGGGCAGGGATATCCTGCCTGCAAAGCGTCGGCACAAGCCCCGGCGCACCAAGCCTGAGAAGAGGTACGCCAAGATGAGCCCAGCCGAAGTCCACGCCGACAGCATCGTCATCGATGGCCTGATCATCGCCAAGTGGAACCGCGAGCTGTTCGAAGACATGCGCAAGGGCGGCCTGACCGCCGCGAACTGCACCGTCTCCGTGTGGGAAGGCTTCCAGGCCACGGTGAACAATATCGCCGCCAGCCAGAAGCTGATCCGCGAGAACAGCGACCTGGTCATCCCGGTGCGTACCACCGCCGACATCCGCAAGGCCAAGGAACAGGGCAAGACCGGCATCCTCTTCGGCTTCCAGAACGCCCATGCGTTCGAGGACCAGATCGGCTACGTCGAGGTGTTCAAGCAGCTGGGCGTGGGCATCGTGCAGATGTGCTACAACACCCAGAACCTGGTCGGCACCGGCTGCTACGAGCGCGACGGCGGCCTCTCCGGCTTCGGCCGCGAGATCGTCGCGGAGATGAACCGCGTCGGCATCATGTGCGACCTGTCCCACGTCGGCTCCAAGACGTCCGAGGAAGTCATCCTCGAGTCGAAGAAGCCCGTCACCTATTCCCACTGCCTGCCGTCGGGCCTCAAGGAACACCCGCGCAACAAGTCCGACGCGGAGCTCAAGTTCATCGCCGACCACGGCGGCTTCGTCGGCGTGACCATGTTCGCGCCCTTCCTCGCCAAGGGCATCGACTCGACCATCGACGACTACGCCGAAGCCATCGAGTACGTGATGAACCTCGTCGGCGAGGACGCCATCGGCATCGGCACCGACTTCACCCAGGGCCATGGCCAGGACTTCTTCGAGTGGCTGACCCACGACAAGGGTTACGCCCGCCGCCTCACCAACTTCGGGAAGATCGTCAACCCGCTGGGCATCCGCACTGTGGGCGAGTTCCCCAATCTCACCGAGACCCTGCTCAAGCGCGGCATGCCCGAGCGCGTGGTGCGCAAGGTCATGGGCGAGAACTGGGTGCGCGTCCTCAAAGACGTCTGGGGCGAGTAAGCCGCCTTCCCCCTCTCCCTCTGGGAGAGGGCAGGGGTGAGGGCTACCGCACTCACCCGTAGAACCCCTCACCCCAACCCTCTCCCCAAGGGAGAGGGAGCCAGAAGAATTGGAGCGAAATCCCATGGCCAAACACGCCCCCGAACTGCCCATCGAAGTCGACAGCGAAACCGGCGTCTGGACCACAGACGCCCTGCCGATGCTCTACGTACCGCGGCACTTCTTCGTCAACAACCACATGGGCATCGAGGAAGAGCTGGGCGCCGAGCGCTACGCCGAAATCCTCTACAAGGCCGGCTACAAGTCCGCCTGGCACTGGTGCGAGAAGGAAGCCGAGTGCCACGGCCTGGTCGGCGTGGAAGTCTTCGAGCACTACATGAAGCGTCTGTCCCAGCGTGGTTGGGGCCTGTTCCAGATCGAGCAGATCGACCTCGACAAGGGCACCGCCCAGGTACGCCTGAAGCACTCGGCCTTCGTCTACGTCTACGGCAAGGTCAACCGCAAGGTCGACTACATGTTCACCGGCTGGTTCGCCGGCGCCATGGACCAGATTCTCCAGGCGCGTGGCAGCGATATCCGCACCGTCGCCGAGCAGGTCTACAGCGGCGCCGAGGAAGGTCACGACGACGGCCTGTTCGTCGTCAAACCCCTCTGATCTTTCGCCCCCTGTAGGAGCGAGCTTGCTCGCGAACAAGCAGCCGCAAGGCCGCCAGACAACAAGAAACCTCTGATCCCGTGAGGATGCCGCAATGGCTTTCGAGGCAATGTTCCAGCCGATCCAGATCGGCAAGCTGACCATCCGCAACCGCGTACTCTCCACCGCTCACGCCGAGGTGTATGCCACCGACGGCGGAATGACCACCGAGCGCTACGTGAAGTACTACGAGGAGAAGGCCAAGGGCGGTATCGGCCTGGCCATCTGCGGTGGTTCCTCCGTGGTCGCCATCGACAGCCCGCAGGAATGGTGGAGCTCGGTGAACCTTTCCACCGACCGCATCATCCCGCACTTCCAGAACCTGGCCGACGCCATGCACAAGCATGGGGCCAAGATCATGATCCAGATTACCCACATGGGCCGCCGCTCGCGCTGGGACGGCTTCAACTGGCCGACCCTGATGTCGCCCTCCGGCGTGCGCGAGCCGGTGCACCGCGCCACCTGCAAGACCATCGAGCCGGAAGAGATCTGGCGGGTGATCGGCAACTACGCGCAAGCGGCTCGCCGTGCCAAGGCCGGCGGCCTGGACGGCGTCGAGCTGTCCGCCGTGCACCAGCACATGATCGACCAGTTCTGGAGCCCGCGGGTCAACAAGCGCACCGACGAATGGGGCGGCAGCTTCGAGGGCCGCATGAAATTCGGCCTGGAAGTGCTCAAGGCCGTGCGTGCCGAAGTCGGCGACGATTTCTGCGTCGGCATGCGCATCTGCGGCGACGAGTTCCACCCGGACGGCCTGTCCCACGAGGACATGAAGCAGATCGCCAAGTACTACAGCGACACCGGCATGCTCGACTTCATCGGCGTGGTCGGCTCGGGCTGCGACACCCACAACACCCTGGCCAACGTCATCCCGAACATGACCTTCCCGCCGGAGCCGTTCCTGCACCTGGCGGCCGGGATCAAGGAAGTAGTCAACGTGCCGGTGTTGCACGCGCAGAACATCAAGGACCCGAACCAGGCCACGCGCATCCTCGAAGGTGGTTACGTGGACATGGTCGGCATGACCCGCGCGCACATCGCCGACCCGCACCTGATCGCCAAGATCAAGATGGGCCAGATCGACCAGATCAAGCAGTGCGTCGGCGCCAACTACTGCATCGACCGCCAGTACCAGGGCCTCGACGTGCTGTGCATCCAGAACGCCGCCACGTCCCGTGAGTACATGGGCGTGCCGCACATCATCGAGAAGACCACTGGCGTGAAGCGCAAGGTCGTGGTCGTCGGTGGCGGCCCGGCAGGGATGGAGGCGGCGCGCGTTGCCGCCGAGCGCGGCCACGACGTCACCCTGTTCGAGAAGAAGGACCAGCTCGGCGGACAGATC
The DNA here is from genome assembly GCF_016919445.1 of Pseudomonas sp. PDNC002. Lineage (NCBI taxonomy): Bacteria > Pseudomonadati > Pseudomonadota > Gammaproteobacteria > Pseudomonadales > Pseudomonadaceae > Pseudomonas > Pseudomonas sp. PDNC002. Next base: position 974,549 of record NZ_CP070356.1, on the reverse strand, counting down.
ACCACCGCCTCGAAAGCCCCGCAGCGCGACCAGATCGCCGGCATCACCCGCTGGTACCAGCTGGAGCTGGCGCGGCTGAACGTCGACCTGCGCCTGGGCACCGGCGCGGATGCCGACACCATCCTCGACCTGCGCCCCGACGTGGTGGTGCTGGCCAACGGCGGCCATCCGTTCCTCGAGCAGAACGAACACTGGGGCGCCGCCGACGGGCTGGTGGTCAGCAGCTGGGACGTACTCGACGGCAAGGTCGCGCCGGGCAAGAACGTGCTGGTCTACGACACCATCTGCGAGTTCAGCGGCATGTCGGTGGCGGATTTCCTCGCCGACAAGGGCGCCCAGGTCGAGATCGTCACCGACGACATCAAGCCGGGCGTGGCCATCGGCGGCACCACCTTCCCGACCTACTACCGCAGCATGTACCCGAAGGAAGTGATCATGACCGGCGACCTGATGCTGGAAAAGGTCTACCGCGAGGGCGACAAGCTGGTAGCGGTGCTGGAGAACGAATACACCGGCGTGAAAGAGGAGCGGGTGGTCGACCAGATCGTCGTCGAGAACGGCGTACGCCCGGACGAGAGCCTGTACTACGCGCTCAAGCAGGGCTCGCGCAACAAGGGCCAGATCGACGTCGAGGCGCTGTTCGCGATCAAGCCGCAGCCGTGTCTCAGCGAGCCGGGTGACGGTTACCTGTTGTTCCGCATCGGCGACTGCGTGGCCCAGCGCAACACCCATGCGGCGATCTACGACGCGCTGCGACTGTGCAAGGACTTCTAAGAGCAGCGTCAGGCTGCAGGCGGCAGGCTACAGGTGAGCGCTTTGCCTGGAGCCTGCAGCTTGTAGCCTGTAGCTGCGGCCAAGGTGGTTTTCCATGTTGAGCACACTGCTTCCCATACTCCTTTTCACCGCCCTGGCACTGGCCGCATTCGGTGCCGTGAAGCGCTTCGCGATGTGGCGCCGTGGCCGGCCCGCGCAGGTCGACTGGATCGGCGGCCTGCTGAAGATGCCGCGTCGCTACCTGGTCGACCTGCACCACGTGGTCGAGCGCGACAAGTACATGTCGAAGACCCACGTCGCCACCGCTGGCGGCTTCGTGCTGGCCGCGCTGCTGGCCATCCTCGTGCACGGTTTCGGCCTGCACAGCCGCATTCTTGGCTTCGCCCTGCTGGCGGCCACCGCGCTGATGTTCTGCGGTGCGCTGTTTGTCGCCAAGCGCCGCCTCGACCCGCCGTCGCGCCTGTCGAAAGGCCCGTGGATGCGCCTGCCGAAAAGCCTGCTGATGTTCTCGGCGAGCTTCTTCATTGCCACCCTGCCGGTGGCCGGCATCCTGCCGGAGGGTTTCGGCGGCTGGTTCCTCGCAGCCATCCTCGCCATCGGGGTGGCCTGGGGTGTGTCCGAGCTGTTCTTCGGCATGACCTGGGGCGGCCCGATGAAGCACGCCTTCGCCGGCGCCCTGCACCTGGCCTGGCATCGCCGCGCCGAACGCTTCGGCGGCGGCCGCTCCACCGGGCTGAAGCCGCTGGACCTGCAGGACCCGATGGCGCTGCTGGGCGTCGAGAAACCCACCGATTTCACCTGGAACCAGTTGCTCGGCTTCGACGCCTGCGTGCAGTGCGGCAAGTGCGAAGCCATGTGCCCGGCCTTTGCCGCCGGCCAGCCGCTGAACCCGAAGAAGCTCATCCAGGACATGGTCATCGGCCTTGCTGGTGGCAGCGACGCCAACTTTGCCGGTTCGCCCTATCCCGGTAAACCACTGGGCGAACACAGCGGCGGCCCGCACCAGCCGATCGTCGCGCTGGACGGCAAGGCGCTGGTGGATGCCGAGACGCTCTGGTCCTGCACCACCTGCCGCGCCTGCGTCGAGGAATGCCCGATGATGATCGAGCACGTCGACGCCATCGTCGACATGCGCCGCCACCTCACCTTGGAAAAGGGCGCGACCCCGAACAAGGGCGCCGAGGTGCTGGAAAACCTCATCGCCACCGACAACCCCGGCGGCTTCGCCCCCGGCGGCCGGCTGAACTGGGCGGCCGACCTGAACCTGCCGCTGCTGGCGGACAAGCAGCAGGCCGACGTGCTGTTCTGGGTCGGCGACGGCGCCTTCGATATGCGCAACCAGCGCACTCTGCGTGCCTTCGTGAAGGTCCTCAAGGCCGCCAACGTCGACTTCGCCGTGCTCGGCCTGGAGGAGCGCGACAGCGGCGATGTGGCACGCCGCCTGGGTGACGAAGCCACCTTCCAGACCCTGGCCCAACGCAACATCGCCACCCTGGCCAAGTACCGTTTCAAGCGCATCGTCAGCTGCGACCCGCACAGCTTCCACGTGCTGAAGAACGAGTACGGCGCGCTGGGCGGCAACTACCAGGTGCTGCACCACACGACCTTCATCGATGAACTGGTGCAGAAGGGCGCGCTGAACCTCGGCCAGAGCAAGGCCGGCAGCGTGACCTACCACGACCCGTGCTACCTCGGCCGCTACAACGGCGAGTACGAAGCGCCGCGCGCCGTGCTCAAGGCCATCGGTATCGAGGTCAAGGAAATGGCCCGCTCCGGCTTCCGTTCGCGCTGCTGCGGCGGTGGCGGCGGCGCGCCGATCACCGACATCCCCGGCAAGCAGCGGATTCCCGACATGCGCATGGTCGACATCAAGGAAACCGGCGCCGAGCTGGTGGCCGTGGGCTGCCCGCAATGCACCGCCATGCTCGAAGGCGTGGTCGCGCCACGCCCGGAGATCAAGGACATCGCCGAACTGGTCGCCGAGGTCCTCATCGAGGCCACCGAGGTGCCGGCAAAAAAGCCGTCGCTGGCGCGCCGTGAAGAAGCGGTGGAGGTGCAGTGATGGGGTTCTTCCTACTGCCGCGAACCCCTCACCCCAACCCTGGCTACGCGCCCCGCTCGAAGGGAAAGGGGGCCGGCCGTGCCAACCTGGAAATGCGTATCTCCCTGCTCGCTCGGACGACTCCCTCTCCCTGGGGAGAGGGCCGGGGTGAGGGGACAACCGCCAGCACGGAGACACAATCATGAGCGACATCATCCGCCGCGACCCACGCGCCGAGTGGATCGCCCGCAACCGCCTGCACCCGCTGCATGTGGCCATGCAGTCTTCCCAGGGCGGTGAGAGCCGTTGGATGGGCCCAAGCGGCGTGGTCCGCAAGAACCCTCACGCCGTCGGCTTCATCGGCCCCAACGGGATCAAGCGAATCGACCGCTCCGGCGGCCAGCAGGGCACTGGCGGCAAGCGCAGCAGTGCGCCGGATGTGGTGCAACTGCCGCTGATGCTCATCGAGCAGCCGGCCTTCCTGATTGCCGTGGTGCCGGACATGGTCGGCGGTCGCCTGTCCAGCCACGACCGTGATCTGCTGGGCCTGGCCCGCAAGCTCGCCGGCAGCGACGGTGCGGTGCTGGCCGTGGTGTTCGGCGAGCACAAGGAAACTGCCTTCGACACCGCCGGCGTCGATCGCCTGCTGCAGATCGAGGGCAACGAATACGACGGTTACGCGCCGGAACAACGCGTGCTGGCGCTGCGCTCGGCCAACAGCCAGTTCTCTCCGCGCCATTGGTTGCTGCCCGACAGCCGCACCGGTGGCGGCGAACTGGGCCGCCGTCTCGCCGCCAGCCTGGGCGAGCGCCCGGCCACCCGCGTCTGGCAGGCCGAAGGTGAGCGCTGCATCGGTCGCGCCGGTGCCGGCCAGCAGGACCTGCACCGCGACCTGCCGCGCCTGATTCTGGCCGCTGCCGAGTGCGCCGAGCCGGTCAGCGAAACACGCCATGAATCCCGCGCCGTGGAACTGGAAAGCAACGTCGCACGCAATCTGCCGCGCATCGAGGACCTCGGCCCGGTGGCCGTGGACCCGGCGCAGATTCCCATGGCCGAGGCGGAGTTCATCCTTTCCGGCGGCAATGGCGTCAAGGACTGGGAGCTGTTCCACCGCGCCGCCGTCGCCCTCGGCGCCACCGAAGGCGCGTCCCGCGTGGCGGTCGACGACGGCCACATGCCGCGTGCCCGGCAAGTCGGCGCCACCGGTACCTGGGTGACTGCACGGGTCTATCTCGCCGTCGGTATTTCCGGTGCGATCCAGCACCTGCAGGGCATCGGCTCCTGCGACAAGGTGGTGGCGATCAACATGGACCCGGGCTGCGACATGATCAAACGCGCCGACCTCTCGGTGATCGGTGATTCCGCCGCGATCCTCAAGGCGCTGATCGAACTGGCCGAAGCCCATCGCAATGGAGCGGCGCGCGATGCGGCGTGAAATGAGTTCCCCGGTAGGGCGCATAAAGCCGAAGGCTTTATCCGCCGCCAATGCATTATCGGCGGATAACGCTGCGCGTTATTCGCCCTACGCCAGCTTGAAAGCCCGAGGTGGCTTATGAACGACCTGAACATCATCGCCCTGGTCTCCATCGGCGCCCATCCCGCCTCCGGCCGCGCACGTCGCGCCGACCAGGATGCCCGTGCGGTGGAACTGGGCATGAACCTCGCCGGTAAGCGCCTGCGCGTCGTGCATGCCGGCGAAGCCGGGGAAGAGGCGCTGCGCGGTTACCTCGGCATGGGCCTGGATGAACTGGCCGTGCTCGAACAGCCTGCCGGTGCCGACGCACTTCCAGCATTGGCCGCCTACCTGGGCGACAGCGAGGCGCAACTGGTACTCACCGGCACCCAGGCGGAAACCGGCGAAGGCTCGGGCATGCTGCCCTTCCTGCTGGCCGAGCGTCTTGGCTGGCCGCTGGTGGTCGGGCTGGCGGAAGTTGAGAAGGTCGAAGGCGGCAGTGCCCAGGTGCTGCAGGCACTGCCCCGTGGGCAGCGCCGCAGATTGAAGGTTCGATTGCCCTTCGTTGCCAGCGTCGACAACGCCGCGCCGGTTGCTCGCCAGAGTGCTTTCGGTCCGGCCCGCCGGGGCTATCTGGAGGCTCACGAAGTCGAGGTGGTGGAAGACCCCCTGCTCGCCGACGGCAACCTGCAACCCGCGCGCCCGCGCCCCAAGCGATTGAAGGTGATCAAGGCCAAGACCGGCGCCGAGCGTATGAAGGCCGCCACCGCCAAGGCTTCCGGTGGCACCGGGCAGGTGCTCAAGGACGTCACGCCCGAAGCGGGTGCCGAGGCGATCTTCAAGTTGCTGCGCGAGGAAGGCGTGATTCGCATCTGATGATGGAGTCGTCGGATGGCGATCGCGGACAAGGTCCGCTCCTACAGCTACTTCATCTGCGTAGGAGCGGACCTTGTCCGCGATTGGCGGGTCCAAATTCAGTTGGCGGCAGGAAATCACTGAATTAACACGAGAATTATCTTGTAAGCCATTGAATTGACAGCATACGGCTTGTCAGAAGAACCGCGTTTTCGCTGGCCCCGCCGCGCCCCTTTCTTTATCCTCCGCACCCTTTGAAAGGCTTTGCGGAGGCTCCCATGCTCGATTCCACCCTCGAACAACTTGAACAGTTGGTCGCCGAACTGCTGCAACAGAACGATGTGCTCGTTCAGGACAACGCCGCGGTGCGTGAAGAGCTGCTCAAGGCCCGTGAGGAAAACGACACGCTGCAACTGTCGCTCATGGAGCAGGAAGAGAAGCACAACGCCACCGCGACTCGCCTGCAGGCGCTGATCCGCCGCGTCAGCGACAGCCGCGCCAGCGCATGAGTGGCGACGGCGTCCGCGTCCTGCGCATTCTCGGGCGCGAGTACAGCGTCCGGGCGCCGGCTGGTGAAGAGCGCCGGCTGCAGGACGCGGCCGCGCTGTTGCAGGCGGAGATCACCGCCAGCAAGAAGAAATTCCCCTACGTCACCAGCAATGAGCTGATGGTGCTCTCCGCGCTCAACCTCTGCGCCCGCCAGCTCGGCGCGTCGGATACCGAGTGCGACGAGGCGGACGCCGTAGAGCGTATCGCCGCCCTCAACCGCCGGATTCTCGATCACCTGCAACGGCAGGATTGATCCTCCGCACCACTCTGCTTTTTGTAGGAGCGCGGGGATGTGCCTGTTCAGCTCTCGTAGGAGCGGATCTTATCCGCGAAAACGCATGGCACCGAGGCAAGGCGGGAAACCGCGGGCATGACCCGCTCCTGCAGCCTTCCCAATCCCGAATCACAGGCAAAAAAAAAGGGACACCGGGTAAGTGGTGCCCCTTCGAATGGAGAGTGGGCCAAGAGGCCCCTCAACCGGTGAGACGTGGCGCTTCGAGCAAGCCCGCGGCGCCGGGTATAAAAGAAGGGACTGGGGGTAACCAATCCCTGAAAGGTGAGGGAGGAATACTCCCCCTCAACCGGTGAGACGTGCCCGGCTCGCGCCGGGCGGATGATCAGGCGCGCAGCGGAATCAGGCGCGGGGCGATCATGTTTTCCGGCAGCAGGATGTCGGCCAGGGTGGCTTCGTCCAGCAGCTTCTCCTCGCGAACCAGTTCCAGTACGCCACGGCCGGTTTCCAGCGCGATCTTGGCGATGCGGGTGGAGTTCTCGTAGCCGATGTACGGGTTCAGCGCGGTGACCAGGCCGATGCTGTGCTCCACCAACTGGTGGCAGCGCTCGACGTTGGCGGTGATGCCGGTGATGCAATGCTCGCGCAGCATGTCCATGGCGCGCTGGAGCAGGCGGATCGAGTCGAAGATCTTGTAGGCGATCAGCGGCTCCATCACGTTCAGCTGCAGCTGGCCGCCTTCGGCCGCGATGGTCAGCGCCAGGTCGTTGCCCATGATTTCGAAGGCGCACATGTTCACGGCCTCCGGGATCACCGGGTTGACCTTGCCCGGCATGATCGAGCTGCCCGGCTGGCGCGGCGGCAGGTTGATCTCGTTGATGCCGGTACGCGGACCGCTGGACAGCAGGCGCAGGTCGTTGCAGATCTTCGACAGCTTGACCGCGGTGCGCTTGAGCATGCCGGAGAACAGCACGAAGGCGCCCATGTCGGAGGTGGCTTCGATCAGGTCGGCGGCCGGGACGACCGGGTGGCCGCTGATTTCGGCCAGGCGCTCGACGGCCAGTTTCTGGTAGCCGGGGTCGGCGTTGATGCCGGTGCCGATCGCGGTGCCGCCGAGGTTCACTTCGGTCAGCAGTTCCGGCGCCAGGCGACGCAGGCGGTCGAGGTCTTCGCCCAGGGTGGTGGCGAAGGCATGGAATTCCTGGCCGAGGGTCATCGGTACCGCGTCCTGCAGCTGGGTACGACCCATCTTCAGTACGCCGGCGAACTCGACGCCCTTGGCGGCGAAGGCCTGGATCAGGCTGTCGAGGCTGGCCAGCAGGGTGTCGTGGCCGAGCAGCAGGCCCAGGCGGATGGCGGTCGGGTACGCGTCGTTGGTCGACTGCGCCATGTTCACGTCGTTGTTCGGGTGCAGGTACTTGTACTCACCCTTGGTGTGGCCCATGGCTTCGAGCGCGATGTTCGCGATGACTTCGTTCGCGTTCATGTTGGTCGAGGTGCCAGCGCCACCCTGGATCATGTCCACCACGAACTGGTCGTGGAAGTCGCCACGGATCAGGCGGGCACAGGCCTCGCTGATGGCAGCGTGTTTCTCGTTCGACAGGTGGCCAAGCTGGTGGTTGGCATCGGCTGCCGCCTGTTTGACCATCGCCAGGCCGACGACCAGCTTCGGGTAGTGCGACAGCGGCACGCCCGAGAGGCGGAAGTTGTTCACAGCGCGCAGGGTCTGGATGCCGAAGTAGGCGTCAGAAGGTACTTCGAGGGTGCCGAGGAGGTCTTTCTCTATGCGGAACGATGCAACAGGGGACATGACGGGGATTGTCTCAGGGAAACACGGCCAGTGCCGCGATGCCCGGTAGACTAGGGTTTTCGCCTTTCGTCGGCCAATGCTGTTAAAGGCTGCCTCATGCACGAACGGCATAATGTACCCTGTGACGAATTGATGACGGCGAGCGTGTGACTGTGCTACGCGCGCCCGGCTCCTGACCAATCGATCAGCGCGTGAACGCGTTGGAGTTGACGTGAACCTCGAGACCAAATGGCTGGAAGACTTCAGCACCCTGGCCACCACCCGTAGTTTTTCCCAGGCCGCTGAAAAGCGCTTCGTCACCCAGCCGGCCTTCAGCCGGCGCATCCGCAGCCTGGAGGATGCCCTCGGCCTGATCCTGGTGAACCGCCAGCGCACGCCCATCGAACTGACCGAGGCCGGACAGCTGTTCCTGGTCACCGCCCGCGCGGTGGTCGAGCAACTCGGCCAAGTGGTGCGCCACCTGCATCACCTGGAAGGCGGGCAGGGCGAGGTGCTGCAGTTCGCCGCCGCGCACTCGCTGGCGCTGGGCTTCTTCCCTCCGTGGATTGCCCGACTGCGTTCGGAAGGGCTGAACATTGCCAGCCGCCTGGTGGCCACCAACGTCGGCGAAGCGGTGCATCTGCTGCGCGAAGGCGGTTGCGACCTGATGATGGCCTTCTATGACCCGGATGCGGCGCTGCAGATGGACCCGGAAGTCTTCCCCTCGCTGCACCTGGGGCGCACCGAAATGCTGCCGGTGTGTGCGGTGAACTCCGCCGGTGTGCCGCTCTACGATCTCGACAGTGGGCAGAGCGTGCCGCTGCTGGCCTACAGCGCCGGCGCTTTCCTCGGTCGCGGGGTCAACCTGCTGCTGCGCCAGCGCAACCTGCGTTACACCACCGTCTATGAGACGGCCATGGCCGACAGCCTTAAAAGCATGGCGCTACAAGGCATGGGCGTGGCCTGGGTGCCGCGCCTGAGCATGGAGTCGGAGCTGGCGCGCGGCGAGCTGGCGCTGTGCGGTGGCCCGCACTGGATCGTGCCGCAGGAAATCCGCCTGTACCGCTGCGCCCTGGTGCGCAAGGCGCAGATCCGCTTGCTGTGGCGCAAGCTCGAAGGCGGCCTGGGGCTGGACGAGACGCCCTGAGTCGATCACCGGCCGCCTGCTTTGTGTAGGCGGGCGGTACCTGGGTGATACCCAGGCGGCTGTGCTGTGATCGATGTCTATTGCGTTGCGAACGCACCCAAGGCGCGGGACGGAAATCCATCCCGCGCAAAGGCTCCTTACATCTCGACCACGATCCGCCCTTCGATCTGCCCGGCGCGCATGCGGTCGAGGATGGCGTTGATGTCATCCAGCTTGCCGGCGGCGACGGTGGCCTTCACCAGGCCTTCGCCGGCGAAGTCCAGCGCTTCCTGCAGGTCCGCGCGGGTGCCGACGATGGAACCGGTGATGTGCAGGCCCTTGAGCACCACGTCGAAGATCGGCGTGGGGAAGTCGCCCGGCGGCAGGCCGACCAGCGACACGGTGCCGCCCCGGCGGGCCATGCCGATGCCCTGGCCGAAGGCGCTGTTGGACACGGCGGTGACGACCACACCATGGGCGCCGCCGATATCGCGCTGCACCACTTCCACCGGGTCCTCTTTCTTCGCATTGATGGTCAGGCTGGCGCCGAGCTTGCGGGCCAGCTCCAGCTTGGCGTCATCCACGTCCACAGCGACGACGTGCAGGCCCATAGCCTTGGCGTACTGCACGGCGACGTGGCCCAGGCCGCCGATGCCGGAAATGGCCACCCACTGGCCGGGGCGCGCTTCGGTTTCCTTGAGCGCCTTGTAGACGGTGACGCCCGCGCAGAGGATCGGCGCGATTTCGGTGAAGCCAACATTCTTGGGCAGGATGCCGACGTAGTTCGGGTCGGCCAGCACGTATTCGGCGTAGCCGCCATTCACCGAGTAGCCGGTATTCTGCTGGCTCTCGCAGAGGGTTTCCCAGCCGGTCAGGCAGTGCTCGCAGCAGCCGCAGGCGGTATACAGCCAGGGCACGCCGACGCGGTCGCCTTCCTTCACGCGGGTGACACCGGTGCCGACGGCAGCGACGAATCCGACGCCTTCATGGCCGGGAATGAACGGCAGGCTCGGCTTCACCGGCCAGTCGCCTTCGGCAGCGTGCAGGTCGGTGTGGCAGACGCCGGAGGCCTCGATCTTCACCAGTATCTGCCCGGGGCCGGGCAGCGGGACTTTGACTTCCTCGATCCGCAGCGGCTCGCCAAAGGCGTGGACGACGGCGGCTTTCATGGTCGTGGGCAGGGTCGTGGACATTGCGCTCGCTCCTTGAAGGGTGAGGTGCCTGCCCCGTCCGGGGCAGGAACGTGTCAGAAGAGTCTGAGCCCATGAGCCTAGGCCATCTTGAGCTGTGGCAAGCTTTTCCGAAGTCATTGCAGGGTGATTCAATCGGGTAATGACGAAATCGGGACCAACGGTCACGCACAGTGCACTCCGCTGCGCCCTTTGCGGTATACTGCGCCGCCTTCAAGCCGGCACTGCCCGCCGGTTTGGCCACGTACAAGCCACGCCCTCACGGAGTCGTGGCTTGTTGGTTTCTGACGCGCCCAAGAGCGCACTTGAGAGAGGCACGACGATGAGCGCACTGGTTGGCGTGATCATGGGTTCCAAATCCGACTGGAGCACCCTGAGCCACACCGCAGACATGCTGGACAAGCTCGGCATTCCGTATGAAGTGAAGGTGGTTTCCGCCCACCGTACTCCGGACCTGCTGTTCCAGTACGCCGAAGAAGCCGATGGCCGCGGCATCGAAGTGATCATCGCCGGCGCCGGCGGTGCCGCCCACCTGCCGGGCATGTGCGCCGCCAAGACCCACCTGCCGGTCCTCGGCGTGCCGGTACAGTCCTCCATGCTCTCGGGCGTCGATTCGCTGCTGTCCATCGTGCAGATGCCCGCGGGCGTCCCGGTCGCCACCCTGGCCATCGGCAAGGCCGGCGCGACCAACGCCGCACTGCTGTCCGCCAGCATCCTGGGCGCCAAGTATCCTCAATACCATGAGGCGCTGAAGCAGTTCCGCGCCACCCAGACCGAGTCGGTGCTGGACAATCCCGATCCGCGCGAGGCCTGAGCAGAACCATGAAGATCGGTGTCATCGGTGGCGGCCAGCTGGGCCGCATGCTGTCCCTGGCGGGCACTCCGCTGGGCATGAACTTCGCCTTCCTCGACCCGGCGCCGGACGCTTGCGCACAAGCCCTGGGCGAACACATCCGCGCTGACTACAGCGACCAGGACCACCTGCGCCAACTGGCCGATCAGGTCGACCTGGTGACCTTCGAGTTCGAGAGCGTGCCGGCCGAGACCGTGGCCTTCCTATCGCAGTTCGTGCCGGTCTACCCGAACGCCGAGTCGCTACGCATCGCCCGCGACCGCTGGTTCGAGAAGTCCATGTTCAAGGACCTGGGCATACCCACCCCGGCCTTCGCCGACGTGCAATCCCAGGCCGACCTCGACGCCGCGGTGGCCAGCATCGGCCTGCCGGCGGTGATGAAGACCCGCACCCTGGGCTACGACGGCAAGGGCCAGAAGGTCCTGCGCAAGGCCGAGGACGTCACTGGCGCCTTCGCCGAACTGGGTAGCGTGCCCTGCATTCTCGAAGGCTTCGTGCCCTTCACCGGTGAAGTGTCGCTGGTGGCGGTGCGTGCTCGCGATGGCGAAACCCGCTTCTACCCGCTGGTGCACAACACCCACGAGAACGGCATCCTGCGCCTGTCCGTGGCGAGCACCGAGCACCCGCTGCAGAAGCTCGCCGAAGACTACGTCGGCCGCGTGCTCGACAAGCTGGCCTATGTCGGCGTGATGGCTTTCGAGTTCTTCGAGGTCGACGGCGGCCTGAAGGCCAACGAGATCGCCCCGCGCGTGCACAACTCCGGCCACTGGACCATCGAAGGGTCCGAGTGCAGCCAGTTCGAGAACCACGTGCGCGCCATCGCCGGCCTGCCGCTGGGCTCGACGGCGAAAGTGGGCGAGAGCGCCATGCTCAACTTCATCGGCGAAGTTCCGCCGGTGGCTGACGTGCTGAACATCGCCGACTGCCACCTGCACCACTACGGCAAGGCCTTCAAGGCCGGGCGCAAGGTTGGCCACGCTACCCTGCGCAGCGACGACCTGCCGACCCTGAAGGCGCGTATCGCCGAGGTCGAGGCGCTGATCGCCAAGGGCTGACCGCCACGCCGTTCCGAAGAAGCCGCGTCAATCACTGACGCGGCTTTTTTCATGCCCGCTGCGCGCAATGCTGTAAGGCTCGCGAAACACGGGCGGTCGCTCTGGATCGCGGCGGAACACGGAACGCTGGCGTTTCCTACACTGTCCCATGACAGGCGCGTACCCACCGCGCTCAACCCACAAGGAGGGACTGTCATGGGATTAATCGGAACCATCGTCATCGGCCTGATCGTCGGACTCATCGCGCGCTTCCTGAAGCCCGGCGATGACAGCATGGGCTGGATCATGACCATCCTGATCGGCATCGGCGGCTCGCTGTTGGCCACCTACGGCGGCCAGGCGCTGGGCATCTATTCGGCCGGCCAGGCGGCGGGCTTCATCGGCGCAGTGATCGGCGCCATCGTCCTGCTGGTCATTTACGGCCTGATCAAGAAGAATTGACGGTGATTTCCGGCCCTCTCCCGCTAGGGGGGAGGGTGCTGGAAGAACATCCCGCCTGTGCCCGACCGGGCCATTCGAGTCCACGATGCGCCGACCATTGCTCGCCTGCTGTCTGATAGTGCTGACTTCCCTGGCATCCGCCGCCGAACTTCCCGAAACCGACTGGCTGTCCCTGATGCCACCCAGCGACCGCAAGGCGCTGGAAAACATGCCGGAAATCACCCACAACGGCCCCGAGGCCAACGGCACCTTTACCAACAAGGGCGGCCTGAAACAGACCGAAAAGAAGCTGCCGCAGGTGATGTATTCCACCAAAACAGTGGCTGCACTCAACGGCAAGGCGCTGCGCCTGGGCGGTTACCCTGTGCCGCTGGAGAACGATGCCAAGGGCCGCGTCACCGAATTCTTCCTGGTGCCCTATCCGGGCGCCTGCATCCACGTACCGCCACCGCCGCCGAATCAGATCGTGCTGGTGCGCTACCCCAAGGGCATCCAGATCGACGATATCTACAACCCGATCTGGGTCAGCGGCACGCTGAAGGTGGAGAGGGTCAGCAATGACCTGGCCGATGCGGCCTACGCCATTGACGACGCCAAGGTGCGGCCGGTGGTGGAGAGCGATCTGTAACCGCTTCCGGCCTTCTTCCTGAGGTCAGTACCTGTGCGTTCCCCTCACCCCAACCCTCTCCCAGGGGAGAGGGAGCTGTCCGTACCGACTGGTGCCATGGTTCCATCCTGCACCGAACGGTCCCCTCTCCCTCTGGGAGAGGGTTAGGGTGAGGGCGCCGGCCTTCCACCCAGGCTTCAATCCTTCAGCGGCTCACCCCAGATCTCCACGCTCATGGTCTCGCTACGCCCCGGCGCCACGCTCATCACGTCATCCCATACCCGCGCGGTCTCGATGCAGAGCATCTGCTGCCAGGCATCGTTGGGGAACTGCGACAGACGCGCCGCCTTGTCGATCCAGGGATTCCACACCACCGCCGAACGCGAGCCGCTGGCCTGGATGTGGATGCTGCGCTCCCAGGTCGGATCGCGGATCACCACGACTTTCTCCACGTCCAGGTAGATGCGGTCGGTTTCCCCCGCGACCCGTACCACGCCGTGCTGCTCACGCAGCTCCCAGTTTTCCAGTGTCTCCACATAGCGACAGCCTTGCAGCCCATCGATGCTGGCCTGGCGTACGTCGCCCACGGCGAAGTAGGTGTGCAGTGCCTGGCTGACGGGCAGCGGCGCATCGCCCAGGTTGTGGGTGGTCATTTCCAGCGTCAGGTGTTCGCCGAAGCGCATCACCAGCTCCAGCCGCGCCGAATGCGGCCAGCCGGGCAGGCCGTTGCGTGCATCGAAGCTGAAGTGGACGGAGAGCTGGCCGAGTTCGTCGGCGATGTCGTCCAGCTGCCAGTCCACCGCGCGCACCAGGCCGTGGGCCGGCGGCTTGTCGCCCTGGTAGGCGGTGCGGATCTCCACTGGATTGCGTTCCAGATTGCCAAACCAGGGCCAGCAAACGGGTACGCCGCCGCGAAGGGACTGGCCGTGGCGGTACTCGGCGGATTCGCTCAGCCACACCAGGGGTGGCTGTTCGTGGGGCTGGTAACTCAGCAATTGCGCGCCCTGTTGGGCGATCAGGGCTTCACCATGGGCGGTGTGGATGCGCCAGCAGGGCAGTTGGTCAATCTGCACCTGTTCGACGCGGGGAGTCTGGATGTCGCTGCTCATGGTGGTCTCCGGGACTGCGATGCGAGAGGGTCAGTATCACCGATCCTCTGCGCGCCGGGCAGTTCCCGGAGAGTGAAAAGATCAGCTCTGGCGCAGGTCTTCCAGACGCTTGAGCTGCTGACCGTCGGCGTCGAGATTGGATGCATCCAGCCACGACTCGAAGGCTTGTTGGCAGCGCCGCCATTCGCTGTCGATGATGGAGAACCACGCGGTATCGCGGTTGCGGTCCTTCACCACGGTGGCCTGGCGGAAGGTGCCTTCGTAGGTGAAACCGAGCCGCGCCGCCGCGCGCATGGAGCGGGCATTGAGCGCGTTGCACTTCCACTCCAAGCGGCGGTAGCCCATCTCGAAGGCCCAGCGGGCCAGCAGGTAGACCGCCTCGGTGGAAGCCGGCGAGCGCTGCATCACGCGACCATAGGCGATATGGCCGATCTCGATGCTGCCGTCCTTGGGGAATATCCGCAGGTAGCTGAGCAGCCCGACCGCGCGGCCGCTCGCGCGGTCGATCACAGCGAAGAACAGTGGGTCGTTGCTCGCCGCGTTCGCCGCCAGCCAGGCATCGAAGGGCGCCCGCTCGGGGAAGGGGCCATACGGCAGGTAGTCCCACAGGACCGGGTCGGAGTCCGGGCCTTGCAGCGCTTCCCACAGGTCATCGCCGTGGGTGGCAACGTCCAGCGGCACCAGGTTGATGGTGCGGCCGGTCAGCGTGCGGCGTTCGGGGCTGGCGGCGGGACGCCAGTTCAGCAGGGGTTGGTCGTTCATGGGCGCTCCGGCTCAGAGGATCTTGCGGTACTGGACGAACCCGGAGCGGTCGGCAATCCGGTCGTAGAGGAACATCGCGTCGGTGTTGCTCTCGTGGGTCAGCCAGTGCACCCGCGAAGCGCCGTTCGCGCGGGCGTCGGCGTAGACGTGCTCGATCAGCGCCGCACCGATGCCGCCACCACGTTGGCCTTCGGCAACGTACAGGTCCTGCAGGTAGACGTAGTCGCCCTGGGTCCAGCAGGAGCGGTGGTAGATGAAGTGCACCATGCCGATGGCTTCGCCATCGCGCCAAGCGAGGGCGGCGTGCATCGGTTCGGCCGCATCGAGGAAGCGTTGCCAGGTGACGGCCGTGGTGGCCTCGTCGATGGTGGTCTTGTAGAAGCGCTGGTAGCCCTGCCAGAGCGGCAGCCAGGCGGCGTGATCATCGGCAGTAATGGGGCGGATTTCGACAGCGGAAGACATGGTGACGACCTTGTGTGCGTTGGAGTGCTTCCAGCCTAGGCGCGGAATTGGTTCTGCTAAAGAGCCATTCATGATCAAATCAAAGGAACCATTGTCGCCGCTCTGGAAGCTACCCCATGGGTGTCCCGCTACCGTTCAACCCTTCCGGCATTCGCCTCGATTCTGCGCAACCGCTGGGCCTGCAATTGTTCCAGGCGCTGCGCGAGCGCATCCTCGATGGCCGCCTCGCCGCTCGCTCCAGGCTGCCGGCCAGCCGCGACCTGGCGGCGGCGCTGAGCGTCTCGCGCAATACCGTGGTGCGCGCCTACGAGCAGCTCTACGCCGAGGGTTACATCGAGGGCCGCACGGGCGACGGCACCTATGTGGCCGAGCGGGTGCAGCCTTCGGTCGAGACGATCCGTAGCGAGGCGCGCAGCCCGGACGCGCCTTCCCTCGAACGGCTGGCGCGGCATCATCTGCCCATGCCGCCCACCGGCGCGCCGCGTGCGTTCCGGGTTGGCGTGCCGGCATTCGACCTGTTTCCCTTCGATACCTGGGCACGGCTGCAGGCGCGCTTCTGGCGCGATCCGCCGCTGGATTGTTTGGGCTATGGCGACCCGGCCGGCGAGCAGCGCCTGCGTGAACTGGTCGCCGCCTACCTGCGCAGTACCCGAGGCCTGCACTGCGACGCCGGGCAGATCATCATTACCAGCGGTGCCCAGCAAGGTATTGCGCTGTGTGCCCAGGTGCTGCTGGCTGCTGGTGACGGCGCTGCCATCGAGAATCCCGGCTACCGCGCCGCCGGCCATGCGTTTGCCACGGCGGGCGCGCGACTGCACGGCGTGCCGGTGGATGCCGATGGCCTGCGCACGGACCAACTGGGTCAACTGCCGGATTGCCGGCTGGTCTACGTCACGCCCTCGCACCAGTACCCCACCGGCGTGACCCTCTCGCTGGCGCGCCGCCTGGAACTGTTGGAATGGGCCGAGCGCAGCAATGGCTGGATCGTCGAGGACGACTACGATGGCGAGTACCGCTACAGCGGCACGCCCCTGATGCCGCTGGCGGCGCTGGATCGCCACGACCGCGTGCTCTACGTCGGCACCTTCTGCAAGATCGCCTTCCCGGCGCTGCGCCTGGGCTATCTCGTCGTGCCGCCCGCGCTGGCGCAGGCCTTTGCCCGCCGCCGCGCGCTGGACGTGCGCCATTCGGAAGTCGGTACCCAGCGGGTGATGGCCGACTTCATCGCCGAAGGGCACTTCCAGCGGCATGTCCGCCGTATGCGCCGGGCTGCCCGCAGCCGCCGTGACGCGCTGCTGCGTGGCTGGCCGGAGGTCGAGGGATGCGCGGCGATGCCGGCGGTGGAGGCGGGTCTGCATCTGTGTGTGAAGGTCGACAGCCGCGAGCGAGAGTTGGAATTGGTGCGGCGCGCGGCGTCCGTAGGTGTGGAGGTGAATGCGCTGAGCGATTACTGGTTGCCGGATTCTGTTGAATCCGAGGACCAGCGCGCGGGGCTGGTGCTGGGCTTTGCGGCGGTGCCGGAGGCGCGGATCGGCGAGGCGTTGAAGGCATTGCACAAAGTATGGGGTGGCAAGAGCCCCTCTCCCCAGCCCTCTCCCTGAAGGGAGAGGGAGCCGTTCAGATTTCGCGGATACGACAGCGTTGACCGGCGGTCGCCGAGTTGCTGCCTATGCTGCGAGCCGGAGCTATTGGCCTTCCCCGCGATCACCGTCGCTCTATGCTTGCGCCGAACCAGTCCCCTCTCCCTTCAGGGAGAGGGTTAGGGAGAGGGAAAGAGCCCAGCCTAGACCTCGGAGATGGGCCGAGCTCCATACATCTAGTAACCCCCAGCTATTTCCTTAGCTGACTTACGAAGTTGGCGACAGACGCTACGCTCCCTAGAATGCTGCCCCTCTTGAAAAAGCATCCTCTGGAGTCGCCATGAGCCTAGCCCTGTCCACCGTCCCGGAGCGCAAGTCCCCTGCGCCCTGGATCGCCTTCCTCGTGCTGCTGGCGGGGGCGTTGTTCCTCGCCCAGGTGGTGAGCGGCCGGCAGGCCCTGTTGTTCCTGGTCGGTGGCGCGCTGGGGCTGACGCTCTACCACGCGGCCTTCGGCTTCACCTCCGCCTGGCGCGTGTTCATCCGCGAACGCCGTGGCGCCGGCCTGCGTGCGCAGATGGTGATGCTGGCGATCGCGGTGTTGCTGTTCTTCCCGGCGCTCGCGGCCGGCACCCTGTTCGGCGAACCGGTGAAAGGGCTGGTCTCGCCGGCCGGCACGTCGGTGATCGTCGGCGCCTTCATCTTCGGCATCGGCATGCAACTGGGCGGCGGTTGCGCCTCCGGCACGCTGTTCACCGTGGGCGGCGGCAATGCGCGGATGCTGGTGACGTTGCTGTTCTTCATCATCGGCTCGGTAGTCGCCACCCATCACATCGGCTGGTGGTTCGCCCTGCCGTCGCTGCCGCCGATCTCCATCGTGCAAACCCTCGGACTGTTCCCGGCGCTGGCGCTGAGCCTGGCGCTGTTCGCTGCCATTGCGGCCGTCAGCGTGGTGCTGGAGCGTCGTCGCCATGGCGTGCTGGAGCTGATCGCCAGTAATGGCGAGCAGGGCATCGGCCGATTCTTCCGTGGCCCCTGGCCGCTGGTGTGGGGCGCGGTGGCGCTGGCGCTGCTGAACTTCGCCACCCTGGTGCTGGCCGGGCGTCCTTGGGGCGTCACTTCGGCTTTCGCCCTGTGGGGCGCGAAGGCGTTCGAAAGCCTGGGTATCGCCGTCGACCAATGGGCTTTCTGGCAGGTCGACGCCAACGCCAAGGCGCTGGCTGCACCGGTGTGGCTGGACGTCACCAGTGTCATGGACTTCGGCATCATGATCGGCGCATTGCTGGCCGCCGGCCTCGCCGGTCGCTTCGCCCCGAGTCTGAAGATTCCCGCGCGCTCGCTGGTCGCGGCGGTGATCGGCGGCCTGATGCTGGGCTACGGCGCGCGCCTGGCCTACGGCTGCAACATCGGCGCGTACTTCAGCGGCATCGCCTCCGGCAGCCTGCACGGCTGGCTGTGGCTGGTCGCGGCGTTCTTCGGTAATGCGGTGGGTGTGCGCCTGCGGCCGATCTTCTTCCCGGCCGAGCGCGTGGAAGAGCGCCTGACCGGCTGCTGAGTCAGGCCGGGCGGGGCGTTTCGCGCTCCGCCCAGTAGGTCTGCTTGTGGCCGCGCGCCTGGTAATTACGCGCCAGGTCTTCGGCCTCGGCGCGGGTCAGCTTGCGGCGCATGACGAAGCGATTGCCGTTGTCGTCCAGGCGCAGCAGGCACCAGTCCCGCTCCTCAGGCATTGAAGGTCGACGTCTTGCGCAGGCGCAGCGCGAGCAGGATCAGCAGGACGCCGAAGAACACCGAGTAGGCGCCGATCACCCAGGCAACGGCGATCGCCCCGGCACCCGGATTGCCGATCATCAGCACGCCAAACAGCACCGACACCACGCCGGAAAGCCCCAGCCACCATTCGTTCTGCAGCGCCTTGCGCAGACGGATGGCGGCGATGATCTGCAGCACCCCCATCACCAGCGCCCAGCCGGCGATCAGCATCAGCAGGCCGAGCGCAGTCAGCTGCGGCCAGAAGAACGCCACCAGTCCGGCGGCTATTCCCAGGAGCCCGACCAGCACCAACGGCCACAACGGTCGACCGGATTCGCGCATCTGCGCGGCGGCGATCAGGGTGAACAGGCCGTCGACAAAGGCGTAGGCGCCGAAGAACAGCACCATCACGGTCAGCACGATGCCCGGCCAGACCATCGCCAGGATGCCGAACAGCAGGGCGGCGACGCCGCGCAGGGCGATCCATTTCCAGTGGCGGCCCAGGGCCTGCCAGAGCGGGTGTTGCGACATGGCGGCGATCCTCGCGAGGGGTATGGCTGAAACCATAGTCGTTGGCGCGCGGCATAGGCCCTGACGTGGGGCAAAAGAAAGCCCGGCACTTGGCCGGGCTGTGGAAGGCCCGTCGCAACGGGCGGGTGCCGTCAGGCGACGTCACCGGGGAGAGCGGCTGCGACACATCCGGCGCGGATTCTGCGATCCTTGCGGGTTGGAATGTGGCGTAGCGATGAACGGTACGGGCCCCGCCATGCGGGCGCCTCGAAGGTGTTGATGCAACGCAGCATATTCTTAGTTGATTGAGCGTTCAATAAAAAACGAATAGACTGGCCCACATTATCGCCGGACGGCACAGGCACGCCCGGCGAAGAGGAGATTCGAAATGCCCAAGGTCGGTATGCAGCCGATTCGCCGCTCCCAGCTGATCCACGCGACCCTCGAGGCGGTGGACCAGGTGGGCATGAGCGACGCCAGCATCGCCCTGATCGCCCGCCTCGCGGGGGTCTCCAACGGCATCATCAGCCACTACTTCCAGGACAAGAACGGGCTGCTGGAAGCGACGATGCGACATTTGATGTCGGCATTGAGCAAGGCTGTCGCCGAGCGCCGCGCTACCTTGCGCAACGACGAACCGCGCTCGCACTTGCGGGCCATCATCGCCGGCAACTTCGACAGCAGTCAGGTCAACGGCCCAGCCATGAAGACCTGGCTGGCGTTCTGGGCAACCAGCATGCACCAGCCGGCGCTGCGCCGGTTGCAGCGGATCAACGACCACCGGCTGTATTCCAACCTGTGCAGCCAGTTCCGCCGTGAACTGCCGCTGGCCCAGGCCCGCAGCGCCGCTCGCGGGCTGGCCGCGCTGATCGACGGCCTCTGGCTGCGGGGCGCGCTCTCGGGCGACGCCTTCGACACCGAGCAAGCGTTGGCGATTGCCTACGACTACCTCGACCAACAACTGGCCAAGCGCCCCGGATAGCGGGCGCAGCCTTGCGCTGACACCGACAAGAGAGGACCACCGCACCATGGCTCGATTCGAAGTACAGAAGCTCTACATTGGCGGTCGCTACGTGGAAGCCACCAGCGGCGCCACCTTCGAGACCATCAATCCGGCCAACGGTGAAGTCCTCGCCCAGGTACAACGCGCCTCGAAGGAAGACGTCGAGCGCGCCGTGCAGAGCGCGGTGGAAGGGCAGAAAATCTGGGCGGCGATGACCGCCATGCAGCGCTCGCGCATCCTGCGCCGCGCCGTGGACATCCTCCGCGAGCGCAATGACGAACTCGCCGAGCTGGAAACCCTCGACACCGGCAAGCCGCTGGCCGAGACCCGCTTCGTCGATATCGTCACCGGCGCTGACGTGCTCGAGTACTACGCCGGCTTGGTCCCGGCCATCGAAGGCGAGCAGATTCCGCTGCGCGAGACCAGCTTCGTCTACACCCGCCGCGAGCCGCTGGGCGTGGTCGCCGGCATCGGCGCCTGGAACTACCCGATCCAGATCGCCCTGTGGAAATCCGCGCCGGCCCTGGCCGCCGGCAACGCGATGATCTTCAAGCCCAGCGAAGTCACCCCGCTGTCCGTGCTCAAGCTCGCCGAGATCTACACCGAAGCCGGCCTGCCCGATGGCGTGTTCAACGTGCTCACCGGCAGCGGCCGCGAAGTCGGCCAGTGGCTGACCGAGCATCCGGTTATCGAGAAGATTTCCTTCACCGGCGGCACCTCCACCGGCAAGAAGGTCATGGCCAGCGCCTCCAGCTCCTCGCTCAAGGAAGTCACCATGGAGCTGGGCGGCAAATCGCCGCTGATCATCTTCGAGGACGCCAACCTCGACCGCGCCGCTGATATCGCCGTCATGGCCAACTTCTTCAGCTCCGGTCAGGTTTGCACCAACGGTACCCGCGTGTTCATCCCGCGCAACCTGCAGGCACGCTTCGAAGCCAAGGTGCTGGAGCGCGTGAAGCGCATCCGCCTGGGTAGCCCGCAGGATGAGAACACCAACTTCGGCCCGCTGGTGAGCTTCCCGCACATGGAGAGCGTTCTCTCCTATATAGAGTCCGGCAAGGAACAGAAGGCCCGATTGCTGTGCGGTGGCGAGCGCGTTACCCAGGGCGAGTTCGGCAAGGGCGCGTACGTCGCGCCCACCGTGTTCACCGACTGCCGTGACGACATGACCATCGTCCGCGAGGAAATCTTCGGGCCAGTCATGAGCATCCTCGTCTACGACACTGAAGACGAGGCCATCCGCCGCGCCAACGACACCGAGTACGGCCTCGCCGCCGGCGTCATCACCCAGGACCTGGCCCGCGCGCACCGGGCGATCCACCGCCTCGAAGCGGGCATCTGCTGGATCAACACTTGGGGCGAGTCGCCGGCCGAGATGCCGGTTGGCGGATACAAGCAATCGGGTGTCGGTCGTGAGAACGGCCTGACCACCCTGGCTCACTACACTCGCATCAAATCCGTACAGGTAGAGCTGGGCGACTACACCTCGGTGTTCTGATCGCCGCGATCGAGCCATGAAAGGCCGGTCGCAGGCATGACTCCCTGACCACCGGCCATCCCGAACACGCAGACACCGGCGCGCACGCGTCGCGGGCGGTGTCGTGCCTGAAAAAAGAGGAAGGCCTGCATGTCCCAGGAATACGACTACATCATCATTGGCGCTGGATCGGCCGGTAACGTACTGGCTACCCGCCTGACCGAGGACGCCGATGTCAGCGTCCTGCTGCTTGAAGCCGGCGGCCCGGACTACCGCGCCGACTTCCGCACCCAGATGCCCGCCGCGCTGGCCTACCCGTTGCAGGGCCGCCGTTACAACTGGGCCTACCTGACCGACCCGGAACCGCACATGAACAACCGCCGCATGGAATGCGGACGCGGCAAGGGCCTGGGCGGCTCCTCGCTGATCAACGGCATGTGCTACATCCGCGGCAACGCCATGGACTTCGACGGCTGGGCGCAGGAGAAAGGCCTGGAAGACTGGACCTACCTCGACTGCCTGCCGTACTTCCGCAAGGCCGAGACCCGCGACATCGGCCCCAACGACTACCACGGCGGCAGCGGTCCGGTGAGCGTCACCACGCCCAAGGCCGGCAACAACCCGCTGTTCCACGCCATGGTCGAGGCCGGCGTGCAGGCCGGCTATCCGCGCACCGAAGACCTCAACGGCTACCAGCAGGAAGGCTTCGGCCCGATGGACCGCACCGTCACCCCGCAGGGTCGACGCGCCAGTACCGCCCGTGGCTACCTGGACCAGGCCCGCGAGCGACCGAACCTGACCATCGTCACCCACGCGCTGACCGATCGCATCCTGTTCAGCGGCAAGCGCGCCATCGGCGCAACCTACCTGCACGGTGATGACAATGCGCTGAAGGAAGCGCGTGCACGCCGCGAAGTGCTGGTTTGTTCCGGCGCCGTTGCCTCGCCGCAGCTGCTGCAGCGTTCCGGCGTAGGCCCGTCCGCGCTGCTGCGCGACCTGGGCATCGAAGTCGTGCATGACCTGCCCGGCGTTGGCCAGAATCTTCAGGATCACCTGGAGATGTACCTGCAGTACGCCTGCAAGCAGCCGGTGTCGCTGTACCCGGCGCTGCAATGGTGGAACCAGCCGCAGATCGGCGCGGAGTGGATGTTCCTTGGTACCGGCCTTGGCGCGAGCAACCAGTTCGAGGCCGGTGGCTTTATCCGCAGCCGCCCGGAATTCGAGTGGCCGAATATCCAGTACCACTTCCTGCCGGTGGCGATTAACTACAACGGCAGTAACGCGGTGAGCGAGCATGGCTTCCAGGCCCACGTCGGCTCCATGCGCTCTCCCAGCCGCGGGCGGATCAACCTGACTTCCCGCGATCCGCGCAAGCACCCGAGCATCCTGTTCAACTACATGTCCTGCGAGCAGGACTGGCAGGAATTCCGCGATGCCATCCGCATCACCCGCGAGATCATGAACCAGCCGGCGCTCGACCCTTATCGCGGCCGCGAGATCAGTCCGGGCCTGGACAAGCAGAGCGATGCAGACCTGGACGCCTTCGTCCGCGAGCACGCGGAAACGGCTTTCCACCCGTCCTGCTCCTGCAAGATGGGCGATGACGACATGGCGGTGGTCGATGGCGAGGGCCGCGTGCACGGCATGGAAGGGCTGCGGGTGGTCGATGCGTCGATCATGCCGCTGATCATCACCGGCAACCTCAACGCCACCACCATCATGATGGCCGAGAAGATCGCCGATAAGGTTCGCGGTCGTCCGGCGCTGCCGCGCAGCACGGCGGACTACTTCAAGGCCGAAGGTGCTCCGGTGCGCGGGAAGCCGCAGCGCTGATTCCGAAACGCAGAGACGAAAACGCCGGCGAGAGAGCCGGCGTTTTCAGTTTTCAGCCACGACGTGGAGGAACCGGGCGGGTACGGCCGCTGCCGTCGATGGCGACGAAGACGAACACCGCCTCGGTGACCTTGCGCCATTCGCTGGACAGCGGGTCGTCACTCCATACCTCGACCAGCATGCGGATCGAGCTGCGGCCGACTTCCAGGGTTTGCGTATAGAAGGAGAGCTGCGCGCCGACAGCGACCGGGACCAGGAAGGCCATGCGGTCGATGGCTACCGTGGCCACGCGGCCTCCGGCAATGCGGCTGGACATGGCGGTACCGGCGAGATCCATCTGCGCCACCAGCCAGCCACCGAAGATGTCGCCGAAGCCGTTGGTCTCGCGCGGCAGGGCGGTGATCTGCAAGGCCAGGTCGCCCTGCGGGATGGGATCTTCTTGTTCAAGCTCGATCATAGGTAAGGGCCTCGTGCCCCCGGCGTACTCATGGTGAGGTTATCGAAAAACTCTCCCAAGACACCTGCCGGCGCAAGGCCTTGGGACAGCTTTTGATCGGCCTGCCAGCATTATATAGAAGCAGGAGCCTGTGCGACGACCGCGGGAATTCGAGAAATTCCCGCGGGCGCGGCCGCTGTGTCGCATTCGCGCAATTTGCTATGGTGCGGCACCTGCGGCTGCCGGCCGCAGCCACCTTGCCTGCAGAGATAAAAAGCACCATGCCTTCTGTGAACGCTCCTGCCGCGCCCGCGTCACGTCCGTTGACCCGCAGCGACTACAAGACTCTTTCGTTGTCCGCCCTGGGCGGTGCCCTGGAGTTCTACGACTTCATCATCTTCGTGTTCTTCGCCACCGTGGTCGGCAAGCTGTTCTTCCCCGCCGACATGCCGGAATGGCTGCGCCAGCTGCAGACCTTCGGCCTGTTCGCTGCCGGTTACCTGGCGCGCCCATTGGGCGGCGTGGTCATGGCCCACTTCGGCGACCTGCTGGGGCGCAAGAAGATGTTCACCCTGAGCATCTTCCTGATGGCCGTCCCTACGCTGATCATGGGCCTGCTGCCGACCTACGCGCAGATCGGCATCTGGGCGCCGCTGGCTCTCCTGTTGCTGCGTGTCATCCAGGGTGCGGCCATCGGCGGTGAAGTGCCGGGCGCCTGGGTGTTCGTCGCCGAACATGTTCCGCACCGCCATGTGGGCTACGCCTGCGGCACGCTCACGTCGGGTCTGACCGCGGGCATCCTGATCGGTTCGCTGGTGGCGACGCTGATCAACAGCGTTTACAGCGCAGAAGAAGTGCTGGGCTATGCCTGGCGTATCCCGTTCCTGCTGGGCGGCATCTTCGGCCTGTTCTCCGTCTACCTGCGCCGCTGGTTGCATGAGACGCCGGTGTTCGCCGAGCTGCAGTTGCGCAAGCAACTGGCGGAGGAAGTGCCGCTGGGTGTGGTGGTACGCGAGCATCGTCCGGCTATCGTGCTGTCCATGCTGCTGACCTGGGTGCTCTCCGCCGGCATCGTGGTGGTGATCCTTATGACGCCATCGGTGCTGCAGAGCGTGTACGGATTCGATGCGGCGATGTCCCTCAAGGCCAATAGCCTGGCCATCGTCTGCCTGAGCGTGGGTTGCATTCTTTCGGGGCGGCTCGCCGACCGATTCGGCGCGGGCCGCACCTTTATATATGGAAGCATCCTGCTGGGTGTCGTCTCCTGGACCTTCTACACCAGCCTCAAGGCCCATCCGGATTGGCTGTTCCCTCTGTATGCCGTGACCGGGTTGTGTGTAGGCGTTATCGGCGCGGTTCCTTATGTGATGGTCAATGCCTTCCCGCCGGTAGTGCGCTTCACCGGGCTTTCCTTCTCCTACAACCTGGCCTACGCCATCTTCGGCGGCCTGACCCCCATGGTTGTCGCTCTCCTTATGAAGGAAGACCCGCTAGGCCCGGCCTATTACGTCGTGGCCTTGTGTGTGGTGGGCTTGCTGGTTGGCGGCTACCTGCTGCGCCAGGAGCGCCTCGCAGGGCAGGGATTGACCGTAAATTGATCGATCGGACAGTTTCTTGAAGAAACTTTGAAAAAGTCGTTGACGGCCTTTTTAAAGTCCCTATAATGCGCACCACTCCCAGCGACGAAGCGCTGAAAGAGCTTGAAAATCAAGCACTTGCAAAGATTCGAAACTGAGGGTGGTGATCAGCAAGTGACTCACTTGCTACTTTCCATTGGCTGCCTCGGCAGCGACTGAAAAGAAGATTATCGAGGTGCTTGACAGCGAGTTTGAACGCTGTAGAATGCGCCTCCCGCTGGTGAGAAGGTTAACTTCTCCGAAGCGCAAGCGGTTGAGTAGAAAAGAAAATTTTCGAAAACAACGCTTGACAAGATGAGACGCTGCTGTAGAATGCGCGCCTCGGTTGAGACGAAAGAATCAACCAACTGCTCTTTAACAAGTTGAATCAAGCAATTCGTGTGGGTGCTTGTGATGTAAGACTGATGATCGACTGATTATCAGCAACGCAAGTAACACTCGTGAATTCGAGAGTTTTAGCTCTTTAAATAGAGCATGCGATTGCTGAGCCAAGTTTAGGGTTTTCTCAAAACCCAAGCAGTATTGAACTGAAGAGTTTGATCATGGCTCAGATTGAACGCTGGCGGCAGGCCTAACACATGCAAGTCGAGCGGATGAGTGGAGCTTGCTCCATGATTCAGCGGCGGACGGGTGAGTAATGCCTAGGAATCTGCCTGGTAGTGGGGGACAACGTTTCGAAAGGAACGCTAATACCGCATACGTCCTACGGGAGAAAGCAGGGGACCTTCGGGCCTTGCGCTATCAGATGAGCCTAGGTCGGATTAGCTAGTTGGTGGGGTAAAGGCCTACCAAGGCGACGATCCGTAACTGGTCTGAGAGGATGATCAGTCACACTGGAACTGAGACACGGTCCAGACTCCTACGGGAGGCAGCAGTGGGGAATATTGGACAATGGGCGAAAGCCTGATCCAGCCATGCCGCGTGTGTGAAGAAGGTCTTCGGATTGTAAAGCACTTTAAGTTGGGAGGAAGGGCAGTAAGTTAATACCTTGCTGTTTTGACGTTACCAACAGAATAAGCACCGGCTAACTTCGTGCCAGCAGCCGCGGTAATACGAAGGGTGCAAGCGTTAATCGGAATTACTGGGCGTAAAGCGCGCGTAGGTGGTTTGGTAAGATGGATGTGAAATCCCCGGGCTCAACCTGGGAACTGCATCCATAACTGCCTGACTAGAGTACGGTAGAGGGTGGTGGAATTTCCTGTGTAGCGGTGAAATGCGTAGATATAGGAAGGAACACCAGTGGCGAAGGCGACCACCTGGACTGATACTGACACTGAGGTGCGAAAGCGTGGGGAGCAAACAGGATTAGATACCCTGGTAGTCCACGCCGTAAACGATGTCGACTAGCCGTTGGAATCCTTGAGATTTTAGTGGCGCAGCTAACGCGATAAGTCGACCGCCTGGGGAGTACGGCCGCAAGGTTAAAACTCAAATGAATTGACGGGGGCCCGCACAAGCGGTGGAGCATGTGGTTTAATTCGAAGCAACGCGAAGAACCTTACCTGGCCTTGACATGTCCGGAATCTTGCAGAGATGCGAGAGTGCCTTCGGGAATCGGAACACAGGTGCTGCATGGCTGTCGTCAGCTCGTGTCGTGAGATGTTGGGTTAAGTCCCGTAACGAGCGCAACCCTTGTCCTTAGTTACCAGCACGTTATGGTGGGAACTCTAAGGAGACTGCCGGTGACAAACCGGAGGAAGGTGGGGATGACGTCAAGTCATCATGGCCCTTACGGCCAGGGCTACACACGTGCTACAATGGTCGGTACAGAGGGTTGCCAAGCCGCGAGGTGGAGCTAATCCCATAAAACCGATCGTAGTCCGGATCGCAGTCTGCAACTCGACTGCGTGAAGTCGGAATCGCTAGTAATCGTGAATCAGAATGTCACGGTGAATACGTTCCCGGGCCTTGTACACACCGCCCGTCACACCATGGGAGTGGGTTGCTCCAGAAGTAGCTAGTCTAACCGCAAGGGGGACGGTTACCACGGAGTGATTCATGACTGGGGTGAAGTCGTAACAAGGTAGCCGTAGGGGAACCTGCGGCTGGATCACCTCCTTAATCGAAGATCTCAGCTTCTTCATAAGCTCCCACACGAATTGCTTGATTCACTGGTTAGACGATTGGGTCTGTAGCTCAGTTGGTTAGAGCGCACCCCTGATAAGGGTGAGGTCGGCAGTTCGAATCTGCCCAGACCCACCAATTGTTGTGGTGTGCTGCTGATCCGATAAGGGGCCATAGCTCAGCTGGGAGAGCGCCTGCTTTGCACGCAGGAGGTCAGGAGTTCGATCCTCCTTGGCTCCACCATTAAATCGTCGAAAGCTCAGACATGAATGTTCAGGTTGAACGAACATTGATGTCTGGTCTTTGTGCCAGAACTGTTCTTTAAAAATTTGGGTATGTGATAGAAGTAGACTGAATAATCTCTTTCACTGGTGATTATTCAAGTCAAGGTAAAATTTGCGAGTTCAAGCGCGAATTTTCGGCGAATGTCGTCTTCACGTTCGAGACAGTAACCAGATTGCTTGGGGTTATATGGTCAAGTGAAGAAGCGCATACGGTGGATGCCTTGGCAGTCAGAGGCGATGAAAGACGTGGTAGCCTGCGATAAGCTTCGGGGAGTCGGCAAACAGACTTTGATCCGGAGATCTCTGAATGGGGAAACCCACCCGGGATAACCTGGGTATCTTGCACTGAATACATAGGTGTAAGAGGCGAACCAGGGGAACTGAAACATCTAAGTACCCTGAGGAAAAGAAATCAACCGAGATTCCCTTAGTAGTGGCGAGCGAACGGGGACTAGCCCTTAAGCTTCTTTGAATCTAACAGAACGCTCTGGAAAGTGCGGCCATAGTGGGTGATAGCCCCGTATGTGAAAGGTTCTTTGAAGTGAAATCGAGTAGGACGGAGCACGAGAAACTTTGTCTGAATATGGGGGGACCATCCTCCAAGGCTAAATACTACTGACTGACCGATAGTGAACCAGTACCGTGAGGGAAAGGCGAAAAGAACCCCGGAGAGGGGAGTGAAATAGAACCTGAAACCGTATGCGTACAAGCAGTGGGAGCCTACTTTGTTAGGTGACTGCGTACCTTTTGTATAATGGGTCAGCGACTTATATTCAGTGGCGAGCTTAACCGTATAGGGAAGGCGTAGCGAAAGCGAGTCTTAATAGGGCGTTTTAGTCGCTGGGTATAGACCCGAAACCGGGCGATCTATCCATGAGCAGGTTGAAGGTTAGGTAACACTGACTGGAGGACCGAACCCACTCCCGTTGAAAAGGTAGGGGATGACTTGTGGATCGGAGTGAAAGGCTAATCAAGCTCGGAGATAGCTGGTTCTCCTCGAAAGCTATTTAGGTAGCGCCTCACGTATCACTCCAGGGGGTAGAGCACTGTTTCGGCTAGGGGGTCATCCCGACTTACCAAACCGATGCAAACTCCGAATACCTGGAAGTGTCAGCGTGGGAGACACACGGCGGGTGCTAACGTCCGTCGTGAAAAGGGAAACAACCCAGACCGTCAGCTAAGGTCCCAAAGTTATGGTTAAGTGGTAAACGATGTGGGAAGGCTTAGACAGCTAGGAGGTTGGCTTAGAAGCAGCCACCCTTTAAAGAAAGCGTAATAGCTCACTAGTCGAGTCGGCCTGCGCGGAAGATGTAACGGGGCTCAAACCATACACCGAAGCTACGGGTGCATCGCAAGATGCGCGGTAGAGGAGCGTTCTGTAAGCCTGTGAAGGTGAGTTGAGAAGCTTGCTGGAGGTATCAGAAGTGCGAATGCTGACATGAGTAACGACAATGGGAGTGAAAAACTCCCACGCCGAAAGACCAAGGGTTCCTGCGCAACGTTAATCGACGCAGGGTTAGTCGGTCCCTAAGGCGAGGCTGAAGAGCGTAGTCGATGGGAAACAGGTTAATATTCCTGTACTTCTAGTTACTGCGATGGAGGGACGGAGAAGGCTAGGCCAGCTTGGCGTTGGTTGTCCAAGTTTAAGGTGGTAGGCAGAGATCTTAGGTAAATCCGGGGTCTTAATGCCGAGAGCTGATGACGAGTCATCTTTTAGATGATGAAGTGGTTGATGCCATGCTTCCAGGAAAAGCTTCTAAGCTTCAGGTAACTAGGAACCGTACCCCAAACCGACACAGGTGGTTGGGTAGAGAATACCAAGGCGCTTGAGAGAACTCGGGTGAAGGAACTAGGCAAAATGGCACCGTAACTTCGGGAGAAGGTGCGCCGGCGAGGGTTAAGGATTTACTCCGTAAGCCCATGCCGGTCGAAGATACCAGGCCGCTGCGACTGTTTATTAAAAACACAGCACTCTGCAAACACGAAAGTGGACGTATAGGGTGTGACGCCTGCCCGGTGCCGGAAGGTTAATTGATGGGGTTAGCGAAAGCGAAGCTCTTGATCGAAGCCCCGGTAAACGGCGGCCGTAACTATAACGGTCCTAAGGTAGCGAAATTCCTTGTCGGGTAAGTTCCGACCTGCACGAATGGCGTAACGATGGCGGCGCTGTCTCCACCCGAGACTCAGTGAAATTGAAATCGCTGTGAAGATGCAGTGTATCCGCGGCTAGACGGAAAGACCCCGTGAACCTTTACTGTAGCTTTGCACTGGACTTTGAGCCTGCTTGTGTAGGATAGGTGGGAGGCTTTGAAGCGTGGACGCCAGTCTGCGTGGAGCCATCCTTGAAATACCACCCTGGCATGCTTGAGGTTCTAACTCTGGTCCGTTATCCGGATCGAGGACAGTGTATGGTGGGCAGTTTGACTGGGGCGGTCTCCTCCTAAAGAGTAACGGAGGAGTACGAAGGTGCGCTCAGACCGGTCGGAAATCGGTCGTAGAGTATAAAGGCAAAAGCGCGCTTGACTGCGAGACAGACACGTCGAGCAGGTACGAAAGTAGGTCTTAGTGATCCGGTGGTTCTGTATGGAAGGGCCATCGCTCAACGGATAAAAGGTACTCCGGGGATAACAGGCTGATACCGCCCAAGAGTTCATATCGACGGCGGTGTTTGGCACCTCGATGTCGGCTCATCACATCCTGGGGCTGAAGCCGGTCCCAAGGGTATGGCTGTTCGCCATTTAAAGTGGTACGCGAGCTGGGTTTAGAACGTCGTGAGACAGTTCGGTCCCTATCTGCCGTGGACGTTTGAGATTTGAGAGGGGCTGCTCCTAGTACGAGAGGACCGGAGTGGACGAACCTCTGGTGTTCCGGTTGTCACGCCAGTGGCATTGCCGGGTAGCTATGTTCGGAATAGATAACCGCTGAAAGCATCTAAGCGGGAAACTAGCCTCAAGATGAGATCTCACTGGGAACTTGATTCCCCTAAAGGGCCGTCGAAGACTACGACGTTGATAGGTCGGGTGTGTAAGCGCTGTGAGGCGTTGAGCTAACCGATACTAATTGCCCGTGAGGCTTGACCATATAACACCCAAACAATTTGTGTGTTAGACGGTGAAGACGTAACGAACCGAAAGTTCGTGTGAACCGCAAATACCTGTCACATACCCGAATCTGGATGAGCGTGTGCGTAAGCCACGAGCGTCCGAAAGAATTGCTTGACGACCATAGAGCGTTGGAACCACCTGATCCCATCCCGAACTCAGTAGTGAAACGACGCATCGCCGATGGTAGTGTGGGGTCTCCCCATGTGAGAGTAGGTCATCGTCAAGCTCCTATCCCAAAGCCCCTGGTTAGCGAAAGCTGGCCGGGGGCTTTGCTTTTGCGCGCGGGAAAATAGCCTGACCGTAATCGCTCGCGGAATAGTCATCGCAGACGGAGTCCACTCCTACGCAAGCGATCGTCCTGGGCGTGATTACCGCGAGGATTCGCATGCCTGAGGCCGTTCAGGTGCGCGAGCAAGCTCGCTCCCAGAGCAACGCGTGAAGCGCTGTAGAGGCTCTGGAAAGCCATTTCCCGCCATTTCTGCCCAGCGATTCACCCTGTTACAACCCGTCCGCAACGGACTGATGGCATTTCATCCAACTGTCACATTCGCGTCATAGAGTCTTCATGCGGCCTGACGATACTGGCCCCCGTTCCATCCAACCCCATTCTCCTTAAGGAGCAAGGCATGAAACTCAAGCGTTTGATGGCGGCCCTGACTTTTGTCGCCGCAGGCGTAGGCACCGCCAGTGCGGTGGCCGCGATCGATCCGGCTCTGCCGGACTACCAGAAAGCCAGCGGTGTGTCGGGTAACCTGTCGAGCGTCGGTTCCGACACTCTGGCCAACCTGATGACCATGTGGGCGGAAGAGTACAAGCGCCTGTACCCGAACGTGAACGTGCAGATCCAGGCCGCCGGTTCCTCCACCGCGCCGCCGGCTCTGACCGAAGGCACCGCCAACCTGGGCCCGATGAGCCGCAAGATGAAGGATGTCGAGCTGCAGGCCTTCGAGCAGAAGTACGGCTACAAGCCGACCGCTGTTCCGGTTGCCGTGGACGCCCTGGCGATCTTCGTGCACAAGGACAACCCCATCAAAGGCCTGACCATGCAACAGGTCGACGCCATCTTCTCCTCCACCCGCCTGTGCGGCGGCAAGTCGGAAGTGAAGACCTGGGGTGACCTGGGCCTGACCGGCGACTGGGCCAACAAGCCCGTCCAGCTGTTCGGCCGTAACTCCGTCTCCGGCACCTACGGCTACTTCAAGGAAGAAGCCCTGTGCAAAGGCGACTACAAGCCGAACGTCAACGAGCAGCCGGGTTCGGCTTCCGTGGTGCAGTCGGTTAGCCAGTCCCTGAACGGCGTTGGTTACTCCGGTATCGGTTACAAGACCGCTAGCGTGAAGACCGTTGCCCTGGCCAAGAAAGAAGGCGGCGAGTTCATCGAAGACAACGAAGCTAACGCCCTGAACGGTAGCTACCCGCTGTCGCGCTTCCTCTACGTCTACGTCAACAAGGCGCCGAACAAGCCGCTGAACCCACTGGAAGCCCAGTTCCTGAAAATGGTGCTCTCCAAGACTGGCCAGCAGGTTGTCGTGAAAGACGGCTACATCCCGCTGCCGTCCAAAGTCGCCGAAAAAGCGATCAAGGATCTGGGTCTGTAATCAGCCTTTCAACCGGGCGGAAACCGCCGCCCGGCATGGGCTGACGCATACTCGACCGAGCCCGCCAGCATGGCTCTGCTGGTGGGCTTTGTCGCGTCACTTCCA
The DNA here is from genome assembly GCF_016919445.1 of Pseudomonas sp. PDNC002. Taxonomy (NCBI): domain Bacteria; kingdom Pseudomonadati; phylum Pseudomonadota; class Gammaproteobacteria; order Pseudomonadales; family Pseudomonadaceae; genus Pseudomonas; species Pseudomonas sp. PDNC002. The sequence goes on along the minus strand of NZ_CP070356.1, from coordinate 941,874 downwards.
TGTCATCTTTCTGTCATACAGAGCCGCTAGGGTGTCACTCCATGAACGACATGGCCAACTCCCCGATGACTTCTTCTCTCCCCGAGCGGATCGATTTCAATACGCCTGCCCTGCAGCGCAAGCGCCGTATCCGGGCGCTCAAGGATCGACTGACCCGCTGGTACGTGCTGGTCGGCGGTCTCGCCGTGCTGGCTGCCATTACCCTGATCTTCTTCTACCTCGCCTACGTCGTGCTGCCGCTGTTCCGCGGTGCCGAACTGGAGACCCGCGAACCCCTCGCTCCGGCTTGGCTGAAGACGGCCCAGGCGCCGCTGCTGCTGAGCATAGAAGAGCAGAACATGGTAGGTATGCGCGTCGCCGCCAATGGCGAGGTCGTGTTCTTCGACGCCAAGAAAGGCGACGAGATGAATCGCGTTGCGCTGAAGCTGCCCGCCGGCACCAGCGTTACCTCCATCGCCGAGGACCAGCCGGGTCATCCGACCGTCGCGCTGGGCTTGTCCAACGGTCAGGTGCTGGTGTTCAAGCACAACTACAAGGTCACCTACCCGGACAACAAGAAGACCATCACCCCGCACATCGACTATCCCTATGGCGAAGCCGCGATGAACCTGGATCCCCAGGGTCGTCCGCTGGAGCACGTAGCGATCGTCTCGGGTGACGACAGCCTGCTGCTGGCCGCGTCCACAGGTAGCGAAATGCTCCTGCTCGGCCTGACTCAGCAGGAAAACATGCTGACCGGTGAAAGCACTCTGCAGGAAGAGCGCATCAACCTGCCGCAGATCGCCGACCCGGTGAAAGCCATCTATATGGACCCGCGCAAGCAGTGGCTCTATGTACTCAATGGCCGTGCCCAGGCCGACGTCTTCGACCTGAATACGCACCAGCTCAACGGCCGCTACAAGCTGCTGGATGACGCCTCCGCCGAAGTGACCGCCAGCAGCCAGCTGCTGGGTGGCATCTCGCTGATGGTCGGTGACTCCAAGGGCGGCATCGGCCAGTGGTTCATGGCTCGCGGCGAAGATGGCGAACCGCGCCTGTCCCACGTGCGTGACTTCAAGCTGGGCGACCAGCCGATCACCAGTATCGCGCCGGAGCAACGCCGCAAGGGCTTCCTGGCCCTCGACAAGCAGGGCAACCTGGGCATCTTCCACAGCACCGCACACCGCACGTTGCTGGTGGAAAATGTCGCCCCGTCCGCTGGCCCGATGGCGCTGTCGCCGCGCGCCAACCGTCTGGTCGTCGAACAGGGCGGCGAGCTGCGCCGCTTCGTGGTCAGCAACCCGCACCCGGAAGTGTCCTTCAGCGCGCTGTGGGGCAAGGTCTGGTACGAGAGCTATGACAAGCCTGGCTATGTCTGGCAGTCCACCGCCGCCACGACTGACTTCGAGCCCAAGCTGAGCCTGTCGCCGCTGACCTTCGGTACGCTGAAGGCTGCGTTCTACGCGATGATCCTCGCCGCACCGCTGGCCATCGCTGCCGCCGTCTACACCGCCTACTTCATGGCTCCGGGCATGCGCCGCAAGGTCAAGCCGGTGATCGAGCTGATGGAAGCGCTGCCGACGGTGATCCTCGGCTTCTTCGCCGGCCTGTTCCTCGCGCCGTACGTCGAAGGCCACCTGCCGGGCATCTTCAGCCTGCTGCTGCTCACGCCGTTAGGCATTCTCGCCGCCGGCCTGATCTGGAGCCGACTGCCCGAACGCATCCGCCTGAGCCTGCCAGCCGGCTGGGAAGCGGCGATCCTGATCCCGGTCGTTCTTGCCACCGGTGCCTTCGCCCTGTGGATGAGCCCGCACCTGGAGACCATGTTCTTCGGCGGCGACATGCGCCTGTGGATCAGCCACGACCTGGGCATCACCTACGACCAGCGCAACGCCCTGGTGGTCGGCCTGGCCATGGGCTTCGCGGTGATTCCGAACATCTTCTCCATCGCCGAAGACGCCATCTTCAGCGTGCCGCGCAGCCTGACCTACGGCTCCCTGGCCCTGGGCGCCACGCCCTGGCAGACGCTGACCCGCGTGGTGATCCTGACCGCCAGCCCGGGCATCTTCTCCGCGCTGATGATCGGCATGGGCCGCGCCGTGGGCGAGACCATGATCGTGCTGATGGCCACCGGTAACACCCCGGTCATGGACGTGAACATCTTCCAGGGTATGCGAACGCTGGCGGCAAACGTCGCGGTGGAAATGCCCGAATCGGAGGTGGGCGGGACTCACTACCGCGTGCTGTTCCTCTCGGCACTGGTGCTGCTGTCCTTCACCTTCGTGATGAACACCCTGGCAGAGCTGATCCGTCAGCGCCTGCGCAAGAAATACGCGTCGCTCTAAGCGACGCCTGACGAGGCTTACGGCTGTGAAACAGAAACAGGAATCCGTCAAAGCGTGGCTCGCCAGCGGTTCTCCCTGGGTGTGGATGAATGCCGGCGCGGTGTCCATCGCCGTGATCATGACCATCGGCCTGCTCGCCGTGATCGCTGTGCGCGGTCTCGGCCACTTCTGGCCGGCGGACGTGATCGAGGCGACCTACACCGTTCCCGGTGAAGCGCCCAAGACCCTGATCGGCGAGGAAGTGCAGATCGAGCAGGTGCCGCGTGCGCGTCTGCGCGGCGCTGGCCTGCCGGTGCCGGACAACGGCCCGGAGTTCATGACCCGCGAACTGCTCAAGCTCGGCAACCGCGACCTGTACGGCAGTGATTTCTCCTGGGTCATCGGCGAGTGGCTGACCGACCGCCGTCATCCCGCCGACATGGTCACCCTGGAGCGCCGCGAGTGGGGCAACTTCTATGGTTACCTGCTGAGCGTGAAAGAGAACGGCAAGGTTGTCGCCGAAGGGCCCGAGGCCATGGCCGAGCTGCAGACCCGTCTGAAGCGCGTCGATGACCTCTACACCCAGCTTTATCAGCTGGAGAAGAAGGACATCGGTGGCATCAACCACGGTCTTGAGCGGCTGCGCCTGAAAGAGCGCGGCCTGCAGCTCAACAACAAGCTCGATGCCACCGCCGAGGCCGATATCGCCGCCGGCCGCGCCGAACTGAATGCCCAGTACAAGGTGCTGGAAGAGCAGCTCAACGGCCTGCACCAGGAATTCAACCGCGATAGCGTGGTGATGCGCGACGCCACTGGCCAGCAGACCGAGATCACTCTCGGCAAGCTGGTCCATGCCTACCAGCCCAACCAGATGGGCGTGGGCGCCAAGCTGGGTTTCTACTTCAAGAAGCTGTGGGAGTTCCTCAGCGACGACCCGCGTGAAGCCAACACCGAGGGCGGTATCTTCCCGGCCATCTTCGGCACCGTGATGATGACCCTGGTCATGGCCGTGATCGTCACCCCGTTCGGCGTGATCGCTGCGGTATACCTGCGCGAGTACGCCCGCCAGGGCCTGCTGACCCGCATCATCCGCATCGCGGTGAACAACCTCGCGGGCGTCCCGGCGATCGTCTATGGCGTGTTCGGCCTGGGCTTCTTCGTCTATGTGCTGGGCGGATCGATCGACCGGATATTCTTCCCCGAAGCACTACCGGCGCCGACCTTCGGTACGCCCGGGCTGTTCTGGGCCTCGCTGACCCTGGCGATCCTCGCGGTACCGGTGGTGATCGTGGCCACCGAGGAAGGCCTGGCACGTATCCCGCGGGCCACCCGCGAAGGCTCGCTGGCCCTGGGCGCGACCAAGGCCGAGACCCTGTGGAAAGTGGTCCTGCCGATGGCCAGCCCGGCGATGATGACCGGCCTGATCCTCGCCGTGGCCCGCGCCGCTGGCGAAGTGGCGCCGCTGATGCTGGTGGGCGTGGTGAAGCTGGCTCCGGCGCTGCCGGTGGACGGCAACTACCCGTACGTGCACCTGGACCAGAAGATCATGCACCTGGGCTTCCACATCTATGACGTCGGCTTCCAGAGCCCGAACGTCGAGGCCGCGCGCCCGCTGGTGTACGCCACCGCGCTGCTGCTGGTGATGGTGATCGCCCTGCTGAACTTCTCGGCCATCGCCATTCGTAACCGCCTGCGCGAAAAGTACAAGGCGCTGGAAAACTGATTCTGCCGGCGGCGGGCAGCGCCCGCCGCCAAGCCTCCCAAGGAGACTGAACATGCAACATGAAACCGCATCCCACGGCATCGACATCGGCGCACTCGGCCGCGGCGACCGCCAGGGCATGAACCTGGCGAACGAGACCGTCGCCCTCGAAGTGCCCGGCCTGAGCCTGTTCTACGGCGAGAAGCAGGCGCTGTTCGACGTCAGCATGAACATTCCCAAGCAGCGCGTGACCGCCTTCATCGGCCCGTCCGGCTGTGGCAAGTCCACCCTGCTGCGCTGCTTCAACCGCATGAACGACCTGGTCGATGGGTGCAGCGTGAAGGGCGAGATCCGCCTGGACGGCCACAACATCTTCGCCAAGGGCGTGGACGTCGCCGAGCTGCGTCGCCGCGTCGGCATGGTGTTCCAGAAGCCCAACCCGTTCCCCAAGAGCATCTACGAGAACGTGGTCTACGGCCTGCGCATCCAGGGCATCAACAAGAAGCGCGTGCTCGATGAAGCCGTCGAGTGGGCGCTCAAGGGTGCCGCGCTGTGGGACGAAGTGAAGGACCGTCTGCACGAGTCTGCCCTCGGCCTCTCCGGTGGCCAGCAGCAGCGTCTGGTCATCGCCCGCACCATCGCCGTGGAGCCGGAAGTCCTGCTGCTCGACGAACCCTGCTCGGCGCTGGACCCGATCTCCACCCTGAAGATCGAAGAGCTGATCTACGAGCTGAAATCCAAGTTCACCATCGTCATCGTGACCCACAACATGCAGCAGGCCGCGCGCGTCTCCGACTACACGGCGTTCATGTACATGGGCAAGCTGATCGAGTTCGGCGACACCGATACCCTCTTCACCAACCCGGCCAAGAAGCAGACGGAAGACTACATCACCGGTCGCTACGGTTGAGGCCATGAGAAATCTCCTCTGGCTTTGTCGGCGAAGCTTGCCGTACGGGATGTACTGTCGGCGCTTCGCCTTCGCGCCAGCGAAGATTTCTCAAGGGCCTCAATGCTCTGGTTGAGACCGGATAAAGACTGAGTTCTGAACTTCGCACCTTTCAAGGGTTTGCACATGATCAACAAAGAAAGCCTCACCCACCACATCTCGCAGCAGTTCAACGCCGAGCTGGAAGATGTGCGCAGCCATCTGCTGGCCATGGGTGGCCTGGTGGAGAAGCAGGTCAACGACGCGGTCAATGCGCTGATCGACGCTGACTCGGGCCTGGCCCAGCAAGTGCGCGAGATCGATGACCAGATCAATCAGATGGAGCGCAACATTGACGAGGAATGCCTGCGCATCCTTGCCCGCCGCCAGCCGGCCGCCTCCGACCTGCGCCTGATCATCAGCATTTCCAAGTCGGTGATCGACCTTGAGCGCATCGGCGACGAAGCCTCGAAGATCGCCCGCCGCGCCATCCAGCTGTGCGAGGAGGGCGAGTCGCCGCGCGGCTACGTCGAGGTGCGCCACATCGGCGGCCAGGTGCGCAAGATGGTCCAGGAAGCGCTCGACGCCTTTGCCCGCTTCGACGCCGACCTCGCCCTGTCGGTGGCGCAGTACGACAAGACCGTCGACCGCGAGTACAAGACCGCCCTGCGCGAGCTGGTCACCTACATGATGGAAGACCCGCGGGCGATCTCCCGCGTGCTCAACGTCATCTGGGCCCTACGTTCGCTGGAGCGCATCGGCGACCACGCGCGCAACATTGCCGAACTGGTGATCTACCTGGTGCGCGGCACCGATGTGCGGCACCTCGGGCTGACCCGCATGAAGGAAGAAGTGCAGGGCTCCGGCAGCGCGAGCAAGCCCGAGTAAGCCCTTTACCGGTTGCACCGACGGACCCGGCCTCGCGCCGGGTTCGTCATTTTATGGCCAGGCGGTTTTATCCCAATGGCACGTAGCCACCCGGCAAGGCTATTCTTCGCCCTATCGTTTTCGGGAGATGCCGATGGGCAAGGTCAGTGTGCTGGTCGTGGATGACGCTCCGTTCATTCGTGACCTGGTGAAAAAGGGGCTGCGGGACCATTTCCCCGGCCTGCAGATCGAAGAGGCAGTCAACGGCCGCAAGGCGCAGCAGTTCCTCGCGCGCCAGGCCGTGGACCTGATCCTCTGCGACTGGGAAATGCCCGAGCTGTCGGGTATCGAGCTGCTGACCTGGTGCCGCGAGCAGGACAGCCTGAAGACCACACCCTTCATCATGGTCACCAGCCGTGGCGACAAGGACAACGTGGTGCAGGCTATCCAGGCCGGCGTCTCCGATTTCATCGGCAAGCCATTCTCCAACGACCAGTTGGTGAGCAAGGTGAAGAAGGCGCTGTCCCGCTCCGGCAAGCTGGAGGCCCTGGCGGCGCAGGCTCCGCAACGCAGCCTGGTCGGATCGATGCCCAACGATTCGCTTGCCGCGCTCACCGGCGGCAAGGCCGAGGTCGTGCGTCCGGCCGCGCCTGCTGCGCCGCGTCCCGCCCAGGCGGCCCCGGCGCCCGCGGTCGCTGCTCCCGCCGCTGCCCGGAGTGGCGCCAAGGGCCAGCAAGGCCAACTGCGCCTGCCGGCTGCCAACCTGCCCTGCGTGATCAAGGCGCTCAGCCTCAAGGAAGCGCTGCTGGTGGTGAAACGCGGTACGCCGCTGCCGCAGGTGCTGGAAAGCGCCGTGCTGGACCTGGAAGAGGACAGCGACGTCGCTCGCCTCAACGGCTACCTCCACGCCGTGGCAGCGCTCGAGCCCAAGCCCGATAGCGAATGGCTGCAACTGACTTTCCGCTTCGTCGATCGCGACCCGCAGAAACTCGACTACCTCTCGCGCCTGATCGCCCGCGGCAGCAGCCAGAAGCACTACGTGCCCGGCGCCTGATCCGGTTACATTTTTGCCGGACGGCCGGCAGGTACTGCTTCACACGCCGACCGGCGGCAGGTCGCGACGCCGCGGCGACGCTGCTAGTCTTGCCAGCGTCGCCATACCTATAACCAGAGTCGACATGCTAGGGCGCAGTATCTTCCTGTGCGGTCTTTTGGCCGCCTCGGGGACGGCTTCGGCCGTGACCATCTACAAGTACACCGACGCCAACGGCGTGGTCACCTACACGGACAAGGCCGTGGCGGGTGCGGCCGTGTTCGTCTTCCGCGACCGCATGGTCGAGCACCTGGAACAACAGGTGAAGCTGGAGACGAAGAAGCACGCTGGCGGCGAGACGCTGCAGGTGCGCAACGACCTGTACGCGCCGGTGGAAGTCGAACTGAGCGTGAGTGGCGCGCAGAACGCCATTGGCGTACCGGAGCGCCCGATCCGCTGGGTGCTGCCGCCGCGTAGCGCGATCCGTCTCGCCACCCTGACGCCGCTCGATCCCAGTAAACCTTTGCGCTACAAGCCCACGCTGCGCTACGCCCTGGGCGATCCGCGGCCGCGGCCGTTGTCCTATCAGTACGCCCTGCCGTGGGTGGGCGGTCCGTTCCGCCTGACCCAGGGCGCCAATGGCCGCTACAGCCACTTCACGCCCAAGGGGCGCTACGCCATGGACATCGCCATGCCGGTGGGCACGCCCATCGTCGCGGCGCGGGGCGGCACGGTGGTGAAGATCGAGAATGGCCAGGATGGGCGCGGCAAGAATCCATCCGGCAACTTCGTTCGCGTACTGCATGACGACGGCACCATGGGCGTTTACCTGCACCTGATGCGTGGCTCGGTGGTGGTCCGCGAGGGGCAGCGCGTGGCCACCGGTTCGCCGCTGGCGCAGTCGGGTAACACCGGCAACAGCAGCGGTCCGCACCTGCACTTCGTGGTGCAGCGCAACGTCGGCCTGGACCTGGTGTCGATCCCTTACGACTTCGCCCAGCCGGTGGATTCGCTGCCGAATTTCGCGGTGGTCAAAGGCAACTGACCGATGCCTTGCAGGAAAAGAAAAAGGCTGCCCGAGGGCAGCCCTGTTCGTTGCGCGGGGACTGTCAGTCCAGCTTGACCACCTTGGCCAGGACGATCTTCGGCCCTTTCATCTTTTTCACGATGATGCGCAAGCCTTCCGCCTCGAGGACTTCCTCCTCCTCGGGTACGCGCTTGAGGCTGTCGTAGACCAGGCCGGCGAGGGTATCCGCCTCGACGTGGTCGAGGTCGATGCCCAGCAGGCGCTCCAGCTTGAACAGCGGGGTATCGCCACGCACCAGCAGCTTGCCCGGTTGGTAGGCGACGATGCCGCGCTCGGTCTTGCGGTGCTCGTCCTGGATATCGCCGACCAGCACTTCCAGTACGTCTTCCATGGTCAGGTAGCCGACCACCTTGTGGTCGGCTTCTTCCACCAGCGCGAAGTGCGAGCCGCCCTGGCGGAACTGCTCCAGCAGGCGCGCGAGCGGCAGGTGTTTGGTGACCATCTCCAGCGGGTGGGTCAGCTCGTCGAGATCGAAGGATTCCGGCAGGCTATCCAGCGTGGCCAGGGCAAGCAGCAGGTCCTTGATGTGCAGCAGGCCGGTGAACTCGCCCTTCTCGCTGTCGTACACCGGATAGCGGCTGTACTTGTGGCGGCGGATGGTGGCAAGGATGTCGTCCAGCGGCGCGCTGCGCTCGAGGTACACCAGGTCCTCGCGGGAGTTGGCCCAGTCCGCCACTTCCAGTTCACCCAGTTCCACTGCCGAGGCCAGTACGCGCATGCCCTGGTCGCTGGGGTCGTGGGCGCGGCTGGAGTGCAGGATCAGCTTGAGCTCGTCACGGCTGTAATGGTGCTCGTGGTGCGGCCCCGGCTCGCCTTGCCCGGCGATCTTCAGGATGGCGTTGGCGCTGGCGTTGAGCAGCCAGATGGCTGGGTACATGGCCCAGTAGAACAGGTAGAGCGGCACTGCGGTCCACAGCGACAGCAACTCCGGCTTGCGGATCGCCCAGGACTTGGGCGCGAGCTCGCCGACCACGATGTGCAGATAGGAAATGATGAAGAACGCGGTAAAGAACGACACGCCGCGGATGACTTCCTCGGAGTGCACACCAATGGCAGCCAGCAGCGGTTCGAGCAGTTCGGCGAAGGCCGGTTCGCCGACCCAGCCCAGGCCCAGGGAAGCCAGGGTGATGCCCAGCTGGCAGGCGGAGAGGTAGGCGTCGAGCTGGTTGTGCACCTTGCGCAGGATGGTGCCGCGCCAGCCGTGCTGCTTGGCGATGGTCTCCACGCGGGTGGAGCGCAGCTTGACCATGGCGAACTCGGCGGCGACGAAGAAGCCGTTGAGCACGACGAGGAACAGGGCGAACAGGATCAGGCCGAAATCGGCGAAATAGGTGAGGAAGTGGCTACTAGGGGAAGGGTCCATGGTTCTGTTGGATTGAGAATGGACGGACAAGAATGCGGTTCAGCGGGCCCGGCTGGCAAGCCCGCTCAGTCAAGAGTCGCATTCGAGAGTGATTATGCGCGGGTCTCGACCTGCAGCGGCGGGAAGTGGCAGGTGAAGCTGCTGCCCTTGCCCGGCACGCTGCTGATGTCCAGGGTGCCGCGGTGGCGCAGCAGCACGTGCTTGACGATGGCCAGGCCCAGGCCGGTACCGCCGGTGTTGGCATTGCGGCTGGAGTCGACGCGGTAGAAGCGCTCGGTCAGGCGCGGCAGGTGCTTGGGATCGATGCCGATGCCGCTGTCCTGCACGGCCAGGTGCGCACCTTGCTCATCGCCCCACCAGCGAATACGGATCTCGCCTTCCTCGGGGGTGTACTTCACCGCGTTGAACACCAGGTTGGAGAAGGCGCTGCGCAGTTCGGCCTCGCTGCCCTTGAGCTTCACCTTCGAGTCGGCCTCCAGGCTGATCCGGTGGTTGCGCGCCCCGGATAGCGCCTGGGCGTCGTTGCGGATCGACAGCAGCATCAGGTCCACCGCCACCGGCTTGTTGTCCGCCGGGTAGTCGGTGGCTTCGAGCTTGGCCAGCAGGAGCAGGTCGTTGAGCAGGTTCTGCATGCGCCCGGCCTGTTGCTGCATCTGTTGCAGGGCGCGGGTCCAGCGCGGGTTAACGTCTTCGACGTTGTCCAGCAGCGTCTCCAGGTAGCCGGCGATCACCGTCAGCGGTGTGCGCAACTCGTGGGAGACGTTGGCGACGAAGTCCTTGCGCATCTGTTCCAGCTGGTGGACGCGGGTCACGTCGCGCACCAGCATCAGGTGTTCGCCGGCGCCGTAGAGGGTGATGTGGAACTGCAGGCGCAGGCTGTCGCTGATCGGCGAGCTGAGTTCCAGCGGCTCGCGGTAGTCCTCGCCCTCGAAGTATTCCTTGAAGCGCGGATGGCGGACCAGGTTGGTCACTGGCTGGCCGCCGTCCTGCGGACTCTTGAGTCCCAGCAGGCGTTCGGCGGACTGGTTCCACCACTCCAGGTTGCCGTCGCGGTCGAGCAGGATCATGCCGTCGCGCAGCGCGGCGGTGGATTCCTGCATGCGGTCGATCACCGCCTGCAGGCGCCCGCGGGCCTTCTGGTTGCGTCGCTGCAGGTGGTAGATGCTGTCGAACACCTCGCCCCACAGGCCGTAGCCATCGGGCGGGGCTTCGTCGGGCTGGTGATTCCTCAGCCACTTGTGCAGGCGCAGCAACTGCCAGGTCGACCAGCCGAGGTAGGCAGCCAGCGCCACGGCGATGGCCCAGCCGTACTGGCCGGTGATCACGCCGAGCAGCGCGCCAGCGGCCACCACCAACAGCAGGTGGCGTATCAGCACGCCTCTCCAGTTCTGGGTCACGAAATTCCGTTCCTTGTACCCGTCAGACGAGAAGTCGGGTCAGCTTTTGGTCGAGAAACGATAACCGGTGCCGCGCACGGTCTGAACCAGATTTTCGTATACCTCGCCCAGGGCCTTGCGCAGGCGGCGGATGTGCACGTCGACGGTGCGCTCCTCGACGTAGACGTTGCCGCCCCAGACCTGGTCCAGCAGTTGGCCACGGGTATAGGCACGCTCCTGGTGGGTCATGAAGAACTGCAGCAGGCGGTATTCGGTCGGGCCCATCTCGGCGGGTTTGCCGTCGATGGTCACGCGGTGGCTGATCGGGTCGAGCAGCAGGCCGCCGACTTCGATCGGGGTCTCGCTGTCGCCGGCGCCGGTGCGGCGCAGCACAGCCTTCAGGCGGGCCACCAGTTCGCGGGGAGAGAACGGCTTGGTGATGTAGTCATCGGCGCCGACTTCCAGGCCCTGGATCTTGTTGTCCTCTTCGCCCTTGGCGGTGAGCATGATGATCGGGATGGACGCGGTCAGCTCGTCGCGCTTGAGGCGGCGGGCCAGTTCGATACCGGAGGTGCCCGGCAGCATCCAGTCGAGCAGGATCAGGTCCGGCTTGCGGTCGACGATCACGGCATGCGCCTGCTGGGCGCTGTCGGCCTCCAGACACTCGTAGCCGGCCATCTCCAGGGCCACGGCGATCATTTCCCGGATCGGAGCTTCGTCATCGACGATGAGGATTGTCTTGCCAACCATGCTGAGGCCTCAGAATTTCTGTGTTGCGCCGCATTAGATAACGGAAATATTTCATGAATGTGACACCGGGATGTTAGCCGAGCCTTGTCGCAGAGCGCTCGTCTATGCTGAACCAGTCACTGCGCGCTTGCGCCACGGTGACGATGGAGCGCACCGGCCCGGTCGGCGGTGCGGCCGGCAGCCCGGCTGCCGGAACCTGCGATGACGGAAGTGAGTGCGTTGTCGACGTCGCCCTGGCCGGCCCTGCCTGTTACCTCGCCCGCCTGCACGTTTGCGCTCGCGCCGTTTCCACCTCACCAGAGGAGAAGCGTTATGAAACTGCTATTCCCGGCCCTGGCACTGGGCCTGATGCTGCCGGCGATGTCCGCGCTGGCCGCCGAACCCGGCATGGAGAAGAACGGCATGCTGGTCGATGCCAAGGGCATGACGCTCTACACCTTCGACAAGGACAGTGGCGGCAAGTCCGCCTGCAATGGCGGCTGCGCGCAGAACTGGCCGCCGCTGATGGCCAGCGCCGATGACAAGGCGATGGGCGACTGGACGCTGATCAAGCGCGATGACGGTAGCGCCCAGTGGGCCTACAAGGGCAAGCCGTTGTACACCTTCGTGCAGGACAAGAAGGCCGGCGACATGGCCGGTGACGGCAAGATGGGCGTCTGGCACATGGCCAAGCCTTAACGGCTCTTGCCAGGAATTCGCTCCTGCAGGTTGGGATTGCCGTAGGAGCGGACTCCGCCCGCGATGGTCTCCTGCGTGATGCGGACCTATCGCGGACGGAGTCCGCTCCTGCGAATGCCCCAGCATCAACGCAGGGCGAAATCCGCCACGGTGCCGAGGAATATCGCCAGCCCCGCCCAGTGGTTGTGCAGGAAGGCCTTGAAGCACTTCATCGGCTCGCGGTCGCGGGTCGAATGGAACTGCCAGGCGAAGCAGCCCGCCGCCACGGCCAGGCCCAGGTAGTAATACAGGTGCATGGCCAGCTTGTTGCCGGCCAGGATCAGCAGCAGGAGCATCAGGCCCTGCAGGCTCAGGTTGATCACCCGGTCGGCGTCACCGAAGAGGATCGCCGTGGACTTCATGCCCATCTTCAGGTCGTCTTCGCGGTCGGTCATCGCGTAGTAGGTGTCATACGCGACTGTCCACAGCACGTTGGCGAAGAACAGCAGCCAGGCCACGGCCGGCAGCGTGCCGCCAGCCGCGGTGAAAGCCATCGGGATACCCCAGGAGAACGCCGCGCCCAACACCACCTGCGGGTAGTAGGTGTAGCGCTTCATGAAGGGGTAGAGCGCCGCGATGGCCGCGCCGCCGAAGGACAGCCAGATGGTCTGCATGTTGGTGCACAGCACCAGCAGGAAGCTCAAGCCCAGCAACACGAAGAAGGCGATCCAGGCTTCGCGCACGGTGACCCTGCCGGTCGCCAGCGGGCGGGCCTTGGTGCGCTCGACGTGGCCATCCAGCTTGCGGTCGGCGAAGTCGTTGATCACGCAGCCGGCCATGCGCATCAGCACCGTGCCGAGGACGAAGATCACCAGGTTCTTCACGCTCGGCACGCCACCGCTGGCCATCCACAGCGCCCAGAGCGTCGGCCAGAGCAGCAGGTAGATGCCGATCGGCTTGTCCATGCGCGTCAGCTGGATGAAGTCCCAGGCGCGGGGATGCAGGCGGGCGAGGGGTTTGATCAGGGCGACGAACATGGCGGCCTCCGGAAAACGATCCGGGAATTATACGGGCTGTTGTTCCACCCGGTGCCACAGAGTCGGCAGGAATACCTCGGCGACCAGCACGCCCAGACCATCGCGGCTGAAGCAGGAGCGGCGGCCCCAGAGGCGCTCGGCGCGCACTTCGGCGGGTAGGCTGGCGGCCGGGTAGCGGCAGACTTCGATAGGGCCGCGGTGGAAGGCGCGGTCGCTGAACAGCAGCTCGCCCAGCGAACGCGTGCCCAGCAGGCGCAGGTCGAAGCCCGAGCCCTCCAGTGCCGAGCGTGCGGCGACGCTGCGGGCGAACACCCAGGGCGTGCCGTGGCCCTTCAGATACACCTCGCGCACCCAGCCCTGGCTGCCGTCGGGCACGCCCAGCGCGGCGCATTCGTCGGTGCGCAGGCGGTGCCAGCCTTCGGCGAGCGGCTGCACCGCGAAGTTGTCTGCGGAGAGGGCAGTGAGCCGGCGCGTCAGTGAGCCTTCATCGAACAGCCAGTCCTGGATCTGGGTGGTCGGCGCGGGATGCAACTGAGCGGCGGTGAGCCAGCGAGGCGGGTGGATCAGGGCGGCTTCGGGCACGGGTTCGACTTGCGGTTGGCCAGGGACGCGGCAGCTTAACATGGCGCCTTTGCGTGGCCGATTGCGTTGTCTGCAACAGTGCCTTGCGCAAAACCCCACCAAAGGTTTGGCCGGCCATCCGGCATTTTTCCAGGGGCTTGCGCCGCAAGCCCATCGCCAGTACAAAGCCGAACATTGGATGCACTGACGTCCAAGCGACAAGAACATGAGGGTGATAGCTGATGAAGAAGTGGCAGTGCGTGGTGTGTGGCCTGATCTATGACGAAACCAAGGGCTGGCCGGAAGAGGGCATCGCCGCCGGTACCCGTTGGGAAGACGTGCCGGAAGACTGGCTGTGCCCGGATTGCGGCGTCGGCAAGCTGGATTTCGAGATGATCGAGATCGGCTGAGCCCGTAAGGATTGATTCCCGCGACGGCGGCCTTCGGGCCGCCGTCTGCGTTTGCGCGGCCGGCAGGCCTTGGCCTTGCGCGGTAGACTGGACGGAGCCGGGTTGGCCTTGCTGACGCTGCCCGGCGGCACGGGCGCCGTTGGCCGGTGCGGTTAAAGTACGTTAGGTTCACTTTGCAATCGCAGGAGGGCTTGGCCGATGCGCAAATGGCAATGCGTGGTCTGTGGCTTCATCTACGACGAGGCACTGGGCCTGCCGGACGAGGGCATCGCCCCCGGCACGCGCTGGGAAGATATTCCGGCGGACTGGGTCTGCCCGGATTGCGGCGTGGGCAAGATAGACTTCGAGATGATCGAAATCTCGTAATCCCAACCCGACACAAAGTATTCATGCGGCGGCCCGAAGGCCGCCGTGCCGTCTTCAGGACAGAGCATTTCTAGAAGTGGAGAGCGCAATGAGCGACAACGCACCGCTGGTGATCATCGGAACCGGTCTGGCCGGCTACAACCTGGCCCGCGAGTGGCGCAAGCTGGACGCGGAAACGCCGCTGGTGCTGATCACCGCCGATGACGGTCGCTCCTACTCCAAGCCGATGCTGTCCACCGGCTTCTCCAAGGACAAGGACGCCGACGGCCTGGCCATGGCCGAAGCTGGCGCCATGGCCGATCAGCTCAAGGCGCGCATCCTCACTCACACCCGCGTCACCGGCATCGACCCGGGCCACCGGCGCATCTGGATCGGCGAAGAAGAGATTCACTACCGCGACCTGGTGCTGGCCTGGGGCGCCGAGACCATTCGCGTACCGGTCGAGGGGGATGCCCAGGACCTGATCTTCCCGATCAACGACCTGGAAGACTACGCGCGCTTCCGCAGCGCCGCCGCCGGCAAGCGTCGTGTGCTGCTGCTGGGCGCCGGCCTGATCGGCTGCGAATTCGCCAACGACCTCACCAGCGGCGGCTACCAGATCGACGTGGTCGCACCCTGCGAGCAGGTCATGCCCGGCCTGCTCCACCCGGCTGCCGCCCAGGCGGTGCAGCAGGGGCTGGAAGGCCTCGGCGTGCGCTTCCATCTCGGACCAGTGTTGAACAGCCTGGTGCGCGCCGGCGATGCCCTGGAAGCACACCTCTCCGATGGCCAGGTGATCGCCTGCGACCTGGTCGTCTCCGCCGTCGGCCTGCGTCCGCGCATCGACCTGGCTGCCGCCGCCGGCCTGGATATCAATCGCGGTGTCATGGTCAACCGCGAGCTGCGCACCTCCCACGCCAACATCTACGCCCTGGGCGACTGCGCCGAGGTCGACGGACTGAATCTGCTTTACGTGATGCCGCTGATGTCCTGTGCCCGTGCGCTGGCGCAGACACTAGCCGGCAAGCCGACGGCAGTAGCCTATGGCGCCATGCCGGTGACGGTGAAAACCCCGGTCTGCCCGCTGGTGGTATCGCCGCCGCCGCGCGGAAGCGAGGGTGAATGGCAAGTGGAAGGCTCTGGCCCGGACCTCAAGGTCCTGTGCCGGGATACCGCCGGTCGATTGCTCGGATATGCCCTGACGGGGGCCGCTGTGGGGGAAAAACTCTCCCTGAACAAGGAGTTGCCAGCCCTGCTGGCGTGACAAGCGTCGCCAATGGCAGTTTTGCCTTGGGAAAGAGCCCGCAAATTGTCAGACGATACTGGCGTACCAGCTTTCGGCGTGCCATTCTCCCCCCGTCTGCCGCAGCCTAGAGCCTGTACGGCAAGCCTGCGGTGCCTTGGGCGCTGTTGGGAAGACAGCACGGACACAACAACAACAAACCGTCAAAGAGGCATTTATGCGTAAACCAGAACTCGCCGCCGCGATCGCCGAGAAGGCCGACCTCACCAAAGAACAAGCCAACAAGGTGCTGAACGCGCTGCTGGATGAAATCACTGGCGCGCTTAACCGCAAGGACAGCGTTACCCTTGTCGGTTTCGGTACCTTCGTTCAGCGCCACCGTGGCGCCCGTACCGGCAAGAACCCGCAAACCGGTCAACCGGTCAAGATCAAAGCCAGCAACACCGTTGCCTTCAAACCGGGCAAGGCGCTGAAAGACGCGGTCAACTGATCGCGCCTGACCCGGAGCCAGAGCGGCTCCGGGTTGCCTCCTCCAGTTACATAATCCCTCCAAAAGACCGGATGTAGTCCGTTTTCAAACTGGCTACAATGCGCAGACTTTTGTCTCGAACGTCGAGGTTTGTGCATGAAATTCCGTCTTCTCCTGTGGATGCTCGGTCGCCTGATGGCCAAGGCCAGCCGCGAAAACCCGGCGTTCCAGAAGCAGCTCGAAGGCAAGGACCTGGTGTTCCAGCTCCACACCCTCGACGGCAAGGTCGCCCGCCACTACATCGTCAAGGACCTCAAGGTCAGCGCCCGTCGCGGTACGCATCCCAGCCCTGCCTTTGCGTTGGGCTTCAAGGATGGTGCCTACGGCTTCGCCACCATGACTTCGAAGAACCCGCAGCTGGCGTTCATGCAGGGCATCCAGAACAAGGACATCCAGATCCAGGGCAATCCCGGCCTGGTGATCTGGTTCCAGGGCC
Organism: Pseudomonas sp. PDNC002; assembly: GCF_016919445.1. Classification (NCBI taxonomy): domain Bacteria; kingdom Pseudomonadati; phylum Pseudomonadota; class Gammaproteobacteria; order Pseudomonadales; family Pseudomonadaceae; genus Pseudomonas; species Pseudomonas sp. PDNC002. The sequence continues at coordinate 925,247 of NZ_CP070356.1, read as the reverse complement.
TGGTGAAGTACCTGAAGCCGAAGAAGAAAGCCGCGCCGGCCAGCGACAAGAAAGCGGCCTGAACCGGCCACAAAAAAGCCCTCTTGCGAGGGCTTTTTTTATGGGGGCAGAGAATGGCTTTTCGTAGGAGCGAGCTTGCTCGCGAACCGGAACCGCTTGGTGCTATTGGGTTCGCGAGCAAGCTCGCTCCTACAAGAGAAAGCGCGACTTCGCTCAGTGGCCGGGATTGAACTGGCTGGCCAGCTCGCGCAACACGGCCTCTGCGTCGAGTACCTTGCGCACGGCGTCCTCGGCCTTTTCACGCGGGATGTCCAGACGATCCAGCAGGTCCTGCGGGATGCTGGTTTCCGGGCCGCTGCCGATGCCGTGGTTGCGCAGCAGGCGGGTCGCCAGGCACACCAGGTTGGCGTAGGCCGAGCAGTCGCCGGCATAGGACGGATCGTGCTGGAAGCGCAGCGCGGTGTAGATCTCTTCCGGCATGTCCCAGGTGCGCATCAGCCAGGCGCCGATCTGCTCGCGGGTGATGCCCAGCAGGTGCTGCTCGACAAGGTTGTGCTCGACGTGCGGGTTCACTTCCAGGTGCCGGCAGATCAGCGAGAAATGCGGCGGGAAGATGTGTGCCAGGACCAGGTAGCCAATGCTGTGCAGCAGGCCGCCGAGGTAGGTCAGTCCGGCTTCCGGACGCTCGGCGCGCGGCACGGCGCGGGTCAGGCCTTCGATCACCGCGGCGGTGTAGATCGCCTGGTGCCAGTAGGGCGTGGCGTGCTGTGGCTGATCCTTGGGCAGGCTCAGGGTCTTGCCCAGGGCCAGGCCCAGGGCGAGGTTGATCACCAGGTCGAAGCCCAGTACGCGGACGATGGCGTCTTCCACCGAGCGGATCTTGCCGGGCGCGGCGTAGTAGGGCGAAGCCGCCCAACTGACTACCTGCGCGGCCAGCGCCGGGTCGGTTTCCACCACGCCGGTGATGTCGTCCACCGTGGCGTTGGGGTCGACGCGCAGCTTGATGATCTTCTGCGCGGTTTCCGGCAGCGGCGGGATCTCGATGGTTTCCTCGAGGCGCTGCTGGATGCGGCGGGCGGTGAACGCCTGCACGGCCTGGGTGATTTCCTTGCGGTCGTCGTCCGGGCGGTCGAGGTTCGGTCGGATCGATTCCAACGGCACGCCGAAACGCGCGGCGCTGGCTTTCTCCAGCAGCCCGCGGAACGACGCGGTAGGAATTTCCAGCAGGGTGCCCGGCGCGCCGGACTCGATCAGCAGCTGGGGTTCCTGCAGCAGGCGCTCGTCATACAGGCAGGGCGAGCTGGTCAGCGGCGGCAACGCCGGCAGGCGGCCGAGCTGGTGCTTGCCGAGCATGCGCTCCAGGCGATCGGGTTTGACCGCCACCAGCTTGCGGCCGGTGAGTTCGGCGAGGCGGTTCAAATCGAGCAATTGGCTCTGCGGGAACAGCACCAGCAGAGTGCCGACGGCGTCTTCCAGCAGGCTCGCCTGCACCCGGCGGGTGGCGGGAAGCGTGGTGGAGTCGCTGACCTCGCGAGAGGCGATGCCCAGTTTGTCGAGCAGCTGCAGGATGACCTCGGGGGCCTGCGAGGAGTCGGATGGGGCGCGTGCAAGGTCGCTCATGAATGTGATCCGGTTATCAACGGCTGGGTCGGAGTATAACCACGCGGTCAACAAGACCGAGCGATCAACTGACCGGCGAGAGTGAAGTAGATCACACTTGCCCGTATTGTTGGCCGTGGCGTAGCCAACGTGCCAGCAACGGGCTCACAGATTGCGGCCAATGCGCCAGCAGCGCCTGGGCGGCGTCGCGTACCGCCGGCAACAGGTCCGCGTCGCGCATCAGGTCGGCGACCTTGAATTGCAGCAGGCCGGTCTGGCGGGTGCCGAGCATTTCGCCTGGACCGCGCAGCTCCAGGTCCTTCTCGGCGATGACGAAGCCATCGCAGGTCTCACGCATGATGCCCAGGCGCTCGCGGCCAATCTGCGACAGCGGCGGGTGATACAGCAGCACGCAGTGGCTCGCGGCGCTGCCCCGGCCGACGCGGCCGCGCAGCTGGTGCAACTGCGCCAGGCCCAGGCGTTCCGGATTCTCGATGATCATCAGGCTGGAGTTGGGCACGTCCACGCCGACTTCGATCACGGTGGTTGCCACCAGCAATTGCAGCATGCCTTCCTTGAAGGCTTCCATGACCACGGCCTTGTCCGCCGGCTTCATGCGCCCGTGGATCAGGCCCACGCGCAGCTCGCCCAGTGCTGAGGAGAGTTCCTCGTAGGTCGTCTCAGCGGCTTGGCAGGTGAGTTCTTCGGATTCTTCGATCAGCGTGCAGACCCAATAGGCCTGGCGGCCTTCGGCGCAGGCGGCGCGCACGCGCTCGATCACTTCGATACGGCGGCTGTCGGCCACCAGCACGGTGTTCACCGGCGTGCGGCCGGGCGGAAGTTCGTCGAGGATCGAGGTGTCCAGGTCGGCGTAGGCGCTCATCGCCAGGGTCCGGGGGATGGGCGTGGCGGTCATGATCAGCTGGTGCGGGCAGAGCCGGCCGTCCACGCCTTTCTGGCGCAGGGCAAGGCGTTGCTGCACGCCGAAGCGGTGCTGCTCGTCGATGATCACCAGGGCCAGGCGCTTGAACTTCACTTCGTCCTGGAACAGCGCGTGAGTGCCGACGATCATCGGCACACCGCCGGCGATCTGCTCCAGCGCGCTGGCGCGGGCCTTGCCCTTGAGCTTGCCGGCCAGCCACGCGACCTCGATACCCAGCGGCTGCAGCCACTTGGTGAAGTTGACGAAATGCTGCTCGGCGAGGATTTCGGTCGGCGCCATCAGTGCCACCTGGTAGCCGGCTTCCAGTGCTTGCAGGGCGGCGAGGGCGGCGACCACGGTCTTGCCGGCGCCCACGTCGCCCTGGACCAGGCGCAGCATCGGCTCGGGCTGGGCAAGGTCGTAGGCGATCTCCGCGCCGACCCGCTGCTGTGCGCCGGTGGGCTTGAAGCCGAGGTTCTTCAGGTACAGCGCCGGCAGGCGTTTGGCCGGCGGTAGCTGCGGCGCGGCCTGGGAGCGTACGCTTTCGCGCAGGCGCTGCAGCGACAACTGGTGGGTCAGCAGTTCTTCGAAGGCGAGACGATGCTGCGCCCAGTGACGGCCTTCGGCGAGCTCTTCCAGGTCGGCATCCGGCGGCGGCCGGTGCAGGTAGCGGATGGCTTCGTCCAGCGGGCCCAGGCGGTAGTCGCGGGCCAGTTCCGCCGGCAGCCAGTCCGGCAGGCTCGACGGGCCGAGGCGCGCCAGGGTCTGCTCGCTGAGCTGGCGCAGACGCTGCTGGGTAAGGCCTTCGGTGGTCGGGTAGATCGGCGTGAGCGTCTGCTCCACCGGCGCCGCGGCGGCGTCGGTGAGCGAGCGGTATTCGGGGTGGTAGATCTCCAGGCCAGAAGCGCCGGGGCGCGCCTCACCGTAGCAGCGCAGGTGCGTGCCGCGCTTGAGGTTTTCCTTCTGCGCCTGGCTGAAGTGGTAGAAGCGCAGGCTTAGCACGCCGGTGCCGTCCTGCAGGCGAACCAGCAAGCTGCGGCGCTTGCCCATCACCACGTCGGCGCCGGAGACCACGCCTTCGACCACTGCATCCTGCCCCGGGCGCAGCGCGCCGATGGGGGTGATGCGGGTGCGGTCCTGGTAGCGCAGCGGCAGGTGGAAGAGGATGTCCTGGAGATTCTCCAGGCCGACCTTTGCCAGCTTTTCTTCCAGCGCGGCGCCCACGCCCTTGAGCGCGGTGACCGGGACATTCGACAGATCGGTCATGCCGGCTCGGCTTCACCCTTGACGGTCGGCTTGGCGACCGAGCACAGGCGGATCGAGTCGGCCAGCACTTCGATGGCGCGCGGTCGCGGGAAGCTGGCGCGCCAGGCGATGGCGACGGTGCGGAAGGGTACCGGCGCGCTGAACGGGCGCACTTCCAGCACGCCCGGCGCGTAGTGGTGGCTGTCCACGGCGGAGAAGGGCAGCACCGATACGCCCAGGCCGGAAGCGACCATGTGGCGGATGGTTTCCAGCGAACTGGATTCCACCGTGGTGTGCTTGTTCTCGCTGCCCTTGTGGGTAGTCGGGCAGGCTTCGAGCACCTGGTCGCGGAAGCAGTGGCCTTCGCCGAGCAGCAGCAGGCTCTTGTCGTTGAGCAGCTCCGGGTCGATGGTCTTCTTCGCGGTCCAGGCGTGGTCTGCCGGCATCAGCACGTAGAAGGGCTCGTCGAACAACTGCAGGGTCAGCACGTCGGCTTCGTGGAACGGCAGGGCGATGATGATCGCGTCCAGTTCGCCGGTGCGCAGCTTGTCGCGCAGGATGTGAGTGAAGTTTTCCTCGATGTACAACGGCATCTGCGGGGCGACCCGGTGCAGCTGCGGAATCAGGTGCGGGAACAGGTACGGGCCGATGGTGTAGATGGCGCCGACCTTGAGCGGCGAGGTCAGCTGGTTCTTGCCGGCCTGGGCCAGTTCGCGGATGCCCTGGGCTTGCTCCAGCACCTTCTGCGCCTGCGCCACGATGCCTTCGCCGACCGGGGTCAAGCGGACAGCGCTCTTGCTGCGCTCGAAGATCAGCACGCCGAGCTCGTCTTCCAGCTTCTTCACGCCCACCGACAGCGTCGGCTGGCTGACGTGGCAGCGCTCCGCGGCGCGGCCGAAGTGTTGCTCCTGGGCAAGCGTGACGATGTAGCGCAGTTCGGTCAGGGTCATGGCGACTAAATCCGTTGAGGTGGCCCAAGCATAGCGGCTGCACCGCCGCGAACCAACCGCGCTAAACTGCCGAGCTTTGATTCGCGGAGCCAAGCATGAGCAAGAGCACCTTCCCGAGCCTGATGATCGTCGGTTGCGGCGATGTCGGCAGCCGCCTGGGGCGCCAACTGGCCGCGCGCGACTGGCGTGTCCATGGCCTGCGCCGCAATGTCGCCGCGCTGCCGCTGGAAGTGCTGCCGGTGGCTGGCGATCTGGCCCAGCTCGAATGCCCCGATACCTGGCCGGTGGGCAACCTGGACTACCTGGTGTACTGCGCCGCCGCGACCCAGCATGACGAGGCCGGCTACCGCGCCGCCTACGTCGAAGGCCTGCGCAACACCCTCGGTTGGCTCAAACAGCGCGGGCAGACGCCCAAGCGCCTGCTGTTCGTTTCCAGCAGCGGCGTGTACGCCCAGCGCGATGGTGAGTGGATCGATGAGACGTCCCCGGCCGAGGCTGAAAGCTATTCCGGCAGCGTGATGCTCGAAGCCGAGCAGGTGGCGCTACAGAGCGGCATTCCCGCCAGCGTCGTGCGCCTCACCGGCATCTACGGCCCGGGCCGCGAGTGGCTGCTCAAGCAGGTGCGCGACGGCTACCGAGTGGCCAGCGAACCGCCGCTGTACGCCAACCGCATTCATGCAGAGGATTGCGCGGGCCTGCTGGCGCATCTGCTGGAAGCCGATCGCAACGGTGTTGCGCTGGAAGACTGCTACCTGGGCGTCGACAACGATCCCGCCGCGTTGCACGACGTGGTCGCCTGGCTGCGTGAGCACCTTGGCGTGACCCACTGGGCCGACGAGCAGACCGTGCGCCGCGCCGGCAGCAAGCGCTGCAGCAACGCCCGCGCCCGCGCGCTGGGCTGGGAACCGCGTTACCCGAGCTTCCGCGAAGGCTACGCGGCGATTCTGGCGGGCAAGCAGGACTGATGGACGCCAACCGGCTGCTGGCGCGCCCCTGGTTGCCGGGGGTGGAGTTGTTCCATGCGGACTTCTCCGGCCAGCCGTTCGGCCGTCATAGCCACGATGCCTTCGCCATCGGCGCCATCCTCCACGGTGCTGGTGGCTACCAGTGTCGGGGCGCACATCACGTGCTGCCCGCGGGCACCCTGTCGCTGATGAACCCGGAGGAGCCGCACACCGGCAACGCCGAGTCGGAGCGGCTGGTCTACCGCATGCTCTACATCGAGGAGTCGCGCCTGCTGCCGTTGCTGGGGCGCAAGCAGTTGCCGCGTGGTTTCCAGGCGCTCAATCCGCATGACGACGGGCAAGTCGCGGAGGCGCTGCGGCGTGTGGCAAGCGAGTTCGAACGCAACGATGCGCTGGGGCTGGAGAGCGAGTTGCTGGCGCTGCTGGAGCTGGTGTTCGTCCGTCACGGCGGGATGCGGCCGAATGCGGCGGCCTCACGCGACGGCAGCGTGACGGCGAAGCTGCGCGACTACCTGGAGGCGCATTACCGCGAGGCGGTCAGCCTCGAAGAGCTTGCCGCGCTGTTGCAGCGCCATCCGCGTCATCTGATCGAAGCTTTCCGCACCGCCTACGGCGTGCCGCCGCATACCTATCTGCTGCAACGGCGTATCCGCGAGGCCAAGCGCCTGCTGGTGGCCGGTGAGAAGCCGCTGGACGTCGCGCTTTCGCTGGGCTTCTACGACCAGGCGCATTTTTCCGGCACCTTCCGCCGCTTTACCGGCGTCACTCCCGGTCACTTCCTGCGCGCCACGCGCACCTGACTTTCTTCCAAGACTGGCGCCGGCCGGCCTCTCCAGACTGCGCGACATCGCATTCGGGAGATCGCCATGTTTGCCGCCTTCGCGCTGGTCGCCAGCACTCACTTCGCCGCTCTGCTGTCGCCGGGGCCGGATTTCTTCCTGCTGATCCGTGCCGCCTTGTTGCGCGGGCGGCGCCATGCGGACGGCTGTGCCGCCGGCATCGCCCTGGCGAATCTGGCTAGCATGCTGCTGGTGTTGTTCGTCCTCGGCCTGCTGCCGGAGGTGGCGAGCCATGGGTTGCGCGTCGTGCAACTGCTGGGCGGGGGGTATTTCGTCTGGCTCGGTGCGCAGGCATTGCTGGCGCGGCGCGAGTTGGAAATTCCCACGGCGCTGGGCCAGCCGCGGTCTGGAGGATTTCTGCGGGGAATGCGCGAGGGGTTGCTGGCCAGCAGCCTGAACCCCAAGTTGCCGATCTTCTACACCGGCCTGTTTGGTGTGCTCGGCCAGTTCCAGCTGCCAGCGTGGGCGCTGGGCGTCTGCGTGTTGTGGATGGGCGCGGTGGTGTTGCTGTGGGACCTGTTGCTGGTCCGCTTGCTGGATCGTCCGCGCTGGCGTGGCTGGCTCAAGCGCCGGGTGACGGCGCTGGACAGGATATGCGGAGGGCTGCTGCTGGCGCTGGGTGGCTGGCTGCTGTGGAGCGGGTTGCGCTGATTTTTTCCAATCGAGCCTGCCCGCTCGCGTGGATCAGTCGCGCTCCAGGGTCCAGACCTTGTTGCCCGGCGCGTAGCTGGGCATCTCGTCGGCCTGGGCGCGGTTCACCGCCTCGAACAGCTCCAGCTTGTCGCCATCGCGTTCGAACAGGTACTCGCGGCCTTGCTGGCCCTGTTGCAGCCAGATGCTGTCGTTGTCGCCGCTCATGGCCGCGCAGTCGCCGGCCAGGCACAGCGCATAGCGGTCGAAGCCGGGCATGCCTTCGAGACTGCCATTGGGCTGGAACTTGACCTTGCCGCCCTTGCCTTCGCCTTCCTCGATGATCCAGGTACCGTTGAGATAAGCCGCATAGAGAGCATTCTCGAACGTACTGCCGGCCGGGCCCTGTGCGGCAGGCTGCTCCTTGGGGCGAAGGAAGCGCTGCTCGGGCCAGTTGTCGCTGCCGACCTGCACCAGCTCCTTGCCATCCAGCTCCAGGGCTTCCTGGTTGCTGCCGTAGAAGTCGACGCGGTAGTGCTTGGGATCGGTCTGGGTCAGTTGGCCTTCACCCAGCTCGAAGCCGTTGCTGAAGGTGGCCTGCTGCGTCTTGGTGTCGATCTTCCATTCCAGATTCGGACCGTAGCCCAGCAGCGCCTCGCGCAATTTTCCGCCCTTGCCGGCGGCGTCGATGGCGGCCTGGTTGACCCAGACACCGGAAGGGTCGGACGGGGTGCCGGCACAGCCGGCGAGCAGGCCGAGCAGGGCGCTCAGGATCAGGGCGCGACGCATGTTTGCTCCTTGCGGACAAAGGAACGGGGCCGCTGGGGCCCCGTAGGTGTTTCGTGACGCTTATTCCAGGACGACGATGGCGTCCATCTCGACCTGGGCGCCTTTCGGCAGGGCAGCGACGCCGATGGCGGCGCGGGCCGGGTAGGGCTGGGTGAAGTATTTGCCCATGATCTCGTTGACCTTGGCGAAGTGCGACAGGTCGGTGAGGAAGATGTTCAGCTTGGCCACGTCGTGCAGATAGCCGCCGGAGGCTTCGATCACGGCTTTCAGGTTCTCGAAGACCTGGACGGTCTGCTCTTCGAAGCCCTCGACCAGTTCCATGGTTTTCGGGTCCAGCGGGATCTGACCGGAGACATAGACGGTGTTGCCGGCCTTGATGGCCTGGGAGTAGGTACCGATGGCGGCCGGGGCTTTGTCGGTATGGATTACGGTCTTGGTCATGTCGACTCCTTAGGGTGGGATCAGCTGCGCATGCGGGTGATGCGAATCACGCCCTTGAGCGCGCGCAGCTTCTTGATGACGCGGGCCAGGTGCACACGGTCATGCACGCTGACGACGAGCTGGACCACGCTGATGCGGCCGTCGCGCTCGTCCATGCTGATCTTCTCGATGTTGCCGTCGGCGGCGTTGACGCTGGTCGCCAGCAGGGCGATCAGGCCGCGCTGGTGCTCCAGTTCGACACGCAGTTCGACGTTGAATTCGCCGGTGACATCCTTGGCCCAACTGAGCTGGATGCATTTTTCCGGGTTGTGGCGGATTTCGAGGATGTTCCGGCAGTTCTCCAGGTGCACGACCATGCCCTTGCCGGCGGACAGGTGGCCGACGATCGGGTCACCGGGGATCGGCGTGCAGCACTTGGCGTAGCTGAGGACCAGGCCCTCGGTGCCGCGGATCGCCAGCGGCCCTTCGGCGCTGGGCGCTTCCTCGCCTTCGCTGGACAGCAGGCGACGCGCGACCACGTAGGCCATGCGGTTGCCGAGGCCGATTTCTTCCAGCAAGTCCTCGAAGACTTCCATGCGGTACTCGGCGAGCACGCCCTGGATGCGCTCCTGCGGGATTTTCTCCAGGTGGCTGTCGAAGCCAGCCAGGGTCTTGTTCAGCAGGCGCTCGCCGAGGTTGATCGACTCGGAGCGGCGCTGCAACTTGAGCGCGTGGCGGATGTGCGTGCGCGCCTTGCCGGTGACCACGAAGTTGAGCCAGGCCGGATTCGGCCGGGTGCCGGGCGCGGTGACGATTTCCACCGTCGCGCCGCTCTGCAGCGGTTCGGACAGCGGCGCCAGGCGGCGGTTGATACGGCAGGCGATGCAGCTGTTGCCGACGTCGGTGTGCACCGCGTAGGCGAAGTCAACGGCCGTGGAGCCCTTGGGCAGCTCCATGATGCGGCCCTTGGGCGTGAAGACGTAGACCTCGTCCGGGAACAGGTCGATCTTCACGTTCTCGATGAATTCCAGCGAGTTGCCGGCGCGTTGCTGCAGCTCGAGGATGCCCTTCACCCACTGGCGGGCGCGGGCGTGGGTGCCCTTGGGCGATTCGTCCTCGCTGGACTTGTACAGCCAGTGCGCGGCGATGCCGTGGTTGGCCATCTCTTCCATCTCGCGGGTGCGGATCTGGATCTCGATGGGCACGCCGTGCATGCCGAACAGCGTGGTGTGCAACGACTGGTAGCCGTTGGCCTTGGGAATCGCGATGTAGTCCTTGAAGCGACCGGGGAACGGCTTGTACAGGTTGTGCACGGCGCCGAGCACGCGGTAGCAGGTGTCGACCTTGTCGACGATGATGCGGAAGGCGTAGACGTCCATGATCTCGGTGAACGCCTTGCGCTTGCCGCGCATCTTCTTGTAGATGCTGAACAGGTGCTTCTCGCGGCCCAGGACCTGGCCTTCCATCTCCTCGCGGGCGAGGCAGTTGACCAGCGATTCCTGGATCTTGCCGACGATCTCGCGGCGGTTGCCACGGGCCTTCTTCACCGCCTGGCGGATACGCTCGGAGCGCATCGGGTGCATGGCCTTGAAGCCGAGGTCCTCGAACTCCACGCGCATGCTGTGCATGCCCAGCCGGTTGGCGATGGGGGCGTAGATTTCCAGGGTTTCCTTGGCGATGCGCCGGCGCTTCTCGCCCGACAGCACTTCCAGGGTGCGCATGTTGTGCAGGCGGTCGGCCAGCTTGACCAGGATCACGCGGATGTCGCGCGCCATGGCCATGGCCATCTTCTGGAAGTTCTCGGCTTGCGCCTCGGCCTTGGACTCGAAGTTCATCTGGGTCAGCTTGCTGACCCCGTCCACCAGTTCCGAGACGGTCTCGCCGAACTGCGCGGTGAGCGCTTCCTTGGCGATGCCGGTGTCCTCGATCACGTCGTGCAGCATGGCCGCCATCAGGCTCTGATGGTCCATGTGCATGTCGGCGAGGATATTGGCGACGGCGAGCGGATGCGTGACGTAGGCTTCGCCGCTGCGGCGGCGCTGCCCGTCATGGGCCTGCTCGGCGTAGTAGTAGGCGCGGCGAACCAGGTTGACCTGATCCGGGCCCAGATAGCTCGATAGCCGGTCGGCGAAGGCGTCTATGCTCGGCATGGGTCAACCCCCTGCCGAGCAGAACATCGCGGCGCGCCGATTCGTCGGCCCGACATCGACTTACAGGGCCTCGTTGTTGGCCTCGTCTTCAAAAGCAGCGAACAGCGGCTCTTCTTCAACCACGTCCTCCTGCTGAACGATGTCAGCATCCACCAGGCCCGACGCGATTTCGCGCAGAGCGACGACGGTGGGCTTGTCGTTTTCCCACGGTACCTTGGGCTCTTTGCCGCCGGTAGCCAGTTGGCGCGAACGCTTGGTGGCGAGCATGACCAGCTCGAAACGGTTATCGACGTTGTCCAGGCAGTCTTCAACGGTGACGCGGGCCATGGTGTTCCTCATTACGCAAATGGAGACCCGGAGAATTACCGGGCGGACTGGATAGTCTAAAAAATCGCCAATCTTTATGGAAGTGCCTTTGCTCGCCCGTTTCAGGCCAGCAGGCGTTGGAGCAGCTCGGTGTGGCGTTGCTGCTGGGCATCCTGGCGCAGCTGGCGGGCGCGGAAGATCGCCTTGAGGTCTTCCAGCGCGTGGGCGAAATCGTCGTTGATCACCAGGTGATCGTACTCCACATAGTGGCTCATTTCGCTGACGGCTTCCTGCATGCGCCGCTCGATCACCTCGTCGCTGTCCTGGCCACGGTTGGTCAGGCGCTGGCGCAGGGCTTCCTGGGTCGGCGGCAGGATGAAGATCGACTGCGCCTCGGGCATCAGCCGGCGTACCTGCTGCGCGCCCTGCCAGTCGATCTCCAGGATCAGGTCGTTGCCTTCGGCGAGGGTCTTCTCCACCCAGCGCTGGGAGGTGCCATAGAGGTTGTCGAAGACCTGCGCGTGTTCCAGGAACTCGTTGCGCTCAAGCATGGCCCTGAAGGTGTCGTGGCCGACGAAGTGGTAGTTCACCCCGTCCACTTCGCCCGGACGCATGCCGCGGGTGGTGTGGGAGACCGAGACGCGCACGCTGGGCATGGCGTCGAGCAGGGCCTTGACCAGGCTGGTCTTGCCGGCGCCGGACGGGGCGGAAACGATGTAGAGGGTGCCGGACATGGCGCTTTCCTGGAGTAACGGTTGACGTGGGGAAGCCGGGAACGCCGGCTTACTCGATATTCTGGACCTGCTCGCGCATCTGCTCGATCAGGACCTTGAGGTTGACCGCGGCCTGGGTGGAGCGCGGGTCGAAAGCTTTCGAACCTAGCGTGTTGGCCTCGCGGTTGAGTTCCTGCATCAGGAAGTCGAGGCGGCGACCGGCGGCGCCGCCGGCCTTGAGCACGCGGCGCACTTCGGTGACGTGGGTAGTCAGGCGGTCGAGCTCTTCGGCGACGTCGCTCTTCTGCGCCAACAGGACCATTTCCTGCTCCAGGCGCTGCGGGTCGAGATCGGCCTTCATCTCGGTGAAGCGATCGAGGATCTTCTGACGCTGGTTGGCGAGCATCTGCGGCACCAGCTCGCGCAGGTTCACCACTTCTTCCTGCATGGCGCTCAGGCGTTCGTCGATAATCTTCGCCAGCTCCGCGCCTTCGCGGGCGCGGCCGGCCTTGAGTTCGTCCAGGGCCTGGTTGAAGGCGGCCAGCGCGCTGGCATTGAGTGCCTGCGGGTCGGCGGCATCGCCCACCAGCACGCCGGGCCAGGCCAGCACCGCGAGCGGATCGAGCGGCGCGGGCTGCTGGATCAGGCCGGCGACGGTCTCGGCGGCGGCGACCAGCTGTGCGGCGCGCTCACGGTCGACCTGCAGTGGCTTGCCGGCGTTTTCCTCATTGAAGCGCAGGGTGCATTCCACTTTGCCGCGCGACAGGCCCTGGCGCAGCGCCTCGCGCACCGCGCCTTCGAGATCACGGAAGGCTTCGGGCAGGCGCAGGTTGGGCTCGAGGTAGCGGTGGTTGACCGAGCGCAGCTCCCAGCTGAGGGTGCCATGGGTACCGGCGCGCTCGACGCGGGCGAAGGCGGTCATGCTGTGCACCATGGGATTACCTCGCTGGATGCTTTTGGGAAAACGGCCGACAGACCGTCGGAAACCGGTAATTGTACCCCAGCGTGGCGCGCCGCCGCACGCCGGCGGTGGTTGTGCCCGCCCGCTGGCCTCTATAATGGCGGACATTCCCCCGCCAGCAATCTGTACAGGATGCCTCCATGAACCGTCCCAGTGGCCGCGCCGCCGACCAACTGCGCCCGATCCGTATCACCCGCCATTACACCAAGCACGCCGAGGGCTCCGTGCTGGTGGAGTTCGGCGACACCAAGGTGATCTGCACCGTCAGCGCCGAATCCGGTGTGCCGCGCTTCCTCAAGGGCCAGGGCCAGGGCTGGCTGACCGCCGAGTACGGCATGCTGCCGCGCTCCACCGGCGAGCGTAACCAGCGCGAAGCCGCGCGCGGCAAGCAGGGTGGCCGCACCCTGGAAATCCAGCGCCTGATCGGCCGCTCCCTGCGCGCCGCGCTGGACCTGTCCAAGCTGGGCGAGAACACCCTGTACATCGATTGCGATGTGATCCAGGCCGACGGCGGCACCCGCACCGCGTCCATCACCGGCGCCACCGTGGCGCTGATCGACGCCCTGGCTGTGCTGAAGAAGCGCGGCGCGCTCAAGGGCAACCCGCTCAAGCAGATGGTCGCCGCGGTGTCCGTGGGCATGTACCAGGGCGAGCCGGTGCTGGACCTGGACTACCTGGAAGATTCCGCCGCCGAGACCGACCTGAACGTGGTCATGACCGATGCCGGCGGCTTCATCGAAGTCCAGGGCACCGCTGAAGGCGCGCCCTTCCAGCCGGCCGAGCTGAATGCCATGCTGGAGCTGGCGCAGCAGGGCCTGCGCGAACTGTTCGAACTGCAGCGCGCCGCGCTGGCCGAGTGATCCGACGGGCGGTGGCCCGGAGAAGGAGCGAAAGATGAACGACGAAGTACCCGTGCAACAGGCTCGACCGAGCCAAGAAGCCCGGCAATGGGCGATGTTCTGTCACTTCGCGGCCTTCCTCGGCTTCATCTTCCCGTTTGGCAACCTGCTCGGGCCGCTGATCGTCTGGCAGGTCAAGCGTGAGTCGGATCCCTTCATCGACCAGCAGGGCAAGGAAGCGCTGAACTTCCAGATCACCGTGACCCTCGCGGTGCTGGTCAGCTTCCTGCTGATGCTGGTGGTGATTGGTTTCTTCCTGCTGGGGCTGGTGAGCATCGGTGCGCTGGTCCTCACCATCATCGCCGGTGTGAAGGCCAACGAGGGGTTGGACTATCGCTATCCCTTCACCTGGCGTCCGATCAAGTAAGCGCCGAACTCCAGGCACGAAAAAGCCGGCTCGAAGCCGGCTTTTTTCTGTCCGCCATTCGGCGGTACGACGGGGCTCAAATGCTCAGCGTCCAGTCGTAGTCCACGATCAGCGGCGCATGCTGGGAGAAGCGCGGCTGGCGCGGCAGCTTGGCACTGCGCACGAAGCGGCGCAGGCCCGGTGTCAGCACCTGGTAGTCGAAACGCCAGCCCAGGTTCAGAAGCTCGGCCTGTTCGCTTTCCGGCCACCAGCTGTACTGGTCGCCTTCGCGGTTGACCTCGCGCAGGGCGTCGACATAGCCCATGGTGCCGAAGATCTCATCCATCCAGCCGCGCTCCGGCGCCATGAAGCCGGGCATCTGCTGGCACTCGCGCCAGTTCTTCACGTCCAGCTTCTGGTGCGCGACGTAGAGCGAGCCGCAATAGATGTATTCGCGGCGCTTGCGGCGCTGCTTGTTCATGTACTGGGCGAAATCGTCCATGAACTTGAACTTGTGGTTCAGGTTCTCATCCCCTTCCTGCCCGGTAGGCAGCAGGAGAGTGGCGATACTCACCTTATCGAAATCGGCTTGCAGGTAGCGCCCGTAACGATCGGCCATCTCGAAACCCAGGCCGCTTATGACGGCCTTGGGTTGCAGACGACTATAGATTGCGACGCCGCCCTGACTGGGCACTTCGGCATCGCAGGCGTACAGGAAGTAGCCATCCAGTTGGTAGGACGGGTCATCCAGATCGAAAGCGGAGGCGCGGGTATCCTGCAAGCAGATCACGTCGGCATTCTGGGCTTGCAGCCAACTGAGCAATCCACGCTCCGCTGCAGCCTGAATACCATTCACGTTCACACTGATGATCCGCATAAATGGCCCCCAAAATCACGTGTGTGTATGATACCCGAGCTCAAACGGTTTAGCTAAATTCATACCGGCCGGTCCTCCTCCATGCACGCATATCAACGCGATTTCATCCGCTTCGCCATCGAGCGCGGCGTTTTGCGCTTCGGCGAGTTCACGCTCAAGTCCGGGCGCACCAGTCCCTATTTCTTCAATGCCGGGTTGTTCAATACCGGCGTTGCGCTGTCCCAGCTGGGTCGTTTCTACGCCAGCGCGGTGGTCGACAGTGGCATACCTTTCGACGTGTTGTTCGGCCCGGCCTATAAAGGAATTCCGTTGGCGGCCGCTACAGCGATTGCATTGGCCGAGCAGCACGGCCGCGACCTGCCCTGGTGCTTCAACCGCAAGGAAGCCAAGGACCACGGCGAAGGCGGTACGCTGGTGGGCGCGCCGCTGACCGGCCGCGCATTGATCATCGATGACGTGATCACTGCCGGCACCGCGATCCGCGAGGTGATGCAGATCATCGACGCCCAGGGCGCTCAGGCGGCCGGCGTGCTGATCGCGCTGAACCGCCAGGAGCGCGGCAAGGGCGAGCTGTCGGCGATCCAGGAAGTTGAACGGGACTTTTCGATTCCGGTCGTAAGCATTGTCTCGCTGGAGCAGGTGCTGGAATATCTCGCCGGTGATGCGCAACTCAAGCAGCATCTTTCGGCGGTCGAGGCGTATCGGGCTCAATACGGTATCTAAGCGGATCTAAGGTGTCGGGCATGGCCAAGCAGGGTGCTTACCGTTACAGGGTGTGGATGGGGCTTCTGGGGGCCATGCTCGCCGGCCAGGCGATTGCCGGCAGCCAGGTCGAGATGTATCGCTATGTCAACGACAAGGGCGTGACCGTCATCGATCGTCTGGGCGTGCCGCCGCAGTACATCGGCAAGGGTTACCAGGTGCTCAACGAGCAGGGCCGGGTTATCCGCGAAGTGCCGCCGGCGCCGACCGCCGCCGAGATCGAGCAGCGCAAGGCGGACGCCGCCCGCGCGAGTTCCGACCAGCAATTGCTGCGCATGTATACCAGCGTGGAAGATGTCGACCGCGCCCGTGATCGCAAGCTGGCCGAGCTCGACGGCCTGACCAGCGTGGCCAGGGGCAACCTGCAGTCACTCAAGACCCAGCAGGCCAACCTGCAATCGCGCGCCGCCGATCAGGAGCGCGCCGGGCGGCAGGTACCGGAAGACCTGGTGGCTCAACTGGGCAACCTGCGCGATGACGAGCAGCGGCTGCAGCAGGACATCGCCCGCTATCAGCAATTGCGCATTCAGTCGCAGGACAGCTTCGCCGCCGACCGCGCGCGCGTCGCCCAGTTGCTGGGCAACTGAGCGGGCGGCTCGCCGCTCATTGCAGCGGCGAGCAGCGTTCGAATTCGTTGATCTTTCCGCGCAGCCAGTCCGGCACGGGCTGGCTCGTCCGGTCTTCGCCTGCGTAGGCGTAGACCAGTTCTCCCAGTGTGAGCAATTGCTCGTCGCACCAGATCGCCACCTGGAACGTCAGGCTGCTGCGGCCCAGGCGGCTGACGCGCACGCCCATCTCCAGCCAGTCGTCGAAGCGCGCCGGCGCCAGGTATTCCAGCGTGGTCTTCACCGCGAACAGATCTCCGCCGCCACGCAGCAGGTCGGCCGGATAGCTTACGCCCAGGTGGCGGTAGTATTCGGTCGTCGCGACGTCGGCGTAGGTCAGGTAATTGCCGTTGAAGACGATGCCTTGCGGGTCGACCTCCGACCAGCGCACGCGCAGGCCGTGGAAGAAGCTGAAGTCGTTGCGGGAAGCGGGAGACGCGGCCATGCGGAACTCCATGGGCAAAAAAACACCCGCGAGGATCGCTCCTGGCGGGTGTCTTGATCAGCGGTGCTTGCGGTTGGTGATCAGGGTGCCGACGCCGCTGTCGGTGAATATCTCCAGCAGCACGGCGTTGGGCACGCGGCCATCGATGATGTGCGCGCTGGTCACGCCACCTTGCACGGCTTCGAGCGCGCAGCGGATCTTCGGCAGCATGCCGCCGTAGATGGTGCCGTCGGCGATCAGCTCGTTGACCTGCTCAGTGGTCAGGCCGGTGAGCACCTGGCCCTGCTTGTCCATCAGGCCGGCGATGTTGGTGAGCAGCATCAGCTTCTCGGCCTTCAGCGCCTCGGCCACCTTGCCGGCCACGAGGTCGGCGTTGATGTTGTAGGACTCGCCATTGGCACCCACGCCGATCGGCGCGATGACCGGGATGAAGTCGCCCTGCACCAGCATGTTCAGCAGGTCCACGTTGACCCCGGTGACTTCGCCTACGTGGCCGATGTCGATGATTTCCGGCTTGGTCATCTCCGGGGTCTGGCGGGTAACGGTGAGCTTCTTCGCACGGATCAGCTCGGCGTCCTTCCCGGTCAGGCCGATGGCGCTGCCGCCATGGCGGTTGATCAGGTTGACGATGTCCTTGTTCACCTGGCCGCCGAGGACCATCTCCACCACGTCCATGGTCTGCGCGTCGGTGACGCGCATGCCATCGATGAAGTGACTTTCGATCGACAGGCGATTGAGCAGGTCGCCGATCTGCGGACCACCACCATGGACCACCACCGGGTTGATACCGACGGCTTTCATCAGCACCACGTCGCGGGCGAAGCTGTTCTTCAGCTCGTCCGTTTCCATGGCGTTGCCGCCGTACTTGATCACCAGCGTCTTGCCGACGAACCGGCGGATATAGGGCAGGGCTTCGGCAAGGACGCGGGCAACCTGGGCGGCGTCATCGCGGCTCTGGGTCATGGTGGGCTCCGGCATAGTCTTACTTGAGGGTCAGAAGGGCAGGCTGAGGGCGGGGTCGACCGCTTTCAGCTGGGTGCGGAACACTTCCTTGATGCGTTCCAGTTCTTCCTGGGAGTCCGCCTCGAAACGTAGGACCAGCACCGGCGTGGTGTTGGACGCGCGAACCAGGCCCCAGCCTTTGGGGTAATCGACACGCACGCCGTCGAGGGTGGTGAGGTTGGCTTCGCCCCACTGGCCGCGGGCCTGCAGCGCCTCGATCAGGGCGAACTTGCCCTCGTCGGTGACGGTGATGTTGATTTCCGGGGTGGAGATGTCCATCGGGAAGGCGGAGAACACGCGCTCGGCATCGCGCTTGTCCAGGCTGATGATTTCCAGCAGGCGAGCGGCGCTGTAGATGCCGTCGTCGAAGCCGTACCAGCGTTCCTTGAAGAAGATGTGGCCGCTCATCTCGCCTGCGAGCAGTGCGCCGGTTTCCTTCATCTTCTTCTTGATCAGCGAGTGACCGGTCTTCCACATCACCGGACGGCCGCCGTAGCCGCTGATCAGCGAGATCAGGCGGCGGGTGCATTTGACGTCGAAGATGATGTCGGCGCCCGGATTGCGCGAGACCACGTCCTTGGCGAACAGCATCAGCAGACGGTCGGGATAGATGATGGTGCCTTCGTTGGTCACCACGCCCACGCGGTCACCGTCGCCGTCGAAGGCCAGGCCCAGGTCGGCGCCGGTCTCTTTCACCTTGGCGATCAGGTCTTCCAGGTTCTCGGGCTTGCCCGGGTCCGGGTGGTGGTTGGGGAAGGTGCCGTCGACGTCGCAGTACAGCGGAATGACGGTGCAGCCCAGGGCTTCGATCAGTTGCGGCGCAATCACGCCGGCCACGCCGTTGCCGCAGTCCACCACCACTTTCAGCGGCTTGGCCAGGGCGATGTCATCGCGGATCTGCTTGAAGTAGCGCGGCAGGATGTCGATCTGCTGCACGCTGCCCACGCCGGAGGCGAGGTCGTTGTTCTGGATGCGCTCACGCAGGGCCTGGATCTGCTCGTTGGCCAGGGTCTCGCCGGCGACGACGATCTTGAAGCCGTTGTAGTCCGGCGGGTTGTGGCTACCGGTGAGCATCACGCCGGATTTGCCTTCCAGGACGTTGGCCGCGTAGTACAGGACCGGAGTGGGCACCATGCCGACGTCGGTAACCTGGCAGCCGCAGTCGAGCAGGCCCTGGATCAGTTGCTGGACCAACTCCGGGCCGGACAGGCGGCCGTCGCGGCCGACGGAGACGCACGGCTCGCCGCGCGCCAGGCTTTCGGAGCCGATCGCCCGGCCTACCCAGTAGGCGGTTTCGGCGGTCAGGGTGTCGCCGACCACGCCGCGAATGTCGTAGGCGCGGAAGATGCTGGCGGGCAGTTGCGGGGCTTTAGGCGTGCTCATAGCGGGTGTTTGCTCCAATCCCAGGAGATCCTGGTCTTCATCAAGAATGTCGATGTCCAGAATGTCGGTGCTCTGGAACAGCGGGTCGACCAATGGCGCATCGGAGGCCGCGCCCGGGGCGCTGGCCACAGCCACCGCAGGGGCGGGAGTCGGCTGGGCAGGCGTTGCGGGGGCGGCGACAGGTGCACTGGCACCATTCGTTTCGGTTTTGCGGCGTGGCTGGCGGGCCAGCGCCTGAGCCAGCGCCTGCAGACTCGGCAGGCTTAGCTCAGGAGCTTTGGCAGTTCGTTGGCCGGCGAGTTCCTGAATGAACTGGCCCAGGGCCTGGGCATCCTTGCTGACACGGCGCTGCATGGCGCCCTGCGCAAGGTAGAGACCGAGCAGGGCGCCGGCGAGGGCGAGCAGCGCGGCAATACCCAGCAGGGCGGGTGAGTACAGGGGCTCGGTAATGCTCGCGCCGGGCGTGAAGCTGAGCTTCCAGTTGGGGTTGCCGCTGGGGAGTTGCTGAGCAGGCGCGCCGCTGGCCTGCCCCTGTTGCAGCAGGATCTGCGCAGGGGAGTTGCCGAATTGCTGGGAAAGCTGCAGTTGTCCGACGTCGGTCGGCAGCGGCGGCAAGGTGCTCAACAGGCGTTGCAGGTCGACGACCAGCAGCAGGGTGCCCTGGATGGTGTTGTCCGCTGCGCGCAGCGCCGTCGGGCTGTACACCAGCCAGCGATTGCCGACCTTGTAGGCCTCCGGCGCGACACTCTGGCCGCTTTCCACGCGGTGCAGCATGTCCAGCGCGGCATAGTTCAGCGGGCCCGGGCGCGAGGTGTCCTGCACCGCCTGGCCATTGGCATTGAGGTGCACATCCACCAGGCCGTCCAGGTGCCCCTGGGCGAGTGCCTTTTCAATTCCGGCGATTCGTGCGGGATCGTTGCTCTGCAGGATCGGGAGCAGCTCCGGGTTGCCGGCCATGCTGCGGCCGTCCGCTGCCAGCAGGCTCAGCGACTGGCGCAGGCCGCCAGCCTGGCTACCTCCCCAGGCGCTGCCCAGTTTTGCGGCCTGCACTGCGTCGGCCTGCCCGAACAGGGTGAACCACAGCAGCACGCCGGCCGCTGCCACGCCGCCGATCGACAGGACCAGGGCGGGCAGCAAGGGTTTGACGTCCAGCTTGGGGGCGGGCGTTCTGGCAGCCTTCTCCGCCGGAACGAGGTCCGGCAGTTCGGTGCTGTCCTTGGCAGTGCGTTGGAAAAGTTTCATGCAACGTCTCCTCGGCGATTCATCCTGAATGGGAAGGTCAATGGCTACCGGAGTGACCGAAGCCGCCGGCGCCGCGCTGGCTTTCGTCGAAGGTCTCGACCAGCTCGAAATGCGCCTGCACCACCGGCACCAGCACCAGCTGGGCGATACGTTCGCCGATGGCGATCTTGAAAGCGGTATTGCCGCGATTCCAGCACGACACCATCAGTTCGCCCTGGTAGTCCGAGTCGATCAGCCCGACCAGGTTGCCCAGCACGATGCCGTGCTTGTGGCCCAGGCCCGAGCGCGGAAGGATCAGAGCGGCCAGGCCCGGATCGGCGATGTAGATGGACAGGCCGGTGGGGATCAGGACGGTCTGGCCTGGCTCGAGGGTCAGGTCTTCCTTGAGCATGGCGCGCAGGTCGAGGCCGGCGGAGCCCGGAGTGGCGTACTGGGGCAGGGGGAATTCGTTGCCCAGGCGGGAGTCGAGGATCTTGGCTTGCAGGGAATGCATTGGGTTCTCAGTGTTGATTGATACGGTCGGCGATGAAGGCGATCAGCTGACGGGCGATCTTGCCCTTGCTGGTCTGGGCGAACGCAGTCTTGTGCAATTCGCGATCGATGACCGTGATGGCGTTCTCTTCACTATTGAAGCCGATTGACGGATTCGCCACGTCATTGGCGACGATCAGGTCGAGATTCTTGTCCTTGAGCTTGCGCGAGGCGTACTCGAGCAGGTTCTCGGTCTCGGCGGCGAAGCCGACGCTGAAGGGGCGGTCGCTGCGTTGCGCGAGGGTGGCGAGAATGTCGGGATTGCGCACCAGCTGCAAGAGCAGGCCGTCACCCTTGGTGGGGTCTTTCTTCAGCTTCTGCGGTGCGACCAGTTCCGGGCGGTAGTCGGCTACTGCGGCGGAGGCGATCAGGATGTCCGCCGGCATCGCCGCTTCGCAGGCGGCGAGCATGTCGCGGGCACTGACCACGTCGACGCGGTTCACCCGGTCAGGCGTGGGCAGGTGCACCGGACCGGTCACCAGGGTCACGCGCGCGCCGGCTTCGGCGGCGGCTTCGGCCAGGGCGAAGCCCATTTTTCCGGAGCTGTGGTTGGTGATGTAGCGCACCGGGTCGATGTTTTCCTGGGTCGGCCCTGCGGTGATCAGGATGTGCTGGCCGGTCAGGGCCTTGAACTCGAAGCAGTCGGCGGCCAGCTGCGCCAGCTCCTCGGCTTCGAGCATGCGGCCCGGGCCGACATCGCCGCAGGCCTGGCTGCCGGCGGCGGGGCCGAAGAAGTGCAAGCCGCGGCTGCGCAGAAGCTCGGCGTTGACCTGGGTGGCCGGGTCGCGCCACATGGCCTGGTTCATCGCCGGGGCGAGGGCTACCTGTGCGTCGGTGGCGAGCACCAGGGTGGTCAGCAGGTCGTTGGCTACGCCCTGGGCCAGGCGCGCCATCAGGTCGGCGGTGGCGGGTGCGATCAGCACCAGGTCGGCCCAGCGGGCCAGCTCGATGTGCCCCATGGCCGCTTCGGCGGCGGGGTCGAGCAGGTCCAGGTGGACCGGATGGCCGGACAACGCCTGGAGGGTGAGAGGGGTGATGAACTCGCGGCCACCCTGGGTCATCACGACACGCACCTCGGCGCCCTGGTCGCGCAAGCGACGGACCAGTTCGGCGCTCTTGTAGGCGGCGATACCGCCTCCGACGCCCAGAACGATGCGTTTACGATAGAGCCGCTGCATAGGCCAGCCTTAAATACGGAAATGGATGACGCGCGCTGAAGCCGACGACGCCTCCCCAGGCCTCCGGCTGCGCGAAGCGAGGGGGCTAAGATAGCACAGCGCCTGCGCGGGAACAGCGGGCGGACAAGACCTGGAGGTCCCTTGAGTATTCGTGACTGGCCCGCGGCGGAACGCCCGCGGG
Organism: Pseudomonas sp. PDNC002; assembly: GCF_016919445.1. Classification (NCBI taxonomy): domain Bacteria; kingdom Pseudomonadati; phylum Pseudomonadota; class Gammaproteobacteria; order Pseudomonadales; family Pseudomonadaceae; genus Pseudomonas; species Pseudomonas sp. PDNC002. The sequence continues at coordinate 903,307 of NZ_CP070356.1, read as the reverse complement.
AGAAACTCCTCGAACGCGGCGCGGCGAGTCTGAGCGACGCCGAGTTGCTGGCCATCTTCCTGCGCACCGGCGTGGTCGGCTGCAGCGCCGTCGACCTGGCGCGGCGCCTGCTGAGTGAATTCGGCAGCCTGCGGGCACTGCTGGAGGCGGATCTGGAATCGTTCTGCAGCCACCTGGGGCTGGGCGTGGCCAAGTTCGTGCAATTGCAGGCCGTTCTGGAGATTGCCCGGCGTCATCTCGCCGAGCAGATCAGCCGCGATCCTGCCCTGGAAAGCCCCCAGGCAGTGCGGGACTTCCTCAAGTCACGGCTGCGCCATGAACCGCACGAAGTCTTCGCCTGCCTGTTCATGGACAACCGCCACCGGGTGCTGGGCTTCGAGGTGCTGTTCCACGGCTCCATCGACAATGCCAGCGTCTACCCGCGGCAGATCGTCAAGCGCGCCCTAGCGCACAATGCGGCGGCCCTGATCCTCACGCACAACCACCCTTCCGGGGTCTGCGAGCCGAGTCATTCCGATCGCCTGCTCACCCGGCGCATCGTCGATGCGCTGGCGCTGATCGACGTGCGTGTGCTGGATCATTTCATCGTCGGCGACGGCGAGCCGCAGTCGATGGCGGAGCTAGGAATGCTCTGACGCGCGGCGTTCTATGTCGCGCAGCAGGCGTCTGCGAATCAGGCCGCTGACGGGGCGGATGGCCAGCCAGTAAGGCGCGAACAGCAACTGGCTACGGGCGTCCGGACAGTGCACGCGGGTTTCAGTGCGAACACGGGTGGTGCCATCGCCGTCGCCTGGGTCGCAGGAAAAATGCAGCATCAGCCTGGCGGTACCGGGTTCGGAGAAATGCCGGAAGCTTTCACCGTCGGCACACGGACGCAGGCCGAAGTCGCTGCGCCAGAAACGCCCGATCAGTCCATACGCAAGTTCCCGATCGCCGTTGCGGCCGAGCAAGGTGAACTCATGCAGGCCGAAACGCGGGCGGTCAGCCAGGGCATTGCGTAGCCCCAGCCGAAGTGCCAGGCGGGCCGGGGCTTCGCGAATCTGCAAGAAACGCGAAGCCAGCGGGTCGTGCTCGGCGGTCAGCTCCGTGACCGCATCCAGCACCCGTGTTGGCGTGGCCCGCATGTCCCGCGAGTGTCGCTCGGAGAACTGGAAATCCGGCAGCAGTCGCTCCAGGAGCTCCATGCTCAGAGCTGGACCTTGGAGAAGTCCTGGCGGCCGAACGGGCTCACCGTGTAACCCTTTACGTCCTTGCGGGTGATGGCGGTCGCGGTGGGGTGCGCCAGCGGCAACCACAGCGCCTGGTCGTGGATGATCTGCTGCGCCTGGTGATACAGCTCGCTGCGCTTGGCCTGGTCGGCTACCGCCTTGCCCTGGCTGATCAGCCCGTCGAGTTTCTCATCGCAGTAGCGGGCGAAATTCAGGCCGGACTTGACGCTGGCGCAGGAGAATTGCGGGGTGAGGAAGTTGTCCGGGTCGCCGTTGTCGCCGGCCCAGCCCATGAACAGCAGGTCATGCTCGCCGGCCTTGGCGCGGCGGATCAGTTCGCCCCATTCGATCACGCGGATCTCGGCCTGAATGCCGATCTGCGCCAGGTCCGACTGCAACAGCTGCGCGCCAGTGCTGGGGTTCGGGTTGAGCAGGCTGCCCGAAGGGCGGGTCCAGATGGTGGTCTTGAAGCCGTCCTTGTGCCCGGCTTCGGCGAGCAGTGCACGGGCCTTGTCGAGATCGCGCGGATAGCCGGGGATGTCCTTGGCATAGCTCCAGGTGTTGGGTGGATAGATACCGTTGGCCGGTGTGGCGCTGCCGGCGAAGACCGTTTCCAGGTAGCTGCGCTTGTCGAAGGCGAGGTTGATGGCCTGGCGTACCTTGGGGTTGTCGAGTGGCGGGTGCTGGCTGTTGATGCCGACGAAGGCGGTCATGAATGCCGGGGTCTGCTCCACCTTCAGGTCGGCGGCCTTGGTCGCCGCTTCGACGTCCACCGGCTTGGGCGACAGAGCGATCTGGCACTCGCCGCGCTTGAGCTTTTGCAGGCGCACGCTGGCATCCGGGGTGATGGCGAACACCAGGTTATCCACAGCCGGCTTGCCGCCGAAGTATTCGGCGTTGGCGCTGTAGCGCACCACGGCGTCCTTCTGGAAGCGCTTGAAGACGAAGGGTCCGGTGCCGATCGGCTGGGCGTTGAGCTTCTCGGGGGTGCCGGCCTTCATCAGTTGGTCGGCGTATTCGGCGGAATAGATGGAGGCGAAGCCCATGCTGAGCATCGCCAGGAAGGTCGCGTCCGGATGGGTGAGGGTGAAGCGCACGTGATGCGCGTCGACCTTCTCCACGGCTTTCACCAGGGTCGGTAGTTGCATCGACTGGGCGTGCGGGAAGCCGCTCTGCGCCACCTTGTGCCAGGGCTGGGTGGGATCGAGCATGCGCTGGAAGCTGAACATCACATCGTCGGCATCCAGCGCGCGGCCTGGCTTGAAGTAGTCGGTGTGGTGGAAGGCGACGTCGTCGCGCAACTGGAAGTCATAGGTCAGGCCATCGTCGGAGACCTTCCAGCTCTCCGCCAGGCTCGGCACCACTTCGCCGCGGGCGGCGTCGAAGTCCACCAGGCGGTTCATCAGTACGTCGGCCGAGGCGTTGGTGGTGGTCAGCGAGTTGTACTGGACCACGTCGAAGCCTTCGGGACTGGCTTCGGTGCAGACACTCAGCGAGGCGGCACTGGCGAGGGCGGGAGAAATCAGAAGGGCGAGCAGGGCAAGACGCATGACGAACTCCGTGAGAGGTGGCAAGATGCCCATCCGCGCGGCTGGGCAGGTCATGCAAGGCTGTTGGCAACCTCGAAGGGGCTACCCTAGACCAAGCTGCCGGCAGCCACAACGATGACAGGCGACGAACGGCAGCAGTGCCGCGCCCCACGGGGGCTGGCGTCGCCTTTCTCGGCGTATGCTTGCCCTTGCGGCGCGAAGCGACTTTCTGATATAAAGCTGCGCTCTTTTCTGGGGCCCTGCCTGATCCTGCGACTCGATCGCGGCGAAGCGGCAGTTAAGACCCCGGTGAAACTGAGAATCCTATTGAGTTAAGCAGCCAACCCATGCCGGGTTTGGCATGTGGTTTATAGAGGGCTGAGCCATGTCGAGAGTTTGCCAAGTGACCGGTAAGGGTCCGGTTACCGGGAATAACATTTCCCACGCACACAACAAAACCCGTCGCCGTTTCCTGCCGAACCTGCAGCATCACCGTTTCTGGGTAGAAGCCGAGAAGCGTTTCGTACGTCTGCGCGTTTCCGCTAAAGGCATGCGTATCATCGACAAGCGTGGTATCGAGGCCGTTCTGAACGACCTGCGCGCCCGCGGCGAAAAATTCTAAGGAGCTGCAGTCATGCGTGAACTGATCCGTTTGGTGTCCAGCGCCGGTACCGGCCACTTCTACACCACCGACAAGAACAAGCGCACCAAGCCTGAGAAAATCGAGATCAAGAAATTCGATCCGGTTGTTCGCAAGCACGTGATCTACAAGGAAGCCAAGATCAAGTAATTGATCTTCGCCCTTGTGAAGAAACCCGCCCAAGTGGCGGGTTTTTTCTTGCCTGCGGAAAAGTCGACACGAAAAAAAGCCCGCCTACTGGCGGGCTTTTTCATGCCTGGGGGATCAGGCCTTCTGTTCGAAGATCACGTAGACCTTGCGGCAGGGCTCCAGCACTTCCCAGGTGCCGCTGAAGCCGGCCGGGATGACGAAGCGATCGCCGACGCGCACGGTCTTGGCGCCGCCGTTGGCATCACGGATCACCGACACGCCCTGGAGGATCTCGCAGTATTCGTGCTCGGTGTAGCTGACGTTCCAGTGGCCCGGCTCGCCTTCCCAGATGCCCACGTTGAACTGGCCGCAGCCGCTGGAGTAGTGGTTGCGTACGTTCTGCGCCGGGTCGCCCTTGATGATGCGGTCCGGGGCGGGGCGGTAGTGTTCGGGGGCGGTGGTGGCCTGGGCGAAATCGACGATCTGCTCGACGTTCATGGCGGTCTCGGTTCTTGTGTGTTTGTTTGCCAGAGTGCGTGCGTGCACGCGCGACGCTGTTGGATATTTCGCTCGACGCCGTGGTCGGTGACTATTCAGGCATCGATTCAGGCGAGTCTATGTTTAATAAAACGAACGTGACAAGGCTGTTTTGCCGTCTAGTGTAAAAAATATTGAAAATTGGCCGCCTCCAGTTTAGGGTTGCCAGCAGCATGCGTTCGCTTCGCCTTGCGATATTTTTGACAGCGCGCCCGCCGCCGGGCGCCTGCACCTAGATAAGTACATTAATAAGAGGACACGTTGTCATGGGTACCCTCACTCGCGCCGATTGGGAAGCTCGCGCCAAGGATCTGAAGATCGAAGGCCGCGCCTTCGTCAACGGTGAATACGTCGACGCCGCATCCGGCGCCACCTTCGATTGCCTCAGCCCTGTGGATGGCCGCTTCCTGGCCAAGGTCGCCAGCTGCGACCTGGCCGATGCCGAAAGTGCCGTGCAGGTCGCCCGTGCCGCTTTCGACTCCGGTGTCTGGTCGCGCCTGGCTCCGGCCAAGCGCAAGAAGGTCATGATCCGCTTCTCCGAGCTGCTGCTGGAGAACGCCGAGGAGCTGGCCCTGCTGGAAACCCTGGACATGGGCAAGCCGATCAGCGATTCGCTGAACGTGGACGTCTCCGGTGCTGCCAACAGCATCCGCTGGAGCGCCGAGGCCATCGACAAGATCTATGACGAAGTCGCCGCTACCCCGCACAACGAGCTGGGTCTGGTGACCCGCGAGCCTGTGGGCGTAGTGGCGGCCATCGTGCCGTGGAACTTCCCCCTGCTGATGTCCTGCTGGAAGCTCGGCCCGGCCCTGACCACCGGCAACTCGGTGATCCTCAAGCCCTCCGAGAAGTCCCCGCTGACCGGTATCCGCGTCGCCCAGCTGGCCATCGAGGCCGGTATCCCGAAAGGCGTGTTCAACGTCCTGCCGGGCTTCGGCCACACCGTGGGCAAGGCCCTGGCCCTGCACATGGACGTCGACACCCTGGTGTTCACCGGCTCGACCAAGATCGCCAAGCAACTGATGATCTACGCTGGCGAATCCAACATGAAGCGCGTCTGGCTGGAAGCCGGTGGCAAGAGCCCGAATATCGTCTTCGCTGACGCTCCGGACCTGAAAGCCGCTGCCGAAGCCGCTGCCAGCGCCATCGCCTTCAACCAGGGCGAAGTCTGCACCGCCGGCTCGCGCCTGCTGGTGGAGAAGTCGATCAAGGCCGAGTTCGTACCGCTGGTGGTCGAAGCCATCAAGGCCTGGAAGCCGGGCAACCCGCTGGACCCGGAAACCAACGTTGGTGCGCTGGTCGATACCACCCAGATGAACAACGTGCTGAGCTACATCCAGGCTGGCCACGACGACGGCGCCAAACTGGTGGCCGGCGGCAAGCGCACCCTCGAAGAGACCGGCGGCACCTACGTCGAGCCGACCATCTTCGACGGCGTGACCAACGCCATGCGCATCGCCCGTGAAGAGATCTTCGGCCCGGTGCTGTCGGTCATCGAGTTCACCGATGCCGAAGAAGCCGTGCGCATCGCCAACGACACTCCGTACGGCCTGGCCGCGGCGGTGTGGACCAGCGACCTGTCCAAGGCCCACCTGACCGCCAAGGCGCTGCGCGCCGGCAGCGTGTGGGTGAACCAGTACGACGGTGGCGACATGACCGCTCCGTTCGGTGGCTTCAAGCAGTCCGGCAACGGCCGCGACAAGTCGCTGCACGCGTTCGACAAGTACACCGAGCTGAAAGCTACCTGGATCAAACTCTGATCCTAGGCTGAAGCAGGTCGGCCCCGATCCAGGGGCCGGCTCTGACAAAGAGCCACACCCGCGGCCGGGTTTCCCTCAGGGAAGCCCGGCCGCTGTGCATTGCGCATCGGGCACCCTCGCGCCTGGCGTGCGCTCCGGATGGAACGGGAGAAAGACAATGCGTTGGGGTCCCTATTTTGCTGTGTGTGCTGCCGTGATCAGCATTGGTCTGGCCTTGGGCCTGACCATGCCGCTGGTCTCTCTGCGTCTGGAAGGCTGGGGCTACGGTAGCTTCGCCATCGGTGTCATGGCGTCCACGCCAGCCGTGGGCGTGCTGCTGGGCGCGATGATTGCCGGCCGTCTTGCCGCGCGGGTCGGCACCCCGTTGCTGATGCGCATCTGCCTGATCTCGGGCGCTTTCTCGGTTGGCCTGCTGGCGCTGCTGCAGAGCTATCCGATCTGGCTGATCCTGCGCCTGCTGATCGGCGTGCAGCTGACCGTGGTGTTCATCCTCGGCGAAAGCTGGATCAACCAGCTGGCCATCGAGAAATGGCGCGGCCGCCTGGTCGCCCTGTACGGCACCGGCTATGCGCTGAGCCAGCTGTCCGGCCCGGTGCTGCTGACGTTCATCGGTACCGCCGACAACCGTGGCTTCTGGTTCGGCGTCTGCCTGCTGATCGGCGGTGCGTTGCTGCTGCTGGGCCGCACCGGCGCGCCCAAGGTCGACCCGCACAGTGCCTCCGGACGCGGGCTGTTCGGCTTCTGCGCGAACCTGCCGGCGATTGCCTGGGCGGTTGTGCTGTTCGCCGGTTTCGAGGCAATGATCCTGACGTTGCTGCCCGTCTACGGCATCCAGCAGGGCTTCACGCAATCGGTGGCGCTGGCGATGGTCAGCACCGTGGTGGTCGGCGACGCGCTGCTGCAGTTGCCCATCGGCTGGCTGGCCGACCGCGTCTCCCGGCAGACGCTGTTCAAGGGCTGCGGCATCGTGCTGTTCCTCAGCAGCCTGGGCATTCCGCTGCTGCTGCACCACGCTGCCATCTGGCCGGTGCTGGTGCTCTTCGGTGCGGCGGCGGGCGGGCTGTTCACCCTGTCGCTGATCCTTATCGGCGAGCGCTACCGGGACGACGCGCTGGTGCGCGCCAATGCGCACATTGCCCAGCTCTGGGGGATTGGCTGCCTGATCGGCCCCTTGGCTACCGGCGCCGCCAGCCAGTGGATCAGCGGCCATGCGCTGCCGTTGGTGATGGCGCTGGGAGCCGCCGGGTTCGTCGTGCTGGTCTCCTACCGTGGCCTGCCGCCGGCAATGCGGGCGACCGACGCGGAGCTGCAGCAGGAGCGCTCCTAGAGCATCTTCTCCAGGCCGATGGCGCCGGCGATCCACGCGTTGAGCCGGCGCCAGGTGTTGCCTGGCTCGCGGTCGATTTCCACCAGCCTGCCGTTACGCTCTTCGATCCAGACCAGCTTCGGCGGATCGCTGTTGGGTGCGATCTTCACCTGGTAGCTGACCTTGGGCGACATACTGGCCAATGCGAGCCGGCGCACCTGGTCGGCCAGCTCCGGGCTGTCGACGATGATGCCGACTTCGGTGTTCCAGAGTACCGAACGCGGATCGAAGTTCAGCGAGCCGACGAACACCTTCTGCTGATCGAACACCGCTGCCTTGCTGTGCAGGCTGGCGCTGCTGGAGCCGCGCACCATCCACGGTGCGCCGGATTGGCGCTGATCCGGATCGGCACGCAACTCATAAAGTTTCACTCCGTGCTCCAGCAACGCCAGGCGATAGGGTGCGTAGCCCGCATGCACGGCCGGTACGTCGGTGGCTTCGAGTGAGTTGGTCAGCAGCCGCACGCTGACACCCTGGCCGGCCCGCTGGGTCAGGTAGTCGACCCCGGCGCTGGTTGGCACGAAGTAGGCCGAGACCAGGATCAGCTCCTTCGATACCCCGTCGAACAGCGGTTGCAACTGGGCGCTGAGCAGTTGTTCCGCGTTCGGCTCGCCCTGATCGAGCACCTTCAACGGCGTGTCCCAGACGGCCTTGCCCTGCGCCCAGACCAGCTCGTCCAGCCAGTTCTGCAGGTGTGGCCGGTCGCTGTTGCGGTTGAGCCGGGCGATGTAGCCATTGCGTTTGACCCGCTCCTTGGCCAGGTAGCGATCCAGCGAATGGCGGACATTTTGCAACTCATCGAGGTCCGGTTCGCTCCACAGGTAATCCTCGATGGGCCGACTGATACGGCTATTCCAGTATTGGTCGAAGCTTTGTCCAAGCGACTGGGCGACCGGGCCGACGCCCATAAGGTCGAGATCGCTGAAGTTCATCTCGGCCTTGGCGTCGAAGTACTCGTCGCCCAGGTTGCGGCCACCGACGATGGCTACGCTGTTGTCCGCCAGCAGCAGCTTGTTGTGCATGCGCCGATGCTGTTCGGAGAGGTTGAACAGGCGCCCGAGGTTGCGCGTGACGCCGGTGCTGCGGCCCAGGTGCAGCGGGTTGAACAGGCGTACCTGGATGTTGGGATGGGCCGCCAGGGTGCCCAGCTCATAGTCCCAGCCGTCGCTGCTGGTGTCGTCGATGAGGATGCGCACACGCACGCCGCGGTCGGCCGCCTTGAGCAGCTCGCGGATCAGCGCGCGGGTGGTCAGGCCGTCGTGCACGATGTAGTACTGGATGTCGAGACTGCGCTGGGCCTTGCGGATCAGTTCGGCGCGCGCGAGAAAGGCGTCGACGCTGGAAGCCAGCAGGTGGAAGCCGGACAGGCCTGGGTGAGCCGCAGCGCGCTCGCTGATCTCATTGTCCAGCGTGGTGCCCTGCACCGGCAGCACGTGCGAAGGCTCCGGCGGGGGCGCACTGGCGCAGCCACCGAGGGCCAGCAGGATCAGCAGAAGGAAGCGTGGAAGCAACGAGGCCATCTCCGACAAGCCCGCCGATGGCGGGCTGCCGGAGATTCTAGCCGCTCGTCGGGGATGCGGTCAGCCCGACAGCGCTTCCTTGAACCGGTACCAGGCCATGCCCAGCGCCAGCAGCGGCGAGCGCAGCAGCTGGCCGCCAGGGAAGGTGATGTGCGGGACCTTGGCGAACAGCTCGAAGCCGCTGCCCTGCTGCCCGGCGATGGCCTCGGCGAGCAGCTTGCCGGCCAGGTGCGTGGCGTTCACTCCGTGGCCGGCATAGGCCTGGGCGAAGTACACGTTGGGCTGGTCCGGCAGGCGACCGATCTGCGGCAGGCGGTTGGCGCCGATGCCGATCATGCCGCCCCACTGGTAGTCGATGCGCACGTTGGCCAGGTGCGGGAACACCTTGAGCATCTTCGGTTGCATGTAGGCGGCGATATCCGCCGGGTCACGGCCGGAGTAATGGCAGGCGCCGCCGAACAGCAGGCGGTTGTCGGCGGAAAGGCGGTAGTAGTCCAGCGCTACACGCTGGTCGCACACCGCCATGTTCTGCGGCAGCAGGGCGTGGGCCTGTTCGGCGGACAGCGGCTCGGTCGCGATGACGTAGCTGCCGGCGGGCAGCACCTTGCCGTCCAGGTAGGGATTCAGACGGTTCTGGTAGGCGTTGCAGGCGATCACCAGGGATTTGGCGCGCACGCTGCCGCCAGCGGTGCGCACGCGCACCTCGCTGCCATAGTCGATGGCGGTGACGGCGGAATTCTCGAACAGTTTCACGCCCAGGCTCTGCGCTGCGGCGGCCTCGCCCAGGGCGAGGTTGAGCGGGTGCAGATGGCCGGAGCCCATATCGACCATGCCGCCGACGTAGAAGTCGGAACCGACGATGGAGCGCATCTGCTCTTGCGGCACCAGGCGCAGTTCGTGGCGATAGCCGAGGCTCTTCAGCTCGTCGAAGTCTTCCTGGAAGCCTTCGACGTCGGAGGGCTTGTTGGCCAGGTCGCAATAGCCCCAGGTCAGGTCGCAGTCGATCTTGTACTGCTCGACACGGCGGCGGACGATCTCTACCGCTTCCAGGCCCATCAGTTTCAGCGCATGCACGCCATCGGCACCGATGACCGGCTCGAACTGCTCCAGACCATGGCCAACGCCGCGGATCAGTTGGCCGCCGTTGCGGCCGCTGGCGCCCCAGCCGATCTGGTGGGCTTCCAGCAGGATCACCGAGAGTCCGCGCTCGGCCAGCTCGATGGCCGTGTTCAGCCCTGAGAAGCCTCCACCGATGATGCACACGTCGGCCTTTTCCTCACCGGCCAGGGGCGGTACTTCGAGGCGGCGATTGACGCTCGCGGCGTAGTAGGACGGGGCGTGACGGTCGGTGTGCACCGGCTGGTGAACGCGGGCGTTCATGTGCGATATCCTGATTTTTGTGTTGTTAAAATTTTACGCAGGATAAACGCCGACTTCCCGCCCAGCCAATAGGCAGTGGCGCAAAAAGCGCCGGGAAGTCGTAAATAAATCGTGTGAGCTTGCCGCGGACGGCGGGGAATCGGTCCGGCTTTTTAGTCCGGCTATTTAGTCGGGGATGGGCAGGGTGAGGCTTTCCTTCACCTCTTCCATCACGATGTAGCTCTTGGATTCGCGCACGTGCGGCAGCTTGAGCAGGATATCGCCCAGCAGCTTGCGGTAGGAGGCCATCTCCGAGATGCGCGCCTTCACCAAGTAGTCGAAGTGACCCGATACCAGGTGGCACTCCAGCACGTGGGGCAGCTTGAGCACCGAGCGGCGGAAGTCCTCGAAGGTATCGCCGGACTTGTAGTCCAGGCTGATTTCGACGAACACCAGCAGGCTGGCCTTGAGGTACTGCGGGTTCAGCCGGGCGTTGTAGCCCATGATGATCCCTTCGCGCTCCAGCCGGCGCACGCGCTCGGTGCACGGCGTGGTGGAGAGGCCGACGCGCTCGCCCAGTTCGGTGAAGGAGATGCGGCCTTCCTCCTGCAGGATGCGCAGGATGTTGCGGTCGATCTTGTCCAGTTCGCGGCGGCTTTGATGCTGGGTTCTCATGGGAAGGACTCTGAAGTCGAGCAATGAGCTTGGGGGAATGTCGGCAATATAGTCGGTTGTGCAGGGAATATCACTGGCATGCCTTGAATTTCCGGCGGCGGACGGCCAGCCTGTAGGCCAATGCTCCGGTCTTCACGGCCGGAATCGCATGTTTTTTCGCCGGAGTTCCGCATGCCGCTTCCCCGTCTGCGCACCGTCCTCCTGCTGCTGTTGCTGATCCTGGCACTGGCGGTCGGCGGCCTGTGGCTGGCGGTTCCGCGCCTGCTGGCGGATGCCGGTGTGAGCGTCGAGCAATGGCAAGGCCTGGGCTTTACGCGCCAGGGTGTGACGGTGGAGCGGATGGCTCTTCAACGGCAGACGCCGGATGGTTCTCGGTTGGCCATTCAGCTACAGGACCTGCGCGTAGGCTGGCCGGAGCGCGCCGATGGCCGCTGGCGCCTGAAGGAGTTCGCCGCCGGTAGCATCGATGTGCGCCAATGGGCGGGACAGGGCGCGGCGGAAGATGACGCCGCGCCGCCGGACCTTGCGCAGCTCAACCGCTGGCTGGCGCTGCTGCCAGGGCAGTTGGCGCTGCAGCGCGTGTCGGTCGAATTGCCCTGCGCCCGCGAACAGCGCTGCACCCTCAATGGCAGCGCCCACTGGCAGCAGATCCAGGGCGGCGCCGCGGCGCTGGGCGGCGAGCTGCGCCAGGGCGGCCAGCAGCTTGCCTTCAACGGCCTGCTGCAACCGGGCGACGGCCAGTGGCGCCTGCAACTGAACACCTACCTCGACAACGAACAACTGCTCACCCTCGACTCCAGTTGGGCGCCGGGCAGTCGCCAGCTCAGCGGCCGCATTGCCAGCCCGGCGGTGCCACCGGTGCAGGCTGTGCGTAACTGGCTGGGCATGTGGTTGCCGACGCCGAACCTGCCGCTGCCGGTCCCTGAAGCCGGACGGCTGCGCTTCAGCTGGGATGTCCAGGTTGCCGGCGATTCGGCCTGGCCGGATTGGCCGGGGCTGCGCGACGGCCGGGGCAGCGCCGATCTTTCCCTGCAACTGCCGGAGCCCTGGCCGCTGCCGGGCCTTGGCAACCTGCAGGGCGACCTGCGGCTGATCGCCAGCGCGATCGGCATCGGTTGGCGGCCCACGGTGGTCGGCGGCGATCTGCGCCTGTCCGATCTCTACGGTGACTGGTTGCAGGCGCTGCCGGTCGGCTTGCGTCCGGCGCGGCTGACGCTGCACATGGAGCCTGGGGTCGATGAGGAGGCCGGCAGTGTGCGCGCCGAGCTGCGGGCCACCGGCGCCGCCGATCTGCGCTTGCGCGCGCGTATGGCATTGCTGGATGCCGCGCCGCTGGCACTGCAGCTGGATGACGCGAAACTCGAAGGCAAAGTCCCCCATCTCGAGGTAGCCGGGATGCGCGTCGACGACAGCCGCTTGAACCTGAGCTTCGCTGGCCGCGTGGACCAGCAGTCCGCCAACTTCGCCGTCGCCGATGGTACGCAACTTCAGGTCGGTGCCCTGACCGGACCGCAGTCGCTCAAGGCGAGCAAGTCCAGCGCCGCTCTCGGCAAGGGTACGTTCGACCTCGGCTATGCGCCCGATACACGCGCCACTCTGCAACTCAATGCGCCGCTGAAACTGGCCGTGGGCGAACTGCGCCAGCCCCACGTCAAACCCCTTTCCTGGAATGCCATCGGGACGCTGGCGGCGAGCCTCGACAGCCAGCAGTTCAAGGGCCGCCTGTTGAACAGCGGCGGCCTGAATGCCGACGTCGATCTGAACAACTCGGCAAAGCAGGGCGCTGCCCTGGTCGCACGCCATCCGGAATTCTTCCTGCGCAGCGGCAATCCACTGGAAAAATCCCTCGCCGACTGGCCGGCGCTACTCAGCCTGAATAACGGCAAGGCCAGCTTCGACCTGAGCTGGCGCCTGCCGCCGGGCAGCTCGCCGCAAAGCCTGGACCTCAATCTGCGCGGGCAAGGTCTGGACGGCGTGTACGACCGCAGCGAAGTCCACGGCCTCGACCTCCAGGCGAAATTCGCCCTGAAGGGCTCGCAGATGGAACTGCAACTGCCGCAGGTGAAAGTCGCCTCGCTCAACCCCGGCGTGACGCTGGGCCCGCTGTCCCTGCAGGGCAACTACAAGGGCTCACTCGAGGCGCCGCTGGGCGGGCGGGTCGACTGGCAGCAGGCGGAGCTGGCGCTGTTCAATGGCCGCGCCTGGCTGCCGGCCGGTGCCGTGGATCTTTCGACCCGCGGGCAGGGTCTGACCCTGAAGCTGGAAGGGCTGGCGCTGGAGACGATCCTGGCGGCCTACCCGGCGGAAGGGTTGTCCGGCACCGGCATCATCGACGGCAACCTGCCGCTGGGCCTGCACGACGGCAAGCTGGTCATCCAGGGTGGGGAAGTGGCCGCACGGCAGCCGGGCGTCCTGCAATTCCGTTCGGAAAAGATCCGCTCGTTGGGCCAGAGCAACCCGGCCATGCAGCTGGTGGCCACGGCCATCGACGATTTCCGTTACGACAAGCTGAGCAGCCGCGTGGATTATGATGAATCCGGCAAGCTGCTCCTCGCCCTGAGCCTGAGCGGGCGCAATCCCGCGCTGGAGCAGGGCCGGCCGATCAACCTCAACGTCAACCTGGAGGAGAACGTGCCCAAGCTGCTCACCAGCCTGCAACTGAGCGACCGGGTCAGCGACACCATTCGCAAGCGCGTGCAGGAACGCCTGCGCAACGACCCGGCCGCCGCGCCATGACCGCAAGGAGAATCCCGATGCGCCTTCGCGCCGTTTTACCCTTCCTGCTCCTGGCAGGCGTGGTCCAGGGCTGCACGCCCACCGTGCAACTGGCCGCGCCCAAGGAGCCGATCAACATCAACCTCAACGTGAAGATCGAGCACGAGATCTATATCAAGGTCGACAAGGCGCTCGACGGCATCATCAACGAGAACAGCGGCCTGTTCTAAAGAAGGAGCCTTTGCATGAGATTGCACCGCAAACTGGGCGTCGCGCTGGTCGCCCTCTGCCTGAGCCTGCCGGTCATGGCGATGAGCCTGGAGCATGCGATGTCCGCCTTGGGCGGCGCCAAGTCCCAGGGTTTGGTCGGCGAACAGACCGACGGCTACCTGGGCGTCGTGAAGAATGGTGGCGAAGCTGCCGATATCGCTGCGCAGATCAACGCCGCGCGTCGCGCCGAATACCAGAAGGTTGCCGGGCAGAGCGGCGCCAAGCTCGCTGACGTCGAAGCGCTGGCTGGCAAGAAGGCGATCGAACGTACGCCTTCGGGTCAGTACGTGCAGGTCAATGGCCAGTGGGTGCGCAAGTAAGCGCACCAAGGGGATTTCCCTGCTCGCCGCCGCTTGTCGCGACGAGCAGGGGCTGCTCTCCGAAGAGCAGGTAATTCCCGCGCACGTCGATCTCGGCGAGAGAAGTTCTGGTCGAACCTTCCCTGTTCGCTATTTCCTCTGGATATGGTGAAATTTTCGCCACATGTTCGACCACTCGGTCTAGGGCGAAAAGCCCATAATTCCGGTGGATGTCCCTCCGCAAAAGCGAATTTCGCCAGGATTTTTCGTCAAATACCGCATCGCAATCAGTGAATATCGCTGAGCCTGACTTCCTATACTGCGCGCATCTACGTTCAGAATAAGAAACGTCCGCGCCCCTGGCGCGACGTAGGAGGCAAAGATGCGCGTTCTGGTGCTTGGCAGCGGTGTGATCGGTACCGCCAGTGCTTACTATCTCGCCCGTGCCGGCTTCGAAGTGGTCGTCGTCGACCGCCAGCCCGGCCCGGCCCTGGAAACCAGCTTCGCCAACGCCGGCCAGGTGTCGCCTGGCTACGCCTCCCCCTGGGCCGCCCCGGGCATCCCGCTCAAGGCCATGAAATGGCTGCTGCAGACCCACGCCCCGCTGGCCATCAAGCTGACCGGCGACCCCAGCCAGTACACCTGGATGTGGCAGATGCTGCGCAACTGCAACGCCAAGAGCTACGCGGTGAACAAGGAGCGCATGGTGCGTCTGTCCGAGTACAGCCGCGACTGCCTCGACGAGCTGCGCGCCGAGACCGGCATCACCTACGAAGGCCGCTCCCTGGGTACCACCCAGCTGTTCCGCACCCAGGCGCAGCTGGACTCGGCCGCCAAGGACATCGCCGTCCTGGAAAGCACCGGCGTGCCCTATGAAGTGCTCGACCGCGCCGGCATCGCCCGCGTCGAGCCGGCCCTGGCCAAGGTGGCGGACAAGCTGGTCGGCGCTCTGCGTCTGCCCAACGACCAGACCGGCGACTGCCAGATGTTCACCACCAAGCTGGCCGAGATGGCCAAGGCCCTGGGCGTGGAATTCCGCTTCGGCCAGGACATCCAGCGCCTGGACTTCGCTGGCGACCGCATCAACGGCGTCTGGGTCGATGGCCAACTGGTCACCGCCGACCGCTACGTGCTGGCGCTGGGCAGCTACTCGCCGCAGATGCTCAAGCCGCTGGGCATCGACGCCCCGGTCTACCCGCTCAAGGGCTACTCGCTGACCGTGCCGATCACCAACCCGGACATGGCGCCGACCTCGACCATTCTCGACGAGACCTACAAGGTCGCGATCACCCGCTTCGACCAGCGCATCCGCGTCGGCGGCATGGCGGAAATCGCCGGCTTCGATCTGTCGCTGAACCCGCGTCGCCGCGCCACCCTGGAAATGATCACCACCGACCTCTATCCGGAAGGCGGCGATGTCAGCCAGGCGGAATTCTGGACCGGCCTGCGCCCGGCTACCCCGGACGGCACTCCGATCGTCGGCGCTACCCGCTACCGCAACCTGTTCCTCAACACCGGCCACGGCACCCTGGGCTGGACTATGGCTTGCGGCTCGGGTCGCTACCTCGCCGACCTGATGGCCAAGAAGCGTCCGCAGATCAGCACCGAAGGTCTGGATATCTCCCGCTACGGTTCCATTTCGGAGGCTCAGAATGGCCATCCAGCGCCTGCACACTAATCAGCGGATGAGCCAGGTCGTCGTCCACAACGGCACGGTGTACCTCGCCGGCCAGGTGGCGGATGACCTCACCGCTGGTGTCGAGCAACAGACCCGCGAAGTCCTCGCCAGCATCGAGCGCCTGCTCGATGAAGCCGGCACCGACAAGTCGCGTGTCCTCTCGGCAACCATCTACCTGAAGGACGTCGCCGCCGACTTCGCCGGCATGAACGGCGTCTGGGACCAGTGGGTCCCGCAGGGCTGCGCCCCGGCGCGCGCCACCGTCCAGGCGGCGCTGTGCTACCCGGAGATCCTCGTCGAGATCTCCATCGTCGCCGCACTGCCCTGATCGTTTTTGCGTGGCCCGGCCGGAGCGCCGGGTTTTTTTCGTCTGCAGTTTCGTACCACGTTGATAAAAAGAGAGCCTCGCCATGCGTCCCGCCCGTGCCCTGATCGATCTCGCCGCCCTGCGCCACAACTACCGCCTGGCCCGTGAAGTCACCGGCGCGCGAGCGCTGGCCGTGGTCAAGGCCGACGCCTACGGCCACGGTGCAGTGGTCTGCGCCCGCGCCCTGGAAGGCGAGGCTGACGGCTTCGCCGTGGCGTGCATCGAGGAAGCGCTGGAGCTGCGCGAAGCCGGCATCCGCGCGCCGATCCTGCTGCTCGAAGGTTTCTTCGAGGCCAGCGAGCTGGAGCTGATCGACGCCCATGATTTCTGGTGCGTGGTGCACTCGGCCTGGCAGTTGGAAGCCATCGAGCGCGCGCGCCCGAGCAAGCCGCTGACCGTCTGGTTGAAGATGGACTCGGGCATGCACCGCGTCGGCTTCTTCCCGCAGGACTACGCCGCCGCGCTGGCGCGCCTGAAGGCGCTGCCCCACGTGGCCAAGGTCGTGCTGATGAGCCACTTCTCCCGCGCTGACGAACTGGACTGTGCCCGCACCGAAGAGCAGGTCGCCGCCTTCCAGGCCGTGCGCGAAGCCGCAGGCCAGGGCCATGAGATCAGCCTGCGCAACTCCCCCGGCATCCTCGGCTGGTCCGAAGTGCCCAGCGACTGGGTGCGTCCCGGCATCATGCTCTACGGCGCCACTCCGTTCGAGCAGGCCCATCCGTTGGCGGGCCAACTGCGCCCGGTGATGACCCTGGAATCCCAGGTCATCAGCATTCGCGAGCTGCCGGCCGGCGAGCCGGTGGGGTACGGCGCGCGCTTCATCGCCGACCGCCCGGTACGCGTCGGCGTGGTCGCCATGGGTTACGCCGACGGCTATCCGCGCCATGCGCCGGACGGCACGCCGGTGTTCATCGACGGAAAGCCCAGCCGCATCATCGGTCGCGTGTCCATGGACATGCTCACCGTGGACCTGACCGACCTGCCGCAGGCCGGCCTGGGCAGCCGCGTCGAACTCTGGGGCCCGAACGTCCCCGCCAGCCAGCTGGCTTCCCTGTGCGGCAGCATTCCCTACCAGCTGTTCTGCAACCTCAAGCGCGTCCCGCGGGTCTATAACGGCGAGTGACGGATACCGCCCGTAAAGTTTGCGCAGGATCGTCGGGCGATCTGTTGTAAATACTGAACGGTGTTGCCATGATACGTGGCACTTGGAACCCGCTCGGCTCAAGCCGCTGCGGGTTCTGCCTTTCAGAGCCTGCCTGATCACAAGAATAAGGAGGACCCCACCCTTGGACGTCGGTGCTCGTCTGCAAGCCATCCGTAAGCTCAAAGGTTTGTCCCAGCGCGAACTCGCCAAACGGGCGGGTGTGACCAACAGCACAATCTCGATGATCGAGAAGAACAGCGTCAGCCCCTCCATCAGTTCGCTGAAGAAAGTGCTGGGTGGTATTCCGATGTCCCTGGTCGAGTTCTTTTCCCTCGATCTTGAGCAGAGCAGCAACACTCCTGTGGTCTACAAGGCAGACGAACTCAGCGACCTGTCCAGTGGCTCGATCATCATGAAGCTGATCGGCAAGGACTACCCCAGTCGTGCCATCACCCTGCTCGACGAGACCTATCCGCCGGGTTCCGACACCGGTGACGACATGTACGCCCACGAAGGCGAAGAGACCGGCGTACTGGTCGAGGGCCGCCTGGAACTGACCGTCGGCGACGAGACTTTCGTCCTTGAATGTGGCGACAGCTACTATTTCGACAGCACCAAGCCGCACCGCTTCCGCAATCCGTTCGAAACCCCGGCACGACTGATCAGCGCGACCACACCGGCAAATTTTTGAACAGCCGGTAGGACCGGCCAGACCAGCTGCGACCTAATGCCGCAAAGGCGGGCAAGGTGGCGCAATTGTTTCGAGCTTCCCGGCTTTGCCGTTATACTTGCGCCCGCTCGCGCGGCCCGAGACTGTGACTGCACCGCGACCGGGCGTGATAAGCCACGATGAGGGTGAAAGGGTGAACCTGATTAGAAAAATCCTGGCAGCCCAAGCTGCCGTGCTGGCCCTGTGGGCCGTAAGCGTTCAGGCCGCGACCAACGATGACGCCATCGCCAAGCGTCTGGAACCAGTGGGCAAAGTCTGCGTCCAGGGCAAGGAATGCGAAGGCGTTGGCGCCGTGGCTTCCTCCGGTGGCGGCGGTGCTCCGCGTTCTGGCGAAGAGATTGTCGGCAAGGTCTGCACCAACTGCCACGGCAGCGGCCTGCTGGGCGCGCCGAAGGTTGGCGACAAGGCCGAGTGGGACAAACGCGCCAAAGAGCAGGGCGGTCTCGACGGCCTGCTGGCCAAGGCCATCTCCGGTATCAACGCCATGCCGCCCAAAGGCACCTGCGCTGATTGCACCGATGATGAGCTGAAAGCTGCGATTCATCACATGTCCGGCCTGTAATAGCCGAGCTGTGCGAAAGAGCCGCCTCCGGGCGGCTTTTTCATGCCCGCAATCTTCTATCGAGAGTTGTCGGAGCATCTCGCGGCAAATCCGGTCCAAACTCCTGTCATCGCCCGTGGAAGCGAACCAGGAGGAAAGCCCGGTGCAATCCTGCTCAATCGAAATCGCTGTCGAACAACTGCTGCAGCGCCTGGACGGTCACATCCGTCTCGGCCTGCCGCTGGGGTTGGGCAAGCCGAATCATCTGGCCAATGCGCTGTACCGGCACATCCGCGAGAACCCGCGGCGACAGCTGACCATCTACACCGCGCTGTCCCTGGGACGACCGCAGGCTGCTGGCGAACTGCAGCGGCGCTTCCTCGATCCCTTTGTCGAGCGCATCTACGGCGACTATCCCGAGCTGGACTACCTGCACGACCTGCGCAAGGGTGCGCTGCCGGAGAACATCCGAGTCGAGGAGTTCTATCTCCAGCCCGGCAGCCTGCTGGACAGCGCTCCGGCACAGCAGAACTACATCAGTTGTAACTACAGCCACGTCGCCCGCGACATCAACGCCAAGGGTGTCAATGCCGTTGCCCAACTGGTGGCGCGCGACCCGGCGCGGCCGGGCAAGCTGAGCCTGGCCTGCAACCCGGACATCACCCTCGACTTGCTGCCGATGTTGCGGCGGCGCCGCGCGGCCGGCGAAACCATCGTCACCATTGGCGTCGTCCATGACCAGTTGCCGTACATGCCGGGCGACGCGGAAGTGGACGAGGACTTCTTCGACCTGCTGATCGACACCCCGGTGGACAGCAGCACACTGTTTTCCACGCCCAATCTGCCGGTTGGCTTGCAGGATCACTGCATTGGCCTGCATGCCAGCGCGCTGGTGCGGGACGGCGGCACGCTACAGGTCGGTATCGGTTCGATGGGTGATGCGCTGACTTCTGCGCTGCTCACCCGTCAGCGCAACAACGAAGGCTATCGGGCTTTGCTCGACAGCATCGAGGCCACCTCGCGGCATCCAGGGCTGATCGGACGGGACGGTGAAACGGGCGTCTTCCAGCAGGGCCTATATGGATGCAGCGAGATGTTCGTTCCCGGATTGCTGGCGCTGGCCGAGGCCGGCGTGCTTACCCGGCGCGTGACCTCTCGGCCAGGTGCGGCGCCGGGCGAAGCGGGCGTCTGGCTGCATGGCGGATTTTTCCTCGGTCCACAGGCGTTCTACCGGCGGCTGCGCGAAATGCCGGTCGAGGAGTTGGCGGGCATCGGCATGACCGGTATCGGCTTCGTCAACAACCTGTACCGCGACGAGGAGCTCAAGCGCGAACAGCGCCGCGATGCGCGCTTCATCAACAGCGCCTTCACCGTCACCCTGCTGGGTGCCGGCGTGGCCGATCAACTCGAAGACGGCCGAGTGCTCAGTGGCGTAGGCGGGCAGTACAACTTCGTCGCCCAGGCCCATGAGCTCGAAGGTGGGCGCTCCATCCTGATGCTGCGCAGTTGGCGCGAGTCCGAGGGCGAGCTGAGCTCCAACATTGTCTGGAGCTACGGCCATACGACCATTCCCCGCCACCTGCGCGACATGGTGGTGACCGAGTACGGCATCGCCGACCTGCGCGGCAAGAACGATGCGGAGGTGATCGCCGCCCTGCTGGCCATCGCCGACTCGCGCTTCCAGGACGAACTGATGGCCCAGGCGCAGGAGGCCGGCAAGTTGCCGAAGGATTTCGAACTGGATGCGAGTTACCGCAGCAACACTCCGGAACGCCTGCGTGAAGCGACCCGCGGGCTGCGCAATCTGCTGCCGGAATTCCCGCTGGGATGCGACTTCACCGAGCACGAGCGTGACCTGCTGCGCGCGCTGAGTTGGCTGAAGAGCAAGCTGCGCCTGAGCGAAATCCTCGAACTGGGCAAGGCGACGCTGGATGCGCCGGAGCCGGAGACTTTCCCGGACCACCTGGAGCGCATGGGCTTGGCCAAGCCGGAAGGATTACGCGAGGAGTTGTACCAGCGCCTGGTACTCGCCGGTCTGAAAGCCAGCGCCGAGCCGGACTCGTAGGAGCGGACCTTGTCCGCGAATGCATCCGGCCGCATGACCGTGTGCCGGTGGATCGCGGATAAGATCCGCTCCTACGAAACGCGTTCTTTTCAGGCATGAAAAAAGGCGGGCCCTCTCGGTATCCGCCTTTTTCGTGGAGCGCAGGATCAGTCTTCGAGGAACTCGACCTGACCATTGGCCAGGGATTTCACACGAGCTAGGGACTCCACGCGGTAGCCTTCGCTTTCCAGCAGTGCGCGGCCTTCCTGGAAGGATTTCTCGATCACGATACCCAGGCCGGCGATGCTGGCGCCTGCCTGCTGGATCAGGTCGATCAGCGCCTTGGCGGCGTGGCCGTTGGCGAGGAAGTCGTCGACGACCAGTACGTGGTCGGCGGCAGTCAGGTGCTTGGCCGAGATGGCGATGGTGCTTTCGGTCTGCTTGGTGAAGGAGAAGACCTTGGAGATCAGCAGGTCGTTCTTCAGCGTCAGCGACTGGAACTTGCGGGCGAAGATCACCGGAATACCCAGTTCAAGACCGGCCATGACGGCGGGGGCGATGCCCGAGGCCTCGATGGTGACGATCTTGGTGATGCCCTGGTTCTTGAAGCGTTCGGCGAATTCGTGGCCGATCTGCTTCATCAGCGACGGGTCGATCTGGTGGTTGAGGAAGGCGTCTACCTTGAGGACCTGTTCGGAGAGAACGATGCCTTCGCTGCGAATTTTGTCTTTGAGAGTGTTCACGGGGGTGCTTCCGGAGCGGCTGTCGCTGATGAAGCGCGTAATTCTACAATGCCCGAGGGGTTCTGCGCGACGTTCCGACCAGTGCAATTGCTGATCGAGTGGACAGTTTTTCGATGGGCGGAAGTGCACAGATCGCCTGTCGGGAGATACCTGCCTGGGCTTTGCCCTCTCCCTAACCCTGGCTGCGCGCCTCGCTCCGAAGGGAGAGGGGACTAGTTGGCTGCAGGGTCAAACTGATGTGTTAGCTGGCACGGAGAGCTCCCTCTCCCTTCAGGGAGAGGGCGGGGGAGAGGGGCTACGGCACGAGGCGGAGCGGGGGAAATCCGCCAGACCTCAGCGCTTGAGCATCGCCCGAATATCCGCCAGCGCCGAATTGCCCTTGGCCACCTTCACCTCCTGCGGCGCGTCCTCCAGGCCTTCCCAGACCAGGTCTTCGGGTGGCAGCTCGTCGAGGAAGCGGCTGGGCGAACAATCGATGATCTCGCCGTACTGCTTGCGCTTGGCGGCGAAGGTCATGGCCAGGTTCTTCTTCGCCCGGGTGATGCCCACGTAGGCCAGGCGCCGCTCTTCCTCGATGGTGTCGGCCTCGATGCTGGAGCGGTGCGGGAGGATTTCCTCTTCGACGCCGAGAATGAACACGTAGGGGAATTCCAGGCCCTTTGAGGCGTGCAGGGTCATCATCTGCACGCCGTCGGCGCCTTCTTCCTCTTCCTGCTGGCGTTCAAGCATGTCGCGCAGCACCAGCTTGGCGATGGCCTGCTCGATGGTCATGTCGCCTTCTTCGTCGCGCTCCAGGGTGTTCTTCAGCGCGTCGATGAGGAACCAGACGTTGCCCATGCGGAAATCGGCGACCTTGTCGCTGGATGCGTTCTGCCGCAGCCAGTTCTCGTAGTCGATGTCCATCACCATGCTGCGTAGCGCGCCGATCGGGTCACTGCCGGCGCATTGCTCGCGGACCTTGTCGATGAAGCGCTTGAAGCGCTGCAGGCGCTCGATGTAGCGGGCATCCAGGTGTTCGGACAGGCCAAGTTCGCCGGAGGCATTGAACATCGAGCAACCGCGCTCGGTAGCGTAGTTGCCGAGTTTCTCCAGGGTAGTGGAGCCGATCTCGCGGCGCGGCACGTTGATCACCCGGAGGAAGGCATTGTCATCGTCCGGGTTCACCAGCAGGCGGAAGTAGGACATCAGGTCCTTCACTTCCTGGCGTCCGAAGAAGCTGGTGCCGCCTGACAGGTGATAGGGAATCTGGTGGTGCTGAAGCTTCAGCTCGATCAGCTTCGCCTGATAGTTGCCCCGGTAGAGGATGGCGAATTCGCTGTAAGGCCGCTGCGTCTTCAGGTGGATGGTGAGGATTTCCATGGCTACCCGCTCGGCCTCGGATTCCTCGTTGCGGCAGCGGATCACCCGGATCGGATCGCCTTCGCCCATCTCGCTCCACAGCTGTTTCTCGAACACGTGGGGATTGTTGGCGATGAGGATGTTGGCGCATTTGAGGATGCGGCTGGTGGAGCGGTAGTTCTGCTCCAGCATCACCACTTTCAGCGAGGGAAAGTCGTCCTTCAGCTGCATCAGGTTTTCCGGGCGCGCGCCGCGCCAGGCGTAGATCGATTGGTCGTCGTCGCCCACCACGGTGAAGTGCGCGCGCTGCTGCACCAGCATCTTCACCAGCAGGTACTGGCTGGCGTTGGTGTCCTGGTATTCGTCCACCAGCATGTAGCGCACGCGGTTGCGCCACTTGTCGAGGATCTCCGGGTGCTCCTGGAACAGCTTCACCGGCTGCAGGATGAGGTCGTCGAAGTCCACCGCGTTATACGCCTTGAGCGTGCGCTGGTAATGCAGGTAGACCATGGCCGCGGTCTGTTCCTTGGGGTTGCGCGCCTTTTCCAGCGCCTCCTCCGGAAGGATCAGGTCGTTCTTCCAGCTGCCGATCAGGTTCTTGATCTCGTCCAGACCGTCATCGCCGGAATACTCCTTCTGCATGATGTCGGTCATCAGCGCCTTCACATCGCTCTCGTCGAAGATCGAGAAGCCGGGCTTGTAGCCCAGGGCCGCGTGTTCCTTGCGGATGATGTTCAGGCCCAGGTTGTGGAAGGTCGAGACGGTCAGGCCCTTGCCTTCGCCCGGGCGCAGCAGGGTGCTGACGCGCTCCTTCATCTCGCGGGCGGCCTTGTTGGTGAAGGTCACGGCAACGATGTACTGGGCGCGGATGCCGCATTGCTGCACGAGGTACGCGATCTTGCGGGTGATCACGCTGGTCTTGCCGGAGCCGGCGCCGGCCAGCACAAGGAGGGGGCCGCCGACGTAGTTCACGGCCTCTTGCTGGCGGGGATTGAGTCGGGACATGAAGGGCGGGGAATCGGTAGCGAAGCGGGGGCGTATTCTAGCAGGCCGTGCCGAGCGTCGGGGTGCCGCTTGGAATCGCGGCGATCTGTGACACGCTCGTACTTCTTTGTTTTGGATAAATCTGCACTTGTATTAGGCTTGTGACAGCATTTCTTGAAGAAAACTCTTAAGAGTTTCTCTGAAGCTTCGTCTACATCCGGTGGAGCCGGATGGCGCGGCTTCAAAACCGGGAGAGGCGGACGCAGGGACGGTGTCCGGGATTCTTCCATTTTTCTAGGACATGGGGGTCACTTGGCAGCGTCGGTCGAACCAACGCGCCTGCTCCTGCTGGCGGAAACGCCGCAGTGGGCCCAGCTACTGCGCGGTCATCTGGCTGCGTTGGGCCAGAGCTATTCGCTGATCACCGCCCCGTCCTGGCAAGCAGCCAGCAGCCTGTTCGATGAGAACCAGGTTGGCCTGGTCCTCGCCACCCCCGGCAAGCTACCGTCCTCCCACCAGTGTCATCTGCCGCTGGTCCTCTTGCTGGAGCGCGAGCCCGCGGAAGAACCAGTGGGCGTCGCCGACTACCTGGTGGCCGAATCGCTCAATGTCGAGGTCCTGCGCCGTACCCTGCGCTACGTGCGTGAGCGTGCCTCGCTGGAACATACGCTGCAGAGCCTCGCCGAGCAGGATCCACTGACCGGCATCGCCAACCGCCAGGGCTTCCAGACGTTGCTCGCCGCGCGGTTGAGCGACAGCGATGGACGTGGCCTGGCGCTCGGCCACCTGGACCTGGACAACTTCCGCCACGTCAACGACGCCCTCGGCCACCAGGCCGGCGACCGCCTGATCCTGCAGGTGGTGGCGCGGCTGAAGGCTCAATTGGACAACGGCGACCATATCGCCCGCCTGGGCAGCGACGAATTCGCCCTGCTGCTGGACACCCGCCGCGATCCGGCACGGGTGGAGAAGATCGCCGAGCGTATCGTCGAGTCCCTCGGCGAGCCCTATTGGGTCGAGGGTGAAAGCCTGCTGATGGGCTGCAGCCTGGGCGTCGCCCATGCCCGCGCCGGCGATGCCGCCGACCCGCTGCTGTGGCACGCGCACATCGCCATGCAGCAGGCCAAGTCGCGCCAGGGCTGCACCTTCCACGTCTTCGACGAACGCATCAACCGTGGCGCCCGCAGCCTCGCTGATCTGGAAAGCGAACTGCGCCGGGCGCTGCGCCGCGACGAACTGGAACTGCACTACCAGCCACGCCTGGACCTGCACAACGGCCAGATCGTCGGCCTCGAAGCCCTGGTGCGCTGGCGCCATCCCGAGCGTGGACTGCTGACGCCGGGCGACTTCGTGCCGCTGGCCGAGGAAAGCGGGCTGATCGTGCCGCTGGGCTATTGGGTCATCTCCCGCGCATTGCGCGACATGCAGTGGTTGCGCGGCCGCGGCCTGCCACCGCTGCACATGGCGGTGAACCTGTCGTTCCGCCAGTTCCAGGACAGCCAACTGCTGCCGACCCTGGAGCGCCTGATCCGCGAGCGCGGCGTCGATGCCCAGTGGCTGGAATTCGAACTTACGGAAACCGCCGTGATGCGCCGCAGCGATCAGGTGCTGCAGACCATGCAGGCCCTCGGTCGTCTGGGCGTGCGTTTCTCGCTGGACGATTTTGGCACCGGCTTCTCCTCCTTCGTGCACCTCAACAGCTTGCCGATCACCCTGCTGAAGATCGACAAGAGCTTCGTCGGCGGCATGCACGAGCGCCCGGAAAACCTGCAACTGGTGCGGGCGATGATCAACCTGGCGCATAACCTGAACCTGGAAGTGGTCGCCGAAGGCGTCGAGACCGCCGCCCAGCAGGACGAGCTGCGCCAGTTCGGCTGCGACCAGGTGCAGGGCTTCTGGATCAGCCGCCCGCTGCCATTGTCGGAGCTGGCGCGTTTCCTGGTCTTCGGCGCCAACCGCGCGCTACGCCTGCAGGACTCGGTCAGCTAGCGACCAGCGCCGCCCCAGACCTCTGCGGGCGTAGCAGGCGCGAGGTCTTCGCCTCGAACGCCAGTGTCAGCCCGATGGCCGCGCAGGCCAGCCCGGAAGCCAATCCCCACCACACGCCGCTCGGCCCCCAACCCAACGGGAAGGTCAGCAGCAGTGCCATCGGCACGCCCACCAGCCAATAGCCGGCCAGCCCGACGAGGAAGGTGGTGCGCGCGTCCTTCAGGCCGCGGATCGCGCCCATGGCGATGCACTGGGTGCCGTCGAACAGCTCGAACCATGCAGCGATGGCCAGCAGGCTGACCGCCAGTTGCACCACATCGCGGTTGGCCGGGTCGTTGTGGTCGATGAACAGGCCGATGACCAGTTCCGGCGCCAGCCAGAACAGCGCGGCGAAGGCGAACATGCAACTCGCGCCGAAGCCGATGCCCAGCCGCCCGGCGCGGCGCGCCTCGACCAGTCGGCCGGCTCCGTAGTGCTGGCCGATGCGGAAGGTCACCGCGTAGGAAATCCCCATGGGCACCATGAAGGCCACGTACACCGACTGGATGGCGATCTGGTGCGCCGCCAGCGCGGTGCTGCCGATCACGCCCATGCACAGCGTCGCCACGGTAAACATGCCCGACTCCACGGCGTAGGTGCCGCCGATGGAAATACCCAGCCGCAGCGACTCGCCGATCACCTTGAAGTCCGGCTTCGACAGGCCGGCCAGCAGCGGGTAGGGCGCATAGGCACGGTGCCAGCGCAGGTACAGGGCGAAGATCACCGGCAGCGCATTCATCACCACGGCGGTGACCATGCCGATTCCCGCCAACCCCAGGCGCGGCAGGCCGAACAGTCCTTCGATGAAGGCGTAATTGAGGGCGAAGTTGGCCAGCGCGCCGATCAGGCTGATCGCCATGACCGGACCGGGCCGCTCGATGGCGCTGGTGAAGCCGCGCAGCACCATGAAGGCCATGTAGCCGGGCAGGGCGAAGACGATGCTGTGCAGAAAACTCAGGGTGCCGGCGACCGTTTCCGGAGCCTGGCCGAAGGCGATCAGGATCGGCCCGAGGTTCCACAGCAGCAGGCCCGCCAGCAGCGCCAGCGCACCGCCTATCCACAGGCCGGCCTGGGTCGCTTCGACTACGCCGCGTGTGTCCTTCGCACCATGCCGGATCGCCACCAGATTGCCGGTGGCGGCCACCACGCCGACGCAGAAGGTCGAGATCAGCGCATAGGTAGATGCACCCAACCCACCGGCGGCCAGCGCCTCGCGGCCGAGCTTGCCCATCATCACGGTGTCGGTGAACACCATGGCCACATAGGCCAGCTGCGCGGCGATCAGCGGGCCGGCGAGGCGAAGGATGGCGGCAAGTTCGTCACGGTACAGGCGTTTCATGAGTCAGGCTCAGCAAGCGGCAGGCGCCGCATCGTGGATAGTCCCCCATTCTCCGGCGCTCGTGGATGCGGGCACAAAAGGAAAAATGCGATGCTATCCATGAGTCATACTCATGCCTGAGCGATTTCGGAGCCCGCCATGAACCGCCAGTTGCCGCCGCTGTACGCCCTGCGCGCCTTCGAGGCTGCCGCCCGGCATGCGTCCTTCACCCGCGCCGCCGAGGAGCTGGCGATCACCCAGAGTGCGGTCAGCCGGCACATCAAGACCCTGGAAGAACACTTCGCCTGCCGGCTGTTCCAGCGTCGTGGCCGCCAGCTGGAACTGACCGAAACCGCGCGGATGCTGCTGCCCGGCTTGCGCGATGGCTTCGATGCGCTGGAGCGCGCCTGCGCCAGCCTGCGCGCGGAGGAGGGCGTGCTGCGCCTGAAGGCGCCCTCGACCCTGACCATGCGCTGGCTGCTGGCGCGGCTGAGCAAGTTCCGCATGCAGCACAGCGATATCGAGGTGCAGCTGACCAGTGCGTGGATGGACGTGGACCGCGTGGATTTCGTCCACGAGCCCTTCGATTGCGCGGTGCTGCTCAGCGCCGGGCACTTCCCGCCGGACTGGGAGGCGACGCTGTTGTTCCCCGAATGGCTGATCCCGGTGGGCGCGCCGGATCTGCTGGTGGACGGCCCGTGGGACGCCGAGCGCCTGGCCGGCGCCGAACTGCTGCATCCCACGCCCGACCGCCGTGACTGGCGGCGCTGGCTGCAACGCATGGACCTGGGCGAGCGGGTGTCGCTCAAGGGCGGACAGGTCTTCGACACCCTCGAACTGGGCATCGTCGCCGCCACCCGAGGCTACGGCGTGTCCATCGGCGACCTGGTGATGGTTGCCGAGGATGCCAATCAGGGGCGACTCGCCTTGCCCTGGCCCAGCGCGGTGGCCAGCGGCGAGAGCTATTACCTGGTCTGGCCCCGCGCCCGCCGACACCAGAAGCGGCTGCGTCGTCTGCGTGATTTCCTCCAGGCGGAGGTCCAGGCCATGCAATTGCCGCCGGTGGTACTGCTTGAATGAGTCGGACCGGCGTTTACAGGTCGCGCGCCGTGGGTAATCTGTAGGCCCTTTCCTCCGCCATCGGCTGCCATGAACTCGATCGATCGCCTCATCCAGTTGGCCGGCCTGCGTGGCAGCCTCGACCTGCGCTGTCAGTTGCAGGGTGACTGGGCGCTGGACCACGAGCCGCTACCGGCTGGCGTGGCGCAGTACCACATCGTGCTGTCCGGCCATTGCCAGGCGGAAATGCCCGACGGCAAGGTCCTGCGCCTGGCCGCTGGCGACATCCTGGTGCTGCCTGGCGGCGCTGCTCACGTGCTGCGCAACGAGGGGCGGCGCGTGGCGCCGACGGTCCCGCAGATCAGCGAGGCTGGTTTCCTGCCACTGCATCGTATCGGTCGCGAGGGCGATACGCTGGATATGCTCTGCGGCAGTTTCCATTACCAACCTGAGTCGTTGCTGATGGGCGCTCTGCCCGAATACCTGAAAATCGCCAGCGATTCGTTTGCCCAAGGCGACCAGCTACCGGCGCTGGTCGGATTGTTGCGCGGCGAGGCGGACGCCAACCGGCTTGGCGCGCGGGTGCTGGTGGACGCGCTGTCTTCGGCGCTGTTCACGCTGATCCTGCGGGTATATCTGCAGGAAAACGCACCCAGCGGCGGCACCTTGGCGCTGCTGGGCGACAAGCGCCTGGGTCGTGCCTGGCAGGCGATGCTGAACGATCCCGCCCATGCGTGGACCATCGAGGCGCTGGCCGAGCGCGCGAGCATGTCTCGTGCGACGTTCATGCGCCAGTTCACCCAGGTTTCCGGGGAGTCACCCTGGGCGCTGCTGACCAAAGTGCGGATGGGTCTGGCCTACCGCCTGCTGGCCAGCTCGCAGATGAGCCTCACCGACATCGCCGCGCAGGTTGGCTACCAGTCCCAGGCGGCTTTCACCAAGAAGTTCCGGGACACCTATGGCGACGCTCCCGGCCGCGTGCGCCGCGCGCTGAACTAGCCCAGCTGCAACCCCGGCCGGGCTCGCTCGGCCATGGCTCCCGTTCCAGCGGGGTGCTTCGGACATTGCTTGCAGCAGCCCGGGATATTTCATACCTCGGGCCCACCTTTCCCGCTCCTACACTCGCCGTTCTGCTAATGATGGGTGGCGTCGAGAATGGATGTGGAAACCGCCTGGAGTCGATTCCCGAACCGCGCTGGCACCCGGTTCATTGCACTGCTCGCCGTCGTGCTGTGCTGCCTGCTGGCGAGCAAGGGGCTGGCGTTGTTGCCTGGCTACATGCTCGACGACTACCTGCACTCCGACACCTTTTCCGGTCGGCAATTGGCATACCTCAGCCAGGGCCGTTTCACCGAGGCGGCGTTGGCGACGCTTTCGAATGCCCTCGGGCTGCGCTGGACCGAGATCTACCTGTTCAACCTGGCGCTCTCCTTCGTTGCCTACGCGTGGCTGATCGGCCGCTTCGTCAGCGCGCTGGTCCCCGAGGGCCGGGCATTTGCCGCACAACTGCTGGGTGGCGCCCTGATCGCGGTGCACCCCTTCTTCACCGAGTTACTCGCCTTCCGCAACGCCGACGTCAATACGCTCTGCTTCGTCGGATTGCTGTGCCTGTTCCTGCAGGCCTGGCTGGGGATCGATGCTCGCGCTGCCCTAGCGCTCCAGTGGCGACGCCAGGTGGTGGCGGCGGTGGCGTTGACGTTGTCCATCGGCGCCTACCAGGCGGCACTGCCGTTGGCTGGCTGCGTGGTCATGCTGATCGTGTTCCGGCGGTCCCTGGATGGGCCCGCGTCGGGGTTCATCGCTCGCTACGCGGGCCAGTGGCGAACCTTGCTGCCGCTGGTAGGGGCAACCTTGCTGTATGCGCTGGTCAACGGCGCGATTCGGATGCTATTGCCCAATGCCACGGGGGATGCGCGGGGCAAGATCGCGGGCGCGCAGGAGCTGGCGCAGCGCCTGCCGCAGGTGGTGGACCTGCTCGCGGAACTGCTTTACCGCGGGTCGTCGTTCCAGTCCGCGGCGCTCAGCGTGACGATCCTGCTGATGCTGGTGTTTTGCGTGCTGCGGATGCGACACCTTGGTCCGACCGCTCCCTGCGTGGCCGCTGCCATGTTCCTGGGCTTGCTGCTGGCGTGCGTGCTGCCGCTCGCGCTCGCCGGCCAGTGGTGGCCGGTTTACCGGGCGCTGCCGGGGGTGGCTTTCCTGGTGGGCGGCCTGGTCACGCTGGGGCTGGGCGCGAAGGAGCGTCCGCCTCTGGCGCTGCTGCTCGGCGTAGCCGTGGTGGTGTGGGGCCTGGCGGGGCAGAGCAATCGCATTCTCTTCGACCAGTGGCGACTCAATCGGTGGGACATGAATCTGGCGGCGCAACTGCTGCTCGATCTCGAGAAGTCCTACGGCCAGGTGTTCCCCCAGGCCGTCAGTCTGGTACCGCCGCCGGTGTCGATCCACCAGACGCCCCTGCTGAGCGCCATGAAGGACCATGGGGTTTCGGGACTGCAACTGACGAAGTACCAGTCGGGACTGTTCCGCGAGGCTACCGGCCGGAGTATTCGCGTGGTGCCACCGGACACCACGGCAGTGCTGTATTGCCAGGCATCCCCACGTTGGCCGGCGGCGGAAGCCGTGACGCTTCGCGGCGAGGTGATCTATGTCTGCCTGTAGCGACGAGCCCGCGGCGCCCACAGGCATGTCCTGACGCGGACGCAATTGTCCGTGTCGTTCCAGTCGCAGAGCTGAAACAGCGCTTTGCTAGGGTCATTGCTGGACTAGTCCAGTGAGGGCCCGTGTCGGGCCTTCCCCATTCCAATAACACCACTCGGGGGAATTCCATGAAGCCCATGCGCACCTTGCTCGCCGGCCTGTTGCTGGCCGGTCTCGCCAGCACCGCCTTTGCCGCCACCGAACTGAAGCACTGGCCGGCGCCGGCCGCCAAGCAGCTCGACGCCCTGATCGCCGCCAACGCCAACAAGGGCGCCTTCGCGGTCTTCGACATGGACAACACCAGCTACCGCTATGACCTCGAGGAATCGCTGCTGCCCTTCCTCGAAATGAAAGGCGTGCTGACCCGCGAGAAGCTCGACCCTTCGCTCAAGCTGATCCCCTTCAAGGACGTGAACGGCCACAAGGAAAGCCTCAACAGCTATTACTACCGCCTCTGCGAGATCGATGATCTGGTCTGCTATCCCTGGGTCGCCCAGGTGTTCTCCGGCTTCACCCTCAAGGAGCTCAAGGGCTACGTCGACGAGCTGATGGCCCACGGCAAGCCGGTGCCCAGCACCTACTACGAAGGCGACGTGGTCAAGACCCTCTCGATCAACCCGCCGAAGGTCTTCACCGGACAGACCGAGCTGTACAACAAGCTGATGGAGAACGGCATCGAGGTCTATGTGATGACCGCCGCCCATGAAGAGCTGGTGCGTATGGTCGCCAGCGATCCGAAGTACGGCTACAACGTGAAGCCTGAGAACGTCATCGGCGTCACCACCTTGCTCAAGGACCGCCAGAGTGGCGCCCTGACCACCGCGCGCAAGCAGATCACCGAGGGCAAGTACGATCCCAAGGCCAACATGGACCTGGAAATCACCCCCTACCTGTGGACTCCGGCAACCTGGATGGCCGGCAAGCAGGCGGCCATCCTCACCTACATCGACCAGTGGAAGAAGCCCATCCTGGTCGGCGGCGACACCCCCAGCAGCGACGGGTACATGCTGTTCAACGGAACTGCCGAAAACGGTGTGCACCTGTGGATCAACCGCAAGGCGAAGTACATGGACCAGATCAACGGCATGATCAAGAAGAACGCCGAGGCCCAGGCCAAACTCGGCCAGCCGGTTACTGCCGACAAGAACTGGGTGATTGTGACGCCGGAGGAGATTCAGTAACCCGACGCATGCCCGGTATTGCGGCCATGTAGGACTTCCGAGCTGAAAGATATATCCTACATTAAATTAGAATAAATCCATTTTGTTCCCGGACATTGTGCCGGGAACTTTCTTATAGCGTGACCTTGAGTATGGCTTGGCATTCTGCTGGGCCTAAATTTTCAGGGTCACGCGCATGCGTCCATACGCTGTTTTTCTTCTTTTTGCGCCACTGATTTGGCACCCGATGCTATTTGCTGCAGAGGAATTTAATGCGGCAGCGGTGGGGACATACCAGGAGCCAGGGTTCAATGAGAATCATGATTACTCCGGAAACCATCAGGTTGATAGTGTTGATCCTTTCACCGGTGCGCTGAAAATATTAGTCCGCGACTTACGAATTCCCGGTAATGGCGGGCTTGATATCGAGGTCGTAAGAAACTACCAAAGCGTAACAAACACCGTTGGGCCATACAGTACTGGTTATACCGAGCGGACCCCATATGGTACTGGTTGGGACATGCATTTCGGTCGTGTTTGGGTCTCCGAAAAATACAAATATCTAAACGCAGCAGATAACAATCGTGGATGTCAGATTGGACAGCCTGCCTCGAACCTCAATCCGATACTCGAATTGCCTGATGGTTCCAAGCAGGTCTTGGCCAATGGCGATGGAAACGACTTTGCCTTTATAAGTAAATCCCGCTGGATCGGGCGCTGCTTGCCAACGAGTGAAAATACCGGTGACGGTGGGTTAGTCGTATTCTCCCCGGCTGGTATTAAATATGTATTCAATTTGATGGGGACGGTTTCTCCGGATAAACAGCTTAGAAGCTACTTTGTTACGCGAATCGAAGATGCGGACGGAAATAATCTAAAGTTCACATACAATATAGGTTCGTCAAACAAGTTGGCCCGTCACCATCTTCTCAAGAAAATAACATCCTCAGATGGCCGTGTGGTTGATTTTACCTACTCGGATGAAGGCGGTCCAAAAGCATTGCTGGCGGGAATATCTGCAAATGGCAGGACTATCTCCTATGGTTATACAGACGCAAGTTGGAATGTCGGAGCCACTCCGCAATACCTCACGACTGTAAATCATCCAGATGGAACGCGCTGGTTATACTCATATAATAATGCTAATTCCTTGGTTGGAATCAATCCAGGTCGATTCTCTCTTGTCTCGATGACGAGCCCGAATGGTTTGCAGACTAGGTATGAATACGACTTTCTGCAGATGGGCACAGATCCGGCGGAGAAGCTAAATGTCATCAAACGGCGGGTAAACGTTGGTCTTGTTGGGATGCAAACAGGCGATCTGACGTGGGATTACCAGTATTCCAAAGGCTACTATCCAAACAATGACCAAACCCTGGAAAAAGGCCCTTTGCAATGTATAACCTACGAGCATGTTGGCGCTAGCACCATACCGAATGGAGCTTCCAATGTTGATCAAGGATTGTGGAAAATAGGGACATTAGTACGCAAAAGCATTGCGGCGCGCTCCGGTACAGGGTGTGGAGTAGTGTTGCGCAATGAGGTTTATACATGGGACCGACAGGATATATCCAGCCAGAAGGAGATGCGGCGACTGAGTCTTCTGGTAGAGAATAGCACCCGTGCTCCATTGCTTTCGCAGCGAGTAATAAACCAGGCTGGGATGGCCTATACGACGCGCTATAGCTATGATGCTTACGGACAGCCTTCATCAGTTTCAGAGCAAGGCCAACGTAGTCGAACGTTGAGCTATACCTATGTTAGGCCGAATGGTCGTTGGATGTTAGGTAAGGTTTCCATCCAATCGACATCCGGTATTCCAGGGACAGTCGGCTATAGCTATACATCTACAGGCCGTATTTCACAAAAGTCCCTATATGGGGTAGTAACTAACTACACCTATACCGTGAATGGCGACTTGGCCAGTGAGGCTGATGGGAACGGCAATACCTCTCGTCAATCCGACTACTATCGTGGGGTTCCTAGACGAACCCAAAAGGCGGATGGAGGAGTGACGTTACGATCTGTAAATGCTAGTGGAACTCTGGACTCTATTACTGATCCGCTTGGGCGAACCACTCGGTATGCTTACGACGCCATGGACCGAGTGACACTCATACAATTGCCGAAAAGTAGTCTCACGCGGTACGACATAAATTACGAATTTTCTACCTCGGGTCTAAAACAGACTGCCACTCGAGCCGGATATACGATTGTTCGCCAGTTCAATGCTTTAGGATATTTAATTAATCAACAGGAAATGGGAGGCGCCTCTGCGATTGTCTCTAATGCAGTTTATCAGGCAGACGGGCACAAAGTGTTTTCCTCATTTCCTGGATATGGTGCCGCCAGTACGAGTGGTGAGCGATTTGAGTATGATGCTATTGGTAGGGTGATCTCCGTTCGACACTCCGATGGATCTAGTCAGTCCACTTCCTATGGGTTGAATAATGTTGAAACTTATAAAGACGAGCGAGGAAGCATAACCAACAAGTTTTACTCCTCGTTTGGTGATCCAGATGATCGGAGTGTGGTTAGGTTTGAACAGCCGGAAGGTGTGGTCACGGTTATCGGTAGGGACAATATTGATCGTGTAACATCTATAGAGCAGGGAGGGCTTACTCGAACATATACCTATGACTCTCGTGGGTTACTGGCAAGCGAGTTTAATCCAGAAACTCAGTTGACCGCCTATAGCTATGATTCGGCGGGTAATGTGGTAACTCGAAAGGTCGGCGGTGCTGACGTGGATCGTTATTCGTATGATTCTCTCAATAGGTTGGTCTTGAAGAGTCTCCCTGCTGGTCAAAATTTCACCTTTGAATATGACCTCGGAGGAAGGCTTGTAAAGCAATCTTCATATCAGGGTGCTACTTGGTCCTACGTTTACAATGCTCACGATCAAGTCATCAGTGAAGCTTTATCACTGACCAATCCCTCAAGGTCCTGGACGATAGGGTATGGATACAACGCCTTGGATCAACTCCATACCATCACTTACCCAAGTGGAATGCAGGTTTTCTATGATCCCGACGTTTATGGAAGGCCGCGGCAGGTTGGAACAT
This sequence comes from Pseudomonas sp. PDNC002, assembly GCF_016919445.1. Taxonomy (NCBI): domain Bacteria; kingdom Pseudomonadati; phylum Pseudomonadota; class Gammaproteobacteria; order Pseudomonadales; family Pseudomonadaceae; genus Pseudomonas; species Pseudomonas sp. PDNC002. Next base: position 868,404 of record NZ_CP070356.1, on the reverse strand, counting down.
TTGCTAGTGGAGTTACTCACTATGCTAACGGCGACTTACAGTCTCTGGTTTTTGCTAACGGCCGCTCCCTGACTATTGGTCAGGATACTTCAACGCTACGGGCAACTGATCGGCGGGTCGGCGGTCTTCCGCAGTTTTTTTCTCCGATGGCACAGCGTTATACCTATGACCAATCGGGTAATTTGACTCAATTGATCGATGAAATAGATCCGCGTTACAGCCAGTCCATGCAGTTTGATAATTTGAATAGATTGGTGGGTTCAGGCGGAATCTGGAATGGTGCAGTTTTCAGATATAATAATCGTAATGACTTGGTGTATCAAAGTATCGCTGGTCGGCAGTTGGAGTATTGGTATGATACGCAAGGCCGTCTGGCATCGATTAGTGGCTCAATGAATTTTGGATTGAGTTACAACAATCGAGGTAATACCACTCAGGGCCGCTCTAGATACACGTATGACAATGCTAACCAAATGCAGCAATTCTGCATCTCACCGCAATGGGAGTGTTCCAATCCTACTGAGAGCTATATATACGATGCGCGTGGATATCGTAGTGTAACTACCTTCTCAAATGGGATTCAGGCCATGAGCCTTTACGGACAAGAGGGAAGGTTGCTAAGAGAGGATTACCCGAGCGATGGTGGTTTTGTCGAGCATGTGTATCTGGATGGTGAACGTATAGCTTCACGTATGCAATGTGAGTTTGTCGATAGCAATGGCAATGGAATATCCGATTGCGAAGAACGTCGCTACCCGGTCAGTGGAATTCTAGGCGCCGGCTTATAATCACACAGGGAGAGATATCGTGCAAAACTGGTTAAAACTCCTACCCTTGATCTTTTTGATAAGCAGTGGTGCAGCGAGGTCGGATCAAGTGTTTATCACCTACTATCATAATGACCTACTCGGTTCGCCTGTTGCTGCGACGGATGAATCGGGAAAGATTCTATGGCGTGAGCATTTTCGCCCCTACGGAGAGCGGCAAGATGCTCCGTATTATTTTGGTTATGGGTCATTGGGATTTACTGGGCATGCTCATGGGCAGTTTAGTGGTTTGGCCTATATGGGGGCTCGTTACTATGACCCAGTAATAGGTCGTTTCCTATCTGTGGACCCTGTTGGTGCAAAGTCTGACGCGCCAGATAGTTTAAGTCGGTATGCATACTCCTCTAATAATCCTTTCCGATACATTGATCCTGATGGTCGAGAAATTGTTTCGGTTAATTCTGCCGACAATCGACGAATAGAATCCATGATAAATTCTATTTCTTTCGGTCGTTTCATGTTTTCAAAAAATAATCGACTGCAGATAGTGCCCGGTTCAGGCGGAAAGTTTGGATCTGCATATTACTCTCAGCGACTGATCTCAGGAATAGCTTCGGCTGGAGTTATCTCTATTTCCTTAGGTGGGGTGGTGGCTTTGCCTGGTGGTCGGCAGGAGAGTGTTAGTGATTATTTCGGAGGAGGGGTTACAGTGGGTCCGATTAAAGGTGGCGAACAGCGTGTAACGGTTTCCGAAAATGGTACCGCTGTTGAAGCTGCTGGAGGAGGCTATATACCCTATTCGCAGTCAGAGTCCCTTATGCACGAGTTGGTTGGCCATGCGATCCCAAGATTGGTTGGTGGCGGGTCAGGTGACGGTGTTGTAAATGAAAATAAAGTTAGGGTTCAATTGCCTGGAGTGCTTCTAAGAGTTCCTGGGTTAATGCGAGATACAGAATGAATAAGCTAATCTATAGGGCTTTTGTCTTGTTTTTCGCTTTGGGGGCTATCGAATGCTGGGCATACTCTTTGAAGCATCTAACATTGGAGCAGATTTCTGCGAAGTCTGATAGTGTATTTATTGGTCGAGTGGTTGGACTAGAAATGGATGGCGACAGGCGTATCGCCATATTTGATGTTATTCACATGCTAAAAGGAGTAGTTGATAAGGAAAGATTTATATATGAGGGGAGTGGCGTTTCAGAGGACGACGCCACTATGTGTTGCGAGACGAATGGTGTTTATTTGGTGTTCGGGGTGAAAGGCTCTGATGGTTATCTGTATGGTGCAAATGGTCCATATAGTACCTATCGGGCTGAATAAGTTGGGCAAGTTGCATTCTGATGGAGCTAGTTCGGCCGCCAAGAATCTCGGCCAATTCGCATTGAAATTGTCAGAGGCGTCGGTCTCCAAATACCACAGCGCCTCGGATCCGCCTGACTGAAGTCGATCAGCGACTTAGCGTCACCCGCGCGCTGCTCTTGAAGGCGCCCTGAACGACCGGAACGTCCTTCGCGTAGTACTGGAGGTAGTACGTGAGCTCTTCGGACTCTGCGTCACTTACGGTTCGCCCCGCATCCTTGGCCAGGTCGACCGGGCTGAAATCCTCGTTCAGTACTCGAACCTGAGCGTTGGTACCGGTAGAAAGGGCGTTGCGCAGACCGCCGGAGGCCGGGTCCATCAGGTCCGGTGCGGACCAGGCGACAATCGTCCCGACCGGGCAATCCGTCAGATGTAGCGTGAATCGCGTGTTCGCCGACCAGCTCCCGGCGGTGGACAGCGACTGGATGGAAACCTTCGGCAACTTCACCGAGATCTGTGCCGTGCCGTGTGTGCCGTTGATCTTGCAGCTGGCGGGCAGAGCCGAGCCGTCGACTTCGATTTGCACGTCATTGGCGAAGGCGCCGACTGTCAGTGAGGAGAGAACCGCTGCGAGGAGGATGCGTTTCATGAGGTACCTTCCCAGGAGATGAGCGAAGGTCAGCCGGCTGGTCTGCCGCTTCTGGCCAATTGGCGAGTCTGATAAAGCGTTTTTCCCGCGCTAATAGGCGGATTCCGATTTAGTCGTCGTTCGATTCCTATTTTTCGGCCACTTCTCAAGGCAGCATCCCGCTGTGCCGGCAGGCGGGTATTCCAGTCGGAAGCCGGCCCGGCACAGGCCTCCCGCGAAGTGGATGGCCTCGCGCAATCGCCCTTGAACAGAGACGAGGAAGTGCGTCGTCGCGCCGTGCCAGGCAGGTCAGTCCCTGAGCTGGCCCAGGCCATATTCCAGGCTGGCCGCGGAGAGTTCGCCCATCTGGCTGTGCTTGAGGCGCCCCTGGGCGTCGTAGAACAGCGTGGTGGGCATGCCGTAGGAACCGGTGAGCTGGCCCAGGCGGTTGCCGCTGTCGAGCAGCACTGCCGCGTCGCTCAGGCCTTGGTCGCGCAGGAAACGCTGCACGGCTTCGGCGTTCTCGCCCTGGTTGACCAACAGGAAGCGCACATCGCTGCGCTGCTTCTGCGCAGCCTCCAGCACCGGCATCTCACGCCGGCACGGCGGGCACCAGGTGGCCCAGAGATTTACCACCATGGGCCGGCCATCCAGCGCGCGCAGGTCCACGGCCGCGCCGCGCAGGTCCATTACCGTCAGTTCGGGAAGCTGCTGGCTGCGGTCCAGCGCCGAGGTCACGGCCTTGCCACCGCCCCACAAGCACACACCGACCACCGCCGCGACGGCTAGCGGCCGACGCAGCTCTGTCTTGCGCCATGCCAGCACGGCGCCGATCAGCGCAGCGGCAATCACGCCCGGCAGCGCGAGAAAGCCGCCATCGCGAATGTCCACGATGCTCAGCGGTGTCGCCGCGTATTGCTCGAAGTAGCGCGCAACGAAGGCCAGTCGCGCCGCCAGCAGGCCGCCGAGGAACATGGCGAACAGCGCACCTTCGGGATTGGCGCCGCGCCTGCGCGCGGCCAGCCAGCCAGCTAGCAGCGCGCCGAAGAAGCCGAGGTAGAGCAGGACGTGGGGCAGGGGAATGGCCAGCGGGCCAAGGGTGAGACTGGTCAAAGTGGGTGCCTGGCAAAAGGAAACCAAGGTACAACAGCCGGCGCCGCGCGGTAGCGTCGGGCTGTGGATAAATGTTTCGCCTCAGGCTGGCAGCGGCTCCGCGTGCTGTTCGTGCAGCTCGGCGGTGAGCCGCGTGGCGCAGGCGCCGACCTTGCGCACTGCGTCTTCGATGCGCGCCAGCTCGCGATTGGCGTAGTTCATGCGGATGCAGTTGCGGTACTTGCCTGACGCGGAAAAGATGTTGCCGGCCGCCACCTGCACGTTGTCGCGGCGCAGCTCCTGGTTCAGCCGCACGCTGTCGAACTGCGGGTCGAACTCGACCCAGAGCATGAAGCCACCGCGCGGCCGGCTGACCAGCGCGCCCTCGGGGAAGTAGCGGCCGATCCACTCGGTCATCAGGTCGCGGTGGCGCTGGTATTGCGCGCGCATGCGGCGGATGTGCGGCTCGTAGTGGCCGCCGCCGACGAATTCGGCCAGGGCCATCTGCGGCTGCGGTGCGCAGGTGCCGCTGGCGATGTACTTGAAGTGCAGGATGCGGTCCAGATAGCGCCCCGGCACTACCCAGCCGGTGCGCAGGCCCGGTGCCACGGTCTTGGAGAAGGAGCTGGCCAGCAGCACGCGGTCATCGGTGTCGAACGACTTGATGCTGCGCGGGCGCGGGAAGGCGTAGGCCAGTTCGCCATAGACATCGTCCTCGAGGATCGGCACGTCGTAGCGCGCCGCCAGCGTCAGCAGGGCGCGCTTGCGGGCGTCGGGCATGATGTAGCCCAGTGGGTTGTTGCAGTTGGGCGTGAGCAGGATCAGCTTCACCGGCCACTGTTCCATGGCCAGCTCCAGCGCTTCCAGGCTGATGCCGTTGGTAGGGTCGGTGGGGATTTCCAGCGCCTTCAGCCCATACGCCTTGAGCGCCTGCATGGCGCCGTGGAAGCTCGGCGAGTCGATCGCGACGATGTCCCCCGGCTCGCAGATCGCGCGCAGGGTGATGGCCAGTGCTTCCTGGCAGCCGGTGGTGATGACGATTTCGCTGGGCGGCACCTGGCAGCCGGAATCGAGCATCAGCCGGGCGATCTGCTCGCGCAGCGCGAGGGAGCCCTGGATACCTTCGTAGCCCAGGCTCTGCAGGTCGGTCCTGCGCGCGGCATGCACCATCGCGCGCTGCAGCGGCTTGAGCGACGGGCTGGCGATATCCGGCGTGCCGCGCCCGAGTTGAACGAATTCGCCTCCCGGCGCACGTCGCACCTGTTCCAGCACCTGGTCCCACTGCGACACGTCCACTGGCCGCTGGGCGGGGCGGGTCATGGCCGGCATGGGGGGTAGTTCGCGGCGTTCGGGCACGAAATAGCCGGACTTCGGTCGCGGCTCCACCAGCCCGTCGTCCTCCAGCACGCGGTAGGCCTGCTGCACGGTACTGATACTGACGCCGTGCTCCTCGCTGAGTGCGCGAACCGAGGGCAGCCGGTCGCCGGGACGGTACAGGCCTTGTTCGATACGTTCGCCCAAGGTGGCGGCCAGTTGCGCGTAGCGTTTCATGACAGATCTCCCGTGCCGGGTCGACGCGGCTCGATGCAGTACAGATCGGGAGAAAATACGCCATTCAGAAGGATTTCGCTCGGCTCTGTATGGAAAAAATTCTGTCGTGTTGAATCTGTAATGATTTTCGGCGATTCGTCACGCTATCCCCACGTCCGAGGAACCCGACTGGAGGAGCGACGACATGACCGGCCTGAGCGATGTGCGGCTGACCCTTTATCAGCAGGAGTTGCTGGAGATTCCCGGCAGCCACGTAGCCCCGCGCGGCCACGAGGAAAACCGCTGGCAGCAGTTCTGGCGCCGCGTGCGCACCCGCAAGCAACTGCTGGAGCTCTCCGACGAACAACTGCGCGACATCGGCGTCAGCCGCGAGCAAGCGAAGCTGGAAGCCATGCGGCCGTTCTGGCGCTGCTGAACAGGAAATGACCCATCAGGAGTGTTTATGAGCGAGATGCGCGCTGCCGCGTTTGACCGGATTGCCGCCGAACTCGGCTGTGACTTCAGTGGCGAGATCAAGATCGGCGGTGACTATGTGCCCTTCCTGATCGAAGGAAGCCAGGTGCACATCAGTGGGCAGATTCCACGGGTGGGTGATGAGGTTGTCGTCACCGGTCGGGCAGGCGGCGATGCGTCGTTGGCCGAGGCCCAGCGTGCCGCCAGGATTTGTGTCATGCGTGCGCTGGCCCTGCTGCGACAGGCGCTGGGCGATCTCGAGCGAGTCCGCAAGGTGCTGCACCTCAACGTGTTCGTGCAGTCGGCCGAGCACTTCACGCAGCAGAGCGAAGTGGCCGATGCGGCGTCGTCGGTACTGCACACGGTGTTGGGTGCTGCCGGCGTGCACACGCGCACCTCGGTCGGCGTCTATCAGTTGCCTAAGAATGCGACGGTCGAATTGAACCTCGTGGCTGTCGCGGAAGGCCTGTCCCGCTAGTGTCCCGCGCGGTACTGCAGCGCTTCGGCCAGGTGCGGTCGGGCAATGGCATCCGTCTGTTGCAGGTCGGCGAGGGTGCGCGCCACCTTGAGAATTCGGTGCAGGGCGCGCAGTGACAGGTTCAGGCGCTCGCCGGCTTTCTCCAGCCAAGCCTGATCGTCTGGGCTTAATGCACAATATTGGTGCATTTTCTTCAGGTCGAGAAAAGCGTTGGCGCAGCCTTGACGACTGAGCTGGCGCTGGCGTGCGGCGGCGACCTGTACGGCCAACTCGGCGCTGCTGATGCTCGGGCCGCTGGGCGCGAGGCTGGTGCTCTCGCGGCTGACGGTGAGGTGCAGGTCGATGCGGTCCAGCAATGGACCGGAGAGCTTGGCGCGATAGCGCTGGATCTGCTCCGGCGAACAGCGGCAGCGCCCGCTGGGGTCGCCGAGATATCCACATGGGCAGGGGTTCATCGCCGCGACCAGTTGGAAGCGTGCCGGGAAGCGGACGCGGCCGTTGGCGCGGGAGATGACGATTTCGCCGCCTTCCAGGGGTTCACGTAGCACTTCCAGAACTTTCCGATCAAATTCCGGAAGCTCATCGAGAAAGAGCACACCTTCGTGCGCCAGCGTGATCTCTCCCGGCTGTGGGCGGCTGCCTCCACCCACCAGCGCTGGCGCGGAGGCGGTGTGGTGCGGTTGCCTGAAGGGGCGCTGCGGCCAGTGAGTCAGCGGCCCGCGACCTGCCACGGAATGGATCGCCGCAACCTGCAGCGCCTCGTCTTCGTCCAGCGGCGGCATCAGGCCGGGCAGGCGGCTGGCGAGCAGCGTCTTGCCGGTGCCGGGTGGGCCGCTGAGCAGGAGGTTGTGGGCGCCTGCGGCAGCGACCAGCAGGGCGCGCTTGGCGGCGGTCTGTCCCTGGACTTCGGCGAGGTCGGGGTAGGGCGGCGTGGCGCGCAGCAGGCCGTTGGCCTCGTAGGGGCGCAGGCGCTCCTGGCCGCTGAAGTGCGCAGCCAGCTCCAGCAAGTGGCCCACGGCGTAGACGGTCAGGCCGCTGGCGAGACTGGCTTCCTCGGCATTTTCCTTCGGCACCACCAGTGCGCGTCCGGCGGCACGGGCGGCCAGTGCGGCGGGCAGCACGCCAGGCACTGGGCGCAGGGCGCCGGAAAGCGCCAGCTCGCCGAGGCATTCCAGGTCGTGCAGGCCCGCCGCGTCAGCCAACTGGCCGCTGGCGGCAAGGATGCCCAGGGCGATGGCGAGATCGAAGCGACCGCCGTCCTTCGGCAGGTCGGCGGGGGCAAGATTCAGAGTAATGCGGCGGCTGGGAAAATCGAAACCGGCGTTCAGCAGGGCGCTGCGGACGCGGTCCTTGCTCTCCTTCACGGCGCCTTCGGGCAGGCCGACGAGGGTCAGCGAGGGCAGGCCGTTGGCAAGGTGCGCCTCGACGGTGACACCGGGGGCTTCCACGCCGACCTGGGCGCGGCTATGGACGATGGCGAGGGACATGGATCACTCCTTGATCGCATGCGGCCCGCCGTCGGGGCTTACTCGGCGGCGGGCGGCGAGAGTTTGGCTTCCATCTCCGCGACCTTGGCTTCCAGTGCCTCGAGACGGGCGCGGGTACGGGCGAGAACCACCATCTGGCTGTCGAACTCGTCGCGGCTGACCAGGTCGAGCTTGCTGAAGGCACTCTGCATCAGAACCTTGAACTGAGCTTCCAGCTCGGCCTTCGGCAGGGGCGATTCGCCACCGAACAGGCGTCCGGCTTGTTGGCTGATGGCATCGAGGAAGGCTTTGGGCGGCAGCATGGTTCATGGGTTCCGGATTGAATCAGAGCGCAGTCTATCACGCAGCCGACGGCGGCTGCGGCGCGAGAGGTTGCACGCTTTTTGAGCAGTGCGCCCGCTCGCTGTGCGCGTTTTCGGTGCGCCGCGAGGGCGCTGGCGATTCGCCAGAAAGCCATTCTTTTCGCCAAGTACCTGATGCCGTGGGCATTTCCGGGAACTGGCAAGCTTCATGCTTTGGGGCATACATGGCGTGCACCGATGCAGTTCCGGTGCGGCAGGCGAGGCAGGGGATCGCTTCGTGGAAGGCAGTCGGAGTGCTGAGGTAGGGCGGCCGGCGCATTACAAAAGCCAGACACTGCGCTTAGACTTGTCCCCGGGTTCGTTCTTCCTGGGGCGGGTCCACCAAAACACGGGAGAGAGTTACATGAAGCTAGTCACAGCCATCATCAAGCCGTTCAAGCTGGACGACGTTCGTGAGTCGCTGTCCGAGATCGGCGTGCAGGGCATCACTGTGACCGAAGTCAAAGGCTTCGGCCGGCAGAAGGGTCACACCGAGCTGTACCGTGGCGCGGAATACGTTGTCGATTTCCTGCCGAAGGTGAAGATCGACGTCGCCATCGCCGATGACCAGCTGGATCGTGTTATCGAAGCCATCACCAAGGCCGCCAACACCGGGAAGATCGGTGACGGCAAGATCTTTGTCGTAAATCTGGAACAGGCCATTCGTATCCGTACCGGCGAAACCGGCACCGACGCGATCTAAGCCAAGCCCACACCGAACCCCACGCCCCAGGAGAAACAACAATGACTCTGCGCAAATACGCAGGGCTAGGCGCCCTATTGCCCCTCGCAATGCCCGGTCTGGCCTTGGCTGACGAGGCTGCGGCCCCCGTCCTGAACAGCGGTGACACCGCCTGGATGCTGATTTCCAGCGCCCTGGTGCTGCTGATGACCATCCCCGGCCTGGCCCTGTTCTACGGCGGCATGGTGCGCGCCAAGAACGTCCTGTCGATCATGATGCAGTGCTTCGCGATCACCGCGCTGATCAGCATCCTCTGGGTCGTCTACGGCTACAGCCTGGCCTTCGATACCGTCGGTATGGAAAAGGGCGTGGTCAACTTCGCTTCCTTCGTCGGCGGCTTCGACAAGGCCTTCCTCAGCGGCCTGACCAGCACCGGCCTGACCTCCGCCGCCGCGCTGTTCCCGGAAAGCGTCTTCGTGATGTTCCAGATGACCTTCGCGATCATCACCCCGGCCCTGATCGTCGGCGCCTTCGCCGAGCGCATGAAGTTCTCGGCCATGCTGATCTTCACCGCGCTGTGGTTCACCCTGGTCTACGCACCGATCGCCCACATGGTCTGGAGCGGTGACGGCGGCCTGCTGTGGGACTGGGGCGTGCTCGACTTCGCCGGTGGCACCGTGGTGCACATCAACGCGGGTATCGCCGGCCTGGTCGCCTGCCTCGTGCTGGGCAAACGCAAGGGCTACCCGACCGCTGCCATGGCGCCGCACAACCTGGGCTACACCCTGATCGGCGCCGCGCTGCTGTGGGTAGGCTGGTTCGGCTTCAACGCCGGTTCCGCCGCCGCCGCCAACGGCACCGCCGGCATGGCCATGCTGGTCACCCAGATCGCCACCGCCGCCGCCGCCCTGGGCTGGATGTTCGCCGAGTGGATCACCCACGGTAAGCCGAGCGCCCTGGGCATCGCTTCGGGTGTGGTTGCCGGCCTGGTTGCCGTCACCCCGGCCGCCGGTACCTGCGGCCCGATGGGCGCCATCGTGATCGGTCTGGCTGCCGGCGTGATCTGCTTCTTCGCCGCCACCAGCCTCAAGCGTGCTGTTGGTTACGACGACTCCCTGGATGCCTTCGGCGTGCATGCTGTTGGCGGCATCGTCGGCGCCCTGCTCACCGGCGTGTTCGCCGCTCCCGCTCTGGGCGGCTTCGGCACCGTGACCGACATCGGCGCCCAGCTGTTCACCCAGTTCAAGGGTGTGGCCTTCACCATCGTCTACACCGGTATCGTCAGCTTCGTGATCCTCAAGGTCCTGGACCTGGTCATGGGCCTGCGCGTCACCGAGGAAGAGGAAACCGTGGGTCTGGACCTCTCCCTGCACAACGAACGCGGCTACAACCTGTAAGGGTTTGCACAAGTTCGACGAAGGGCGCCCTCGGGCGCCCTTTGTTTTTTTGAACATCACGCTAGAATGCGCGCGCATCACCGTAGCTGACGGAGGTAGCCCGCCATGTGGCAGCAGAAATCCATCACCCTGCGCCCTCGCCCGCGAGGTTTCCACCTGGTCACCGACGAGATCCTGGCCGCGCTGCCGGAGCTGTCGCAGTGCCGGGTCGGCCTGCTGCACCTGCTGTTGCAGCACACGTCCGCTTCGCTGACGGTGAACGAGAATGCCGACCCGTCGGTACGCCGCGACTTCGAGCGGTTCTTCAACCGCCTGGTGCCTCAGGGCGAAGGTGGTTACGAGCATGATTACGAAGGCCCGGACGACCTTCCGGCGCATTTCAAGTCGAGCCTGCTGGGTTGTCAGCTGACGCTGCCGATACAGAAGGGAGGCTTGGCAATGGGCACCTGGCAGGGTATCTATCTCGGCGAGCACCGTGACCACGGCGGCCCGCGCAGGGTGGTAGCGACCTGGCAGGGCGAGCTTGTATGAATTTTTTCCGGCGGCGTTCGTCAAAGCGCGCAGCTGGGCTATAACTAACGTGCTTTGCAGCACCACAGAGGTTGAACAATGAGCGACGAAGAACTGGAACAGGACGAGCTGGACGGCGCTGACGAGGACGATGGCGAGGAACTCGCCGCGGCGGACGACGGCGAAGCCGAAGCAGACAGCGGCGATGGGGATGAAGCCCCTTCTTCCAAGGGCGGTGGCAAGAAAGCCAAGGCCGCTGCGGAAGAAGAGGAACTGCCCTCGGTCGAGGCCAAGCAGAAGGATCGTGATGCACTGGCTCGCGCGATGGAGGAGTTCCTCACTCGCGGTGGCAAGGTGCAGGAGATCGAGCCCAACGTGGTTGCCGACCCGCCCAAGAAGCCGGATAGCAAATACGGCAGCCGCCCTATCTGATATCTGATGCGTCATGAAAAAGCCCCGCCGCTCCCAACGGAGCGGCGGGGCTTTTTCATGTCCGTTCGTTGCGGCCCTTCATGCGCGATGCACCAGCGCTGGGTCTGGCCCTCACCCTAACCCTCTCCCAAGGGGAGAGGGGGCCGTTCGGTGCAGGGATAACCCTTGGCGTCAGCCGGCACGATCAGCTCCCTCTCCTTGAGGGAGAGGGCTGGGGTGAGGGGGAAGCTCAGCGAAGGACTTCGCGGGGAAGACCGTCGTCTTCTACAAGCGGGCCAGGACGCCCGGCAGCTCGGACAGGTTGTGGATGATCGCACTGGGCGCCTCTTCGCCGTCCCACGCCTTGCGCGCCGGGTTGAACCAGATCGCCTTCATGCCCGCGCGCCGCGCCCCGGCGATGTCATCGCTGGGATGGTCGCCGATGTGCACGGCGTGCTCCGCCGCCACGCCGCCGCGCTTGAGCGCTTCCTGGAACGGGTGCGGGTCCGGCTTGCCGACGCCGAGCTCCTCCGCGCACAGGGCGAACTGGAAGTAGTCGGCCAAACCCAGGCGGCGCACGTCGGCGTTGCCGTTGGTGAGCACGCCGAGGATGAAGCGGTTGGCCAATTGCTCCAGGGTCGGATGCACCTCGGGGAACAGCGCCACCTGGTGCCGCGCGTGGAGGAAGGTCTGGAAGCCGGCTTCGGCCAGATCCGTCGCCTCGGGTTGTGGATAACCCGCATCGAGCAGTGCGTGGAACAGGATGCGCCGGCGCAGCTCGCTCAGGCGGTGCTTGAGCATCGGGTCCTGCTGCATCAGCCGTGTGCGGATCGCCCACAGGTGCTCGATGGGTACCGGCCCGAGCTGCGCGGCGTTCACCGCCAGCCAGTCGCGCAAGGTAGCTTCGGCGCTGTTCATCACCGGGGCGACGTCCCACAGCGTGTCATCGAGGTCGAAGGTGACCAGGCGGATACTCATTCTTCTGCTCCGGGTTTACGGCGTGCCCGTGGGTGCGCCTGGTCGTAGACCGTGGCGAGGTGTTGGAAGTCCAGGTGGGTGTAGATCTGCGTGGTGGCGATGTCGGCGTGGCCGAGCAGTTCCTGCACCGCGCGCAGGTCCTGGGAGGATTCGAGCATGTGGCTGGCGAAGGAATGCCGCAACATGTGCGGATGCAGGTGCTGGCCCAATTCGCGTACGCCGGCCTCGCGCACCCGCAGTTGAATGGCGCGGGGCGTCAGGCGTTTGCCGCTGCGGCCGATGAATACCGCGTTGTCCTGCGGCGACACCGCGGCGCGCAGCGGCAGCCAGGCTTCGATGGCCTGCCGCGCGGCGCGGCCGACCGGCAGTTCGCGCACCTTGTTGCCCTTGCCATGGACGCGTACCAGGCCTTCCTTGAGGTCCAGCCATTCCAGATCGAGGCCGACCAGTTCGGAGAGGCGCAGGCCCGAGGAATAGAACAGCTCCAGCAACGCCTGGTCGCGGCGGGCGATGAAGTCGTCCTCGACTCCACCATCGAGCAGTTGTGCCGTGCGGTCGGTGTCCAGGGTGCGCGGCAGCTTGCGCGCCCCCTTGGGTGCGGCGAGGCCATCGGCGGGATCGTGTCGGCAGCGCCCTTCGCGGATCAGATACTGGAACAGCCCGCGCGTGGCCGACAGCAGGCGCGCCAGGCTGCGGCTGGCGAGGCCTTGCTGGTGCAGGCGGGCAACGAACAGGCGCAGGTCGCGCACCTGCAGCGCCGGCCATTCGGTAATGGCGGACTTTTCACAGAGTGCGGCGAGGCGCGTCAGATCGCGACGGTAGCCGTCGAGGGTATGGATGGACACCTGGCGCTCGCTGCGCAGGTGTTCCAGGTAGGCATCCAGATCGGCTTCGAGCGACAAGCGATCAGCTCCCAGCGGTGACGGCCCGGGCTGCCGGAATTCAGCGTACCGAGCGCAGTGGTGTGGCGAAGCGCGGCAGTGTCCGCGCGAGGACTTCGGCGACGTAGCCGAGGAACAGGGTACCCAGCGAACTCTTGTAGTGCTGCGGATCGGGGCTGCCGATCGCCAGCACACCGTGCAGGCCCTGGAAGGTCAGCGGCACCACGGCGGCGGAGCCGACCTGCTCGCGTTCGTTTTCGCAGAACAGGAAGGCCAGTTCGTGGGGGCGCAGCACGCCGCTCACGGTCTTGCCGCCCGACAGCAGGCCGCCAATGGCCTGGTGTGCCTCGGCGCTGCTGACCGATCGGCCAACTGGCAGGTTGTTGTCGCTGAACAGGATGAGGCTGACGTAGGGCACCAGGAATTCGTGACGCAGGCTGTCTTCGACGGTGCTGACGATCTCTTCCAGGCTGGTGGCGTCGAGCAGGTCGAGCACCAGGCGGCGGGTCTTGTCGAACAGCCGGTCATTGTCGCGGGCCACGTCCATCAGCTGAGACAGCCGATGGCGCATCTCGATGTTGCGCTCGCGCAGCAGGCGTACCTGGCGCTCCACCAGCGACACGGCATCGCCCGGCTGGTGCGGAATGCGCATCTCCGGGATCAGCTCGTCATGGTCGACGAAGAATTCCGGGTGCCGACGAAGGTAGTCGGCAACCTGTTCGGCTTCGAGCGTAACGGTCGGTTCCTGGGGAGTGTCAGTGGTCATAAGCGTCCCGGTTTATTGCCTGCGCCCGATCACGGGGCGTTGGAAACAGGCCTTATAGACGTACCTGGCCTTCGAAGACCCGCACCGCGGGCCCGGTCATCATAACGGGCTGACCCGGTCCTGCCCACTCGATGGACAACCGTCCGCCGGGAAGGTCGATTTGTACCGGAGATTGCAGCCAGCCCTGACGGATACCGGCGACCGCCGCCGCACAGGCGCCGGTGCCGCAGGCCAGTGTCTCGCCAGCGCCGCGTTCCCAGACGCGCAGGCGTGCCTGGTGCGGATTGACGATCTGCAGGAAGCCGATGTTGGCCTTCTTTGGGAAGCTTTCGTGAACTTCGAGTTTCGGTCCGAGAGTCCGTACCGGCGCGCTGTCCACGTCGTCCACGCGCAGCACGCCGTGCGGGTTGCCCATGGAGATCGCGGCCAGCTCGTAGCGCTGGCCGTCCACGTCGACGCTGTAGCTCAACGCCTCGGCATCGGCCTGGAATGGCACCTGGTCGGGTTGCAGGCGCGGCGGGCCCATGTCGACGGTGACCTGGCCATCGTTGGTGAGGGTCAGTTCGATCATGCCGCCCTTGGTTTCCACGCGGATGGTCTTCTTCGCGGTCAGGCGCTTGTCCACCACGAAACGGGCGAAGCAGCGCGCGCCATTGCCGCACTGTTCGACCTCGGTGCCGTCGCAGTTGAAGATGCGATAGCGGAAGTCCGCGTCCGGCGTGCTCGGTGGTTCGACGATCAGCAGCTGATCGAAGCCGACCCCGAAATTGCGGTCGCCCCACTGTTTCACGTGGCGCGGCTGTACATGGGCGTGTTGGCTGACCAGGTCCAGGACCATGAAGTCATTGCCCAGCCCATGCATCTTGGTAAAGCGCAGAAGCATCGTCGTCTCGGCCTCAGTCCGGCAGCAGGCTTTCGCCGGCGAATAGCTCTTCGATTGTCTCGCGGCGACGCACTTCATGCGCGGCCGAGCTATCCACCAGCACCTCGGCGGCGCGGCCCCGGGTGTTGTCGTTGGAATTCATGACGAAACCATAGGCGCCGGCCGAATGGTCGGCCAGCAGATCACCTTCTTCCCGGACGGGGTTGCGGAGCTGGCGCTGTAGCCGCCGATTCCGCAGGGCTGCATGTCACAGCGCTCGGCAATCGCCGACGAGGACACGTCTGCCACGATCAGTTGCCCGTCCCGGACGGCGAAGGCGTCCATGGGAACGCCCTCAGAGACCGTAGCGGTCCTTGCTATGTTCGTTCTTGGCCTTTTCGTCGTCCGGCAGGTACAGCGGGCCTTTCTGGCCGCAGCCGGCGATGGCGGCGGTCAGCAGGGCGATCGCGACGAAGGGAAGCAGCAGTCGCTTCATGGCGGAATCCTTGTAATAAAGCGTCAATTGGACCGGAGTATACCGACCCCCCGCCGCCTTGCCTATGCGAGCGGACTCCCGCCCGGCGGGGCTTGCGGCTCGCGCGGGGAGGGCAACTGGCCCTATGATGCCGGCAAAAAATGGAATGCCCCATGGACTATCGCGATCCCCTGCCCAGTTCGGTGTCGGTGGCCTACCTGCAGGGCCTCGTGGAGCATCTGCAGCGCCAGGGCGTGGACCCGGCGCAGTTGCTGGCGACGGTGCACCTGGAACCCTCGATTCTCGCCCAGCGTGACCAGCGCATCGCCGCCAGCGCCTATCTCGAGCTGGTCGGCGCCGGCGTGCGCCTGAGCGGCGACGACAACCTCGGCCTGCATCTGGGCGAAGCCGTGCGGCCCGGCTATTACGGCGTGCTGGGCTACCTGATCATGAGCTGCGCGACCCTTTCCGACGCCCTGCACCGCCAGGCCCGCTATGCCTCGCTGGTCGGCAACCTGGGGCGCGTCGAACTGGCCGACGAACCGCAGCGCGCCGGCTGCGAGCCGCTGGTGAAGCACTGCTGGGAGCCGCTGCTGCCGCAACAGCAGCGGCAGATGAGCGAGGAAACCCTGGCCGGCTGGGTCAGCTTCGGCCATTGGGTCAGCGGCGTGGACGAGGTGCCCTACGAGGTGCGCTTCAGCCACAGCGCCCCGGCGGACGTCAGCGAACACGTACGCATCTTCCGCTGCCCGGTGCTGTTCGATCAGCCGGACAACGCTCTGGTCTTCCCCAGGCGCCTGCTGGCGCTGCCGCTCGGCCAGGCCGACGCCCAGGTACAGCGCACGCTGGATGCCTACGCCGAGCGCTTGCTGGTGGAGATCAACAGGGGTGACAGCGTGCTTGACCGGGCTCGCCTGGAACTGGCGCGCCAGCTGCCGGAGCAGGGCGCCGACCTCGAGCGCCTGTCGCAGACGCTGGCGCTGAGCCCGCGCACCCTGCAGCGACGCCTGCGCGACACCGGCCTGTCGTTCAGCCAACTGGTGGACGAAACCCGCCAGCAACTGGTGCTGCACTACCTGCGCGACCCGGCGCTGGACACCGCCGATATCGCCTACCTGCTGGGCTTCAGCGAAGCGGGTTCGCTGGCCCGCGCATTCCGGCGCTGGACGGGGCAGAGTCTGGGCGAATACCGGCGTAAACTGGTGCCTTTGACTGATCCCGAGGACGATGCATGAGCACTTTGAGCGAAGCCCGCTTCCATGACCTGGTGGACGCCGTACAGGTAACGGTGGAGGACGCCTTCGACGACAGCGACCTGGACGTGGACCTGGAGAACTCCAGCGGCGTGCTGACCGTGCGCTTCGAGAACGGCACCCAGTTGATCCTCAGCCGCCAGCCGGCGCTGCGCCAGCTGTGGGTGGCAGCGCGCTCCGGTGGCTTCCATTTCGACTACGACGAATCCGGCTCGCTGTGGATCAGCGACAGCACCCGCGAGCCGCTGGGCGCACTGCTCAACCGCGCCACCCTGGAGCAGGCGGGCGAGGATGTCGACTTCCCCGGCATCTGATCCTTCGGCGAGCGTCGCCTCGCCCTGTTGCCGGCGCTGCTGCCTCGACGAGGCGGACGTCTGCGTCGGCTGCGGGCGCACCCTGGGCGAGATCCTGGAGTGGAACGAGGCGAACGGCGAGCGGCGCCGGGCGATCCTGACGGAGTGCGAAAAGCGCCGAAACAACCACTCACCGAAGTGGTGACTGGTCGGTGTTGCTTATTTTCTGTGCTGTGTTAGTGTCCGGGAAAACCCCGCCTTGGGCGGGGTTTTTCTTTTTTTGGATTTCATTGCGCATTCGCTCGCCGAACGCCTTTACTGCTAGAACACCCAGGGCCCCGAACGCGTGAGCGTCCGGGGCTCTCCTGTAAGGAGACTGCCAACCATCATGACCACGACACCCATCACCGTTACTCGACTCGACCTGCAACGTCTGGAGCGCATGCTCGACAGCCTGGATGAGTACGGCCCCGCGGCCGAGGCGCTGGAGGCCGAACTGGCCCGCGCCACGGTGGTCGGCCACGACGAGATACCGCCGGGCGTGGTCACGATGAACTCCACCGTGCGCTGCCGCGAGGAAGGCAGCGGCAAGGAATACCACCTGACCCTGGTCTACCCGGCCGGTGTCGGCGGCGACGGCAAGGTTTCCGTCCTCGCGCCGGTGGGTACCGCGCTGCTGGGCCTGACCACCGGCCAGAGCATCGACTGGCCGGTGCCGAGCGGCAAGACGCTGAAGCTGACCCTGCTGGAAGTGGAATACCAGCCCGAGGCGGCTGGCGACTTCGATCGCTGAGACCTTTCCAGACTCCCTCTCTCCGGACGCGCGGCCCGGCCCTTCAGGCCTCGGCCAGCGCCCGGTTCAGGGCCTGTTCCAGGCTCTGCTTGTAGCGCAGGAAGTGCACCGTCTGTAGCTCGCCGCCTTCGCGCATCGCCGACAGGTCCAGGTCAGTGATGTAGCAGGGATAGCGCTCCTGCCCGCGTCGCCGGTCGAGGATGTGCCGGGCCACGGCCTGGAACAGCTCGCTGCCGAATTCCAGTTCCGAGAACTCGCGGTGGTTGCAGTACAGCGTGGTGCGCGCGCGCTGGCCTTCGCCTGGTTCGACAATCGCCTGCACGTTGTAGAAAGGCATCGCCTCCAGCGGTTGCGGCGTGTTGCGCCGTTCAATGCGCTGGGCGCGCTGGTGTCCATTGGTCACCACCTCGTAGAAGAGGATGTCGGCACCTACCGGTCCCTGGGTTTCCAGCAGCGGTATCAGGGCGTTGCGACGGTATTGCACGGATTGCAGGAAGCGTTGCAGCGGCAGCAGCAGGCCTTCTTCGCTGTCGTACTCCTGGCGGCGCCGCCAGAGGGCGTTGCGCTCATCGAGGATGGTGATTTCCGCGCTGCCTTCGTCCAGGCGGTAGAACACCTGCACGGTATTGGCCCGGCCCAGCGGCAGGATCATGGCGAGATCGTCGCCTTCCAGCGCGTGCCGGTCCAGTTGCAGGAAGCCGCTGTCGTCCTGGGTATCGCCTAGGTGCTCCACCAGCGCCGGCAGGCCTTCGATCACCCGGTGGCTGACGCTTCCGGGGATCAGGTGCAGCAGGTGGAAATGCTGGCGCACCTGCAGCAGGTAGCGCCCGCCCTTGCCGCTGGTGAGTTGCCCGTGGGCATCGCGGAACAGATCTTCCACGCGCTGGGCGATGGCCGTGGCTCGGTTGCGGCAGAAGCAGCGCACCAACAGGCGCGGTGGCGGCGCGTCGGTGGGCAGGCCATTGAGGAATTCGCGCAGGCAGTCGAGCAGTGCGTGGGGGCCGGAGAATCGGTTGACCAGCAACTCGTTCCAGCTGTTCAGGGTGATCTGGTCGAGGGTCAGCACCAGGTTGTCGCGCACGCCGGAGTAGCCGAGCGAGTCGGTGCGCTCGGTGGTCATGTGCACGTTCATCTGGCTGTGCTGGCGCAACGGGTCGACGCCGACGTTCACCAGCAAAAGAACCTGTGTCGGCACCGTGCTACGCAGCAGGGCGCTTTCCGGCACCTCCGCCAGCGGCAGCGGGACGGCCTGCTGCAGGCTGCCCAGCAGGTTCTGCAGCTCGAATTCGCTCAGGTCGCTGGAGCCGGGTTGCAGGGGCAGTCGCGTGGTGGTGTCGATCACGCCGTTGCGATGGCTCCAGGCGAGCAGTTCCAGCAGGTCGCGGGCGCGGCGCAGCGGGGCGAAGTCGGCCATCTCCTGCAGCGACAGGTTGCCGCTGAACAGTGCCCAGTAGGGCGGCTTGCCGGCCTCGCCGCCGGGTAGTTGGGCGAGGGTGAGGATGTCTTCGGCCATGTCCGGGGCGATGCCGGGATTGATGAACTCGACCTTGCCGGCCTTGCGTTCGAAGGCGGCGTACAGGCGCCGGCCGAGGATGCCCATGTCCCGCGGGTTGATGCCGCTGGCGGCCTGCTGCAGGCGGGCGAACTGGGACAGGAAGCGGTAGCTGTGGGTCAGTTCGTTGACCAGCGCGCGGCGCTCCAGCAGTACCTGGCGTACTTTCCACTGGCTGCGGCTGTCGAGCTGGCCGTAGGCGCGGCTGTCCCATTTCCACGGCGCGGAGACGCGTTCCATCACCTTGCGCTGCCAGCTCTTGCGGCCCTGGCGCGGTGGCCGGCTGAGCTTCTTGCCGACCTTCAGGTAGAGGCAGCGACGGATCAGTTCCAGGCGTTCCTGCTCGCCGCGCGCCACCAGGTATTCCTCCAGGCGGCGGTAGAGCATCACGTAGGGATCGAGTTCTTCCACGTCCAGGCGGCCGGCGTAGATGGCTTGCTTGTAGCGCAGGCTCAGGCAGGAAACATTCGGGTGCTCGCTGGCGTAGACCTCGGTGAGCAACAGCTTGAGCACCGATTTGTAGGGCGACTCGATGCCCTTGAACAGCTGCCACATGCCCGCGCCGATGAATTCGCCGGGTGGGATGCGTGCCAGGTGCCCCAGGTCGAGGACGTCGTCGGCGCGGATGAAGCGCTTGCTCAGCAGTGTCTCGCAGTATTCGGCGTAGCGGCCTTCTTCATAGACCGGCACCAGCCACCACAGCGGCGTGCGTCCGCCGAGCCAGATGGCGGTGCGATAGAACTCGTCCAGCAGCAGGTAGTGCTGGCTGGTGCCGCAGTCGTCGGAGGTGAGCCGTGCTTCCCGCGCGCCCTGGGTGAAGCGTTGTGGATCGACGAGGAAGCAGTGCACCTCGGCGCCTTGCGTCGCGGCCCATTGCTCCAGCAGGTCGCACTTGCGGCGCAGCTCGGCCAGTTCTCGTTCGTCGAGCTCGGAGCTGTGGCAGACCCACAGGTCCAGGTCGCTCTGCTCGGCCTGGGCGACGGTGCCCAGGCTGCCCATCAGGAACAGCCCGTGGATCGGCAGCGGCGGATTGCCGCGTCGGGTCTTGTAGCTGAAGGAGCGGGTCAGGCGCTGGGCTTCGGCGAGGATGTCGTCGTCCGGGACGAAGTTGGAGAGTCCGGCGGGCGTGCTGGCCGAGACATAGCCGGGCAGCAGCGGATGGTTCACGTCCAGCAGCAGCGGCAACAGCTTGAGGACCAGTTGCTGGCGGGTGGACAGCGCTTCGCTCGCCCGCGCCAGACGACCCTCGTTGACCTTGAGGAAGCGCTGGCGCAACTGCGCCAGCACCTTGCGGTCGATGCCGTCGTCGATGTCCGGGCGGATTTCGTGGGTGAGCGTCATGGCGTACTGCTGCCTGGCCAGCGGCGCCGCATCAGGGTATGCGGCGCTCGGATGTTTGCTGGTTTATCGCCCGCTCGCGAATTTTCTTGAGGTCAGCCGCGCAGGATGCCGAGAAGGACCTGGGCGTGCTCGGCGGCATCGAGGCCCAGGCTGGTCAGGTAACCGCCGTCCTGCTGGTCGATCAGTCCCTTGGCGTGTAGCCGGCCCGCGGCCGCCACGGCCTCGACGGAGGCGTCACGGTGGACCTTCAAGCCCGCCTGGCTGTTCTCCAGGTCGTACAGCGCCAGCAGGTCCAGTTCCTCAACCATTTCTTTCGTGAAAGCCATTCGCCTAACTCCCGATGGTCAATGAGGCTTCAGTGTAGTCTCAAGTCCCGCCGGTTCGGCAAGCGCTGTTATGCCGCTGCCTCATTCGGCAACAGTGCCGTCCGGCAGGGTCGGCAGCGCGCGCAGGGCCTGTTCGTACCACTCGCCGTCGAAAGCGCGGTCGGCCGCGAGCATGGCCTCGATCTCGTGGGCGAGCACCAGGGCCATCAGGTGCAGGGCGTCCTCGCGCTCGTAGCCGACCAGCGTCAGCTTGTTGAACACCGCGCGGGCGGCCGGCGGGTTCTCGCTCTCGATCTGGTTCTCGATGGCCTGGATCAGGGTGTCTTCGGCGAAGGACTCTTCGCCGTCGTCTTGGTCGGTCATCACATTGCTCTCCGGCGGACTTGTGAAGCGGCGGGAAGTTGGCCAACCTGCGGGGCAACTTCCGGCTGCAAAGGATCGTTGGGCGACATGATCACCTATTACACCCTCGTCGGCGACCGCCTGGTACGCCATAACGGCAACGAGTGCCACGGCATGCCCAAGGACACGCTGTGGATCGACCTGTTCCAGCCCACGGCGGAAGAGGAGAAGCTGCTGGAGTCGATCATCGAGGTCGATGTGCCGACCCAGGAGGAAATGGCCGAGATCGAGGACTCCTCGCGCTTCTACGAGAGCAAGGGGGCGCTGTACATGACCACCACCGTGGTCGGCGGCATCCGCGAGCACAAGCCGACCACCTCGGAAGTGACCTGCGTGCTGACCCCGCACTGGCTGGTGACGGTGCGCTACACCGACCTGCTGGCTTTCCGCACCTTCGAGACGCGCACCCAGCGCGGTGGCTGCGAGGGCCGCAGCGACCAGTTGTTCGTCACCCTGATGGACAGCGTGGTGGACCGCATCGCCGATGTGCTGGAGACCGTGCAGAAGCAGCTCGATACGCTGGGCAACAGCATCTTCCGCGAGGGCCAGGCGGCCACCGATAAGACCGACCTGCAGGAAGTCGTGAAGCAGTTGGGGCGCAAGAATTCGCTGCTGTCCAAGCTCAACGAGAGCCTGCTGAGCATCAGCCGCCCGCTGGCCTATTTCCGCCAGGGCAGCAATGGCTGGATCAGCGACGAGGTGAAGCTGGGCATGAAGTCGGTGGAGCGCGACGTGCGCTCGCTGAGCGAGTACCAGACCAAGATGGCCGGGGAAATCACCTTCCTGCTGGACGCCACCCTCGGCCTGATCAACATCGAGCAGAACAGCATCATCAAGGTGTTTTCCATCGCCGCTGTGCTGTTCCTGCCGCCGACGCTGGTGGGCACGGTGTACGGCATGAACTTCGCGCACATGCCCGAATTGCAGTGGCTGGCGGGCTACCCGATGGCGCTGGTGGCCATGGTGATCTCGGCGGTCATTCCTTACTACTGGTTCAAATTCAAAGGCTGGCTGTAACGCGCGTCCGGGCGGTTTCGGAATATTCCCCCGGCGTGTGCGCTCGCTGAAATTGATGCCGGTCAAGGACGGCGGGCCGGGTGGCGCACAGAGTGGAAATCTTCCCTTGTCCGCTTTGTCTCACTGGAGGAGACCATGCCCGAGTCCACCACCCCTAGAAAGCCGCCGGTACGTCGTGCCACCAAACCCGCCAGCAGAGCCCGTGTCGCCGCCACCGCTTCCGAGCCCGCAGTGACCCCGGGTGGCCAGGAAATCCGCACGCAGAGCCACGGTCCGGTCGCCCTCAAGGTGGCTATGGCACCGCGTGGCAGCAACGAGGATTCCACCTCGGCCGAACTGCCGGCCAATTATCCCTATCGCAAACGCCTGCAGCGCAAGGAGTACGAGCGGCTCAAGGAGCAACTGCAGGTGGAGTTGCTGAAGGTGCAGAGCTGGGTGAAGGAAACCGGTCAGCGCGTCGTGGTGCTGTTCGAGGGGCGAGATGCCGCCGGCAAGGGCGGTACCATCAAGCGTTTCATGGAGCACCTGAATCCGCGCGGGGCAAGGGTCATCGCCCTGGAAAAGCCCAGTGACGCCGAGCGTGGCCAGTGGTACTTCCAGCGCTATATCCAGCACCTGCCCACCGCCGGCGAAATCGTCTTCTTCGACCGCTCCTGGTACAACCGCGCCGGGGTCGAGCGGGTCATGGGCTTCTGTTCGCCGCGCCAGTACCTGGAGTTCATGCAGCAGACGCCGGAACTGGAGCGCATGCTGGTGCGCAACGGCATCCACGTCTTCAAGTACTGGTTCTCGGTCAGCCGCGAGGAGCAGCTGCGCCGCTTCGTTTCGCGCCGCGACGATCCGTTGAAGCACTGGAAGCTGTCGCCCATCGACATCCAGTCACTGGACAAGTGGGATGACTACACCCAGGCCAAGGAAGCCATGTTCTTCCACACCGACACCGCCGACGCACCCTGGGTGGTGATCAAGTCCGACGACAAGAAGCGCGCACGCCTGAACTGCCTGCGGCACTTCCTGCACACGCTGGACTACCCCGGCAAGGACGAGAGGATTGCCCACGTGCCGGACCCCCGGCTTGCCGGGCGCGCCGCCGAACTGGACCGTGACGAGCTGAAGGAGGCCTCCGTCGCCGAAGCGCCTTCCGTCGTCGCGGCGGTCACGCCGGAGGAGGAAGCGGTCCCGGCGTGAATCACTACTGCTGGCTGAGCTGCATCAGCTGACCGGAGACGGCGCGGGCGTTGCGATCAACGATGATCGGCGCCCAGGGCCGGCCCGAGGCGCTGACCACGGCGTTGCTCTTGCTGTTCATGTCCAGCAGCGCCTTGCTCAGGTACTCCCAGCGGGTGCGCAGCTTCTTGGTCGAATCGTTGTCGGGCAGCTGGTCGATCCGTTGGGACAGCAGCGGCACCAGTACGCTTTCGTCCTGGCCGAGGTACTCCTGCGGCTGTTCGCGGGCCAGCTCCAGCCCGCTCATGTAGGCGCGGCCCAGGTATTGGGTGGCGAGGAACTCGACGCGCACCGGCAGCTCCCACAGCGGAATCTTGCTGGCATCGGCGGTGGCAGGGACGAAGCGTTCGACCTGGTTCAGCAGGTCACGCAGTGCGCGGCTGAGGTCCTGGTTGTAGCGCCAGGGGAGGTCTTCTTCCTTGGGGCCGTAGGAAACGCCATTGCGAATCTGGGTAACGAATTCCTGGTGCGCCTTCTTCAGCGCATCGTCGGACTTGGCGTAGCCCTTGACGGCGTTGTCCAGCGTGGCCAGGTCCTTCTCCAGCTGGGCGGCGTGGGTTTCCTGGAAGCCTTCGCCACGTAGTAGCAAGAGGCTATTGATCGAGCGACAGGTGTAGACCTGCAGGGTCTGCAATTGCAGTTCCTCGCTGGGCAGGTTGGCCTGGGCGGCGAGGGAGAGGAGTCCGAAACAGCACAGCAGGAAACCGCGATAGACATCGAGCTTTCGGAACATGGCAGAGGCGTCCTTCTTGTTATTGTGAGCTGCGTGATCAGCCGGGGCGCGTCTTATTTGGCGCCAGAAACGCAACTATCCCTAGGCTAGCTCCGAACCTTGTTGCTGCAACCGTCCGAAAGAGTGATTTGCGCAGGTGAGCAGGTGCCGACGGAGGGTTCCGGGAGGGAGGGGAGGTTGAACACCTCCGCCGGGCTTTAAATGCGGGCGGGATCAAGCGGGCGCGGAGGCCCGCCTCGTCGTCAGAAGCGCAAGTAGGCGGAGAGGGTGGTCTGGTCGAGGTCGATGTCACCGACGTCCAGGTATTCCTGTTCCAGGCGCACGCCCAGGCCGCCGATCAGGTCCACTTCGCCACCGAAGCCGTAGAGCGGATCGACATCGTCGGATTTGCCGGCGGCATCGTCGTCGGCGTGCCAGGCGTGCACGCCGGCGATGCCATACAGGCGGATGCGCTGGCCGATGGGGAAGCCCAGGTGCACGTTGGCCTGCAGGGATTCGCCATCGAAGTGCTTGCGGTCGTCGCTCATGTCGCCGAAGTCAACCACCGCGCCTTCCAAGGACAGGTAGTTGTTGAAGCGGTAGCCGGCGTAGAGCTTGTAGCTGTTGTCGTGGTCATCGAAAGACCGCTCGTCGATCTCGAGGCGAGTCACGCCGCCACCGACGTAGAGGCCACGGTCGTCTGCCATCGCCAGTGCCGGAGCGGTCAGCGCGAGGGCGCAAAGGAGTTTCGAAAGGCGCATAGGATTCCCTGGCGGCAGGCGAGGGGGCCGGCCGCTTCTCTGTCTTGCTGAAGATTGGGGTGCCGCAGTCGGTCCTGCGGCGGCACGCAATTAGAGCGAGGGAGCGCCGGCACCGACCATCGTAAGGTGTCGAGATTGGCGAATCCGGGTGTCGCGGTTCAGGCGTGGGCGGCGTGGCGCAGGCGTTCGCGGTCGAGGATCTCGATGCCGCCGTAGCTCAGGCGCAGGATGCCCTGGGCTTCCAGGTCCTTGAGGATCTGGTTGGTGGTCTGCCGGGACAGCGACAGCATGGCCGCCAGTTGTTCCTGGGGCAGGTGCAGCTCGCGTTTGGCAGTGGCCGACTCGCCGTAGCCCTCGGCGATCATCAGCAGGCGCCGGGCCAGGCGCGGCGCGGCCGGCAGCAGCGACAGCTCCTCCAGCACGGCGAAGGTGATGCGCAGCTTGTGGCTCATCAGCAGGGCGAAGTCGCGCCAGTATTCCGGGTGCTGGGCCAGGATCGCCTGCAAGGGCGCCTGGGGTACCTGCAGCAACGTCGTGGCGCCCTCGGCGTAGGCATCGTGGGTGCGTGGCTGGCCATCGAACAGGCAGATCTCGCCGAACCAGTTGGGGGCTTCCACCAGCGCCAGCAGCGCTTCCTTGCCGCTCTCGCCGACCACGCTGACGCGCATCGCCCCTTCGACCACACAGTACAGCCCGCAGGGCGCGTCGCCTCGGGCGAACAGCCGCTGTCCGGCCGGCAGGCGGCGTACCACGGCGGCATCGCACAGCGACTGGCGCAGGCCTTCGGGCAAGGTCTGGAACCAGCGGCCTTCACGCAGTAGGGGCAGGTAGGGCTTGGCGTCGGTCATGGCTTTGTCGGCTAGCTGACAGAGTGCAGGGGCGCACAACGCCATCATGCCAGTACCTTGCGGGAGAACAACAATGAAAACGCTCGTCGACCATCTTGCCCAATATGCCGCCTATCACCGTGACCGGCGGAACATCGTCAGCCATTTCATCGGCATCCCGATGATCGTGCTGTCCATCGCTACCCTGCTGTCGCGCCCCGGCTTCGAGCTGGCCGGCCTGCTGGTCTCGCCCGCCACGTTGCTGGCGCTGGCCTCGGTGGTGTTCTACCTGCGCCTGGACCTGCGCTTCGGCCTGCTGATGACTGCGCTGCTGGCACTCTCGCTGTGGATCGGCGCAGGGCTGGCGGCGGGCAGCACCGCGTCCTGGCT
Source organism: Pseudomonas sp. PDNC002 (assembly GCF_016919445.1). Taxonomy (NCBI): domain Bacteria; kingdom Pseudomonadati; phylum Pseudomonadota; class Gammaproteobacteria; order Pseudomonadales; family Pseudomonadaceae; genus Pseudomonas; species Pseudomonas sp. PDNC002. Next base: position 842,452 of record NZ_CP070356.1, on the reverse strand, counting down.
GGTATGGGGCATCGGCCTGTTCGTGGTGGGTTGGATCATCCAGTTCGTCGGCCACTGGTACGAAGGCCGCAAGCCGGCGTTCGTCGATGATCTCACCGGGCTGATCGTCGGCCCGCTGTTCGTCGCTGCCGAAGCGGCGTTCCTGCTCGGCCTGCGCGACGAAGTGCGCCACGCCGTGGAAGAGCGCGCCGGCCCCACCTGCATCCGCGAGAAGAAGGCGACCGCCTGATTCCGCTCACTCTGTGCCGCTGAGCTGGCGCAGGATCCGGGCGCTGTCGGGGTCGGCGGGGAAGAAGGTTTCCAGCGCCAGCTCCGACAGCGTCACGTCCACCGGCGTGCCGAACACCGTGATGGTGCCGATCAGGCTGCACACGCCCAGTTCGGTCTGCAATTGCACCGGAATCAGCACCATGTCGCCGCTGGCCGCTTCGTCATAGGGCGGCGCCGGATAGGCCGCCACTTCGTCGCGCAACGCCGCTAACGCCGGATCGCCGCTGGCTTCGTAATCGCGCTGCAAGCGCTCCACCACATGCGCCTTCCACGGGCCGAGATTGAGGATGCGCGGTGCCAGCCCCTTCGGGTGCAGGCTCATGCGCAGCACGTTGATCGGCGGCTGCAACAGCTCCGGGTCGACGCCGATCAGGAAGATATCCACCGTGCGGTTGGACGCCAGCAGGTTCCAGTGGCGGTCCACGACCATCGCCGGGTTCGGCTCGTGGGCCTTGAGCAACTGGTCGATGGCCTGTTTCGCCACGGTCAGCGCCGGGTCGTCCAGGCCTTTCTCCGAATACACCGGCGCATAGCCCGCCGCGCTGAGCAGGCGGTTGCGCTCGCGCAGCGGAATGTCCAGTTGTTCCGCCAGGTGCAGGAGCATCTCGCGGCTGGGCAGGGCGCGTCCGGTTTCGACGAAGCTCAGGTGGCGCGTGGAAATCTCCGCATCGCAGGCGAGGTCGAGCTGGCTGAGTCGGCGGCGCTGGCGCCATTGGCGGAGCAGGGCGCCGACAGGTTGGGCTTGGCTGTTCATGGTGACGAACGATAGACCTCTAGTCTCGTTGCGGCCATTACCTGGCAGGTAATCGACGCGCCGCAGGCTCGGGCGGATTCTTCAGCCACACGCCGCCAACCGGTGGCGACCCTTGAAGGAGCTTCGCCATGACTCTGCTGCAACCGTCCCCGCTGCTTCGCCTCACCCTCAAAGTCGACGCCATCGCCGGTGGTGCCATGGGCCTGCTGATGGCGCTGGCTGCGCAACCGCTGGGTCAGATCCTGGGCCTGCCGTTCGTCCTGCTGCTGGTGGCCGGTATCGTGCTCCTGCCGCTGGCGCTGGTGCTCTACTGGATGAGCAATCAGACGCTGCTGTCGCGCACCGGTGTCTGGGCGGTGATTGCCCTGAACGCGCTGTGGGTGGTGGAGAGTGTCGCCCTGCTGGTGACCGGCTACGTGCAACCGACCACCTTGGGCTACGCCTTCGTCATCGGCCAGGCGCTGGTGGTCCTGCTGCTGGCTGAGCTGGAGTTCTTCGGCCTGCGCCGGTCGGCTGTTCTTGCGCTGTGATGTTTGAGAAACGTAGGGCGCATAACGCGCCAGCGTTATCCGCCGGGCACTGGCCGGCGGATAACCTGTTCCAGGTTATGCGCCCTACGGTGCTGGTTTAAGCCAGCGCTTCGCGGACGAAGTCCAGGCGATCCTGGCCGAAGAACATCTCGTTGCCGACGAACATGGTCGGCGCCCCGAACATCCCGCGCTTGATGGCCGCCTCGGTGTTGGCCTTCAACGCGTCCTTCACCTCCTGCTCGGCGGTCAGCGTCAGCAGCGTCTGCGGATCGAAGCCTGCCTCGGCCAGCAACGGGCCGAGCACCGCCGGGTCGCCCAGGTTCAGCGCATCCACCCACATGCCCTTGAACACGCAGGCCAGCAGCGCATCGAAGCGTTCCGGCTGGCGCATCTGCACGCCGGTCGCGGCGCGCATCAGGGTCAGGGTGTTGATCGGGAAGTGCGGGTTCATTTTCATCGGCACGCCATAGCGGCGGGCGAAGCGGGTCATGTCGAGCAGCGTGTAGCGCCCCTTGGCCGGCACGGCGATGGGCGAGGCGTTGCCGGTGGCCTGGAACACACCGCCCAGCAGGACCGGGCGGTAGACCAGCTCGGCGTCGGTTTCGGCGCAGATGCCTGGCAGTTGGGTATACGCCAGGTAGGACGTCGGGCTGCCGAAGTCGAAGTAGAACTCGACGGATTTGCTCATGAGTGGCTCTCTCTTTTTATGTAGGTTCGCAAAATCGGCATACGACCTTGCGAGCTAGAGCCAGGCTAGGCGGAATCCAGCAGGGGCGCGGAGTTTACGTTTGTAAATGAGCAGCTCCTGCTGGATTCCAACGACGCCTGGCCGACGCGCAGCTAGTCGTCTGCCGATTTTTACCAGCGCTCGATCCACGGGCGGAGATCGAGTTCGAAGGTCCAGGCATCGCGCGGTTGACTGTGCAGGTACCAGTAGCTGTCGGCAATGTGCTCGGGGTCGAGGATGCCGTCCTGGTCCTTCTGTGCGTATTTCTGCGGGAAGTTCTCGCGGATGAATTCGGTGTCGATGGCGCCGTCCACCACCACGTGGCCGACATGCAGGCCCATCGGTCCCAGTTCGCGGGCCATGCTCTGCGCCAGGGCGCGGATGCCGTGCTTGGCCCCGGCGAAGGCGGCGAAGCCCGAGGCGCCGCGCAGGCCGGCGGTAGCGCCGGTGAAGAGGATCGTGCCGCGCTGGCGCTTGACCATGCGCTTGGCCACTTCGCGGCCGGAGAGGAAGCCGGAGAAGCAGGCCATCTCCCAGATCTTGAAGTACTTGCGTGCGGTCTCTTCGAGGATGCTGCACGGCACGTTGGCGCCGATGTTGAAGACGAAGGCTTCGATGGGGCCGATGTCACGCTCGATGGTCTCCACCAGCTCGATCACCGCTTCTTCGTTGCGGGCGTCGGAGGCGAAGCCGTGGGCCTCGCCGCCTTCGGCGCGGATGGCGTCCACCAGCGGCTGCAGCTTGTCCGCCGAGCGCCGGGTGACGCAGGCGACGTAACCTTCGCGGGCGAAGCGGCGGGCGATGGCGCCGCCGGTGGCATCGCCGGCGCCGATGACCAGGACGACTTTCTTGTTCGACATTTTCGTTTCCTCTGCGGTGCGCGATATTTGGTAAACGGTCGTTAGGTAAACGAACGTTATGTTAATATTCGGCACATCGTCAACCGCTTCGACGGAGTCGCCCCGATGCGCTACTCAGCCACCCACAAGGAAGAAACCCGCCAGCGCCTGCTCGACAGCAGTGGTGCGCTCGCCAAGCAAGGCGGTTTCGCCACCACCGGCGTGGACGGGCTGATGAAGGCCGTGGGGCTGTCCGGCGGGGCGTTCTACAACCACTTCGGTTCGAAGGACGAGCTGTTCGCCGCCATCGTCGAGCGCGAACTACAGCAAAGCGTCGAGCGCCTCTCGGCGAAGGGCAAGGTGCTCGACCGCGCGCGCCTGGAACGCGGTCTGAAGCGCTACCTCAATGTCACCCACGTGCAGGATGCCGGCGCTGGTTGCGCGATTCCGGCCCTGGGCGCGGAGATTGCCCGCGCCGACGAGTCAGTACGTCAAAGCGCCGAGGATGCGCTGGTGGAATTGCAGCAGGCCTGGGCTGAGGTGCTGGGTTCGGCGGAAGACGCCTGGGCATTGCTGGCGCAGTGCGTCGGCGCGCTGGTGCTGGCGCGGATGGTGGCCAGCGAACAGGCACAGAAGGCGATTGTCGAGTCGAGCCGGGATTTCCTGATCCGTCATCTGGACGAGAAGTGAGCTACGTCCCTTCGGGGCGCAATCTCGGCGTTGTTCACCAGCTCTCGTAGGGCGAGTAACCCGGCACGGGTTATCCGCCGGAATGGCGGATAACGCCCTAGGCGTTATGCGCCCTACGCGGCTGGGTTCGCGAGCAAGCTCGCTCCTACAAAAGAGCAGTTACAGGCCACGAATTGCGAGGTCCGCGCCCAGCAGCAACAGCCCACCGAAGAAGCAGCGGCGGAACGCCAGTGGGCTGATCCGCGAACGCAGCCAGGTGCCCAGGTACATGCCGATCAGCGCCGGCAGCAGGGCCAGCAGCGAGAGTCCGAGCACGTCCGCCTGCAGCAGTGAGCCGTGCTGGCTCAGGGTGATCGCCAGGGCCAGCGTCGACACGGTGAAGGACAGCCCCAGCGCCTGCACCAGGTCGTCCTTTTCCAGGCCGAGAGCCTGCAGGAAAGGCACGGCAGGAATCACGAAGACGCCGGTCACCGCCGTGATGCCGCCGGTGACCACGCCGATCAGCGGCGATAGCCAGCGCTCGTGCCGCGGCGCCACGCTGAAGCGCTTGTTCGACAGCCCCAGCAGCGCATAGAGGATCAGCGCCACGCCTAGCAACGGCGTGGCCGCCGGCCAGTTTTCCCCCGCCAGCAGCCAACCCACCGCCAGCGTGCCGATGACGATGCCGACCAGCATGCCCCACAGCCGTTTGAGCAGCCCGAGGAAACGCGGGCCGGCCGCGAGCTGCCAGATATTGGTGACGGTGGAGGGGACGACGAGGATCGCGGCGGCCTGCATTGGCGGCATCACCAGCCCGAGCAGTCCGACCGCCACCGTGGGCAGGCCGAGGCCCACCACACCCTTCACCAGGCCGGCGAGGAGGAAGGTGAGGACGATCAGTTCGAGGTGTTGGGGGAGGGCGTCGAACATGGCCGGGCCTTGTTTAAAGCGAGGCCGGCAGGATACGAGGGTTTGGGAGTAAAGGGACAGCGCGGTCCCTCTCCCCAGCCCTCTCCCTGAAGGGAGAGGGCGCTATCCGTGCCGGCTGAGAGAATACTGCTCCCTGCACTCAATTTGTCCGGCGGGCTCTGTGGAACCATCTCACTCCGAACGGTCCCCTCTCCCTTCAGGGAGAGGGTTAGGGAGAGGGCAAGCCCTCGCGCTGGAGCATGAGGCGGAAGACCGGCCGGATCAGATATTCGCCACCGGCTGATACGCCTTCGGCTTGAAGTACAGCGTCTCGCCACGCGCCAGGCCGGTCAGGCTGTCGTGGTCCTTGACCACTTCGGCCTCGATCAACTCGTCCTGCCCGTCGACCTTCAGGGTCACCCGGGTGATCGCGCCCAGCGGACGGATGTCGCGGACTTCCGCGGCGCGGTGCTCGGCCACTTCGGAGCGCGACAGCGAGACCTCGTGCGGACGGAACAGCACGTGCTCGTCGCCGCCGATGTGCAGGCGGTTGGAGTCGCCGAGGAAGTGGTAGACGAAGTCGCTGGCCGGGTTCTCGTAGACCTCGCCCGGGGAGCCGATCTGCTCGATCACCCCCTTGTTCATCACCACGATGCGGTCGGCGACTTCCATCGCTTCTTCCTGGTCGTGGGTGACGAACACGGAGGTCAGGTTGATCTCCTCGTGCAGGCGCGCGAGCCAGCGGCGCAGTTCTTTACGCACCTTGGCGTCAAGGGCGCCGAAGGGTTCGTCGAGCAGCAGGATCTTCGGTTCCACCGCCAGGGCGCGGGCCAGGGCGATACGCTGGCGCTGGCCGCCGGAGAGCTGCTCCGGGTAGCGGTCCGACAGCCAGTCCAGTTGCACCATGTTCAGCAGTTCGTGGACTTTCTCGGCGATGCGCGCTTCGCTTGGGCGCTCGCTCTTGGGCTTCATGCGCAGGCCGAAGGCGACGTTGTCGAACACCGTCATGTGGCGGAACAGCGCGTAGTGCTGGAACACGAAGCCGACGTTGCGATCGCGCACGTCGTGCTGCGAAACGTCCTCGCCGTGGAACACGATGTTGCCGGCGTCCGGGGTTTCCAGGCCGGCGATGATGCGCAGCAGGGTGGTCTTGCCGCAGCCGGACGGGCCGAGCAGGGCGACCAGTTCGCCGCTGTGGATATCCAGGTTGATGTCGTTCAGCGCCTTGAAGGCGTTGAAGTTCTTGCTGACGTTACGGATCTCGATGCTCATGGCTGGGCTCTCACTTATTCATCGTCAGCTTTGACTTTGGTGCGGGACAGGCGCGACTCGCTCCACTGCTTGAGCAGCAGGATGACGAGGGCCATCAGCAGCAACAGGGTGGCAACGCTGAAAGCGGCGACGTGGTTGTACTCGTTGTAGAGGATTTCGACGTGCAGCGGCAGGGTGTTGGTGACGCCGCGGATGTGGCCGGAGACCACTGACACGGCGCCGAACTCGCCCATGGCGCGCGCGGTGCACAGCACCACGCCGTAGATCAGGCCCCATTTGATGTTCGGCAGGGTCACGTGCCAGAACATCTGCCAGCCGTTGGCGCCGAGCAGGCGCGCGGCTTCTTCTTCCTGCGTGCCTTGTTCCTGCATCAGCGGGATCAGTTCGCGGGCGACGAAGGGGAAGGTGACGAAGATGGTGGCCAGGACGATGCCGGGCACGGCGAAGACGATCTGGATGTCGTGGTCCGACAGCCACTCGCCGAAATAACCCTGGGCGCCGAACAGCAGCACGTAGATCAGACCGGCGATCACCGGCGAGACCGAGAACGGCAGGTCGATCATGGTCACCAGGATGCTCTTGCCGGGGAATTCGAACTTGGTCACGCACCAGGCGGCGGCCACGCCGAACACCAGGTTCAGCGGCACCGAGATGCCCACGGCGATCAGCGTCAGCTTCAGGGCGGCCAGCGCGTCGGGCTCCAGGATGGCCTCGAAGAAGGTGCCGAAGCCCTGCTTCAGCGCCTCGCTCAGCACCACGAACAGCGGCAGCAGCAGGAACAGCGCAAAGGCCAGCCAGGCCAGCGCGATCAGGGCGCGGCGGCCCCAGACATTACCCCGGCGAGCAGCGTTGGCAGCGGCCGCGGCGGAAAGGCTTGCGGTACTCATGGCGCGCTCCTCAAGGCGTTTCGATGCGGCGTTGCAGCAGGTTGATCAGCAGCAGCAGGACGAAGGCGACGACCAGCATCAGCACGCCGATGGCGGTGGCGCCGGTGTAGTCGTACTGGTCCAGCTTGACCATGATCAGCAGCGGCAGGATCTCGGTCTTCATCGGCATGTTGCCGGCGATGAAGATGACCGAGCCGTACTCGCCGACGCCGCGGGCGAAGGCCAGGGCGAAACCGGTCAGCCAGGCGGGCAGCAGCGCCGGCAGCAGCACGTGGCGGAACACCTGCAGCGGCTTGGCGCCCAGGCAGGCGGCGGCTTCTTCGATTTCACGCGGGATGTCCGCCAGCACCGGCTGAACCGTGCGTACCACGAAGGGCAGGACCACGAAGGTCAGTGCCAGGGTGATGCCCAGCGGGGTGTAGGCGATCTTCAGGCCGATCTCGGTGGCGAAGCGGCCGACCAGGCCGTTGGGCGCATACAGCGCGGTGAGCGCGATGCCGGCCACGGCGGTGGGGAGGGCGAAGGGCAGGTCGATCATCGCGTCGATGATCTTGCGGCCGGGGAAGCGGTAGCGCACCAGCACCCAGGCCAGCAGGGTGCCGATCACGCCGTTGATCAGGGCGGCGATCAGCGCGGAGCCGAAGCTCAGCTTGAGCGCGGCGATGACACGCGGCGCGGTGATGATGGTCCAGAACTGATCCCAGGAGAGCTGGGTCGTCTTGAGGAACATGGCCCCCAGCGGAATCAGCACCAACAGGCTGAGGTACACCAGGGTGTAGCCCAGAGTCAGCCCGAAGCCGGGTATGACCGGGGAGATGCGTCGTGACATTGTCTGTCCTTTCTCATGAACGCGTTGAGCCCCCGCCATGGGGCGGGGGTTTTCGTTCCGCGCGGGCTGTGCACCGGCCCGCGTGGATCGTACCGCCCGGCACGGAGCCGGGCAGTCGGCGCATCACTGCGCCTGGTAGATCTTGTCGAACACGCCACCGTCGTTGAAGAACTTGGGCTGTGCGGATTTCCAGCCGCCGAAGTCCTTGTCGATGGTCACCAGGTTGAGTTTCGGGAACTGGTTGGCGAACTCGGCAGCGACCTTGGCATCACGCGGGCGGTAGAAGTTCTGCGCGGCGATGCGCTGGCCTTCTTCGCTGTACAGGTACTTCAGGTATTCCTCGGCGACCTTGCGGGTACCTTTCTTGTCGACGGTCTTGTCGACCACGGCCACCGGCGGTTCGGCGAGGATGGAGATGGACGGAACGACGATCTCGAAGTTCTCGCCACCCTGTTCCTTCTTGGCCAGGAACGCTTCGTTCTCCCAGGCCAGCAGGACGTCGCCAATGTTGTTGTTGACGAAGGTGATGGTCGAGCCGCGGGCGCCAGTGTCCAGAACCGGCACGTGCTTGTACAGATTCTTGACGTATTCCTGGGCTTTCTCGTCGCTGCCGTATTCCTTCTTCGCCCAGGCCCAGGCGGCGAGGAAGTTCCAGCGGGCGCCGCCGGAGGTTTTCGGGTTCGGCGTGATGACTTCGACGCCTTCCTTGGTCAGGTCGCCCCAGTCCTTGATGCCTTTGGGGTTGCCCTTGCGGACCAGGAACACGATGGTCGAGGTGTAGGGCGTGCTGTTGTCGGGCAGGCGGGCCTGCCAGTCGGCGGGCAGCAGCTTGCCCAGCTTGTTCAGTTCGTCGATGTCGCCGGCCAGGGCCAGGGTCACCACGTCGGCCTTCAGGCCGTCGATCACGGCGCGGGCCTGTTTGCCCGAGCCACCGTGGGATTGCTGCACGGTCAGGTCGTCACCGCCCTGGGCCTTCCAGTGCTTGATGAAGGCGGCGTTGTAGGCCTGGTACAGCTCGCGGGTCGGGTCGTAGGAAACGTTCAGCAGTTGGGTCGCGGCGGAAACCGGGCCTGCGATCAGTGCGCTGGCCAGTGCGGCCAGGGCGAAACGGCGGATGGACATGTGCAGCTCCTGAAAAAAATGCAGTTCTATTTGTGTTTGTTTGGCAGGGTCTTTCGGGGGGCGATGTCAGCCACGCATTCGTGGCTGGCAGCTGCAGTACCGGTGGGGCAGTGCGGTCATGGCGACGCTCCGGGTGTCCAGTCATGCCCCTTGATAAAGGGACGCGGGGCTCAGGCGGGTTTGCCTGGGCTCTGTTGCAGACGGAATTTTTCCTTGCGCTCGATCTGCACGACCTGGCCGTTGTGCACGGTGATCTCGACGGCGCCGAAACGCAGGCCACGCAGGGCGCTCTGCACTTCGCGCAGGATGTTGGCTTCGTCCTGGCCGTCCAGGCTACGGAGGGTTGCGCTCATGGGTATCTGCTCCTAGTGGGTTGACCACCGGCCGTTTCACCTACGGCGCGTGCGGTGTGAGCGCATATTAGGCAGGAGCTGGATATTCTTAAAAATACTGTTTAAGAATTTTTATATATCCGAAAGTTTTTAGCGCGATCTTATGCGGTGCCGCGCGGCAATTGCGCCAGCAGGACGCTGGCCGGTTGCGGTGCGCCATACCAGTAACCCTGGCCGAAATCGCAGGCGTGGGTGAGCAGAAATGCCGCCTGGTCGGGGCGCTCGATGCCTTCGGCGACGACTTGCAGGCCCATGCTCTGGCCCAGAGCAATCACCGCGCAGGCGATGGCGGCGTCCTCGGAGTCGTCTGGCAGGCCGGCGACGAATCCCTGGTCGATCTTCAGCTTGTGCACCGGCATGCGCTTCAAGCGCATCAGCGAGGAGTAGCCGGTGCCGAAGTCGTCGATGGCCAGGTGCACGCCGAGCAGGCGCAGCTGACAGAGCAGTTCCAGGGCCTGGTCGAAGTTCTCCATCACGGCGCTTTCGGTGATCTCCAGCTCCAGGTGATGGGGCGCCAGGCCGCTCTGCTCCAGGGCCAGGGCCACGCGCTCTTCGAGTCCGCCGCGGCCGAAGAGCCGGCTGGAGACGTTGACCGCGATGAAGTTCAGGCAGGCCCCCGCGTCCAGCCATTCGCGCATCTGCCGGCAGGCCCGCTCCAGCACCCAGGCGTCGATGGCGGTGATCAGGCCGCTTTCCTCCGCTACCGGAATGAACTCGCTGGGCGGGATCAGGCCGTGCTGCGGATGCTGCCAGCGCACCAGCGACTCGACGCCGACCATCCGCCCGCTCGCCAGGTCGTGCACCGGCTGGAAATACAGGCGCAGTTCGTCGTGGTCCAGCGCGTGGCGCAGCGCCGATTCCACCTGGACGTGGGAGCGCGCGCGGGCCGTCAGTTCGGGGGTATAGAAAGCGTACAGGTTGCGTCCGCTGGCCTTGGCCTGGAACAGCGCAGCGTCGGCATGCTGCATCAGGTGATCGACGTTGCGCGCGTCTTCGGGGAACAGGCTGACCCCCAGGCTGACCGACACGTAGATCAGCTGGCCATTGACCTCGAAGGGAGCGCTCATCGCCTCCAGCAGGCGCTGGGCCAGGCTGCTGGCCTGGTGCGGTTGCTGGCTCTCGAGCACCACGGCGAACTCGTCGCCGCCCAGGCGCGCCAGGGAGCAGCGCTCGTCCAGGCAGCCTTCCAGGCGCTCGGCCACGGCGCGGATCAGCAGGTCGCCGATGCTGTGCCCGAGGCTGTCGTTGATGTGCTTGAAGTGGTCCAGGTCGATGCTCAGCAGCGCGCCGCTGGTCTGCTCGCGCTCGGCGCGGGTCAGCGCCTGCTCGATGCGCTCGCGCAGCAGCAGGCGGTTGGGCAGGCCGGTAAGCGGGTCGTGGTGGGCGAGGAAGTCCAGCTCGTGCTGCGAGCGCTTGAGGCTGCTGAGGTCGGAGAACACCGCGACGTAGTGGGTCAGTTCGCCTTCGTCATTGCGCACCGCGCGGATGTGCTGCCACTGCGGGTACACCTCGCCGCTCTTGCGCCGGTTCCAGATCTCGCCGCTCCACACGCCGTGATCGTTCAGGGCGGTCCACATGCGCTGATAGAAGGCGGCATCCTGGCGCCCGGACTTGAGCAGCGAAGGCTGGCCGCCGAGCACGTCTTCGGCACTGTAGCCGGTGATGCGCGAGAAGGACGGGTTGGTGTGCACGATCACGCCGCGCGCATCGGTCACCAGTAGGCCTTCCTGGGTCGCCTCGAAGACGGCGGCGGCCTGGCGCAGGTGGTCCTCGTTGTTGCGCTGGCGGGTGATGTCGCGGCTGACGCCGGTCAGGCGCAGCGGCCGGCCGCTGGCGTCGCGGGTCAGGCGGGCGCTGCTGCGCACCCAGCGGTAGTGGCCGTCGCTGTGGAGGATGCGGTAGACGCACTCCAGGCGCGGCGTCAGGCCTTCGACGCAGTCCTGGTGGGCGGTGAGGACAGCGGCACGGTCATCGGGATGCAGCCGGTTCTCCCACAGAAGCAGGTCATCGCTCAGGCGCTCCCGGGGCAGTCCGATGAGGTCGGCGTAGCCGGGCGAGTAGTAGACGCGGTGGCTGTCCAGGTCCCAGTCCCAGATACCGTCCTCGACCACGTCGAACGCGCGGATCAGGCGCTGTTCGCTGTCGGCCAGCGCAACATAGGCGGCGTGCTGGCGGCGGAAATGGCGGCAGAGGAGGAGGAACAGCAACAGCGAGGTAATGCCGAGGAACAGGTACTTCTTCACCTCCATCCAGCGCAGCAGCGACGCGGGATCGATGAAAACCTTTTGTAACCATTGATCACTGAGCAGCACCCACAGGGACGCGAGGACCAGGTACGAGAGGCTGATGCGCAGGGCGCTGAGGCGAGGATTCATGCGGTCGTGGGATGGATTTATTGGCTGCGCAGTATAAAGGATGGCCTCTGGGCCCGGTTCGTATCTAAAAGACCGGATGGTAATCCGGACCTGCTTGGTGATAATGCGGGCTGACTTGTCCTGCGGGATGTTCGTTGTCAAGACGACCCTGCAAGTCGCAGCCCTACACCCCTTCCGAGGTACAGTATCGCCTATGTGGTACAACGGTTTCCTTGACCTGTCGCCGTGGCAACTGGTGGCGGTTACCCTGGTCCTGACGCATATCACCATCGTCAGCGTGACGGTCTATCTCCATCGCTATTCGGCGCACCGGGCACTCGAACTGCATCCGGCGCTGCAGCATTTCTTCCGCTTCTGGCTGTGGATGACCACCGCCATGAATACCCGCGAGTGGACTGCCATCCACCGCAAGCACCACGCCAAGTGCGAAACCGCCGAAGACCCGCATAGCCCGGTGTTCAAGGGCCTGGGCACTGTGCTGCGCACCGGTGCCGAGCTGTATCGCAAGGAGGCGGAGAACGCCGACACCCTGCGTATCTATGGCAAGAACTGCCCGGAAGACTGGATCGAACGCAACGTCTACTCGCGTTATCCCATCGGCGGCATCGTCCTGATGGCAATCATCGATCTCGCGCTGTTCGGCGTCCTCGGCATGACCGTCTGGGCCGTGCAGATGATGTGGATTCCCGTGTGGGCCGCCGGTGTGATCAACGGCCTGGGCCATGCCATCGGCTACCGCAACTTCGAGTGCCGCGACGCCGCCACCAACCTGGTGCCCTGGGGCATCCTGATCGGCGGTGAAGAGCTGCACAACAACCACCACACCTACCCGAACTCGGCGAAGCTGTCGGTGAAGAAGTGGGAGTTCGACCTGGGCTGGGCCTGGATCAAGGTGTTCAGCTTCCTGCGTCTGGCCAAGGTGGCCCGCGTGGCGCCCATCGCCCATCGCGTGGAAGGCAAGGGCAGCCTGGACATGGATACCGCCATGGCCATCCTGAATAACCGCTTCCAGATCATGGCCCAGTACCGCAAGCTGGTGATCGGCCCGCTGGTGAAGCAGGAGCTGGCCAAGGCCGACGAGTCGGTGCGCCACCTGTTCCGCCGCGCCAAGCGCCTGCTGTCGCGCGAGACCAGCCTGCTGGAAGAGCGTCACCACGCGCGCATCCAGGATCTGCTCGCCCAGAGCCAATCCCTGCAAGTGATCTACGAGAAGCGCCTGGCGCTCCAGCAGATCTGGGTGAAGACCAGCGCCAACGGCCACGACATGCTCGCGGCGATCAAGCAGTGGGTGCACGAGGCGGAAGCCAGCGGTATCCAGTCCCTGCGCGAGTTCGCCGAACAGCTGAAGACCTACTCCCTGCGACCGGCTGTCTAAACCGTCGAATCGTCCTAAGATGCTGTGAGATGCATCGCAAGAAATGCCCGCCGTTCGGCGGGCTTTTCGTTTATTTTGCAGCACCCTGGCGTAGTTTGCGGTCATAGCCCCGGTCAATGAGCGGGAGGACGCTGATACATGGACGAACACAACAAGATTCCGGCCGATCAGGATGAGGCTCTGCTGGCGCTGCTTCACAGCCGCGCCGAAGTGCAACGGCTGAAAGAGCGCGAACAGCTTTTCAGTGCGCTGCTCGCCAGCGTCAATTCGGTGCTGTGGGCCTTCGATTGGCAATCGCAGCGCATGGTCTATGTCAGCCCTGCCTACGAGCGCATCTTCGGCCGTTCCGCCGCGCTACTGCTGTCGGACTACAACGAGTGGCGCAACTGCATCTATCCCGATGACCTGGACTACGCCCAGAGCTCGCTGCAGGAAGTGCTCGAGCGTGGCGCCATCGAGCAACGCGAGTACCGCATCCTGCGCGCCGACGGTGAGGTGCGCTGGCTCAGTGACAAGTGCTTCGTCAGCCAGCACAGCGATGCCGGCCTGCCGCTGATGATCGTCGGCATCGCCGATGACATCACCGACAAGAAGCACATGGAGACCGAGCTGCATCGCCTGGCCACCACCGACGTGCTGACCCAGAGCAGCAACCGTCGCTACTTCTTCGACAGCGCCGAGCAAGCCTTCCGCGACTGCAAGGCGACCTCCACGCCGCTGGCCTTCCTGCTGCTGGACGTGGACGATTTCAAGAAGATCAACGACGTCTACGGCCACCAGGTCGGCGACGTCGTGCTGCAGCGCATCGCCCAGTGTGGCGCAGGCGCATTGCGCCGAGGCGATCTGTTCGGGCGCATCGGCGGTGAGGAATTCGCCGTGCTGTTGCCTGGCTGCGACGAAAGCATGGCGCGGCAGATCGGTGAGCGTCTGCAGCGGGAAGTACAGCGTTTGCGCTTCAACGAAGCCGAGCATTTCTTCAGCGTGACCATCAGCCAGGGGATGACCCTGTTGCAGCCTGATGACCAGAATCTTTCCGCGCTCTACAGCCGTTCCGATGCCGCCCTGTATCAGGCAAAACGCACCGGGAAGGACCGCATTGTTCAAGGATGAAACACATTTGCGGTGTCCGTGGCGTTTACACTAACACCTTCCGACTAATACTTTTGCCGCAGATACGACGGTGTACGTTTATGCTGTCAAAATGCCCGTGTCGGTATTATGGCGCCTTGTAAATCAGTAAGTTACGAATGCTGCTTTGCCTTTTGTCGGATTCTTGGCGTCACGCCGCTTCGTTGATTGACATGCCTTCTACCCCCCCACTATTACTATTCACATAGCAATATCGTGTGGTGTCCAAATGAGACACCACCAGGGAGCAGTCGCAAGAGCAGTCGTGTCACGGAAGATTCTGCCCACCTCTTCTTCCTGTCACTTTCCTATCGCTGCCTGATAACTTCCGGAGCCGTTCTGGCAGCCGGAAGCGCGATAGATTTTTGCTGTCGTTTTTCCAGATTTTCGGAAATGGCCGAAGGGCGGTAGCTTTGCCCGGCGAAAATTAAAGGCCACTCCAGGGACGAACTGCTGATAGTCGTTGATTGAATCGGGTCATTCGAACTCGGGCGGTAGCCTTGTCTTCGAATTCTGTGAAAGGCCCGATGCAGAGCGATCTCCACGAATGGAGCAGGTGTCGATGGGCGAGCAGATAATGGAAATCGGCGGAACTAACAGTACCGCGACGACACGCAGAAAATATTCAGCGACGTCTTCTTCGCGTGTGCAAAAGGTGAGTGCGTATAAATCTGGCGCCAATAAAGCCGAACGCTTCCCTACATTTATAGAAAGAACAACAGTTATTGCGCCAGGAAGTTATGGCATTACCCCGGCGTGCGCGAAAACTGAACTTTCGGCGAAATTCGCTAATCGCCAGAAGCTATTTGCCTTATCGCTGAAACAGCAACTTCCTGCCTGCGCGGAATTTTGTTTCCCGTCGTTCGCCTTCGACTCCGTCCGTGCCCCGTCTGCCGCCCTGGCGGCCTCGGCTGCGCCGCAAGTGACGGAATTCCGACGCGGACGCCATCCTGCCGGCCGACAGCGCCGGCATCACGTAAGCCGCGCGGTGCGCCGCGCTGGGAGTCATGGCTGATGGCCGAGCAATCGCTTCGTTCCACCTATGCCTGCGTTGTCGGCGGTGCCGGCCCGGCAGGCATGGGCTTCCTCTTCAACGCCTACAAGACCGGCGCGCTGGCCAGTCTCGCCCGTGATGGACTGCTGGTGGTGGACGCCGCACTTGCGGTGGGTCGCGGCCGGTTGGGCGACTACCACATCACCGCCAACTCGGTGGGCGACGTCTTCCTCGATTGCCTGCGCGACCCGGCCCTCTTGCCGATCTTCGCGCCGCTGGCGCACTCGCCGGCGTTCCGTGCTCTGCAGAACGATCCCCACGGTGCGCCGATGCTCACCCAGGTGGGCGAGTTGCTGGCGCACGCCTCGACGCTGTTCATGCGTTATGTCACCGAGCACCTCGGCGTCGAGGTTGCCCTGGGTACACGCATCGAGAAGATCACCGCCCAGGACGACGGCGCTTTCCAGCTGGCCCTGCGCAGTGGTTCCCACGGTGCGCAGGTCGGCGCCGGCGCGCTGGTGATGAACCTGGGAGGCCGGCAGAACCGCGAGTACCTGAGCTGGAGCCTGGCCGAGCAGGACCTGCACCTGTCCCATGACGGCCCCACGGTCTACTCCTCCGACGCGCTGCTCAGCCTGAGCCCCGCCGAGCTGGTGGAACTGTTCGGCGACCGGGTCACCCCCGGCAGCCGCTTCACCGTGGTCGGCGGTTCCCACAGCGCCTTCTCGATCCTCGACAACCTTGCCTGCGCCCTGGACTGCCTGGGGCTGGAGCAGATTACCCTGCTGCATCGCGCGCCGATCCGCCTGTTCTTCGAGAGCGTCGAGGAGGCCCGCAACGCCGGCTACGTCGTGGACGAGGGCATGGACGTCTGCCCGGTATCCGGCCGGGTCAACCGTTCCGGCGGCCTGCGCTACCGCGCTCATCAGGTCGGCACCGACGTGCTGTCCAGCGGGGTGGTCAGCGGCACGCGGGTCAAGGTCGAGCTGCTGTGCCTGGAAGACCGTTCACCGGCCGTGCGCGCGCGCCTGGAGCAGTGCTGCAGCGAGGACGGTGTGATGGTCCAGGCCATCGGCTACCAGCCCTGCCTGCCGGCGCTGCGTCGCGCCAACGGCGAGCCGCTGCAGGTGCGCGAGAGCAAGGGCGGGCTGGATTCCGACGCCGACGGCTGCCTGCGTGACCTCAATGGCCGGCCGATTCCCGGCCTGTACAGCTTCGGCCTCGGTTCGGGCCTGGCGGCCAACCCGATGCTGGGCAGCGAGCGCTCCTTCGACAGCCGCATCTATGGCGTCTGGCAGTTCCACCACGATGCCAGCGGGCGGGTCATCGACGCCTTGCAGGAGCACCTCGTCAGCCGCGTGCCACAGGTGCCGGCGGAAATGGATTCCCAGTCGGACGGCGTGCCCTTCGCACTGCCGGCGCTGGGTTGACCGGCGCGCGCCGGCACTCCATCCGACAGCTAACGGACTTTCCATCCAACAGAGGGATGCGACCGTGATCAATGTGACCAAGACGTACCTGGGCAACCTGGACAAGTTCAAGGGCTATGTGGAGCAGATATATGCCTCCGGCTGGATCACCAACCACGGGCCCTTCGTCACGGAGCTGGAAGAGCGCCTGCAGGACTTCCTCGGCGTGCGCCATGTGATCCTCACCAACAACGGCACCATTGCCCTGCAGGTCGCCTACCGCGCCCTCGGCGTCACCGGCAGCGCGGTGACCACGCCGTTCAGCTTCGTCGCCACCAGCAGCACGCTGCAGTGGGAGAGCATCCGCCCGCGCTTCGCCGACATCGATCCGCAGACCTGGAACCTCGATCCGGCGCGTATCGAAGCCAGCCTGGCGGCGGACACCACCGCCATCGTCGCCACCCACGTGTTCGGCAACCCCTGCGCGGTGGAAGAGATCCAGGCGGTGGCGCAGCGCAACCAGCTGAAGGTCATCTATGACGGTGCCCACGCGTTCGCCTCGCGCTACCGCGACCGTTCGGTGCTGGCCTGGGGCGACGTAAGCACCCTGAGCTTCCATGCCACCAAGCTGTTCCACACCATCGAGGGCGGCGCCATCGTCACCGCCGACGATGAGCTGGCCAAGCAGATCCGCCTGATGTGCAACTTCGGCATCGCCGGCGTCGACCAGATCGTCGGCCTGGGGATCAACGCCAAGCTCAACGAGTTCTCCGCCGCGATGGGCCTGTGCGTGCT
Organism: Pseudomonas sp. PDNC002; assembly: GCF_016919445.1. Classification (NCBI taxonomy): domain Bacteria; kingdom Pseudomonadati; phylum Pseudomonadota; class Gammaproteobacteria; order Pseudomonadales; family Pseudomonadaceae; genus Pseudomonas; species Pseudomonas sp. PDNC002. The sequence continues at coordinate 825,176 of NZ_CP070356.1, read as the reverse complement.
CGACGAGATCGACAGCATCCTCGCCCAGCGCGAGGAAATCGCCGCGCGCTACACCGCCGCCCTCGGCGGTTACTACGACCTGCAGGTCTGCCAGAACGGCGCGAAGCTGAACAACAGCTACTACCCCATCGGCCTGCGCGACGAGGAACAGGTACTGCGGGTGCGTGCCGCGCTCAACGAGATCGGCGTCAACCCGCGCCGCTACTTCTACCCGTCGCTCGATACCCTCGACTACCTGGCGCCGCAGGAGCCGCAGGTGCTGTCCCGCGAGCTGAGCCAGCGCATCCTCTGCCTGCCGTTGTATCCGGGCCTGCCGCAGGACATCCAGCGCGCGGTGATCGAAGTGCTGCTGCTGGAAAGCGGCCGCGTCGCGGTCGCGGTGTAAGGGGACGATCATGCGCACCGCACGCTCGCTGTCGATGGTCCGCAATACCCTGCTCAATTACGCAGGGCAGGCGTACGCCATCGTCATCGGCATCCTGATCCAGCCGTTCTACCTCGGCCACCTGGGCGCCGAGGCCTACGGCCTGATCGGCTTCTTCGCGGTGCTGCAAACCTGGCTGCTGCTGCTCGATGTCGGCCTGTCGCCGGCGCTGGTGCGCCAGGTGGCCCACGGCCGTGGGGTCAATGGCGAAGGCCAGGACCAGGCGCGCCTGCTGCGCTCCTTCGAACTGATCCTGCTGCCGCTGACCCTGGCCAGTTCCCTGGCGGTGTTCGCCGGCAGCAACTGGATCGCCGGGCAGTGGCTCAATGTGCAGCAACTCTCGCCGGAGCTGGTGGCCCAGTGCATCAGCCTGATGGGCCTGCTGGTTGCCCTGCGCCTGTACGCCACCCTCTACCGCAGCGCATTGCAGGGCCAGGAGCTGCACGGGTTCATCAACGCGGTGAACGTGTTCATCACCACGCTGCGCTACTTCGGCGGCCTGCTGCTGGTGGCGCACGTCAGCCAGGACCCACTGGTGTTCTTCCAGTTCCAGGTCGGCGTGTCGCTGATCGAGGCGTTGCTGCTGGGCGGCAAGGCCTACGTGTGGATGGACGTGCGCCTGCTGACCCGCTTCTGCTGGGACACCGTGCGCCCGGTGCTGCCGTTCGCCCTGGGCATGTCCTTCACCTCGTGCCTGTGGATTGTCCTCACCCAGCTGGACAAGGTCCTGCTGTCGAACCTGCTGCCGTTGCAGCAGTACGGTTACTTCTCCCTGGTGGCGCTGATTTCCGGTGGCATCCTCAGCCTGGTCAACCCGCTGGCGCAGTCGCTGCTGCCGCGCATGACCATGCTGGTCGCCGAAGGGCGCCACGACGACATGCAGCAGCTCTATCTCAAGGCGAACCGTTTCGTCTGTGTGCTGCTGTTCCCGATGGTCGCGGTGATCGCCGCTCATGGTCATGACCTTGTCCTGGCCTGGAGCGGCGATGCCGTGGCCGCCAGTTGGTGCCGGCCGATTCTCGTCTGGTACGTGCTGGGCGCAGGCCTGCTGGCAGTGGCCAGCTTCCAGTTCTACCTGCAATACGCCCATGGCCAGCTGCGCATGCACGTCTGGTACAGCGTCATCTCCACCCTGGTGACCGTGCCGCTGGTGATCGCCAGCGCCTATCTGTACGGCGTCGTGGGCGTGGCGCTGTGCTGGTTCGGCCTGCGCCTGGTGTCGTTCCTGATCTGGCCGCTGATCGTGCACCGCACCTTCGCCCCGGAACTGCACGGCACCTGGCTGCGCGACACGCTGCAGATCGCCGCCCTGAGCGCCGCCGGCCTGTTGCTCAGCGAGCCCTTCTACACGCTGCTCGCTCGTTCCGGCGAGCGCCTGTGGCTGCTGGCGGCGCTCGCCGTGTGCGGCCTGATCACCCTGTTCCTCGTCGGCGCGGGCTCTGCCCCGGCATTGCTGCGCCTGTTCAAACCGTCCCAGAAGCCGAGTGTCTAGACATGGATATCCGCTCCGAGCTGCAGATCCTTTCCAACTGGCCGGAAGACCCGAGGCCGCTGCTGAGTGTCGTGTGCCTGGCCTACAACCAGGTGAACTACATCGGCCGCACGCTGGACAGTTTCCTGGAGCAGATCACCGACTTCCGCATCGAAGTGCTGGTCAACGACGACGCCTCCACCGACGGCACCACGGAAGTGATCGCCGACTACGCGGCGCGCTACCCGCACATCATCAAGCCGATCTTCCACAAGGAAAACCAGTACTCCAAGGGCCTGTCCCACGGCTTGCCGGTGTTCCGCAAGGCGCGCGGTCGCTACATCGCCTACTGCGAAGGCGACGACTTCTGGACCGACCCGCGCAAGCTGCAGATCCAGGTCGACTTCCTCGAAAAGAACCCCGACTACGTGATCACCTACCACGACGCCTACACCTTCAACGAGGACGGCGTGATGAAGCCGCTGCAGCTGGCCGGCAAGTTCCGCAGTGACGCCAGCCGCCTGGAGCTGCAGCAGGCGCGGGCGCTCTCGACGCTCACCACGGTGTTCCGCAACGTGCTCACCGAGATGCCCGAGGAGCTGCTTACCACGCGCATGGTCGACCTGTGCTGGTGGTCGCTGCTGGGCGCCTACGGCAAGGGCAAGTTTCTCGGCGACATCCGCCCCGCCGCCTACCGCGTGCACAAGGGCGGGATCTTCTCCATGCAGGCCGCCCGCGTGCAGCAGCACATGACCCTGCACACCTACTACTGCCTGGCGCGCTACTACCAGCGCCTGGGTAACCAGGAACTCAACGAGTTCTTCCTGATGCAGGTCTGCCGGATGTCCATGGCGGCCATTTCACCCACGCGCAAGGTCCAGGCGTTCCTGATGCTGATCGGCAACCACGGCGCCAATCTGCTCAAGCGGCTCAACCCGATTCAGGCGCGCTGAGCCGCGCCACCTCACTGGAGGATGGAAGTCCATGAGTGTCATGCCCCGCTCGTCCCTGGAAACGATCCAGGACACCCGGATCGACGTCGCGGCCCTGCTGCGCCTGCTGTTCGACCACAAGAAGATGATCATTGCCGTCACCGGCCTGTTCGCCGCGCTCGGGCTGTTCTACGCGGTGGTCGCCACGCCGATCTACGTATCCGGCGCGATGATCCAGATCGAGCAGAAGAAGAACGGCCTCAACGGCACGCCCGAGGTGATCAATCGCCCCGACTCGGTATCGATCGCCTCCACCGAGATCGAGCTGCTCAAGTCCCGCGCGGTGCTGGGCAGGGCGGTCGAACTGCTCAAGCTGGATATCGTCGCCCGGCCCAAGCGCATGCCGCTGATCGGTGACTACCTCGCGCGGCGCTACCACCCGGAGGCCGGGCAAACGATTGCCGCGCCGTGGCTGGGCCTGGGCTCGTATGGCTGGGGTGGCGAGCAGATCAAGGTGTTCTCCCTCGACGTGCCGGAGGAATACCTGGGCGAACCGCTGACCTTGGTGACCGATGGCGGCGAGGCCTATCACTTGCTCAACGCCGACGGCCAGCTGATCCTGCGTGGCGAGCTGAAGAAGACGGTGATGGAGAAGGGCTTCAGCATCGAGGTGGACGAACTGGTGGCGCGCCCCGGCACCGAGTTCACCCTGGTGAAGAACCGTCTGCTGACCACCACCCTGAACTACCAGAAGATGCTCAAGGTGGCCGAGGCCGGCAAGGATTCCGGGATCATCTACCTGACCCTGGAAGATCCCAACCCGCTGCAGGCTGACCGCATCCTCGACAAGATCAGCCAGCTCTATGTGCTGCAGAACGTCGAACGCAGCTCCGCCGAAGCCTCCCAGCGCCTGCAGTTCCTGCGCTCGCAGCTGCCGGTGGTGCGCCTGGACCTGGAGAAGGCCGAAGCCGCCTACAACGCCTACCAGACCACCGCCAAGTCCGCTGACATCAGCGTCGAGACGCGCGGCGTGCTGGACCAGGTGGTGGGTATCGACAACCAGCTGTCCGAACTCAGGCTCAAACGCGCCGAGTACGACCGCCTCTACACCCCGACCCACCCGCTGTACCAGGCGCTGAACAAGCAGATGGGCAGCCTGGAGGATCGCAAGGCGCAGCTGCAGAAACGCATCCAGACCCTGCCGGCCACCCAGCAGGAACTGCTGCGTCTGTCCCGCGACATGCAGGTCACCCGGCAGACCTACACCAGCCTGCTGAACAAGGCCCAGGAGCAGGACATCATCCGCGCCGGCACCATCGGCAACGTGCGGGTGATCGACACCGCCCAGGCCAACGTCGAGCAACCGGCCAAGCCGATGCGCAAGGTCATCGTGCTGCTCGCCACGCTGCTGGGCTTCTGCATCGCGCTGGGCATCCTGTTCCTGCGCCAGGCCTTCTACCGTGGCGTGGAGAATCCCGAGGCGATCGAACAGCTCGGCCTCTCGGTGCTCGCGGCGATTCCGTACTCGCGGCAGCAGGAGCGCCTGGAGAAGGAACGCAAGGGCGACATCCTCGGGCATACGCCCAAGCTGCTGGCTTCGTCCACCCCGGGCGACCTGGCCAACGAAGCGATCCGCAGCCTGCGCACCAACCTGCACTTCGCCCTGCTCGAAGCGCGCAACAACGTGGTGATGCTGACCAGCCCGGCGCCGGGCGCCGGCAAGTCGTTCGTCTCCAGCAACCTCGCGGCGATCGTCGCGCAGTCCGGGCAGCGCACCCTGCTGATCGATGCCGACATGCGCAAGGGCTACCTGCACCGGGTGTTCGGCCTGACCCCGCGCCACGGCCTGTCCGACGCGCTGAGTTCGCACCGTCCGCTGAGTGAAGTGATCCTGCCCACCGAAGTGCCGGAACTGGATTTCATCTCCTGCGGCTTCGCGGCGCCCAACCCCTCCGAGCTGTTGATGCACGACACCTTCGCCCAACTGCTGCGCGATGCCTCGGCCATGTACGACCTGGTCATCGTCGACACCCCGCCGGTGCTGGCGGTGACCGACGCCGCCCTGGTCGGCCGGCTGTGCGGCATCAGCCTGCTGGTGACCCGCTTCGGCCAAAGCCCGACCAGCGAGATCGACACCGCGCGCCGCCGCCTGGCGCAGAGCGGCATTCACCTGCAGGGCGCGATCCTCAATGGCGTGAAACGCAAGGCCTCCACCGCCGCCTACGACTATGGCGCCTACGCGTATCGCTACGACGCCAAGGATTGAGACAGCGGGCAGGGAAGGAGTACCGACATGGTCCATATCGTCAGCCTGATGCAGCCGTACCTGTTCCCCTACCTGGGGTACTTCCAGCTGATCGCCGCGAGCAGTCTGTTCATTCTCGGCGACAGCCTGCAGTACACCCGGCGGGGTTGGATCAACCGCAATCGCCTGCTGGTCGGCGGGAAGATCTGGCAGTTCAGTTTTCCGCTGGAGCAGGGCTCGCAGACCCAGGCGATCAACGAGCGATGGCTGAGCGAAGAGATGCAGGCGACCAACCAGCGCCTGCTGCACACCATTCGCCATGCCTACCACCGTGCGCCGTGTTATCCGCAGGTAATGCCGCTGCTGGAGGAAATCCTCGAACACCCCGAACGCAACCTGTCGCACTTCGCCGAGCACTCGATCCGTCGCATCTGCCAGTACATGGCGATCGACACGCCGATGACGCGTGTCTCCGAGCTGGACCTGGCCGACGACATCGGGCGCGACCAGCGGCTGATCGAGGCGGTGAAGCAGACCGGTGGCGACATCTACCTCAATCCCGAAGGCGGCCGTCACCTGTATTCGCCGGACGTGTTCAACGCCCATGGCCTGGAGTTGCAGTTCCTGCACATGGAGCCGGTGAGCTACCCGCAATTCAGCCCGGATTTCGTGCCCAGCCTGTCGATCATCGACGTGCTGATGTTCAACCCGCCGGACGAACTGCAGCGCCTGCTGGGCCGCTACACCGTGGAGCGGCCGCAGCCGTCGTCGGACATTCTCGGGGAGTACGAATCATGAACGCCTCTGCCGCTCTGTATCGCTGGTACCTGATCCAGACCAAGCCGCACCAGGAGCCGCGCGCCGAGGAGAACCTGATGCGCCAGGGCTTCTCCTGCTATCGCCCGGTGGTGGGGCAGGGCAGCCGGCCGCAACCCTTGTTCCCCGGCTACCTGTTCATCCGCCTGGATCAGCAGCACGACAACTGGTTTCCGATCCGTTCCACCCGTGGCGTGGCGCGCATCGTCAGTTTCGGTGCGCAGCCGCTGGCGGTGGCCGACGAGTTGGTGGAGGAGATCCGCCAGCGCATCGCGACCCTGCCCGAACGCCCCGCCAGTCGCTTCCACCAGGGCCAGGCGGTGCGCGTGAAGTGTGCCGGCGATTGCGAAGTGGAAGCGATCTTCGTCTGTGACGACGGCACCGAGCGCGGGTTGATCCTGCTCAACCTGCTGCAACGCGAACAACGTATCCGTGTCCCGCTCAGCCAGCTTTCGGCGGCGAGCGGCAACGACGGCTGGCGCGCCTGAGGCGACCGGCCGCAAGCAAGGAGGAGTGGCGAGATGAACGGATCGACCGTGCTGGTGACGCTGACCTATGGCGATCGCCTCGAGTACCTGGAAGAACTGCTGGCCCGTGCTTTTCGCGAGAAGGACATCACCCGCGCGATCGTCGTCAGCAATGCCTCGGTGGCGGAGCTGGACCAGCTGTTCATGCTCTGGCCCAACCGCGTGCAGGTGATCGAGCTGGACAGCAACACCGGTTCGGCCAATGGCTATGCGGTGGGTATCGAGGCGGCGTTGCAAAGCGGTTGCGAGTTCATCTGGCTGATGGATGACGACAACGCGCCGACGCCGGGTTCGTTCCCCCTGCTCAAGCAGCGCCTGATCGATTGCGCGCTACGCCATGGCACCGACAACACCGCCGTGCTGGGCTTCCGCCCGACCCACCAGGCCGACGTCGCCTCCGGTGTGCCGACCCGCTTCATCGCGCCGCCGCGTTCCAGCTACTTCGGCTTCCACGTGCGCCAGCTGCCCTACAAGCTCTGGCGCCGCACGCCCTGGGGCAAGCCGAAGCCGCGCCCCGTGCAGCCGCTGCTGGAGCTGCCGTTCGCCTACTACGGCGGCCTGCTCGGCCACGCCGATCTGTTCCGCCGCATCGGCCTGCCACGCCGCGACCTGGTGCTCTACGCCGACGACACCGAATACACCTTCCGCATCGGCGCCCTGGGCGGTCACTTGTACCTGGTGCCCGAGGCCGGCCTGGATGACCTGGAGAACTCCTGGAACATCAAGGCGCGCACCTCCAACATCTACGAGACCTACCTGCTCGGCAGCTCTGACCTGCGCGCCTACTACGCCGCGCGCAACCAGGCCTGGTTCGACAAGAACCTGTGGGTCACCTCGCCATTGATGTACCGCTTCAACCGCTGGCTGTTCATCCGCCTGCTGCACTTCTTCGCCCGCCGCCACCAGCGCGAGAGCCGCCTGGCCCTGCTGCTGCAGGCGATCCGCGATGGCGAGGCCGGTGCGCTCGGCATGAACCGGGCCTACCCGCTATGAGAGTGCTGCTGCTCAACACCCTCTACGCCCCGCACATCGGTGGTGGGGCGGAGGTCATGCTGCAGCACATGGCCGAGGGCCTGCGCGCCCGTGGCCATGCGGTGCAGGTGCTGAGCACCGGGCCCGATGGCGGGCTGAGCCGCGACACGATCAACGGCGTGCCGGTGTGGCGGGTCGGCGTACGCAATCTCTACTGGCCGTTCGACGGCCGCGCCCACGGTGCCTTGCAGCGCCTCGCCTGGCACGGCCTGGACCGCTACAACCGCGGCATGCGCGGCGTACTGGCGCGAGTGCTGGGGCAGACCGAGCCGGATATCGTGGTCTGCCATAACCTGTCGGGCTGGTCGATCTCCGCCTGGGATGCGATCCGCAGCGCCGGCGTGCCCATCGTGCAGGTCCTGCATGACCAGTACCTGACCTGCCCGCGCGGCGTGCGCTTCAACAAGGGTCGCCACTGCCAGCAGCAATGCGGCCCGTGCGCGCTGCTGCGGCGCTCCCACGCTGCCGCATCGGCCAAGGTCGATGCCGTGGTCGGTGTCAGCCGCTTCCAGCTCAACACGCTGCTCGATGCCGGCTACTTCATCGGCAGCCATCAGCATGTGGTCTATAACGGCTCGCCGCTGGCCACCGCGCCGGTGGCCGCGCCCATCGACGAGCGCCGTGCGCTGCGCTTCGGTTTCATCGGCGCGCTGACACCGAACAAGGGCGTGGAATGGCTGATCGAGCAGTTCCAGGCGCGTACCGAGGATGCCTCGCTGCTGATCGCCGGACGGGGCGATCCGGGCTACCTGAATCAACTCAAGTCCCTGGCCGACCCGCTGCGCGTGCACTTCGTCGGCTACCGCCAGGCGGCCGAATTCTTCGCCGAAATCGACATCGCCGTGGTGCCCAGCCTGGCTCCGGAATCCTTCGGCCTGGTGGCGCTGGAAGCCTGCGCCCATCACCTTCCGGTGATCGCCTCGCGGATGGGCGGCCTGTCCGAAATCGTCCAGGACGAAATCAACGGCCTGCTCGTTTCGCCCGCCCGCGCCGATTCGCTGGGCGATGCCATCGAACGCCTGGTACGCGATCCCTCGCTGCGCCAGCGCCTCGCCGCGCGCGCCCGCGAAACCGTGGAACCGATGCTCAGCGTGGAACGGATGCTCGACGAATACGAGGCCATCCTGCGCCACACCCTGCTCACCCGTGGAGTCCAGCATGGAACTGCAATCCCCGTATCCACGCTTTGAGCCGGCGCGCGGCCTGACCTTCGACCGCTCGCTGCTGGCGCTCGGGGTGCTGGTGGCGTTGCTGGTGGTGGAGACCTTCAACGGCGCGCTGCGCTTCTATGCCGACCAGGCCGGCCTGTCGGCCATCGTCTACCTGCCGAAAGTGGCCTGCGTGGTGGCGGTGGCCTGGGAGCTGATCACCCGCCCGCAGCAACGCGGCCTGTGGTTGCTCCTGCTGCTGGCGTCGGCCTCGCTGCTGCTTGGCCGCCTGCACGGCGCCGAGTTCAAGAGCGGCGCCTTCGCCGTGTTCATCTACGCACCGCTGCTGTTCGGGCTGCTCTGCGGCAATTACCTGGAAATGCACCGCAAGGCCGTGGGCTGGATCATCGCCTTCTGCCTGCTCGCCTCGCTCGCCGGCATCGCCGTGGACCTGCTGATCAACGTGCCCTGGAAGGGCTACACCTACTCCATGGGCGGGGTCGAGGTCAGCGCCAACCGCTCCTGGAGCGCCTACGGGCTGGACCGTATCGCCGGCTTCTCGCGCATGTCCTCGAGCCTGGCAATGATGCTGGCGGTCTTCAGCCTCTACCTGGGCTCCTTCCGCCTGCCGTTGCTGGCGCGCGGTCTGCTCTACGCGGTGGCGCTGGTGGGCATCGTGCTGACCACCAACAAATCCTCCGCCGGCGCCTTCTTCGTCGCCCTGATCGTGATGAGCATCAGCCGTCAGCGCCTGCTGTTCCTGTTCGCCGCGCTACTGGTGGTCCTTGGCGCATTGCTGCTGCCGCTGTACGGCCTGTACGCCCAGGTCGACCCGTACCTGGCCAGCGCCACCGGCGACAACCTGATGGGCTCGATGGTGGATCGCCTGGTCAACACCTGGCCGAACCTGATCAAGGTGATGGACTACAACGGCTGGATCTACACCGGCGCCGGCCTGGGCATGACCGGCAGCGCGTATGCGGCGTTTCCGATCTTCGGCGTCGAGCAACTGGCGGTGGCGGACAATTCGCTGCTCTACCTCTGGTGCCTGTTCGGCGTCGCCGGCGTCGCGCTCTACCTGATGGCGGTGCCGATGCTGATGCGCCTGCAACGCCAGCACGACCGCGAAGCCCGTGCGCTGCTCGGCATCGCCTACTGCATCCTGCTGATCGGCTGGACCAGCGATGTGCTCGAGGCGCAGATTCCCAGCCTGTTCCTCGGCCTGGCCATCGGCCGCGCGTTGCGCCTGCCGGGTGAAACCGCGCCGCAACCGGCGCCGCGCACCCTGCGCCTGCAGGGTGGGTTGCTCAGCCTGCTGGCCTGTGCGCTGCTGGTTGGCAGCCTCCTGCAAGCGCCGCGCGCCATGGCCAAGGAAGCGCCGGTGCAGAACCTGGGCGCGCCGGAATTCATCGTCGGCGCGAGTACCCACCAGAACATCCGCGCCGGCAACCGTGACGGTATCAACCGCCTGGCCCGCGAGGCCGGCATCTCCTCGTTCCGCGACGACGCCTACTGGTCCAGCGTCGAACGCCAGCCGGGCGTGCTGTCCATCGACGCCGCCTGGCGCGCGCAACTGCGCAGTACCCGCAGCCTGGGGATCGACACGCTGCTGATCCTGGGCAACGAAAACCAGTTCTACGGCAACGCCAAGCCACGCGACGCCGCCTCTCGCGAGGGCTATTTGCGCTACGTGCGCTACGTGGCGCGCAGCTTCAAGGGCCAGGTGGCGTTCTACGAAGTGTGGAACGAATGGGACGTGGAAAACCCCACCGACAAGGACTTCAGCGACGACTACCTGACCCTGGTGCGCGCCGCCGCCAAGGTGATCCGCGAAGAAGACCCGAACGCCAAGGTGCTGGCCGGCGCCGTGACGTTGCGCGGCATCCGTCAGGGCTTCGCCGAGCGCCTGGCCGGGGGTGGCGTGCTCGACGTCGCCGACGGCATTTCGCTGCACCCGTCGGTGTACTGCGAGGGCGAGATGTCCACGCCCGAGGCCTGGCTGGAGTGGTTCAAGGGCGTCGACCAGAAACTGCAGAACGCCGCCGGCAAACCGGTGCCGCTGTACTTCACCGAATTCAGCTGGCCGGCCCACGAAGGCGACTGCGGCATCAGCCGCGAGCGCCAGGCCGCCTACCTCGCCCGCGCCTATTTCCTGGTACGCAGCCTGCCCAACGTGAAGGGCGCCTGGTGGTACGACCTGGTGGACGACGGCATCGACCGCACCGACATGGAACACAACTTCGGCCTGCTCACCGCCAGCGGCCAGCCCAAGCCGGCCTACCACGCCATGGCCAGCGTGGCCGACATCATCGGCCGCTACCGTTTCGTCGGCCGCGTGCCCAACGAAGACCCGAACGTCTACCTGCTGCGCTTCGCCAAGGCCAGCGAGGAAATCCTGGTGGCCTGGACCCTGGGCCACGAACAGACGCTGAACATCACCAGCAAGCCCGGCAGCAGCGACACCCTCTGGCGCCTGGATGCCGTCGACGGCATCGCTCGCGGCGAGGGCCGGCCGGTGCCCTGGCGCTGCCCGCAGGGCGGTGGTGACTGTCAGGCCGATATCCGTATCGATGCTTCGCCCACCCTGGTGCGCAGCGCGGCGGAACCCCAGCTGTCGTTGCGTTGAGGAGAAGCATCCATGATCGTGATCAACGCGCGTTTCCTGACCCAGCAGCTGAGCGGCGTGCAACGCTTCGCCGAGCAGATTTCGCTGTCGCTGGCGCGGTTGCGCAGCGACGTGCATTTCGTCGCGCCGCCCGGTGAAATCCTCCGCCCGGAAATCGCCCGGCAGCTCAACGTCGAGCAGATCGGCCGCCACGGCGGACACCTCTGGGAGCAGCTCGACTTGCCGCTGTGGCTGGCGCGCCGTGGCCGGCCGTTGCTGGTGTCACTGTGCAGCACGGCGCCGCTGGCCTATTCGCGCCAGTTGGCGACGCACCACGACATCACCTACGTGCGCCATCCGGAAAGTTTCTCCTGGAAGTTCCGCGCGCTGTACCGGCTGATGATTCCGGTGATGCTGCGCCGCTCGCTGGCGCAGGTCACGGTCAGCGAGTTCTCCCGCCAGGAGATCGCCTCGCACTACGGCATCGATGCGCAGCGCATCCATGTGATCGCCAATGCGGTCTCCGCCGAGTTCTGCACCGGCCTTGAACCGGCGGTGGGGGAGCGGCCCTATGTGCTGGCGGTTTCCTCGCCGGCGACGCACAAGAACTTCTCCCGCTTGATCGAGGCCTTCGGCCTGCTCGGTGATCTGGACGTGGAGTTGCGCATCGTCGGCGCCGCCAATCGCAGCTTCGTCGACGCGCAGTTGCAGGCCAGCGGGCAGGGCGACCGGGTGCGCTGGCTCGGACGGATCGACGACGACCAGTTGATCGAGCAGTACCGCAACGCCGCCGCCTTCGTCTTCCCCTCGCTCTACGAAGGCTTCGGCATTCCGCCGCTGGAAGCGCAGGCCTGCGGCTGCCCGGTGGTGGCCGCCAGCAGCGCGTCGATTCCGGAAGTGCTGGGCAACTCGGTCCTCTACTTCGACCCCTACGACCCGCAGGGCATGGCCGACGCCATGCGCCGTGTGCTGAGCGATGCGCAGCTGCGCGACGACCTGCGCAGGCTCGGTCAGGAGAACGTCCTGCGCTATTCCTGGGACATCTCCGCGCTGCGGCTCTCCAGTCTCATCGACACCTTCCTGGCGGAGCGCTCGGACTACGTGCCGCGCTTCGAATCCAGCAAATAGCCAAGCAAGGAGGCAGACCATGAAAGGCATCATACTCGCCGGCGGTTCCGGCACACGCCTGCACCCCATCACCCTGGGGGTGTCCAAGCAACTGCTGCCGATCTACGACAAGCCGATGGTGTACTACCCGCTGTCGGTACTGATGCTCGCCGGCATCGACGAGATCCTGCTGATCAGCACCCCCGCCGACCTGCCGAACTTCCGCGCCCTGCTGGGCGACGGCGAGCAGTTCGGCGTGAAGCTCGAATACGCCGTCCAGCCCTCGCCGGACGGCCTCGCCCAGGCGTTCCTGATCGGCGCCGAGTTCATCGGCGATGACTCGGTGTGCCTGGTGCTGGGCGACAACATCTTCTACGGCCAGGGCTTCACCGAGACCCTGCGCGACGCCGCCGCACGGCAGCACGGCGCGACCGTGTTCGGTTACCAGGTGGCGGACCCGGCGCGCTTCGGCGTGGTCGAGTTCGACGATGAGGGTCGCGTGCTTTCCATCGAGGAAAAACCGCGGGTGCCGCGCTCCAACTACGCCGTCACCGGCCTGTATTTCTACGACAACCGGGTCGTGGAGATGGCCCGGCAGATTCGCCCTTCGGCCCGCGGCGAACTGGAAATCACCGATATCAACAACCTCTATCTGGAGCTGGGCGAGTTGCATGTGAGCCTGCTCGGTCGTGGCTTTGCCTGGCTGGATACCGGCACCCACGAATCGCTGATGGAGGCCGGGCATTTCGTCCAGACCATCGAGCAGCGCCAGGGCCTGAAAGTCGCCTGCCTGGAGGAGATTGCCTTCCAGCAGGGCTGGCTCAGCGCGACCAACCTGGCGCTGCAGGCCGAGCGCCTGAGCAAGACCGGCTACGGCCGCTACCTCCAGCAGTTGCTGCTGGACAAGCGCCACTGAACCGCAGCCTGCGAGCCCGCAGCGGGCTCGCAGGCCATGCGCCCAATCACGGACTGCGATAACGAAGCAGCGGCTCAAGGAGCGATGCCGGACATCGCGAGGTCATCATGCCCAACAAGACAAAAGGAATTCTGCGTGCGCACCAATCGCTGATTTCGCTGGCACATCGCCTGAGCGACATCCTGGTGATCGTGCTCACCGGGGTGATCCTGCTCAGTGCCGGCAGCGGCGTGCTGGAGTCCCAGCTGTGGGTCTCGGTGCTGCTCTGCGTGATGCTTTTCCATTGGCTCGGCGAGCTGAATCAGCTCTACGGCTCCTGGCGCGGCGAGTCGCTGCTGCGCGAATCGCTGAGCGTCACCCTGTACTGGTCGCTGGCGTTTTTCGCCGTGCTGCTGCTGGATATCTCACTGCGCCATGTGGAGCTGGAAGAGCCCCGGCGGCTGGGCTGGTTCGCCGTGGCGCTGCTGATCATGTGCGGCTATCGGCTGGCCATCCGCATGCTGCTCCGCGTGGCGCGCCGCCATGGCTTCAACAGCCGCAACGTGGCGATCTATGGCACCGGCGAGGTCGGTGCGCGGCTCGCCGAAACCATACTTAATGCACCGTGGATGGGCCTGCGCCTGATCGGCTTCTATGACGACCGCCCGCGGCAGATGGAACTGGGCGAGCGGGTGCCGGTGAAAGGCGATCGCCTGGCGCTGATCGAGGCGGCCCGTTCGGGGCAGATCGACAAGGTCTACCTGACGCTGCCGCTGTCCCGCGAGCCGTTGCTCAATGAGCTGATCCGCGAGCTGTCCGACACCACCGTGTCGGTCTACCTGATCCCCGACCTGTTCATGTTCGACCTGCTGCATGCCCGCAGCGAGAGCATCAACGGCCTAGCCACCATCAGCATCTTCGATACGCCCATGGACGGCCCCAATGCCGTGCTCAAGCGCATCGAAGACGTGGTGCTGGCTTCGCTGATCCTGCTGCTGATCGCCGTGCCGATGCTGCTGATCGCCCTGGCGGTGAAGCTCACCTCGCGCGGCCCGGTGCTGTTCCGCCAGGTTCGTTACGGCATGGATGGCCGGCCGATCCGCGTGTGGAAATTCCGCAGCATGACGGTGATGGAAGACGGTGCCGACGTCACCCAGGCGTCGCGCAACGACTGCCGCATCACCCCGCTGGGCGCCCTCCTGCGGCGCACTTCGCTGGATGAGCTGCCACAATTCTTCAACGTCTTGCTCGGCGACATGTCGGTGGTTGGCCCGCGCCCTCATGCCGTGGCGCACAACGAGCAATACCGGCGTCAGGTCAGTCGCTACATGCTGCGTCACAAGGTCAAGCCAGGCATCACCGGCTGGGCCCAGGTGAACGGCTGGCGTGGCGAGACCGACACCCTGGAGAAGATGCAGAAACGCATCGAGTTCGACCTGGACTACATCGAGAACTGGTCCGTCTGGTGGGATCTGAAGATCGTCCTGCTGACCCTGTTCAAGGGGTTCGTACACCGCAATGCCTACTGAGTTTCCACACTCGTTTCAAGGAAGGATTGCCATGAAAAACCTGCTCGCTTTCAGTCTCGTAGTCGGCAGTCTGGCGCTACAAGGCTGTGTGTTCTCCCCCGGTCAGCACATGACGGATTCCGATATCCAACGCGAGGCACAGAAAGAGGGGATGAACATCACCCTCGTGCCCATCACGCCCCAGGTGCTGCAACGCCAGGAGGCCGACTTCGCCGCCAGACCCGGCATACCGACGGAACTGACGAACTACCGCCCACCCCAGGAGGATTACGTGATCGGCGGCGGCGACGTGCTGTTGGTGACGGTCTGGGACCACCCGGAACTGACCAGCCCCGGCTCGACTCAGCAGATGGAAGCCAACGGCCGCGTGGTCGGCGCCGATGGCAACATCTTCTTCCCCTATGCCGGCGTCGTGCGCGCCGAAGGCCAGACCCCGGCGCAGTTGCGTAAACGCCTGTCCAGCCAACTGGCGAAGAAAGGCATCGTCGATCCGCAGGTGGACGTCACCGTGCTGCGCTACAGCAGCCAGCACGTGGTGCTTTCCGGGGCCTTCCAGAATGGCGGCCAGGTGGAGCTGAACAACACGCCGACCACCCTGGTGCAGGCCGTCAGCAAGGCCGGGGTGATCGCCGGCGAAGCGGACCTCTCGGGGCTGACGCTCAAGCGTGACGGCCGCGAGTACGTGATCGACGTCGACGCGCTGAACCGCACCGGCTCGACCCTCAGCGGCATCTACCTGAAGAACGGCGACCAGATCCACCTGCCGTACAACGACCGCAAGAAAGTCTACGTGGTCGGCGAGGTGGAGCGTCCGCAGGTGGTCACGTATCGCACCACCGGCCTGTCGCTGCTGGAAGTGCTGGGTAACGCCGGTGGCCTGAGCCCGGAAACCTCCGATGGCGACTCGGTCTATGTGATCCGCGGCGCTCCGCAGCAGACCGCCAGCAGCGGCCAGAAGGGTGTCTTCCAGGCGCAGGTGTTCCACCTGGAAGCCAAGCGCCCGACGGCCTACGCGTTGGCGAAGGACTTCGCCATGCAGCCGCAGGACGTGGTGTTCATCGGCCCGGCCAACATCACCCGTTGGAACCGCTTCATCAGCCAGCTGTTGCCGTCGGCTTCGTTCGTCGGCACCGGCGCCGCCCTGGGACGCTGACGGCGTACCCGGCTGAAGGCTTTGTCTTCAGCCGGGCCGCATCGGAATCTCCAGCACGACGTACGCAGCTTTCGAATTTTCCTACGCAAGCGGCGGGTTCGATGGAATCGACGCCGCTGCATCGGGTCGCGATCATCACGGCCATCCGGTGTATGGACGCACCACCCTCAGGGTGGGTGCCAATCCCCGTTTCTTGGGAGCCTTCCCCTAGCACGAGGCTCCGAACCCGCCCGCGTTGCAGCGTTGGCGGGTTTTTTTTACCCCGAATTTCACGGTGCCGGAGATCGGCAGCCAGAGGCCAATGGAGGTACCTCCAGCGATGGACAGGCAAGAGCGGGGAGGAGGTGTATCATATATTCCATAAAGGAATTACATATTAATAATTAATTCTTTTTGGATTTATAACGGTTCTTTTATCGTTGCCCTGCGTTGCAGCGAACTGGCTCGGATGGCGCGGAAAAAGGATGGCGGTATTCCGCCGGACCGAGGTGGTGAAATGGCGGTTTTCCGCTGATTCGGTCTTGTGGGGAGCGGCTCGAAGTTGGAGCCGAAGGCCGAAGGAATGCGGGTGTCGGACGAGGTAGGCCGGTTGGCCTGGGGATTGCCTTGTCAGTGGCGCGAATGCCTCGCGCATCGCCACAACAACAAGACACGAGAAACCGATCATGCCATTCCCGTCCTCTGCCGTACCCCTGTTCGCCAGCGCGCGCTTCGTTCCTGTCTAGGGGCGTTGAAACAACCCAAGAATCACGCAAGTCCGGCCGTGCCTGTCACACCGCGGCCGCTGCCTGCCGTTCGGTCGGCCCTGCTGGGGGCGGTCGTCGTCGCGATGGCCTGAATACCAAGATCAATAAAATGGGGAAAGTCCAATGAAAAGCCGCACTCTCACGCAATCGAGTCTCGCGCTCGCCATCGCCGCCGCGGGCCTGGCCCAGTCGGCCGTCGCCGGTGGATTCATCGAAGACAGCAAGGCCAACCTGACCCTGCGCAACTTCTACATCAACACCGACAACCGCAACGGCACCGCCGACCCGAGCAAGCAGGAAGAGTGGGGCCAGGGTTTCCTGCTCAACTACACCTCCGGCTTCACCGAAGGCACCGTGGGCTTTGGTGTCGACGCCCTCGGCCTGCTGGGCGTACGCCTGGACAGCAGCGGCGGCAAGCACTATGAGTCGGCCTCCCAGCAGGGTGGCACGGTGTTCCCGTCCAAGAGCAACGGCGACGCGGTGAATGACTTCAGCAGCCTGGGCCTGACCGCCAAGGCCAAGGTCTCCAATACCGAATTCCGTTACGGCACGCTGCAGCCCAAGCTGCCGGTGGTGACCTACAACGACGGTCGCCTGTTGCCTGTCACCTTCGAGGGTGGCCAGGTCGCTTCCACCGATCTCAAGGATTTCAACCTGGTTGCCGGTCAGCTGGAGCACTCCAAAGGCCGTAACTCCACGGATAACCGCAGCCTCAGCATCGCTGGCGCCAACGGCTCGAGCATCAGCTCCCGCGACAGCAACAAGTTCTACTACGCCGGTGGCGACTACAAACTGAACAAGGACCTGACCCTGCAGTACTACTACGGTCAGCTCACCGACTTCTACCAGCAGCATTTCCTCGGCCTGCAGCACAACTGGGCAATCGGCCCGGGTGTCCTGAAGACCGACCTGCGTGCCTTCGACAGCAGCTCCGACGGCAAGAACGGCAGCGCCTCCGGTCGTGCGGACGGCTATGTCAGCAGCGGCTACTACGGTGGCAACACCACCAAGGGCGAGGTGGACAACCGCGCCTTCAGCGGCCTGTTCACCTACTCGGTCAGCGGTCACAGCTTCGGCGCCGGCTACCAGGTGCTCAACGGCGATAGCGACTTCCCGTTCCTCAACCGTGGTGATGGCGAAGGCTCCACCGCTTACCTGATCACCGATGTGCAGATCGGCAAGTTCCAGCGCGCCGGCGAGCGCACCTGGCAGGTTCGCTACGGCTACGACTTCGCCAAGGCCGGCGTGCCTGGCCTGACCTTCCAGACCATCTACCTGCACGGCGACAACATCGATACCAAGCAGGGTGACCAGAGCGAATGGGAGCGTGACATCACCCTCGCCTACGTCATTCCGGACGGCGCCCTCAAGGGCCTGGGCTTCACCTGGCGTAATGCTGCACTGCGCAGCGGCCTGCCGGCATCCAGCACCCCGGGTTCGGCCAGCCAGCGCGACCAGGACGAAAACCGCCTGATCGTCAGCTACACCATCCCGCTGCTGTAATCCTCGCGGGCTGAAGAAAAAGCCGCCGGCCTCGCAAGAGGCGGCGGCTTTTTCATGCCTGCGCAAAAGCAGAAAGGCCGTCACCCCGGCGGAGTGACGGCCTTTCTGCACGGCGGCAAATCAGCGCTTCTGCGGTGCCGGCTGCTGCTGGGTGATGCAATGGATGTTGCCGCCGCCCAGGAGGATTTCGCGGCCTGGCACCATCACGATTTCGTGCTCGGGGAAGATGCGCTTCAGCGTGGCTTCGGCTTCGGCATCCGCCGGGTCGTCGAAACGTGGGGCGATGATGCCGCCGTTGACGATCAGGAAGTTGACGTAGGAGCCGGCCAGGCGGATCGACGGATCGCGCGGCTGAGTGCCGATCACCAGGTCGATGCCCTCGCACTCGGCTTCGGTCGCGTGGATCGGGCCGGGAATGACGATCTTGTGCACGGTCAGCTGGCGGCCCTTGGCGTCGCGGGCGGTTTCCAGCACGCGCATGGCGGCCTGGCAGCGCTCGTAGTTCGGGTCGTTCACGTCGTCGGTCCAGGCCAGCAGGACTTCGCCCGGACGCACGTAGCAGCAGAAATTGTCGACGTGGCCGTCGGTCTCGTCGTTGAACAGGCCGTCCGGCAGCCAGATCACGGTGTCGATGGCCAGGTGCTCGCGCAGCACGGCTTCGATCTCTTCGCGGCTCATGTGCGGGTTGCGGTTGTGGTTGAGCAGGCATTCCTCGGTGGTGATCACCGTGCCTTCGCCGTCCACGTGGATCGACCCGCCCTCCAGCACGAAGCCTTCGGTGCGATAGCCGTCGCAGCGCTCGATGCCGAGGATCTTGCTGGCAACCTGATCGTCACGGTGCCACGGGAAGTACAGGCCGCCTTCCAGGCCGCCCCAGGCGTTGAAGGTCCAGTCCACGCCGCGCACGTCGCCCTTGTCGTTGGTGACGAAGGTCGGGCCGGTGTCGCGCACCCAGGCGTCGTCGTTGCTGATTTCCACCACGCGGATATTGGCTGCGTCCGCCAGCTGTGCGCGGGCGTTCTCGTACTGGCCAGCGGAAACGCCGACGGTCACCGGCTCGAAGCGGGCGATGGCGCGGGCCACGGCGCTGAAGGCGGCCTGCGCGGGCTTGCCGCCCAGGCGCCAGTTGTCCGGGCGCTCGGGCCAGACCATCCAGGTCTGGGTGTGGGATTCCCATTCCGCCGGCATGCGGAAGCCATCGGCGCGGGGAGTGCTGGTCAACGTAGTCATGGGGCGATCCTGGGTTGAGTCATTCGAGAGGGCGGCACCCTCGATTGCCGCGAGCGGCCAGTATAGGCCGATGCGCAGAGTGAATGGATTTATATCCGATAAAAATCGATTCAAGAAGGGCTTTACTAAAAATTTAGGTCCGCTTATCCGGATATTTATCGGATAAAAATCGATTAGCTGAGCGGCGCAGAGCGCTTCGGCAAGCAGGGCGGCAGGTACAGCGACAGGTAGGCATCGATCACCCGCATGCCTTCCTCGGCCAGGCGCTCGGTGATGCCGCCGTGGCGCTGCACGGAGAGGGCATAGACGCGGTCGCCCAGCTCGATGGCGAGGCTGAATACCTCGATGTCCTGCGGCAGCGGCGGCAGCTCGAAGTGGCGCTCGAACAGTTCGCGCATGGCCCGGCCGAGCTGCACATCGTGCTGGCTGTCCGCCTGGGTGACTTCGGCCAGGCCGTGGCTGGCGAGAATCAGCTGGCGCGCGGCGGCATCGTCGGCGTACACGGCCAGCGTGCGTTGTTCGACCAGGCGAGCCAGGTCGCGCCAATCGCGCAGTGCAGCGTGATCCACCGGCTGTTCCAGACAGGCGCGGAAGGCGGCGTGGACGTCGTTGGTGAGGCCCTGCAGCAACGCCGGCACGCTGGGGAAGAAGTGGTAGACGGAGGAGGGCGGGATGCCCGCGCGTTCGGCCACCGCATAGATCGACAGGCTCGCCGCGCCGCTTTCCGCCAACAGCGCGCGGGCGGCGTCGAGGATCACGGCGATGCGCGCCTGGCTGCTGGCGCGGGGCTTGCGGGTGGGGGCGGGCATGTCGATCTCCGGAGCTGGGTGGCTATTGGACGCCAGCTCCGGGGGGCTCGGCAAGTCAGCTGCCGCCGTCGCGCAGCTTGGCCCAGACTTCGGTAATCACCGGGGCGGTCTTCTCCGGCGCGGTTTCCAGGGCGAACAGGCGGCGCTTGGTTTCCTGGTCCGGGTACAGGCCCGGCTGGTCGCGCAGGGCGGCATCGAGGAACTGCGCGGAGTCCTTGTTGCCGTTGGGGTAGAGGGTGGCGGCGGTGATCTGCGCGGCGACCTTGGGTTGCATCAGGTAGTCGATGAACTTCAGGGCCAGATCGGGATGTTCGGCGGTGGTGGGGATTACCAGGTTGTCGATGAACAGCACCGAGCCTTCCTGCGGCACCACGAAGCGCACCGGCTGGCCGGCGTTGGCGGCGCCCAGGGCATCGCCGACCCAGGCCATGGCGACGCACAGCTTGCCGCTGTTGAGGTCCTGGATGTAGCGCTCGCTGTCGATGTAGCGCAGGTTCGGGCGCAATTGCGCGAGCACTTCGCCGGCGCGGCGGATCTGCGACGGTGCGCTGCGGGCGAAGTTGCGGCCCTGGTAGTTCATCAGTACCGAGAAGGCTTCGTCCGGCGCGTCCAGGATGCTCATGCCGCAGGCTTTCAGGCGCTGGCTCTGCTGCGGGTCGAACATCACGCTCCAGCTGTCGGGCAGCTTGCCGCCGTAGGCCTTCTCCGCTTCGGGTTCGTTGATCGCCAGGCCCACGGCGCCCCACAGGTAGGGCACGGCGTGCTGGTTGTTCGGGTCGACCGCGGCCAGCTTGCTCAGCAGCTGGGTATCGAGGTGGCTGCGGTTGGGCAGTTTGCTGAAGTCCAGCGCCTGGATGCGCTTGTCGCGGATCAGCGCCGGCAGGTCGTTGTGCGAGGGCACGGCGACGTCGATTTTCTCGCCGCTCTCCAGGGCCTTCTTGACCTCTTCGGCGGTGCTGTAGGTCTTGTACTCGACGCGGATGCCGGTGTCCTTCTCGAAGTCCTTGAGCACCTCGGGGGCGATGTAGTCGTTCCAGTTGTAGACCTGGATGACCTGCTCGGCCCAGGCGGACAGCGGGCACAACAGCATCAGAATCACAGCGTACAGGCGTGGCATTGGCGATCTCCCTGAATGAACCACGTAATCAGCGGATGCGGCGTCAGCCGCTCGAAAGCGCAACAACAAAGACACGACAGACGCGATGGGCGCCGCGGTGGGCGGATGGAGACATCGCGAGCAGATAGGAATAGCGGGCATGAGTCGTTGCGGCGCCCCTCCTCGCCGTCACGATGTCGCTGTCCCCGGTGTGTGCCAGAGGCACAAGGAAACGCCGGCACGAGGGCCGGCGTTTCGTTTACCACTTATACGGTGTGCAAGTACCAGTTGTACTCGAGGTCGGAGATCGAATACTCGAACTCCTGCATCTCATGCTCCTTGCACGCGACGAAGATGTCGATGTACTCGGGACTGATGTACTTGTTCATCACGTCGCTGTCGTCCAGCTCGCGCAGGGCATCGCGCAGGTTGTTCGGCAGGCTCTGTTCCAGTTGCTCGTAAGCGTTGCCTTCGATCGCCGCGCCCGGCTCGACCTTGTTGGTCAGGCCGTGGTGGACGCCGGCCAGCACCGCCGAGAGCAGCAGGTACGGGTTGGCATCGGCACCGGCGACGCGGTGTTCCAGGCGCACCGCTTCCGGCGCTCCGGTGGGCACGCGCAGGGCGACGGTACGGTTGTCCAGGCCCCAGCTCGGTGCGTTCGGCACGAAGAAGGCCGAACCGAAACGGCGGTACGAGTTGACGTTCGGGCAGAGGAACGCCATCGACGCCGGCAGGGTCTCGAGCACACCGCCGATCGCGTGGCGCAACGCGGCGTTCTGCTCGGGATCCTCGCTGGTGAAGATGTTCTTGCCGTCCTTGTCGAGCAGCGAGACGTGGACGTGCAGACCGTTGCCAGCCTGACCCGGGTAGGGCTTGGCCATGAAGGTCGAGTCCATCTCGTGGTCGTAGGCGACGTTCTTGATCAGGCGCTTGAGCAGGACTGCGTAGTCGCAGGCCTTCAGGGCGTCGTCAACGTGGTGCATGTTGACTTCGAACTGGGCCGGGGCGCTTTCCTTGACGATGGCGTCGGCCGGAATGCCCTGGGCGCGGGCGCCGTCGATGATGTCCTGCAGGCAGTCGGCGTACTCGTCGAGGTCATCGATGGAGTAGACCTGGACCGATTGCGGACGTTTGCCGGAGATCGGCGAACGCGGCGGCTGCGGACGGCCGTTCACGTTCTCCTGGTCGATCAGGTAGAACTCCAGCTCGAAGGCCGCGACGATGGTCAGGCCGATGTCGGTGAACTTCTGTACGACTTGACGCAGCACTTCACGCGGATCGGCGAAGAAGGGCTGGCGCTCTTCCATCTCGTGCATGGTCATCAGCAGTTGCGCGGTCGGGCGCTTCTGCCAGGGTTCCATGGAGAGGGTGTTAGGGATCGGGAAACAGACGCGGTCCGCGTCGCCAATGTCCAGGCCGAGGCCGGTGCTTTCCACGGTGGAGCCGGTGATGTCGAGAGCGAAGAGAGAGGCGGGGAGGTTGATGCCCTTCTCATAGACTTTGGGCAGGTTGGTGCGTTCGATGCGCTTGCCGCGGACCACACCATTCATGTCTGCAATAAGGAGGTCGACGAATTGGACCTCGGGGTGTTCCTTCAGGAACTCACTCGCTTCTTCGAGCGACACGGCACTCTGGGGTACCGACATGATGTAACACCTTTATTGTTAAAAATTTCAATCATTCGAAAGCTGAGGTGTGAGTCAATCCGAATTGGCAAGGGTTGTCAATGTCGCACCAAAACGGAGCGTGGTGCTCGACATAGGCCGTTTTTGGGGCGTTTCGGGCCACTTTCAGTCGACGGAGAGCCTTTGCTGGCGGGCTGTTCAGTGGGGCGTGTTTGATTTTTTACATGACTATTGTGTAAAAAAATGAACAAGGCTAAGCTCGGCCTCAAGCCCATAACACTTACAAACACGGGTGTCCCATGTCTCGCCTGCCGTTAATCGGCGTGTCCGCCTGCATCAAGCAGATCGGTTCCAAACCCTACCATGTTGCTGGCGACAAATACCTCAGAGCAGTGATCTCCGGGGCCGCGGGCATTCCGGTGATCGTTCCCTCCCTGGGCGATGTCATCGACCAGGAAGCCATGTTGGCCGCGTTCGACGGCCTGCTCTTCACAGGCTCGGCGTCGAACGTCGAACCCCATCATTATAGTGGCTCCGCAAGCGAAGCCGGCACTTCTCATGATCCTGCACGCGATAGCACGACGCTGCCGCTGATCCGCCGCGCGGTCGCCGCCGGTATTCCGGTGCTGGGCATCTGCCGCGGATTCCAGGAAATGAACGTCGCCTTCGGCGGCTCGTTGCACCAGAAGGTGCATGAAGTGCCGGGCTACATGGATCACCGCGAACCCGCCGGTGAGCCGATCGAGATTCAATATGGATTGCGGCATGTCGTCGACGTGCAGCCGGGCGGCGTTTTCGCCGGTATCGGGCTACCCTCGCAGTTCCAGGTCAATTCTATTCACGGCCAGGGCGTTGATCGTCTGGCGCCCGGCCTTCGTGTAGAAGCTCTGGCGCCTGACGGGTTGGTTGAAGCCTTCTCCGTCGAAGGTGCGGCCTTCGCCGTCGGGGTGCAGTGGCACCCGGAGTGGCAGGTCGAAACGAACCCCAACTATCTCGCTATCTTCCAGGCATTCGGCAAAGCCTGCGGCAAGAGGGCGGGGAACCGCTGAGTCCGGCGTTGGGGCCGGGCTCTCAAACCCTGAGGTCTTTATGACTACCAAGCTAGACCAGCTGAGCGGCTGGTTGAAGGAACGCAAGATCACCGAAGTGGAATGCATGATCGCCGACCTGACCGGGATTGCCCGGGGCAAGATCGCGCCGACTGCGAAATTCCTCAACGAGAAGGGCATGCGCCTGCCGGAGAGCGTTCTCCTGCAGACCGTGACCGGCGACTACGTCGAGGACGACATCTATTACGACCTGCTGGACCCGGCCGACATCGATATGGTCTGCCGCCCGGACGAGAATGCCGTGTTCCTCGTCCCCTGGGCCATCGAGCCGACCGCGATGGTCATCCACGATACCTACGACAAGCTGGGCAACCCCATCGAGCTGTCGCCGCGCAACGTCCTCAAGCGCGTGCTCCAGCTGTACGCAGACAAAGGCTGGAAGCCGATTGTCGCGCCGGAGATGGAATTCTACCTGACCAAGCGCAGCGACGACCCCGACTACCCGCTGCAGGCTCCGATTGGCCGCTCCGGTCGCCAGGAAACTGGCCGCCAGTCCTTCTCCATCGACGCGGCGAACGAATTCGATCCGCTGTTCGAGGACATGTACGACTGGTGCGAACTGCAGGGCCTGGATCTGGATACCCTGATCCATGAAGAAGGCACCGCGCAGATGGAAATCAACTTCCGTCATGGCGATGCCCTGGACCTGGCCGACCAGATCGTGGTGTTCAAGCGCACCATGCGTGAGGCCGCGCTCAAGCACAACGTGGCCGCCACCTTCATGGCCAAGCCGATGACCGGCGAGCCGGGCAGTGCCATGCACCTGCACCAGAGCATCGTCGACATCAAGACCGGCAAGAACATCTTCTCCAACGCCGACGGCAGCATGAGCGAGCTGTTCCTGCACCACGTCGGCGGCCTGCAGAAGCTGATCCCCGAAGCCCTTCCGCTGTTCGCCCCGAACGTCAACTCGTTCCGCCGCTTCCTGCCCGATACCTCGGCGCCGGTGAACGTGGAGTGGGGCGAAGAGAACCGTACCGTCGGCCTGCGCGTACCGGACTCCACCCCGGACAACCGCCGCGTGGAAAACCGCCTGGCCGGCGCGGACGCCAACCCCTACCTGGCCCTGGCTGCCAGCCTGCTGTGCGGCTACATCGGCATGGTCGAAGGCTTCAAGCCCAGTGCCCAGGTCAAGGGTCGTGGCTACGAACGGCGTAACCTGCGCCTGCCGCTGACCATCGAGGCGGCGCTTGAATGCATGGAAAGCAGCAAGACCCTGGAAAAGTACCTGGGCGACAAGTTCATTCGCGGCTACGTGGCGGTCAAACGCGCCGAGCACGAGAACTTCAAGCGAGTGATCAGTTCCTGGGAGCGTGAGTTCCTCCTGCTTTCTGTCTGATCGGCGTGGGGCCCGGTCACCTGGCCGGGCCCTGTGTTTCTTAGAGAAGAGGTTTTACCAAGATGACTAACCAGACCAGCGCCAACACCCAACATTGGCAGGCGCTCAGCCGCGATCACCACCTGGCTCCGTTCACCGACTACAAGCAGCTGAACGAGAAGGGCGCTCGCATCATCACCAAGGCCGAAGGCGTGTACCTGTGGGACAGCGAGGGCAACAAGATCCTCGATGGCATGGCCGGCCTGTGGTGCGTGAACGTCGGCTACGGTCGCAAGGAGCTTGCTGAAGCCGCCTACAAGCAGATGCAGGAACTGCCCTACTACAACCTGTTCTTCCAGACCGCCCACCCGCCGGTGCTGGAGCTGGCCAAGGCCATCGCCGATATCGCCCCGGAAGGCATGAACCATGTGTTCTTCACCGGCTCGGGTTCCGAGTCCAACGACACCGTGCTGCGCATGGTTCGTCACTACTGGAGCGTCAAGGGCCAGCCGCAGAAGAAAGTGGTCATTGGCCGCTGGAACGGCTACCACGGCTCCACCGTCGCCGGCGTCAGCCTGGGCGGCATGAAGGCGCTGCACGAGCAGGGTGACCTGCCGATCCCCGGTATCGAGCACATCGCCCAGCCTTACTGGTTCGGCGAAGGCGGCGACATGGACCCGGAAGAGTTCGGCGTCTGGGCTGCCGAACAGCTGGAGAAGAAGATTCTCGAAGTCGGCGAAGACAAGGTCGCCGCCTTCATCGCCGAGCCCCTGCAGGGCGCGGGCGGCGTGATCATTCCGCCGAAATCCTACTGGCCGAAGATCCGCGAGATCCTCGCCAAGTACGACATCCTGTTCATCGCCGACGAAGTGATCTGCGGTTTTGGCCGTACCGGCGAATGGTTCGGCAGCCAGTACTTCGGCAACGCACCGGACCTGATGCCGATCGCCAAGGGCCTGACCTCCGGCTACATCCCCATGGGTGGCGTGATCGTTCGCGACGAGATCGTCCATACCCTGAATGAGGGTGGGGAGTTCTACCACGGCTTCACTTACTCTGGTCACCCGGTAGCCGCTGCGGTGGCGCTGGAGAACATTCGCATCCTGCGCGAAGAGAAAATCGTCGAGCGCGTGAAGAACGAAACGGCACCGTATTTGCAACAGCGCTGGCAAGAGCTGGCCGACCATCCCCTGGTAGGCGAAGCCCGCGGGGTAGGCCTGGTGGCAGCACTGGAGCTGGTGAAGAACAAGAAGACCCGCGAGCGCTTCGAAGGCAAGGGTGTCGGGATGCTGTGCCGCGAGCACTGCTTCCGCAACGGTCTGATCATGCGCGCGGTGGGAGACACTATGATTATCTCGCCGCCGCTGGTGATCGAGAAATCGCAGATCGATGACCTGATCACCCTGGCGCGCAAGTGCCTCGATCAAACCGCCGCAGCCGTTCTGTCTTGAGTCTTTCACCGGACCTTTGACAGACTGCGCCTGTGCGTTGGCCAGGCTCACCGGGTGGTGACGGAAGGAGATGTCCACGCCACCCGGAACATCAAAAAAACAAACGGAGCTACCCGCATGTTCAAGACCTTCGGCAAATCCCTGCTCGCTGTGACGCTGGCAGGTGCTGTGGCTGGTATGGCGCAGGCTGATGACAAGGTGCTGCACGTCTACAACTGGTCGGACTACATCGCACCGGACACGGTCGACAAGTTCACCAAGGAAACCGGAATCAAGGTCGTCTACGACGTCTACGACAGCAACGAAGTGCTGGAAGCCAAGCTGCTGGCTGGCAAGTCGGGTTATGACATCGTGGTGCCGTCCAACTCCTTCCTCGCCAAGCAGATCAAGGCTGGCGTGTATCAGCCGCTGGACAAGTCCAAGCTGCCGAACTGGAAGAACCTGAATCCGGACATCATGAAGACCCTGGAGATCAGCGACCCGGGCAACCAGTACGCGATCCCCTACATGTGGGGCACTATCGGCATCGGCTACAACCCGGACAAGGTCAAGGCCGTGCTGGGCGACAACGCGCCGGTGGACTCCTGGGACCTGGTGTTCAAGCCGGAAAACATCCAGAAGCTGAAGGCTTGCGGCGTGAGCTTCCTCGACTCGCCGACCGAAATGCTCCCGGCCGCCCTGCACTACCTGGGCTACAAGCCCGATAGCCAGGACCCGAAAGAGCTGAAGGAAGCCGAAGCGCTGTTCCTGAAGATCCGCCCGTACGTCTCCTACTTCCACTCCTCCAAGTACATCTCCGACATCGCCAACGGCAACATCTGCGTGGCTATCGGTTACTCGGGTGACGTGTACCAGGCCAAGTCCCGCGCTGAAGAAGCCAAGAACAAGGTCACTGTGAAGTACAACATTCCGAAGGAAGGTGCCGGCGCGTTCTTCGACACCGTTGCCATTCCGAAGGATGCCGAGAACCAGGAAGCCGCGCTGAAGTGGATCAACTTCCTGCTTGAGCCGGCCGTCATGTCCGAAATCACCAACGTCGTGCAGTTCCCGAACGGCAACGCTGCCGCGACCCCGATGGTGAACGAGGCGATCCGCAACGACCCGGGTGTGTATCCGACCCCGGAAACCATGAAGAAGCTGTACGCCTTCCCGGACCTGCCGGCGAAGACCCAGCGTCTGATGACCCGCAGCTGGACCACCATCAAGTCCGGCAAGTAATCGGGTAGTCGCTGCCGCCTGGTGCGGCAGCCGATGATCCGGGCAAGCGGCGGGGGAGCGCGCTCCCTCGCCGCCACCGGTAGCAACAAACAGCTTCCATCGGTGGAATGGCTGCGCAAGCCCTGGCGCTCTCGTGCTGCGAAGGCTTCGGCGCTATCCACGGACTGGCCGTCGACGCCCCCGGCAGCAACCGATTTGAAGAAGTTAAAACAACGAGAGGACTCACGTGTGCGCATTCCCTTCCGCAGAACCCTGATCGCTGCAGTCTCCCTCTTCGGCCTGACTTCGCTGGCCCAGGCGGAACAGACCGTCCACATCTACAACTGGTCCGATTACATCGGTGAAACCACCCTCGCCGATTTCGAGAAGGAAACCGGCATCAAGCCGGTGTACGACGTCTTCGACTCCAACGAAACCCTGGAAGGCAAGCTGCTGGCCGGTCGCACCGGCTACGACGTGGTCGTGCCGTCCAACCACTTCCTCGGCCGCCAGATCAAGGCGGGCGCGTTCCAGAAGCTGGACAAGAGCCAGCTGCCGAACTGGTCGAACCTCGACCCGCACCTGATGAAGCAGCTCGAGGCCAACGACCCGGGCAACCTGTACGGCGTGCCGTACCTGTGGGGCACCAACGGCATCGGCTACAACGTCGAGAAGGTCAAGGCCGTACTGGGTGTCGACACCATCGATTCGTGGGCGATTCTCTTCGAGCCCGAGAACATGAAGAAGCTCAGCCAGTGCGGCGTCGCCTTCCTCGATTCGGGCGACGAGATGATGCCGGCTGTGCTCAAGTACATGGGGCTGGACCCCAACAGCACCAACCCGGACGACTACAAGAAAGTCGAAGAGAAGCTGATGGCGGTGCGTCCGTACGTCACCTACTTCCATTCCTCCAAATACATTTCCGACCTGGCCAACGGCAACATCTGCGTTGCGGCCGGTTTCTCCGGTGACGTATTCCAGGCTGCCAACCGCGCCAAGGAAGCTGGCAAGGGGGTGAACATCGCCTACGCCATTCCGAAGGAAGGCGCCAACCTCTGGTTCGACATCCTCGCCATTCCGAAGGATGCCTCCAACCCGAAGGCCGCCCATGCGTTCATCAACTACCTGCTCAAGCCCGAAGTGATCGCCAAGGTCAGCGACTACGTCGGTTACGCCAACCCGAACCCCAAGGCTGGCGAATTCATGGATGAGTCCGTGCGCAACAATCCTGAGGTGTACCCATCCCAGGAGGTTCTGGACAAACTCTTCGTGCAGCATGAGCTGCCGCCGAAGATCCTGCGCCTCATGACCCGTTCGTGGACCAAGATCAAGTCGGGCAAGTAAGACGTTTCCCCTGGATTCGTTCGCGCGGGCACGGAGCCTCGGAGTGGCCTCAACAAGCCATTCCGGCGCACGTAAACTGCGCCAGCCCTGGTAATACCAAGCATGCCCGGCCGCGGGGGCCGGGCCTCTATGATTTGGGAGTTGTGGTAATGGCAATAGCCTCCGGTGCCTACAAGAAAGCCTTGAGTGGCGACCAGAAACCCAAAGAGGTTCTGGTAAAAATCGACCGGGTCAGCAAGCAGTTCGATGAAACGCTGGCTGTGGACAGCGTGTCCCTGGACATCAAGAAGGGCGAGATCTTCGCCCTGCTCGGTGGCTCGGGTTCGGGCAAGTCGACCCTGCTGCGTATGCTGGCTGGTTTCGAGCGTCCCACTGAAGGTCGCATCTTCCTCGATGGCCAGGACATTACCGACCTGCCGCCCTATGAGCGGCCGATCAACATGATGTTCCAGTCCTACGCCCTGTTCCCCCACATGAGCGTGGCGCAGAACATCGCTTTCGGCCTCAAGCAGGACGGCCTGCCCAAGGCTGAGATCGACAAGATCGTCGACGAGATGCTCAAGCTGGTGCAGATGACCCAGTACGCCAAGCGCAAGCCGCACCAGCTCTCCGGTGGCCAGCGTCAGCGCGTGGCCCTGGCCCGCTCCCTGGCCAAGCGTCCGAAGCTGCTGCTGCTCGACGAGCCCATGGGCGCGCTGGACAAGAAGCTGCGTTCGCAGATGCAGCTGGAACTGGTGGAGATCATCGAGCGCGTGGGCGTGACCTGCGTGATGGTGACCCACGACCAGGAAGAGGCCATGACCATGGCCCAGCGCATCGCCATCATGCACCTGGGTTGCATCGAGCAGATCGGCAGCCCGATGGACATCTACGAGACGCCGGCCAGCCGCCTGATCTGCGAGTTCATCGGCAACGTCAACATGTTCGACGGCGAGCTGGTGGAAGACCTGCAGGACCACGCGGTGATCGCCTGCCCGCACCTGGAAAACCCGATCTATATCGGCCACGGCATCAGCACCCGTGCCGAGAACAAGCGCATCACCTATGCGCTGCGTCCGGAAAAGGTCATGGTCAGCGCGCAGAAGCCGGCCGACCTGGAGCACGAAGGCCACAACTGGGCCCAGGGCACCGTCCACGACATCGCCTACCTGGGCGGCCATTCGGTGTACTACATCAAGCTGGCCTCCGGCTTCATCGTCCAGGCCTTCATGGCCAACGCCGAGCGCCACGTGGCGCGCCCGACCTGGGACCAGCCGGTTTACATCAGCTGGTACGACGACAGCGGTGTGGTACTGCAATCATGAACATCAGCAAATCGCTCATGAAACGGCTGCCGAACGGCCGCCACGCCGTGATCGGTGTGCCGTTCTTCTGGCTGTTCCTGTTCTTCCTGCTGCCCTTCGCCATCGTGCTGAAGATCAGTCTGGCGGCAGCGGACGTGGCCATTCCGCCGTACACCGAAGTATTCCAGTACGCCGACCAGACCCTTCAGGTCGTGCTGAACCTGGGCAACTACCTGATGCTGACGGACGACCCGCTCTACATCGATGCCTACCTGGGCTCGCTGAAGATGGCGGCGATCAGCACCTTCCTGTGCCTGCTGATCGGTTATCCGATGGCCTATGCCATCGCCCGCGCCAGCAAGGAGATGCAGACCGTCCTGCTGCTGCTGATCATGATGCCGACCTGGACGGCGATCCTGATCCGCGTGTACGCCTGGATGGGTATCCTCTCCAACAACGGCCTGCTCAACAGCTTCCTGATGTGGCTGGGCGTGATCAACGAGCCGCTGACGATCCTCAACACCAACTTCGCGGTGTACATCGGTATCGTCTACTCGTACCTGCCCTTCATGGTCATGCCGCTCTACGCCAACCTGGTGAAGCACGACATGAGCCTGCTGGAAGCCGCATCCGACCTCGGCGCGCGCAGCTTCACCAGCTTCTGGAAAATCACCGTCCCGCTGTCCAAGAACGGCATCATCGCCGGCTGCATGCTGGTGTTCATCCCGGCGGTGGGCGAGTTCGTGATTCCGGAACTGCTGGGCGGCCCCGAGACGCTGATGATCGGCAAGGTGCTGTGGCAGGAGTTCTTCAACAACCGTGACTGGCCGGTGGCATCCGCCCTTGCCGTCGTGATGCTGGCGATCCTGATCGTGCCCATCATCTTCTTTAACAAGAACCAGGCTAAAGAGCTGGAGGGCAAGGTATGAACAAGCGTTGGTCGTTCTCCAACATCATGCTGGTGTTGGGCCTGCTCTTCATCTACGTGCCGATGCTCATCCTGGTCATCTACTCGTTCAACGGCTCCAAGCTGGTGACCGTGTGGGGCGGCTGGTCGGTGAAGTGGTACGTCGGCCTGCTGGACAACCAGCAGCTGGTTGGCTCGGTGTTCCGCTCGCTGGAGATCGCCTGCTACACCGCGATCTCCTCGGTAGCCCTGGGCACCCTGGCGGCCTTCGTGCTGACCCGCATCCCGCGCTTCCGTGGCCGTACGCTGTTCGGCGGCATGGTTACCGCGCCGCTGGTCATGCCCGAGGTGATCACCGGTCTGTCGCTGCTGCTGCTGTTCGTGGCAATGGCCCAGCTGATCGGCTGGCCGCAGGAGCGCGGCATCGTGACCATCTGGATCGCCCACACCAGCTTCTGCTCGTCCTACGTGGCAGTGGTGGTGTCGGCGCGCCTGCGCGAGCTGGACCTGTCCATCGAGGAAGCGGCCATGGACCTGGGCGCCAAGCCCTGGAAAGTGTTCATGCTGATCACCATCCCGATGATCGCGCCGTCGCTGGCGGCGGGCGGCATGATGTCCTTCGCCCTGTCGCTGGATGACCTGGTACTGGCCAGCTTCGTGTCCGGTCCTGGCTCCACCACCCTGCCGATGGAAGTGTTCTCCGCCGTGCGCCTGGGTGTGAAGCCGGAGATCAACGCCGTAGCCAGCCTGATCCTGCTGACCGTATCGCTGTTCACCTTCTTCGCCTGGTACTTCACCCGCCAGGCCGAGGAACGTCGCAAGCGCGCGATCCAGGAAGCCATGGAGTCCAACGCGACCGATTGGCAAAAGGGTTCGACAGCCACCGCCTGACGCCGTCTTGTCGGCCGGTTGTATCCGGCGATTGTCGAACCACGGGCCACCTTCGGGTGGCCCGTGTTTTTTGCCCGCGCGTTATTCCGAAGTGCTTGGAAAATCGGGATTTATCGGAAAAATCCGTGGGTAGGAAAGACTCCCTCCTGTCGCAATGCCAACTACGCTTTAGACGTTCGAAGGTGATTTCCGGTCTCCCCCCGAACCAGGACCGGGACGCACCGTCGGCAAACTTCAGTGATGCCTCTGGCACGCGTGCGGGAGACGGCGCGCAATACAACACCCCGACCTATCCCTAGGGGGAATACCGCGCCAGGGAGCCCCTGGCATCTCCCGCAGCACTCTCTTCGCCCACCCATGAAAAACCCCGCCTGAGCGGGGTTTTTCGTTTTGCCTGGCGGTGCCTATCGGCGTACCGGGATCAGCCTCAGCAAGCCCTTGGTATTGGCCTTCACCTCGTTGTCATCGTAGTGCTGGGGCAGGTATTGCCCTTCGATATAGGCCTCGGCCTGGTCGTCGTAATGCTTGTCGAACGGCACGCCGCTCTGGCCGACCGGGTTGATGCCCAGGCTGTGGGCCGGATCGGCGAAGTCGATCAGGCGGCGCGTGGATGGACCATAGACCACCTGCCAGGGCGCCGGGCCGACCCGTGCGGACAGGTTGTTCGGCACCTCGTGGCCACCGGGCGCGGCGAACGGGCCGACGTTGAAGATCTTGTCGAGCGGCTTCTGCATGCCCAGCGGGTGGCCGTGCGTCAGGGTATGCGCCTTGCCCCACTGCCATTGCTTGGAATCCTCGCCCAGTGTCGCGCGCAGGTGCGCCAGGCTGGCTTTCCAGGCGGCCTTGACGATATCCGCGCGGGTTTCCTTTTCCGGCGTCTTGCGGTTGTCCCACCAGGGCGAGCTTTCGTCCGCGGCCAGGCGCGGCAGGGCGACATCGAGCACGCGGGTGGACAGCAGGTTGTCGAAGAAGGCATCGCCCATTTCGTCGCGCATGGCACCGTCGGCGACCTGGTAGATCAACTGGTTGAAGACCGTGGCAGTGACCGAGTCCAGCGGATGATCGCCCTGCCAGCCGGCCAGTTGCTCCACCAGCGCCTTCTCTGCGTCCGTCGTCGCCGCTTCGCGCAGGATCGGCAGCAGCGGCTTGAGGAAGCGCGGGCCGTAGC
This sequence comes from Pseudomonas sp. PDNC002, assembly GCF_016919445.1. Classification (NCBI taxonomy): domain Bacteria; kingdom Pseudomonadati; phylum Pseudomonadota; class Gammaproteobacteria; order Pseudomonadales; family Pseudomonadaceae; genus Pseudomonas; species Pseudomonas sp. PDNC002. The sequence goes on along the minus strand of NZ_CP070356.1, from coordinate 791,615 downwards.
CGGTGGCGGTGTCCAGTTGCAGCGCCTGGCTGTTCTGCAGGTCCCATTTCACCGCGTTGTCGGACAGGCGCTTGTTCAGTTGCTGGCCGCGATCGGGCAGGTTGTAGTAGCCCGGCACCGGGCGACCGTTGGCCGGCACCGGCTGGAAGTTGGCGGAGACGATGTAGCCGCGCGCCGGGTTTTCTTCCTGTGGGTTCTCGCTGAACGGGTAGAAGCCGGTCTTGTCGGCCTGCCCGCTGGCACCGTCGAGCAGGAAGTTCGGGTTGACCCCGTCCGGGCGCACCGGCAGCTGCGCCGAAGCCCACCAGCCGATATCACCGCGCGCGTTGGCCCAGACCACGTTGAGACCCGGCGACTGGATCTTCGACGCGGCTGTGCGGGCCTTGGCCAGGGTGTCGGCGCGGTTCAGCTCGTAGAAGGCGTCGAGGATCGGGTTCTGGGTTTCCAGGAAGGCCCACCACATGGATACCGGCGTCTTGCCGGCAGCGGTGCCCAGCGCATCGTTGACCAGCGGGCCATGGGGCGAGCTGCGCAGGGTGATCTTCACCGGCGCCTCGCCCTTCACCGCGATGCTCTGTTCCTCGTTCTTCAGGTCGACCCACTGGCCGTGGTACCAGACCTGGTTGGCGTTGTCCGGGTTGACCTTCTCGGCGACCAGATCGACGTCGTCGTTCTGGAACATGGTCAGGCTCCAGCCGAACTGCAGGTTATGGCCGAGCGAGGCGAAGGGATTGAGCGCCTGGTAGTGACCGTACAGCTCGAAGCCCGGCGCGCTGGCCTGCATCTCGTACCACACCGCCGGTACGGCGAAGCGGATGTGCGGGTCACCGGCCAGCAGCGGCTTGCCGCTCTTGGTGCGGCTGCCGGAAACGGCCCAGGCGTTGCTACCCTCGAACTGCGGCAGGCCGGCTTTCTCCAGCGCGGCATGGCTCAGGCGGGCAATGGCGCTCATGTCCTGCCAGTCGGCGGCGGCCAGCGGCGAGGGTGTGAGTACCCCTTCGGGATGCCAGTCGAGGTCGAAGACTTTCAGGTAATCCGCGCCCAACTGGTCACGCACATAGGTCAGCACGGGTTCGGTGCGGAAGGCGGCGGCGAAGCTGTAGGCCATGTAGCCGGCGACGCTGACGGTGTCTTCCGGCGTGAACGGCCGCTTGGGAATGCCGAGGATGTCGAACTCCACGGGGCGCGGGTGGCTCTCCTGGAACTGGTTGACGCCATCGAGATAGGCGACCAGCGCTTTCCACGCCGGGGAATTCTTGTCCTGCTTCGCCACGTATTCGGCAGCGTGATCGCGGATGCGCAGGCTACGGAACATGCGGTCGGTGTCCACCAGCTTCGGCCCGAGCACCTCGGCTAGCTCGCCGCGGGACAGGCGCCGCAGCATTTCCATCTGGAACAGCCGGTCCTGGGCGTGGACGTAACCGATCGCCCGGTACATGTCCTCCTCGCTGCCGGCCTTGATGTGGGGCACCCCGCGCTCGTCGTAACGGACGGTGACCTCGGTCGAGAGGCCGGCCAGGGGCAGTTGTCCGTCGCGTACCGGCTGCTTGCCGTGCAGGTACCAACCGGCGCCCGCCGCGGCAGCGGCTACGACGACGGCGAGGACAGTCAAAGTGCGTTTCATGCGCCAACTCCTTGTTGTTATCCACCGATTCTGCAAAGGAAGGCGCATGGCGTTCATTGACTGAACGTCTCGCAGCTGGAACTCTTTGGTCAACTCCAGGAGGGATCATGTCCGCCGCTGAACTGAATTTCCCCGCCAGCCCGGCGATGACCCAGTCCGCCACCCTGCGCCGCCAGCTGTACGAGGCGCTCTCCGTGCTGGGCTTCGATCCCACCGATGTCTACCGCCAGGCTTTGCAGAAGGTTCGCCTGCCGCCGCCCGCGCAGAGCGGCCGGCTGGTGCACGATGACGCGCCGCTGTTCTGGACGACCCTCGACGACATCACCGGTGATGCCGATATCGGCCTGCACCTTGGCGAGGCGATGAAGCCGCGCCTGCTCGACGTGGTGGGTTACCTGCAGATGGCCAGCAGCGACCTGCGCGAAGCGCTCGCCAGCTTTCTGCGCTTCCAGCACATCCTCTCCGGCGGCTTTGCCGCGCAGATGCGCGAGGAGGGCGAGCAGGTGCGGCTGATCCTCGACCTCAACTACCTCGGCACGAGCAACCTGCGCCAGCAGATGGAATGCCTGATGCTGCTGTTCATCAAGCAACTGGCGCTGATCACCGATGGCGAGTTTCGCGTCCAGGCCATCGAGTTCCGCCATCCACAACCGCGGCGCCTGAGCGAGCATCGGCGGTTGTTCGGCATGACGCCCAGCTTCGGCAAGCCCAACGATGCGCTGCTGTTCGACCGCGCGCTGCTGGCGCGTCCCTCGCGCACGGGCAATCCGGTGCTGCATCGGCTGCTCACCGAGCATGCGCGTGAGCAGTTGGGCACGCTGGACGAGAACGACCTGCTGAATCGGCTGCGCTACCTGATCGGGATTCGCCTGGGCGACTCGGAGTGCACCCTGCGCAGTTGCGCCCGCGAGCTGGGGGTGCGACCCGGTCTGTTGCAGCGCAACCTGGCGGGGCGGGCGCAGACGTTCAGGGAGGTGCGCGAAGAAGTGCGCCGGCAGCGAGCGGTGGAAATGCTCGAAGGCGGCGTGGCGATCCGGGAGGTGGCGCGGGCCTGCGGGTTCGCCGAGCTGTCGCCGTTCTACCGGGCGTTTCGGCGCTGGTATTCAGTGCCGCCCGAGCGCTATCGCCAGCGCTTGCAGGGCGGCACCGAAGGTTGAGGGCTACTCGGCGAGGGGGATTTCGCGACTCACTTCCAGCAGCGCCATGGCGTCGAGCTGGTCCTCGATCTGCAGGAAGCGCAGGGCCCGCTGGGGAGAGACTTCCTTGGCAATGCGCTTGAGGTACTTCTCCTTGAGCTCCTGCCGGTCGTCCTGCAGCTCCAGCACCTGCTTCTGCAGCTTGGCCGCCTCGTCGTTGCCCACCGAGCCGGTGTTATAGCTGTTGGCGTAGTCGATGATGATCGCCAGCGTCTGCTTGCTCAGCTTGTCCGCCTCGGTGCGATAGCTGTTGTAGATCGGCCAGAACTTCTCGGTTTCCTGCGGGGTGAGCTTCATGTTCGCTTCGACGATGCGCTTGCGCTTGTAGTCGATGTCGGCGATCCGGTTGTTGATGGCTTGCTTGTGCTGCTCCATGAGCTGGCTGCTGCTGGGGGTATCGTCCGCGTGGACGGCCAGGGGCAGCGCTAGCCCGGTACAGAGGACGGCGCAGAAGGCAAGAGCGGGTTGAAAACGCATGCTGAGCTCCTTGGTAGCGAGCGGCCCTTCATGGGCCGGCGTTCCAAGTGTAGTCACGGATTGCCGATCGTCTTCGTTGACGAGGCTCAGTGTTGAGCATTGTCCCACGGGCAATAGCAGCCCACCGCCAGCGTATGGGTGGCGTTCACCTGGCGGCCCTGGACCAGGGCATCGAGGATCGGCTCGATGAAGCTGTTGCCCGAGGTGCACACGGCGCCTTCGCTGTAGGGGCCGACGTAGGCCAGTTGACCCTGGGCATTCCAGATCGCCACGGCGGGACTGGCGGGCAATAGTTCGGCGCCGGGCAGGCCATCGAGTGTGCGCATCGACTTCAGCGTGTCGGGCAGATGGCCGCGCGTCCCGGCTTTCTGTACCGCGAAGAACTCCACGCCCTGCGGGCCGAAGCGCTGGATCAGCTCGGCCAGGTGCTGCTGGTTGCCGACGTTGCACGGGCAGGCCGGGTCCCAGAAGTGCACCAGGCGGATCTTGCCGGGGCCGGCCAGTTGCGCGGGCAGCATCAGGTGGTCGCCGGAAAACAGCTGCGGCTGGTGGGTGAACGGGCGGATGAAGCGGTTCTCGTACCACCAGTAGGTGGCCAGCAGCGCGCCGAGGCAGAGTGCGGCGATCAGCCAGGTGATGAGCGACTTGCGGCGGGTGGGCATGTCATTTCCCGAAAAGGAAGGCCGGTAAACTGGCCGACAAGCTTGCCACGAGGACGGTCGCGGCAGAATATCCCCGCAGCGCGCCGTTGCCGTTGTCCATCTCTCCCTGATGAGTGAAGAAGCCCATGCCTGAAGCCTTCCAGCCCGATCTGCTGCGCTCGCTGCTGCGACCTCTGACCGCAGCGACGAGTGAGGGTGGTATCGCGCTGTACCAGCATTTCTACGGCCTGGACCTGGATGCACGGCATCCGGGCTTGCAGAGTCGGCTGGGTACTTTCGAGTCCGGCGGCTATCGCATCGCCGCGCAATACTGGCGGCCCGTGCTGGCTCGCGGGACGATGCTGTTGATGCACGGCTACTACGACCACATGGGTCTGTATCGCCACGTGATCGACTGGGCGTTGGGCATGGGCTTCGCGGTGCTGGCCTGCGACCTGCCGGGGCATGGCTTGTCGGAAGGCGTGGCCGCCAGCATCGGCGACTTCGCCGAGTACCAGGTGGTCCTCGCCGACCTGCTCGACCAGGCTCAGGTACTGGACCTGCCGCAACCCTGGCACTTGTGTGGCCAGAGCACTGGCGGGGCAATCCTGCTGGATTACCTGCTCACCGGCGCGCCACGTCCCGAACTGGGCCGCACCATCCTTCTCGCGCCGCTGGTGCGGCCGCGTGCGTGGGGCTGGTCGAAGTTGAGCTACCAGGTGCTCAGGCCTTTCGTGGATTCGATTCCGCGCCGCTTCAGCGAGAACTCCAACGACGCCGAGTTCCTGGCCTTCCTGCGGGACCGCGATCCCTTGCAGCCGCGCACCTTGCCCACGGCCTGGGTCGGCGCGCTGGCGCGCTGGATTCCGCGCATCGAGGCGGCAGGACATGGCGCGCAGAGCCTGTTGGTGGTGCAGGGCGACGCGGACGAGACGGTGGACTGGCGTTACAACTTGAAGGTGCTGGAGGAGAAGTTCGAGAAGATCGAGTGCCTGTTACTGACGGGCGCGCGGCACCACCTGGCGAACGAGAGCGAGACGTTGCGCAGGCGTTACTTCGATTTTCTCAGCGAGCGGATGGGGTAGCGCGGGGGGAGGAGTGCTGTAGTGAGGGCGTGTCCTTGATTCCTTGCGCCATGTTCCTCAGGCGCCACCCTCTGTACAGCGGGTACCATTCTAGGCAGTAAGTTCCTCGGAGTGGACCGCAAGCTCGGTAGGTTTATTCCTCTCACTGCCCGTTGGCAGGAACTGCCAATCCGGCCTTCAGCGCGGCGAGGGCGGCGCGGTAGTAATCACGGCCGGCCGGCGATTCGCTGAAGTCGGCGAACTGGCCCAGTTCGGCATCGCTCAGGCCGCGGTAGACATACAGCAGGGTATTGTCGAGGTCGGCGCCGATCTGGCTCATCAGCTTCTGCCGCTGGCCTTCGAGCATGCCTTGCGTACCGCCGCCACCGAGGAGACCCGGAAGCATCTGGCTGAGGCTGTCGGCGGCAACGCTGGCCAGGGCCAGGCTGACTTCGGCGCCTGCTTCGCGGGCCGGCAATATCTGGCTGAGACGGTGCACGGTCTGCTTGCGGGCGTCGCTGGCCTGTTGGCGAGGCAGGCCATTGGCGTATTTCTGCAACTGGTCGCTGCGCGTGGCCAGGGTTTCGGCGCCAGCGACCTTGCGGCCCAGGGGGGATTCGAAGAAGTTGAGGGCGCCGCCGCTGTTCGGCAGGTTCTGGCGCAGGCCGTTCAACGCGCGTTGGTCGATGTCGGCGGGGGCGAAGCGTTGGTTGCTGTTGTCCACCAGCGTCTGGTACAGCGCCGGTGGCAGGTTGCCCTGGTAGCGCTTCTGCGCGGCATGCAGGGCGTCGTTGAAGTGCGCACGCTGTTCCGGCCATCCGGCGGCCTGGTACAGGCGCTGGTAGTCATCGGCCAGGGCGGGCATGCCCAGTACAAGAAGGGTGAGGGCCAGCAGTACGCGCATTGCAACTCCTTTTGGGCGGCAGGGATCGCTCGCCGGGGGCTATTGTCGGCAAGGCTTGCCCCGCTTGTCGAGACACTGGCGCCGGACGTTACAATACGCCATGCATTTCGACGCCCCTTCTCCCTTCGTGCAAGGCCCCCTCCTGCAACGCATCGTTGACGACCTCGCCGACAAGGGCTGGTCGCAGCAGGATGCCTTCCTTCCCGATGCCCTGATCGCCGCGCTGGCGCAGGAGTGTCGTGCCCGCGATGCCGCCGGCAAGCTGGCCACCGCAGCCATCGGTCGGGGTGAAGGACAGGCTGTGCGCGAGGGCATTCGCGGCGACCGCATCCAGTGGATCGAGCCCGGCCAGGCCGAGGCCTGCGACCTCTACCTGGCCGCGCTGGACGAATTGCGGCGGCTCATCAACCGCACGCTGTACCTGGGTCTGGAAGACTTCGAAGGACACTTCGCCCTCTATCCGCCGGGCGCCTTCTATCAGAAACACCTCGACCGTTTCCGCGACGATGACCGTCGCAGCGTGTCGGCGGTGTTCTATCTCAACCGTGATTGGCCGGTGGAGCAGGGCGGCGCGCTACGCCTGTATCTGGACGACGAACGGTCGCTGGATCTGGCGCCGCTGGGTGGGCGACTGGTGATCTTCCTTTCCGGCGACTTCCCCCATGAAGTGCTGCCGGCCAGCCACGAGCGCCTGTCGCTGACCGGCTGGTTCCGCCGTCGGGGCGATGCTCCGCGCTGAGCGCCTCAGTGCCCCCAGACCTTGATGGTCCCGCTGATGTCCTGGATGTCGCGGATTTCGATGGTGCCCAGCCGCCCGCTGCCCACATAGACGTCGCCGATCACGCGCAGGCGGATGGTCTGTGCCGGCAGGCCGCTGGCGTTGAGCTGCTGGTTGATGGTGGTGAGATCGGGCAGGGTCAGGGCGAGTTGCTGCTGGCCGCTGGCGTTCTGCGTCACGTCCACCTGCAGGGTCGGTTGCTCGATGCCGAAGATCGGCAGGCTCAGGCCCAGTTGTGTCGGGCCATAGGGCAGGCTGCCACCGCGGCCGTCCGGGCAGTCGCTGGCGCTGACGCAACCGTTGTCGATGAATACGTTGCGCAGGGAGACGCTGCCGCCCTCATCGTTCCAGGCGACGCTATCCATGTGTGCCAGCACGTCGGCGCGGATGCTGATGCCATCCTGTCCGGTGACGGCGCCCAGGCGATCGTTATCCAGGGCTTCGAGCTCGGCGTAGGCCAGTGGCAGGTAGGACAGTGCCGCGAGCGTTGCGGAATAGAGGAAGAGGCGGGACATGACGGGGCTCCATGGCAATTGGCCGATGCGCGAGTCTGGGCGGCGACCCGCTGGGCAGCCAGTGCCGGACGGCTGTTCCCGTCGAAGGTTGTGTTTCAGCGCTGTGCCGACAGCCGGCGAGCCGCTCAAGGGCCCGACTTTCGGCGGGGCGGAAACCTGTTGCGACACACGCTCCGATGAATGTCGCGTTACCCGGCGTGACCGGAAAAGAGCGAGCAGCTAGTCTGTCCCCTTCCAAAAGGGAGTGATTCGCCCATGCAGAAGGTTCTCGTCAGCCGCTGCCTGCTTGGCCATCGCGTCCGCTATGACGGCGGCGCGCACGGGCCGTTCGACCTGCTGTCCCGCTGGCAGGCCCAGGGGCGCGTGGTCGCGTTGTGTCCGGAAGTGGCCGGCGGCCTGCCGACGCCCCGCGCCCCGGCGGAGATTCCCGGTGGCCAGGGCATGGCCGTGCTGGAGCGTGTGCGTCCGGTGATGACGGTGGAGGGCGAGGATGTCAGCGACGCCTTCCTGCTCGGTGCAGAAGAGGCCATGGCGCTGGTGCGCCGCCACGATATACGCCTGGCGGTGCTCAAGGCGCGCAGCCCTTCCTGTGGCAACCGCGAGAATTACGACGGCAGCTTCAGCGGCCAGAAGGTCGCCGGCGAAGGCGTCACCGCCGCCGCGCTGAAGCGCATGGGCGTGCTGGTGTTCAGCGAAGAAGAGCTGGATGCCGCCGCCGTCTGCCTGGCCGGGCTGGAAGCCGGAGGCTAGAGCGCTCGCCGACACTCGAAGACGTACTATTTTCCTTGAGCCTCGCGCGCTGGCGCCTATGCTTGTCCGTTCCATGCGGAAGGCGAGGCCGGCCTGAGCGCGACCTTCGCCTTCCGATTTCCATGTAGAAGGAGAAGAACATGAGAACCCTGCTGCCTTGCCTCGGCCTTGCCGCGCTGCTCGCCGGCACTTCCGCCGTTGCCGCCGATATCCCGCGCACCCCGGCTCCGGAAGGCGCGAAGGTGTACTTCATCGAGCCGGCCGACGGTGCCACGGTGGACAAGACCTTCACCGTCAAATTCGGCCTCAAGGGCATGGGCGTCGCGCCGGCGGGCGTGGATTCCCCGGCCACCGGCCACCACCACCTGCTGATCGACCTCAAGGAGCAGCCGGCGATGAATATGCCGCTGCCGATGACCGACCAGATCAAGCACTTCGGCAAGGGCCAGACCGAGACCCAGGTGACCCTGCCACCGGGCAAGCACACCCTGCAGCTGCTGGTGGGCGACAAGAACCACGTGCCGTTCGACCCGCCGGTGGAGTCGCAGCAGATCACCGTCAATGTGAAGTGATGGCTGGGCTCGGGGGCGGGGGCTTGCCCTCACCCTAACCCTCTCCCGGGGGGAGAGGGGACTGTCCCGAGTGCGCTGATTGTTTGGAGCTTGCCGGCTAACGCTGAACTCACTCCCATGCTCCAATCGGCCCCCTCTCCCTCTGGGAGAGGGCTGGGGTGAGGGGCTTTCAGCCACGCCGATATTCCAAACCGCAGAAACAAAAAAGGAGGCCCAAAGGCCTCCTTTTTCTTACCACCAACCAGCGTTTAGAACAGAACGCGGCTGCGGATGGTGCCGTTCACGTGCTGCAGCTTCTCCAGCGCCAGGTCCGAGTACTCGGCGTCGACGTCGATCACCACGTAGCCGACCTTGTCGTTGGTCTGCAGGTACTGGCCGGAGATGTTGATGCCGTTGTCGGCGAACACCTTGTTGATCTCGCTCATCACACCCGGAATGTTCTCGTGGATGTGCAGCAGGCGGTGCTTGCCCGGGTGCGACGGCAGGGCGACTTCCGGGAAGTTGACGGAAGACACCGAGGTGCCGTTGTCGCTGTACTTGACCAGCTTCTCGGCCACTTCCAGACCGATGTTGGCCTGGGCTTCGGCGGTGGAGCCACCGATGTGCGGGGTCAGGATCACGCGATCCAGGCCGCGCAGCGGGCTTTCGAACTCGTCGTCGTTGGACTTGGGCTCGACGGGGAATACGTCGATGGCGGCGCCGATCAGGTGTTCGTCCTTGATCGCGGCGGCCAGGTGGTCCAGCTCGACCACGGTGCCACGGGCGGCGTTGATCAGGATGCCGCCTTTCTTGATGGCGCGGATTTCCTTCTCACCGATCATCCACTGGGTGGACGGCAGTTCCGGCACGTGCAGCGAGACGATGTCGGACATGCCGAGCAGCTCGTGCAGGTTGCCGACCTGCTGGGCGTTACCCAGCGGCAGCTTGGTCACGGTGTCGTAGAAGAACACCTGCATGCCCAGGGCTTCGGCCAGGACCGAGAGCTGGGTGCCGATCGAGCCGTAGCCGACGATGCCCAGCTTCTTGCCGCGGATCTCGAAGGAGTTGGCTGCGGATTTGATCCAGCCGCCACGGTGGCAGGAGGCGTTCTTCTCCGGGATGCCGCGTAGCAGCAGGATGGCTTCGGCCAGCACCAGTTCGGCGACCGAACGGGTGTTGGAGTAGGGCGCGTTGAACACGGCGATGCCGCGCTCGCGGGCCGCGTTCAGGTCGACCTGGTTGGTGCCGATGCAGAAGCAGCCAACGGCGATCAGCTTCTTGGCAGCGTCGAAGACTTCTTCGGTCAGCTGGGTGCGGGAGCGGATACCGATGAAGTGTGCATCGGCAATCTTTTCCTTCAGCTCGTCACCGGACAGCGCGGTCTTGAGGTACTCGATGTTGGAGTAGCCGGCCGCCTTGAGGGTGTCGACGGCGTTCTGGTGCACGCCTTCAAGGAGAAGGAATTTGATCTTGCTCTTGTCGAGAGAAGTCTTGCTCATCTGCTTTGAACCTGTAGTCCCGGGATGTGGCGAGAAATTGAACAGCTCAGGCCGGACCGGCCGGTGCCAAGCTTGGCGCCAGGTGGCGATCTGCGTGGGGTGCGTATGCTAGCATGTTCTCCCTTTTCCTTGCCCGGTTGCGACCTGAGCTGTTCTCAGGACGACCATGAACCATTTGAGAGTTCCTCCAATGACCCGCGACGCCCTGATCGAATCGCTCAAGCCCCTGCTGGATGCCGGGAAGCTGCTGACAGACGCCGATTCCCTCGAAACCTATGGCAAGGATTGGACCAAACATTTCGCCCCGGCGCCGCTGGCGATCGCCTTCCCCAAGAGCACCGAGCAGGTTCAGGCCATCGTTCGCTGGGCCAATGAGCACAAGGTCGCGCTGGTCCCCTCGGGCGGCCGTACCGGTCTCTCCGCTGCCGCCGTCGCCGCCAATGGCGAAGTGGTCGTGGCCTTCGACTACATGAATAAGATCGTCGAATTCAACGAATTCGACCGCACCGCGGTTTGCCAGCCGGGCGTGATCACCAAGCAGCTGCAGACCTTCGCCGAAGAGCATGGCCTCTATTACCCGGTGGACTTCGCGTCCTCCGGTTCCAGCCAGATTGGCGGCAACATCGGCACCAATGCCGGCGGGATCAAGGTCATTCGCTACGGCATGACCCGCAACTGGGTGGCCGGCATGAAGGTCGTCACCGGCAAGGGCGACCTGCTGGAGCTGAACAAGGACCTGATCAAGAACGCCACCGGCTACGACCTGCGCCAGCTGTTCATCGGCGCCGAAGGCACCCTGGGCTTCGTGGTCGAGGCGACCATGCGCCTGGAGCGCCAGCCGAAGAACCTCACCGCGATGGTCCTCGGTACTCCGGACTTCGATTCGATCATGCCGGTGCTGCACGCCTTCCAGAGCAAGCTGGACCTGACCGCCTTCGAGTTCTTCTCCGACAAGGCCCTGGCCAAGATCATGGCCCGCGGCGACGTACCGCCGGCCTTCGAGACCGATTGCCCGTTCTACGCGCTGCTGGAATTCGAAGCGACCACCGAGGAAGTGGCCAACGAGGCGCTGGCGACTTTCGAACATTGTGTAGAGCAGGGCTGGGTGCTGGACGGCGTGATGAGCCAGAGCGAGCAGCAGCTGCAGAACCTGTGGAAGCTGCGCGAGTACATCTCCGAGACCATCTCGCACTGGACGCCGTACAAGAACGACATCTCCGTTACCGTCAGCAAGGTCCCGGCCTTCCTCAAGGACATCGACACCATCGTCGAGGCCAACTACCCCGACTTCGAAGTCGTGTGGTTCGGCCACATCGGCGACGGCAACCTGCACCTGAACATCTTGAAGCCCGAGAACCTGAGCAAGGACGAGTTCTTCGCCAAGTGCGCGACCGTCAACAAGTGGGTGTTCGAGACCGTGCAGAAGTACAACGGCTCCATCTCCGCCGAGCACGGCGTGGGCATGACCAAGCGCGATTACCTGGGTTACTCTCGCTCCGAGGCTGAAATCGGCTACATGAAGGCGGTCAAGGCGGTGTTCGACCCGAACGGGATCATGAATCCCGGCAAGATTTTCGCCGAATAAGTCGCTGCCTATAGAGAAGGGCCGGCTCTTCGGATAGAGGGGCCGGCCCTTCGCACGTCAGCGTCACAGGAAGTGGCGCGTGCGCCGGCAGGATGCGGGCAACCGCGCGGGGTCACGAACCCCGCGCGGATCATCTCTTCCTTGCGTTCAGGAGTCGGTCATGAGTTACCAGCATCAGTATGTCGATGGCACCCCGATCCATTTCACCCTGGGCAAGGTGGTGTGTGTCGGCCGCAATTATGCGGAGCACGCCAAGGAGCTGAACAACCCGGTGCCGACCGAGCCGCTGCTGTTCATCAAGCCCGGCTCCTGCACGGTTTCCCAGGCCGGCGGTTTCGCCATTCCCGAGGACCGTGGCTCGGTGCACTACGAGGCGGAAATCGCCGTGCTGATCGGCAAGCCGCTGTCGCGCAAGCCGAGCACCGAGGAAGTGCTGGATGCCATTTCCGGTTACGCCCCGGCCCTGGACCTGACCCTGCGCGACGTGCAGGCCAAGCTGAAGGAAAAGGGCCTGCCGTGGGAGCTGGCCAAGTCCTTCGACGGCGCCTTCGTGCTGGCGCCCTTCGTCAGCTCTGACCACTTCCCGGACCCGACCGACATCGGCATCCGCCTGACCATCGACGGTGAAGTCCGCCAGGATGGCAACAGCCGCGACATGCTCAACCCCATCGTGCCGCTGATCCAGCACATCTGCGGGCACTTCTCGCTGCAGCCGGGCGACGTGGTCTCCACCGGCACGCCGGTCGGCGTCGGCCCGCTCACGAGCGGCAGCGAGGTGGTGCTGGAACTTCCCGGCGCCAGTCGATTCGAAAGCCGCGTGCTTTAACACCGTTGTCCCGCCGAAGGCCGCCGTTTGTGCGGCCTTCGCTTGTTGCGGGGCACCTTGCCGTGCTGATCAACAAGAGTCGCCATGACCATGTCCGTCCTTCGTCCTCGCTGGCTGCTGCTGGCCCTGCTGATTGCCCTGGTGGTGATCGGCGTCCTGACCTTCCTCTTCCACTGGGATGACCGCGCACGTCTTTGGCTGCGCGAGCAGGACACCAGTGCCCAGGCCCGCGCCGAGAGTATCTGGTTGCCGGGCTACACGGCGGTGATCCAGGCCAAGCCGCTCAAGGGTGGCATCGAAGGGCAGGAGACGTCGGACCTCGCCTACAACCCGGTCACCCGCACCCTGTTCACCGTCACCGGCAAGAAGCCGTTGCTGGCCGAGCTGTCGCTGACCGGTGACGTGCTGCGGGTGATTCCGCTGCTGGGCATGTCCAACCCCGAAGGCGTCGCGGTGCTCGAGGGCGGCAACGTCGCGGTGACCGATGAGCGCAAGAACTCCCTGACCATCTTCCACGTCGACCCGCAGACCCGCGAGTTGAGTACCGAGAAGCTCTCCAGCTTCGACCTGGGCGAGCGCGGCAAGAAGAACAAGGGCATCGAGGGCATTGCCTGGGACCCGCGGCAGAAGCGCCTGCTGCTGGGCCAGGAGCGTGACCCGCTGACTCTGTTCAGCCTTGCCAGCGACGGCAGCGCCAGCCTGAGCGGCGCGCTCCACGCACTTCCCAGCGACCAGTTGATGATGCGCAACGTCTCGGCGCTGAGCATCGATCCGCGCACCGGCCACACCCTGGTGCTGTCGGCGGAATCGCACCTGCTGCTGGAGCTGGACGAGAAGGGCGAACCGGTCAGCTTCATCAGCTTGCTCGGCGGCCTCAACGGCCTCCACGACAAGATCCCGCGTGCAGAAGGCGTGGCCATCGACGAGCAGGGCACCATCTACATGGTCAGCGAGCCGGACCTGTTCTACGTGTTCAAGCGTGAGGCGCAGCCGGCCAAGGATTGATTCAGATCGGAGTAAATGGCGGTTCTGGGGTCTTAAGCTTGGATTAAGTCCTGATTCAGGCTGGTTTCAGCCATGGACACTAAGCTGAACCCATCGAAAACGCCCCAGGAGGCACTTCCATGAAACTCCGTCATTTCCCCCTGATCGCTGCCGTTGGCCTGTTCTCCACCGTTACCCTGGCCGCTGGCGGCTACACCGGTCCGGGCAGCGATGCCCAGCCAGCCGCCGCTGCCGCCGGCCAGATCACCACGGTGAAGCAGGCCCAGGCCGCCGCCGATGACACCAAGGTCGTGCTCGAAGGCACCATCACCAAGCGCATCAGCAGCGAGCACTACGAGTTCAAGGACGCCACCGGCAGCATCCAGGTCGAGATCGACCACGACGACTGGCCGGCGGGCACTTCGGTTTCCGAGAACACCAAGGTGCGCCTGACCGGTGAAGTCGATCACCACAAGCAGAAGCCCACTGACATCGATGTGGATCGCGTGGAAATCCTTCAGTAATCCACTCTCGATAAAAAAGCCGCGCCGGGAACCCCATCCTCGGCGCGGCTTTTTGCATTCTTGGGTGCTTGTGGGCTCCCTGGAAGACGCTCTGCCGCCCTCTCCCTAACCCTCTCCCTGAAGGGAGAGGGGACTGAGCGGCGTCAAGCGAAACACCGAGCCTACCGGCAACGCCGAATGGCTCCCTCTCCCTTCAGGGAGAGGGGACTGAGCGGCGCCAAGCGAAACACCAAACCTACCGGCAACGCCGAATGGCTCCTTCTCCCTTCAGGGAGAGGGGACTGAGCGGCGTCAAGCGAAACACCGAGCCTACCGGCAACGCCGAACGGCTCCCTCTCCCTTCAGGGAGAGGGCTGGGGAGAGGGGCTTTCCAGTCCGCGCCAGGGGCCAGACGTTCTAGCCATCAACCGATGCTTTCAAACCCCTGCAGCACGTTGATCGCATTGATGCCGATTTCTTCCACCGCGTAACCCCCTTCCATGACGAACAGCGTCGGCAGGCCCAGCTTGCCGATGGCTTCACCCATCCGCAGGTAATCCGGGCTGTCCAGCTTGAACTGGGAGATCGGGTCTTCCTTGTAGGTGTCCACACCCAGCGACACGATCAGCACATCCGGCTTGTACGCCGAGATCTGCCGGATCGCCGCCTGCAGCGCCAGGCTCCACACCGACCAGTCGCTGCCCGAGGCCAGCGGGTAGTTGAAGTTGAAGCCTTCGCCCACGCCCTGGCCCTTCTCGTCGGCGTAGCCGAGGAAGTAGGGATACTCGAAGCGCGGGTCACCGTGGATCGAGGTGAACAGCACGTCGGCGCGGTCGTAGAAGATGTCCTGGGTGCCGTTGCCGTGGTGGTAGTCGACGTCGAGGATGGCCACCCGGTTGGCCCCCTGGTCGAGGATCGACTGGGCGGCGATGGCCGCGTTGTTGAAGAAGCAGTAGCCGCCCATGAAATCCGCCGAGGCGTGGTGGCCCGGCGGGCGGCAGAGCGAGAACACCGAGCGCGCGCCCTTGGCCAGTTCGGCCTGGCCGGTCATCGCCACGTTCACCGAGCTGAGCACCGCCTGCCAGGTGCCAGCAGTGATCGGCGCGCCGGCGTCCAGGCTGTAGTAGCCCAGGCGGCCGTCGATGCTGTCCGGCTCCTTCTGCCGCAGGCGGCGGGTCGGCCAGCAGATCGGCAGCATGTCGTGGGTCCGGCCGGTGGCCAGCCAGTCACGCCAGGCATGTTGCAGGAATCGCACGAAGCCTTCGCTGTGCACCCTCAGGATAGGGTCCAGGCCGAAATCACGCGGGGCCTGGATGTCGCCCAGTTTCACCGCCTTGGCCCGGTCCAGCACCATGTCGGCGCGGCTGGGCTTTTCGAAGCAGGGGGTGAACTGGCCGCCGATCAGCTCGTGCTGACCGTGGTGCAAGCGATGGTCGTCGGTATAGATCGTCAACATCACGCGCTCCTGAGGGCGCCTCCGGGCGCCCGTTGGGTTCTGAGTAGCTGGGCCGTCAGGCGTTTTCCTCGAAATTCACACTCGGTGCCTTGCGGCGGAAACCGCCGGTGTGCACCGCCAGATAAGCGAAGCCGACCGCGAACCAGCTCAGGCCGACGATCAGCGTCAGCTGCGAGAGGCTGGTCCACAGCCACAGGGTCAGGCACAGGCCGATGAACGGAATCGCCCCGTACAGCAGGACGTTCTTCGCGCCCCGGCGGCGCTCCACGCCCAGGTAGGTGCGGATCACCGCCAGGTTGACCACGGAGAAGGCCACCAGCGCGCCGAAGCTGATCATCGAGGCGAGGGTGGTCAGGTCCAGCACGATGGCGAGCAGGGAGATCGCCGAGACCACCAGGATCGCCACCACCGGCGTCTGGAAGCGCGCGTGCAGGGTGCCGAACAGGCTGCGCGGCAGGATGCCGTCACGGCCCATGGTGAAGATGATGCGCGACACCGAGGCCTGGGAGGCCAGCGCCGAGCCGATGCAGCCGGCGATATAGGCGGAGGTGAAGAAGTTGCCGAGGAACTGGCCGCCGGCCTTGAGCATCACTTCGTTGGCCGCCGAATCGGCGTTCTGGAACACGCTGCCGGGGAACACCAACTGGCTGATGATCGCCAGCAGGGTGAACATCAGGCCGGCGATGACGGTGGTGATGATGATCGCGCGGGGGATGTCGCGGCGGGCGTCGCGGGTTTCCTCGGCCATGGTCGAGACGGCGTCGAATCCCAGGAACGACAGGCACAGCACCGCGGCACCGGCCATCAGCGGGGCAAAGCCGGGCTGGGTGCCGTCACCGACGAAGGGCAGGCTGAAGTCGATCGCCGCGCCGCCGCTGAGGGTCTTGATCGACATGACCACGAACACCGCGATGAACACGAGCTGCGCGCCGACGATGACGTTGCTCATCCCGGCCACCTGGCTGATGCCGACGACGTTGAGCACGGTGACCAGGGCGATGGAGGCGACCACGAACATCCAGGCCGGGATTTCCGGGAAGGCGATGTTCATGAACAGGCCGATGAGCAGGTAGTTGATCATCGGCAGGAACAGGTAGTCGAGCAGCAGCGACCAGCCGGACAGGAAGCCGACCACCGGGCCGAAGCTCAGGCTGGTGTAGGAGTACGCGGAACCCGAGATCGGGTACTTGCGCACCATGAAGCTGTAGGAGGCGGCGGTGAACAGCATCGCCAGCAGGGTGATCAGGTAGGCGCTGGCGGTACGGCCGCCGGTCATTTCGGTGACCACGCCGTAGGTGGTGAACATGGTCAGCGGGACCATGTACACCAGGCCGAAGAAGACCAGGGCGGGCAGGCCCAGGACGCGTTTCAGGCGGGCGTCGGCGTTGACCGGGGTGCCCTGGTGGGTGTGAGCTGTGCTGGCGCTGTGTTGGCTGGCCATGGGGGAATCCTCGCGATTGTTGTTGTCTTGCGGGCGGGCGGCGTTCGGTGGCCGTCCTGAAGTCGTCGGCTTACGGCTCAGCCGCAGCGATGACGACGCGCGAGGAATGAGGGTGTGTGCTGCAGGGTGACGCAAAAGCTGGTCATGGGCGTTCTCGGGGCATTTGTTCTTGTGGATAACGCGCTCGCGTTCCCTCGGGAAATCCCTGCGCCATCTGCGATGGCACCGGGGCTGGCCGCCTTTCCAGCCGCTCCCTGCGCGAGCCGCCCGACTCTAGCAACCGAGGTCTCCGGGCAGAACCCTGCAAAGGGTCAAAAAGGGATCGAAATGGCCAAATTGGCTGTCAGGGACACCCGGCGCGCACCGCCGCGCCGGGTGACCTGTGGGTCATTTCTTCAGTTTGGTCCAGACCTTGGAGCGCAGTTGCAGCGCTTTGGGCGAACACAGCTTGAAGGGTTTCAGGCGATCGAGCTTGTCCGCCGGGGTGTTGATCGCCGGGTCGTCGAACAGCTCCTTGTCCATGAACTTGTCCGAGCCTTCGATCGCGTTGTTGTACTTGGCGAAGTTGGAGGCCAGGGCAATGTTCTCAGGCTGCATCATCCAGTTCAGGAAGGCATGGGCCTCCTTGATGTTGGTGGCGTCCTTGGGAATGGTCAGGTTGTCGATGAACAGGCGCACGCCTTCCTTCGGATAGACGTAGACCAGGCTGGCGCGCTGGGCGTGGGCGCGGTGGAAGGCGCCGTTCCATTGTTGGTGCATGGAGACTTCGCCGGCGGCCATGCGCTCGATGGTGCCGTCGCTGTTGTACATGGCCAGCATCGGTTTCTGCTTGAGCAGCAGGTCCTGGATCTTCGCCGCCTCTTTCGGGTCCTCGGTGCACTCGTCGATCCCCAGGAAGTAGGACGCCGGGGCATACAGCTCCTCGATGGAGTTGAGCGCGACGACCTTGCCTTTCAGCTCCTCCGGCGGCTCGAAGAACGGCTTCCAGCTTTCATCCAGCTTGCCGCCGGGCACCTTGGCGCTGTCGTAGCTGTAGCCGGTGGTACCCCACAGGTAGGGCACGGAGTAGTCGTGGCCCGGGTCGTAGGTCAGGGTCTTGAACTTGTCTTTCAGGTTGGCCAGGTTCGGCAGCTGCGACTTGTCGAGCTTCTGCAGCAGGCCTTCCTTGACGAAGATCTCGATGAAGCTGTCCGACGGCACGACCACGTCGTAGGCGCCACCGCCGGCCTTCAGCTTGGCCAGCAGGGTTTCGTTGCTGTCGTAGGAGTCCAGGGTGGCGTGGATGCCGGTGTCCTTCTCGAACTTCTTCAACAGTTCCGGCGGGAAGTAGTCGGACCAGTTGGCGAAGTGCAGGGTGCCGTCGGCGTGGGCGCTGCCCGCCAGCAACAGGCTGGCGGCGACGAACGCGCGGGCGATGGGGGTACGGCGGAATTTCATCGGTGAAGCTCCTTGCAATGTTGTTTTGATTGGCGGCAGGAGGTCAGCGGCGACGCTGGCCGACGTAGTACGACAACGCAACGAACGCGATGGAAATCAACAGTATTATTGAAGATATGGCGTTGATCTTCGGGGAAATCCCCATTCGGATGGAGCTGAAGATGTACACCGGCAGGGTGGTGGCCCCGGCACCGGCGACGAAGTAGGTGATGACGAAGTCGTCCATCGAGATGATGAACGCCAGCATCGCCCCCGACACGATCCCCGGCGTCAGCAGGGGGAAGGTCACCTTCCAGAAGGTCTTCCAGGGCGAGGCATAGAGATCCGCCGCCGCTTCCGCCAGCCGTGGGTCCATGCCTTCGAGACGGGCGCGGATCGGCAGGTAGGCGAAGGGAATGCAGAACACGATGTGCGCCAGCAGGATGGTGAACAGCGACAGCTTCAGGCCGATGAAGGCGAAGAACATCAGGGTCGCCACGGCGGTGACGATCTCCGGCACCAGCAGCGGCAGGCCCAGTACGCCACTCATCAGCGTCTGCCCGCGGAACGTGCGACCGCGCATGCCCAGTGCCGCGAGTGTCGCCAGCGTGGTGGCGACGACGGTGGCCAGGGTCGCGACGATCAGCGAGTTCTTCGCCGCGCGGAGGATTTCCGGGTCGTCCGCCACCACCGAGTACCACTTCAGGCTGAAGCTTTCCCACAGCGTGGCCGACTGGCCGCTGTTGAAGCTCAGCACCACCAGCACGAAGATCGGGATATAGAGGAAGGCGAAGAACAGCCAGGCAGCGGGCCGGACTCCGGTGAACCGCCAGAGCGGGTTGGCCGACTTCATGGATGACCTCCCGCCGCGCCCGGTTTGAAGCGCATGTTGTAGATCATCATCGCCAGCAGCACGAAGGCCAGCAGTGCGAAGGACAGCGCCGCGCCGAACGGCCAGTTGTGCGCCGTGCCGAACTGCAGCTGGATCAGGTTGCCGATCATCAGCGACTTACCGCCACCCAGTAGCTCGGGAATGATGTAGCTGCCCAGTGAGGGGATGAACACCAGGATGCAGCCGGCGACGATGCCGGGCATGGCCAGCGGAATGATGATCCGCTTCAGCGCCTTCCAGCGGTTGGCGCCCAGGTCGAAGGCCGCCTCCACCAGGCGCCAGTCCATCTTCTCAAGACTGGTGTAGATGGGCAGGACCATGAACGGCAGGTAGGTGTAGAGCAGCCCGATGATCACCGCGTTGTCGGTATACAGGATGCCCAACGATGCGTTGGAGAATCCCAGCCCGTGCAGGCCCTCGTCGATCAACCCGCCGTTACGCAGCAGCAGCATCCAGGCATAGACCCGCACCAGCAGGTTGGTCCAGAACGGCACGGTGACCAGGAACAGCAGCAGGTTGCGCCGGCGTTCGTCCTGCAGCGCCAGGTACAGCGCAGTGGGGAAGCCGATCAGCACGCAGCCCAGGGTGGTCAGGATCGACAACCAGAACGAGCGCTGGAAGATGCCCAGGTAGTCGGCGTTGAACGCCAGGCTGTCGTCCAGATCGCGTTCCCAGAGGAAGTTGATGTAGGCCTCGATGGTGTGCTGGCCCCATTTCACGCCGCCGTAGTCCCCCGGTGCCTGGACCGACACAGCGAACATGATGCCCAGCGGCAGGACGAGGAACACTACCAGCATGATCATCGCCGGGCTGGTCAGGGCCAGGCGCTTGAACAGTGACTTACGTTCCGCTTGTGCGCGCAGTGTACTCATTCGGCCAGCACCCGGATGGCGGTGGCGGGAATGCGGACCCGCACCCGCGCGCCGGGCGCGTGGGTGGAAAGAGCGCCGTCGCGGTTCTGCTGACGCACGCGGAAGCCGCCCTGACCGGCGACATTGAGGTGGTACACGGTGTCGGTGCCGACGTAGACGATGTTCTCCACCACGCCTTCGAGCTGGCCGTCCTGCGCCAGCTCGGTGCGCTCCGGGCGGATCGCCAGGGTTACCTTGCCGGGCAGGGTGGTGGCGGCCGGGAGCAGCTGGCCGTCGGCCAGGCGCACGCTGTCGCCGCTGGATTCGCCTTCGAGGAAATTGGTCTCGCCGATGAAGTCGGCCACCAGGCGGTTGACCGGCGCCTCGTAGATCTCGGTGGGCGTGCCGATCTGCATGACCTTGCCGCGACTCATCACCGCGATGCGGTCGGACATGGTCAGGGCTTCTTCCTGGTCGTGGGTGACGAAGATGAAGGTGATGCCGGTCTCGTGCTGCAGGCGCTTGAGCTCGATCTGCATTTCCTTGCGCAGCTTGAGGTCCAGCGCGGAAAGCGATTCGTCGAGCAGCAGCACCTTGGGCCGGCTGGCCAGGGCGCGGGCCAGGGCGATGCGTTGTTGCTGGCCGCCGGAGAGCTGGTCGGCGCGGCGTTTGCCGACGTCGGGCAGGCGCACCAGGTCGAGCATCTTCTGCACGGTGGCGTCGATGTCGCTGCGCTGCTTGCCCTGCATTTCCAGGCCGAAGGCGATGTTCTCCGCCACGGTCATGTGGGGGAACAGGGCGTAGCTCTGGAAGACGGTATTGACCGGGCGGCGGAAGGGCGGAAGGCCTTCCATCGGGTCGCCGTAGAGGCGAATGCTGCCGGAGGAGGGTTGTTCGAAGCCGGCGATCAGTCGCAGCAAGGTGGTCTTGCCGCAGCCCGAGGGGCCGAGGAGGGTGAAGAATTCGTTGGCGCGGATTTCCAGTGACACGTCGTCCAGGGCCTTGAGGCCTTGTCCGGGTGTACCGAACTCCATGCATATCCGCTCGATGGTGATCGCGCTGGTCATGCTGGTACCATGCAGTTAAGCAGTTGTTATTGTTGAGGTTTTACGGTTTCTAGGACCGTTTCACCTAGCTGCGGATTGATAATGACCAAGCGCCGGGATGCGCAGAACGATAGATCAGGCCAATAAGGGATAAATCAGGCCAAGTTGAAAATGCGCTCTGCAATGCTGGATTTCGGGCGTCAGCGGGATGTCGATTCGGGATATCTCGGCGCGCTGGTCGGCCCTCACCCTAACCCTCTCCCAGTGGGAGAGGGGACCGTTCGGCGCGGCGTCGAATGGTGGAGTAGGCCGATAGCTGTATCTGTGCGGTTTAGGAGTGCCGTGGTATCCGTCTGCACGGGCGGTCCCCTCTCCCTTCAGGGAGAGGGTTAGGGTGAGGGTGCCATCGGCCTGCGCCTCACCCCCGATACAAACTCGGACTCGCCCCGCTCCAGCGCTGGAAGGCATGGCGGAAGCTCGCCGTCTCGCTATAGCCCAACTGCTCGGCGATCAGGTAGATCGGCAGGTCGGTGTCCTTGAGCAATTGCCGCGCACGGTCGAAGCGCACTTCATCCAGCACCTGTTGATAACTGGTGTTCTGCTGCTGCAGATGCCGACGCAGGGTACGCGTGGAGCGATGCAGGTGACGCGCCACGGAGTCGAGGCTGGCGGTGTCCTGCAGGTGGCTTGCCAGGTGCTGGCGCATCTGGTCGATCACATTGCCGCGGCTGCTGAGCATCGCGCTCATGCGCAGGCATTGCTGCACGCCGTTGTGGCAGCTGACCGGGTCGGCCAGCGGCAGCGGACGATCGAGCAGGGCCGGGCTGAAACAGAGCGCGCTGGTCGGCGCGCCGAAATCCACCGGGCAGCCGAGGCGCTCGGTGTAGGTCTCCGCATGCAGCGGCGGACGATAGGCCAGCATCAGGCGGCGCGGTCGCACCGACTCGCCGAGCAGGTCACGGATCACTGTCAGCAACGACGTCAGGCACAGCTCGGTGTTGAACACCGTCAGCTCCGGTGCGTAGCGGTAGCCGTCGGCGGTCAGGCGCACTTCGTCGTCCTGTGGCACCAGCGCCAGGCGGAAGTAGGTGCCGAGCAGCTCGGGGAAGGACAGCGCCAGTTGCAGCGCGTCGCG
The DNA here is from genome assembly GCF_016919445.1 of Pseudomonas sp. PDNC002. Taxonomy (NCBI): domain Bacteria; kingdom Pseudomonadati; phylum Pseudomonadota; class Gammaproteobacteria; order Pseudomonadales; family Pseudomonadaceae; genus Pseudomonas; species Pseudomonas sp. PDNC002. The sequence continues at coordinate 769,481 of NZ_CP070356.1, read as the reverse complement.
CAGGGTGCGGCTGGCGAGCATGCTGTAGCCGAGAATCCCATAGGCGGAAACGTGCATGCGCAGCCCCAGGTAGAGACCCAGCGCCGGATCGTGCTGGCAGTTCAGCGCGTTGGCGAAGACACGCAGCTCCTGGGCATGGGTGATGAGCTTCTCCGGTGTCAGCAGGTCCGCCTCGCCGATGCCGCTGCCTTCGAGCAGCTTCGGACGGGGTACGCCGGCGTGGTGCAGCACTTCGGTCGCCAGCACCACGGTGTGCAGGGTGGCCTGCTGGCGTTGTTCGGGGAGCAGATGCTGGGCCATCGATACGCCTCTTGCAGCCTCTTGCAAAAGAAACACAGGACAGACTTGCGCTAACCTGACTCTAGCCTGCCCGCAACCCCTGGTGGCCTTTAAGTTTGGCTTCAGGCGCTGCTGCCAATCTGCCACGCCAATCCCATCCCGAGTCCTCCATGCGTCGTCTGCTCAAGCCCCGTCGTCTGTTCCTGCTGCTGGCGCTGCTCGCCTTGGCCCTGCTGCTCGCGCTGGGCCAGAGCTTCCGCGTCTACGAGCGCGCCTGGTTCAAGTACAACGAGTGGCGCCATGCCGCGCTGTGGCAGGACAAGTCCATCTGGCTGCCCGACTATCGCGTGGTGCTGGAGGCGCAGCCGATCGAGGGGCTGGAGGAAAATGTCTCGGCGCTGACCTACGACCCGGACCGACAGACTCTCTTCACCGTCACCAACAAGCAGAACGAGCTCGTCGAGCTGTCACTCGAAGGCAAGGTGCTGCGCAAGATCGAGCTGCACGGCTTCGGCGATACCGAGGCCATCGAATACATCAGCCGCAACGTCTATGTGATCAGCGATGAAACCCACCAGCGACTGATCCGTGTCGAGCTGCACGACGACACGACGGAATTGCACGTCGAAGACGCCCAGCAACTCGCCCTGGCCCTTGGGCGCGGTGGCAACAGTGGCTTCGAGGGGCTGGCCTATGACTCGGTAGGAAAGCGCCTGTTCGTCGCCAAGGAGCGCAAGCCGGTGCATATCTACGAGGTGCGCGGCTTCCCCTACGAACAGTCGGAGCAGCCCATCGCCGTGCATGTGGTGGAAGATCTCAAGCACAACCGCAACCTGTTCGTCCGTGACCTCTCCAGCCTGCAGTACGACGAACGCAGCGGCCATCTGCTGGCGCTGTCGGACGAGTCCCGCCTGGTGCTGGAGCTGAGCGCCGATGGCGAGCCGATCAGCTCGCTGTCGTTGCTGCGCGGCATGCAGGGCCTGCGGCGCAGCGTGCCGCAGGCCGAGGGCATCGCCATGGACGACCAGGGCACGCTGTACCTGGTCAGCGAGCCCAATCTTTTCTACGTGTTCAAGAAGCGCGAGGCGCACTGAGGGCGCCTCGCTTTTCCGCGATCAGAACTGCCATTGCACGCCGAGGGAATACGATGCCTGGCTACCTTCGCTATGGGCGAAGCGCGAGTTGGCTTCGGCGAACACGCCCAACTGCTCGGTGACTGCCAGCAGGGCGCCGACCTGAGCGCGGCCGAAGTCCTTGTCCACATCGCCCAGATCGGCGACGCGGGTGCGGCCATCGCCCAGGGCGGTCAGCGCGATATCGTCCAGGCGGCCGTCGGCCAGCTCCTTCACCCAGCGCACGCTGGCGTAGGGTTGCACGGCCATGCGGTTGCCCAGCGGCAGCTCGCCACGCAGGCCCCAGCCAAGGCTGGCTTCCAGTGAGTCGTAGTCCTGCTTCTCGTAGCCCAGCGCGGTGCGCAGGTCGTCGTCTTCGTCGAAGTCGTCGATTTTATAGTGCACATAGTCGAGCCCGCCCTGCGGCCCGGTCTTGATGCCGGCTAGATCGAAGTCATAGCCGCCGTCGACGCGCGCGCCCCAGAACCAGGCGTTGGTGTCGCCATCGATGCGCTGGTCGAGCAGGACGGGACCATTCTTCGCCTTCAGGTACACCGCGCGCTTGCTGTCGAAATCGGCGTAGCCGGCGCTCAGTTCGCCGCCCAGCCAGGCCGGGCCGCCGTCGTTGAGCAGGCCGTAGAGGCCCAGTTGCCAGGTTTCCGCTTCGAGGCGGGCGCTGTGGTCGAGGTTGTCGCGGCTGCGCTGGAAGCTCAGGCTGCCGCCGACGGTCACGGCCTCGCTGGCGCGGTAGTCACCCAGCAGGTTGACCCCGGCGCGGTGCGAGCGGGGGTCGCCGGGCATGTCGAAACCGCTCTCGGGGGTCGTTTCACCTTCCACGCCGACGGCGCCATCGAAGCTGCCGACCGGGCGTGAGCTGCCCAGCAGGGTGAGCCAGCGGCGGTCGTGCAGGCGGGTCAGGGCCAGGTGCTGGCGCTGCAGCTGGTCTTCCATCTGCCGCGCCATGGCGCCGCCGGAGGCGGTGGAGGCGAGCAGGTCGGCGTTGGTCAATTCCAGCACCAGGCGCGTGAGCAGGCGGGAGAAGTCACGCAGGCGCTGGTCGATGCGCTCCTGGCCGAAGGCGCCGGTAAGCACCTGCTCATTGTCCAGCGCCGGGTTGTGCCAGGTGGCGCCGCCGGGGATGGCGGGGTTGTCGGTCTGCTGATAGCCGTCCAGGTCGCCCAGCTCCCAGTTGGTGGCCTCGATGAACAGCACCGGGACGTTCAGGCCCTCGAAACTTTCGCCGTCGCTGCAGCAACCGGTGCCGGCAGTGTATTCCTCGTTCAGGCCGGGGTTGGTGAACAGCGGGATCTTAAGTTCCTGGGCAATGCGCAGGAGTTGATCGCGGTACGCGCCCAGCGCTGGGTTATCGACGCTGTTGGCGCCGGCGTGGGCGTACATCTTGTCGCCGGTGATCAGGCTGTCGAGGTTGATCATGCCCAGCAAGTTGCTGCGTTGCTCGTCGCTGAGGGACGCGACGTAAGCACGGGAGCCGCGCAGCCCTTCCTCTTCCGCACCGAAGCCGACCACTTCCAGGCCGTTCTCCAGCTCGATGCCTCCGAGGTTGCGGGCGATTTCCGTCAGTACGGCTGCGCCGGAACCGTTGTCGTCCAGGCCCTGCAGGGTGGGCCGGCCGAAGTAGGTGTCGTAGTGAGCGCCCAGCACTACGTACTGGCCGCTGCTGCCCGGCGCGCTGGCGATGACGTTCTGCGAGCTGCGGTTACCGGCCCAGGTGAAGTTCTGCACCTGCGTCTGGTAGCCGAAGCCCAGGCGCGACTGCATCAGTGCGGTGGCGCCGGCGAAGCTGGCGGTGCCCCGGTAACGGCCGGGGTAATCGTTGATCAGGGTGTCGAGGGTGTCCCCGGCATAGTCCCCGTATTCGTAGGCGTTGGCGTCGGTCGCCAGCGCAGCGCAGCCCAGGCTGACCGCAACGGCTAAGGGTTTGAACACGGCACTTTCCTCTGTGTCGATTGGAATCGCATCGGTCGTCGATGCGTGGGCGGAGGAAAGCAGGATGCAGGCCGGTTCGCCGGAGATGGGCGGAATTTGACGCCTCAGTGACTGAGGGTGTCGCGACACTGTAACAATAGTGATACACGGCCGGCGGGAGGGCGGGCCGTGTGGGGGAGGGTGTCACCGAAATGGGGCGCGATCAGGATTCGTCGCTGACCACGGCCTCGGGCGCGTAACGTTTCACCGCAAGCACGCCAGCTTCGGTGGTGGCGAGGCTCGCGTACATCTGGCTTTGCCCGACGACCTGGCCGTTGCCGGCCTTGAGCACGAAATGGTGCTTGCCGTTGGCGGCGACCTTGATCTCGAACGCGCCCTCGCGCTGGGAGTTCTTGCGCACCGACTCGATGCCGTCGATGGCCGAGGTCTTGGCCTTGTACAGCTCGCTGGTCAGGACGATCTCGCCATTGCTGGCGTGCAGGTTGAAGTGGAACTGGCCATCACTGGCCTTCCTGAGATGGTATTTGCCGGCCATTGCAGGTCTCCGCAGGGTAGGTCATACCCAGCGTAGACGGCCTGTGGCGCCATCCGGACGATGGCGCCGAACGGTTGCGGTCAGGCCTTGAGGGTCTTCACGCCCTCGGCGGTGCCGAGCAGCAGCAGGTCGGCCGGACGCGCCGCGAACAGGCCGTTGGTGACCACACCGACGATGTTGTTGATCGCCTCTTCCAGCTGCACCGGGCTGTCGATGCGCAGGTTGTGCACGTCGAGGATGATGTTGCCGTTGTCGGTCAGCACGCCCTCGCGGTACACCGGGTCGCCGCCCAGTTTCACCAGTTGGCGCGCGACGTGGCTGCGGGCCATGGGGATGACTTCCACCGGCAGCGGGAACTCGCCGAGGATCGGCACCAGCTTGCTGCCGTCGGCGATGCAGATGAACTTCCGGGCCACTGCAGCGACGATCTTCTCGCGGGTCAGCGCGGCGCCACCGCCCTTGATCAGTTCCAGGCGCTCGTTGGTCTCGTCGGCGCCGTCCACGTAGAACTCCAGCTCGCTGACGGTGTTCAGGTCGTAGACCGGAATGCCGTGGCCCTTCAGGCGCTGGGCGGTGGCTTCGGAGCTGGCCACGGCGCCATCGAACTCGGCCTTGTGCTTGGCCAGCAGGTCGATGAAGAAGTTGGCCGTGGAGCCGGTGCCTACGCCGACGATGCTCTTGCTGTCGAGGTGCGGAAGGATATGGTCGACGGCGGCCTGGGCCACAGCCTGCTTGAGCTGATCCTGGTTCATGGCGAAGGGTCTTCTGCTTGGGCGGCGGCGGATGGACGACCCGGCGCCTGGGTGAGTTTCGAGACCGCCGATTATAGCGGCCGGCGGCGCGCCGGTGTTGCGCCGCCGGGCAACTGTTACGGTGATCTGCGCGCGGATTGTTCGGTGGCTCGCCCGGCGCCGGCTGGAGTAGACTCGCAAATCCTCGAAAAAACCGCCGATGTAGCCCTTCCGATGCTCGAACAATACGTCAAGAAGATCCTCACCTCGCGTGTCTACGACGTTGCCGTGGAAACGCCCCTGCAGCCCGCCCGCCAGCTCTCCGAGCGCCTGGGCAACCAGATTCTGCTCAAGCGCGAAGACCTGCAGCCGGTGTTCTCCTTCAAGATTCGCGGCGCCTACAACAAGCTGGCGCAGCTGAGCCCGGAAGAACTGGCCCGCGGCGTGGTCACCGCTTCGGCCGGCAACCATGCCCAGGGCGTGGCGCTGGCGGCCCGCGAGCTGGGCATCAAGGCGACCATCGTGATGCCGCGCACCACGCCGGAACTGAAAGTCCAGGGTGTGCGCGCCCGTGGCGGCAAGGCCGTGCTGCATGGTGATGCCTTCCCCGAAGCCCTGGCGCATTCGCTGAAGCTGGTGGAAGAAAAGGGCTACGTCTACATCCATCCCTACGACGATCCGGAAGTGATCGCCGGCCAGGGCACCGTGGCGATGGAAATCCTCCGCCAGCATCCGGGCCGCATCGACGCGATCTTCGTCCCGGTGGGCGGCGGCGGCCTGATCGCCGGTATCGCCGCCTACGTGAAGTACCTGCGCCCGGAGATCAAGGTCATCGGCGTCGAACCTGACGACTCCAACTGCTTGCAGGCCGCCATGGCCGCTGGCGAGCGTGTGGTGCTGGGCCAGGTCGGGCTGTTCGCCGATGGCGTCGCCGTGGCGCAGATCGGCAAGCACAACTTCGAGCTGTGCAAGGAATACGTCGACGAGGTGATCACCGTCAGCACCGACGAGATCTGCGCGGCGATCAAGGACATCTACGACGACACCCGCTCCATCACCGAGCCAGCCGGCGCGCTGGCGGTGGCCGGGATCAAGAAGTACGTCGAACGCGAAGGCGTGAAGGGCGGCACCCTGGTGGCCATCGATTCGGGCGCCAACATCAACTTCGACCGCCTGCGCCACGTGGCCGAGCGTGCCGAGCTGGGCGAGAAGCGCGAAGCGATCATCGCGGTGACCATCCCCGAGCGTCCGGGCAGCTTCAAGGCGTTCTGCGAGGCCATCGGCAAGCGCCAGATCACCGAGTTCAACTACCGCTACAACACTGACAGCGAAGCGCACATCTTCGTCGGCGTGCAGACGCACCCGGAGAACGACCCGCGCGCCGCGCTGGTGCAGCAGTTGCAGGAACAGGGCTTCCCGGTGCTGGACCTGACCGACAACGAACTGGCCAAGCTGCACATCCGCCACATGGTCGGCGGCCATTCGCCGCGCGTTTCCGGCGAGCAGGTGTTCCGCTTCGAATTCCCCGAGCGTCCCGGCGCGCTGTTCAACTTCCTCAATCGTCTGGGCGGGCGCTGGAACATCACCCTGTTCCACTACCGCAACCACGGCGCCGCCGATGGCCGCGTGGTGGCGGGGCTGCAGGTGCCGGAAGACGAGCGCCACTTGATCGCCGCGGCGCTGGAAGAGATCGGTTATCCGTACTGGGACGAGACTGACAATCCGGCCTACCGCCTGTTCCTCGGCTGACGCCGGGCACGGGCGGCGTCGCCGGTGATGCTAGGCTTGGCAGATCGCAGGATCGATCACGGGATTCGCTGAACATGGAAAGCTTGCAGACCTTCCGCATCCTTCACGGCATCGCTGCGGTGGTGCCCTTCCTGGCCATCCTCGGCCTGGCCTGGTACGGCTGGCGCAGTTGGCGCGGTGGCGACGCCGGGGTGATCGCCAAGGCGTTGCAGCGCATCGGCCTGATCGGCTGGGTGCTGGTCGCCGGCAGCGTCGCCAGCCTGCCGGTCACCGGCTACCGCATGGTGCAGACCATCGGCTGGCCGCTGGGGCAGACCTGGCTGCTGGGCAGCGCCTGCCTGCTGATCGTCGCGACGATCTTCTGGCTGCTGTTCACCACCCGGCTGTGGCGCATCCGCGACCTGGCGCTGGTGGCGCAGACCAGCGGCGAACCCATTTCTGCCGGTGCTGCGCGCCAATGGAAGTTCGGCCTGGCCTTCTTCGTACTGGCGCTGCTGTGCGTCATCGCGATTCTGGTGCTGATGATCAGCAAGCCGGTGTGATGCGCGCCGCGTGAATCTCTACCTGCTGCTCAAGACCCTGCACATCCTTTCTTCCACGCTGCTGTTCGGCACCGGCCTGGGCTCGGCTTATTACAGCTGGCGCGCCTGGCGTAGCGGCAATCTGGAAGCGATCCGCATCACCTTCCGTCATCTGGTCACCGCGGACTGGCTGTTCATCGCCACCACGGCGGTGTTCCAGCCGCTGTCCGGCATCGCCATGGCGCACATGGCTGGCTGGCCGCTGGATTCGGGCTGGCTGCTGTGGAGCCTCGCGCTCTACGTGTTCGCCGGTGCCTGCTGGCTGCCGGTGGTGTGGCTGCAGATCCGCGTGCGCGACATGGCCGAGGCGGCGTACCGGGAAGGCACGGCGTTGCCGCCACGGGCCTTCCTTTATATGCGCTGGTGGTTCGCCCTGGGCTGGCCGGCGTTCCTGGCCTTCCTGGCGATCTTCCACCTGATGGTGAACAAGGGTTTTTGACGACTCAGCGCAGGCTGAGCACCGGCCACCCGCGTTCGAGGGCGATGGCGCGCAAGGTGTCGTCCGGGTCGACGGCCACCGGGTTGGCGACCTGTTCGAGCAGTGGCAGGTCGTTGCGCGAGTCGCTGTAGAAGTAGGCGTCGTCCAGCGTCAGGCCACTTTCCTCAAGCCACTGTTGCAGGCGCGTGACCTTGCCGCCCTGGAAGCAGGGGACCCCGCAGGTCTGGCCGGTGTAGCGGCCGTCCTGCATCTCGCACTCGGTGGCGATCAGGGTTTCCACGCCCAGGCGCTCGGCGATGGGCGCGGTGACGAAGCGGTTGGTGGCGGTGATGATCACCAGCTTGTCGCCGGCGGCGCGGTGCTCGGCCAGCAGCGCCTCGCCTTTGGCCAGGACGATCGGCTCGACCACTTCTTCCATGAACTGGCGGTGCCAGATGGCCAGTTGCGCGAGTTCAGTGCGACCGAGGATGGCCTGGGTGAACGCCTGGTAGGCGAACACGTCGAGGGTGCCGGCCATGTAATCGGCATAGAAGGCATCGTTGCGCGCCTGGTACTCGCCGGCATCCACCAGCCCGCGCTGGCACAGCCATTCTCCCCAGCTGTGGTCGCTGTCGCCGGCCAGAAGAGTGTTGTCGAGATCGAAGAGAGCCAGTCGCACGATGGATTACCGCCAGTTGCCAATACGGAAAAGTCGCCTAGAGTAACGGCTTTTGCCCACCCAGCACAGGACGCCGCAGCCCGCGTTGCCGCTGTCACAAGCTTTGTGGAACAATGCGGGCACACGCGATTTCGAGGATGTGTTGCCGTGATCGATCCCGATGGTTTTCGCCCCAATGTCGGCATCATCCTTTGCAACGATGTCGGACAAGTTCTGTGGGCACGGCGTATCAACCAGGAAGCCTGGCAATTTCCCCAGGGCGGAATCAATGCCCGCGAAACCCCTGAGGAAGCGCTGTACCGCGAACTGAACGAAGAAGTCGGCCTGGAAGAACAGGACGTACGGATTCTTGCCTGTACCCGTGGCTGGCTGCGTTACCGCCTGCCGCAGCGCCTGGTGCGGACCAACAGCCAGCCGCTGTGCATCGGGCAGAAACAGAAATGGTTCCTTCTGCGCCTGACCGGCGAGGAAAGCCGGGTGCGCATGGATGTGACCGGCAAACCCGAATTCGACGGCTGGAAATGGGTGAGCTACTGGTACCCGCTGGGCCAGGTCGTGACCTTCAAGCGCGAGGTCTACCGCCGGGCCCTGAAGGAATTGGCACCGCGCCTGCTGGCGCGCGACTAGCACGAAGTTCAAGGAGTTAGACCCCGAGCCATGCTCAACACGCTGCGTAAGATCGTCCAGGAAGTGAACTCCGCCAAGGACCTCAAGGCGGCGCTGGGCATCATCGTGCAGCGCGTGAAGGAGGCCATGGGCACCCAGGTGTGCTCGGTCTACCTGCTGGACCCGGAGAGCAACCGCTTCGTGCTGATGGCCACCGAGGGCCTGAACAAGCGCTCCATCGGCAAGGTCAGCATGGCGCCGAACGAAGGCCTGGTCGGCCTGGTCGGTACCCGCGAGGAGCCGCTGAACCTCGAGAACGCCTCCGAACACCCCCGCTACCGCTACTTCGCCGAGACCGGCGAGGAACGCTACGCCTCCTTCCTCGGCGCGCCGATCATCCACCACCGTCGGGTGATGGGCGTTCTGGTCGTGCAGCAGAAGGAGAAGCGCCAGTTCGACGAAGGCGAGGAAGCCTTCCTCGTCACCATGAGCGCCCAGCTCGCCGGCGTCATCGCCCACGCCGAGGCCACCGGTTCGATCCGTGGCCTGGGCAAGATGGGCAAGGGCATCAGCGAAGCCAAGTTCGTCGGCGTCCCCGGCGCCCCCGGCGTGGCCGTGGGCAAGGCCGTGGTGGTGCTGCCGCCGGCCGACCTGGAAGTGGTGCCGGACAAACCCATCGACGACGTCGAGGCCGAGATCGAGCGCTTCAAGCAGGCGCTGGAATCGGTCCGCGAAGACATGCGCAACCTTTCCAGCAAGCTGGCCACCCAGCTGCGCAAGGAAGAGCGCGCGCTGTTCGACGTCTACCTGATGATGCTCGACGACGCCTCCATTGGCCTGGAAGTCAAACGCATCATCCGCACCGGCCAATGGGCCCAGGGCGCCCTGCGCCAGGTGGTCATGGAGCACGTACAGCGCTTCGAATTGATGGACGACGCCTACCTGCGCGAGCGTGCGTCCGACGTGAAAGACATCGGCCGGCGCATCCTGGCGTATCTCCAGGAAGAGCGTAAGCAGTCGCTGACCTATCCCGACCAGACCATCATTGTCAGCGAGGAGCTCTCGCCGGCCATGCTCGGCGAAGTGCCGGAAGGCAAGCTGGTGGGCCTGATCTCGGTACTGGGTTCGGGCAACTCCCACGTCGCCATCCTCGCCCGCGCCATGGGTATCCCCACGGTCATGGGCGCGGTCGACCTGCCGTATTCCAAGGTCGACGGCATTGACCTGATCGTCGACGGCTACCACGGCGAGATCTACACCAACCCGTCGCCGCAGTTGGTCAAGCAGTACGGCGAAGTGGTCGCCGAAGAGAAAGAGCTGAGCAAGGGGCTTGCCGCGTTGCGCGAGCTGCCCTGCGAGACGCTGGACGGCCATCGCATGCCGCTGTGGGTCAACACCGGCCTGCTGGCGGACGTGGCGCGCGCCCAGGAGCGCGGCGCCGAGGGTGTCGGCCTGTACCGCACCGAAGTGCCGTTCATGATCAACGACCGCTTCCCCAGCGAGAAGGAACAGCTCGCCATCTACCGCGAGCAGCTCGCCGCCTTCCATCCGCTGCCGGTGACCATGCGCACCCTGGACATCGGCGGCGACAAGGCGCTGTCCTACTTCCCGATCAAGGAAGAAAACCCCTTCCTCGGCTGGCGCGGCATCCGCGTTACCCTCGACCACCCGGAAATCTTCCTGGTGCAGACTCGCGCCATGCTCAAGGCCAGTGAAGGCCTGGACAACCTGCGCATCCTGCTGCCGATGATCTCCGGCACCCACGAGCTGGAAGAGGCGCTGCACCTGATCCACCGCGCCTGGGGCGAAGTGCGCGACGAAGGTGTGGACATCCCCATGCCGCCGATCGGCATGATGATCGAGATTCCCGCCGCCGTGTACCAGACCCGTGAGCTGGCACGCCAGGTGGACTTCCTCTCGGTCGGCTCCAACGACCTCACCCAGTACCTGCTGGCGGTGGACCGCAACAACCCGCGCGTCGCCGACCTCTACGACTACCTGCACCCGGCCGTGCTGCAGGCGCTGAAGAAGGTGGTCGACGACTCCCATGCCGAAGGCAAGCCGGTGAGCATCTGCGGCGAGATGGCCGGTGATCCGGCGGCCGCCGTGCTGCTGATGGCCATGGGTTTCGATTCCCTGTCGATGAACGCCACCAACCTGCCCAAGGTGAAGTGGCTGCTGCGCCAGATGACCCTGTCCCGCTCCCGCGAGCTGCTCGCCCAGTTGATGACCTTCGACAACCCGCAGGTTATCCACAGCTCGCTGCACCTGGCCCTGCGCAACCTCGGCCTGGGCCGCGTGATCAACCCGGCGGCGACCATCCAGGCCTGACCTGCACGCCCGGCGCCATGCTGCGCCGGACGGCACGGTCCGTCACAGACTCATGTGCACTTCACCCAGGCGTGCCCCGCTGGGACCGAAGCTGTGCTCCAGCATTTCCCGCCGGCCATCGGCATGGACGATCAGTGCCGTGCTGGCACGCGTGCCGTAGGTCGGGCTGGCGATGAACACGCTGGAGAGCAGCCGCTCGGTGGCCAGGCCCACGCCGGTCTCCGGTAGCTCGTGCTCATCGGGCTGGTGCTTGTCGGCCAGCAGGGTGATCAGTGAGTCGGCGTCTGGTTTTTCCAGCACCGCTTGCAGTCCGGAGCGGGCAGTGAGCAGCTTGGGCCAGGGTGTGTTCAGGGCGGCGTTAGACAGGCCGTGTACGCCGGGGGCGACAGCGGCTGGCGGGCCCACGCGCGGATTGAAGTAGCAGAGCTGCTCGCCGTCGCCCACCAGCAGGTTGAAGCCGCTGTAGTCATTGGCGCGACGGGCGACCTGCTGCAGGTACTCCAGGGGCGACTGCCGGCCTTGCAGGAAACCGGCGACCAGCTCGCCCCGCGAGCGCGGCCCGACGGATTGCCCGGGATCACGCACATTGGTCAGCGCGGCGAAGCGGCCGTTCGGTGCCACGCCCAGCCAGGTGCCGCCGGCTTCCAGGTCGCGGCCGGCGTAAACGCCGGGGAAATCCTCCCAGGCCGCCAGCGGCAGGGTGGGGCGGGCGTAGAACTCGTCGCGGTTGGCCGCAACGATCAACGGCGTGGCGTGGTCAGGGCGCCAGGCGAAGACGATCAGGCACATGGGTCGAACTCCGTAGTGTGCCGGCAGTCTATCAACATCCGTCGATGTCCCGGAGTGGCTGGAGCGCCCGGAAGGCATCGGCTACCATGCCCGCTTTGTATGCGTAAGGTGCTCCATGGAGTTCGTGCTCTACCTGGTGCTGGGCGCCTGTGCCGGCGTTCTGGCCGGCCTGTTCGGCGTCGGCGGCGGGTTGATCATCGTGCCGGCGCTGGTATTCAGCTTCACCGCCCATGGCTTCTCGCCCGACGTCCTGACCCAGATGGCGGTCGGCACGTCGCTGGCGACCATCATCTTCACTTCGATCAACTCGATCCTCGAACACCATCGCCGTGGCGCCGTGCGCTGGCGGGTATTCGGCTGGATGACCGTCGGCATCCTGATCGGTAGCGCGCTGGGCGCGGTGACCGCCTCGAAGATCCAGGGGCCGATCCTGCAGAAGATCATTGGCACCTTTGCCATCCTGGTGTCGATCCAGATGGCGCTGGGCCTGCAGCCCAAGGGCGAGCGCGAGCTGCCCGGCCGTTTCGGCCTCGGCGTGGCTGGCGGTGTGGTGGGCTGGGCCTCGGCGATCTTTGGCATCGGCGGTGGCTCGCTGACCGTGCCTTTCCTGTCCTGGCGCGGCGTCTCCATGCAACAGGCGGTTGCGACTTCCTCGGCGTGCGGCCTGCCGATCGCCATCGCTGGCGCGATATCCTTCATCGCCGTTGGCTGGCACAACGAGAAACTACCGGAGCTGAGTCTTGGCTTCGTCTATCTTCCGGCGCTGCTGGGCATCGCCGTTACCAGTATGTTCTTTGCGCGCATCGGGGCGCGGCTGGCTCACCGCCTGCCGGCGAAAGTCCTGAAGCGTATGTTCGCCCTGCTGCTGTTCAGCGTGGGCTTGAGTTTTCTGATCTGATTCCTGCTAGGAGAAGCGGATGCTGCCTTATCCAGAGATCAACCCGGTTGCCCTCGATCTCGGGCCGCTGAAAATCCATTGGTACGGTCTGATGTACCTGATCGGCATCGGCGGCGCCTGGCTGCTGGCCTCGCGCAAGCTCAAGGAGTTCGATCCGACCTGGACCAAGGAGAAGCTTTCCGACCTGGTGTTCTGGGTGGCGTGCGGTGTGGTCCTGGGTGGGCGCCTGGGCTATGTGCTGTTCTACAACCTGGACGAGTACATCGCCAACCCGACGCTGATCTTCGAGGTGTGGAAGGGCGGCATGTCGTTCCACGGCGGGCTGATCGGCGTGATGCTGGCCACCTGGTGGTTCGGCAAGCGCAACAACAAGAGCTTCTTCCAGCTGATGGACTTCATCGCGCCGCTGGTGCCGATCGGTCTGGGTGCCGGGCGTATCGGCAACTTCATCAACGGCGAGCTGTGGGGCAAGGTGACCGACGTGCCCTGGGCGATGGTCTTCCCCACCGGTGGCCCGGAGCCGCGTCATCCGTCGCAGCTGTACCAGTTCGCGCTGGAAGGCGTGGCGCTGTTCGTCGTCCTCTGGCTGTTCACCCGCAAGCCGCGCCCGACCGCCTCGGTCTCCGGCCTGTTCGTGCTGTGCTATGGCATCTTCCGCTTCATCGTCGAGTTCGTCCGCGTGCCGGATGCCCAGCTGGGGTACCTGGCCTGGGGCTGGCTGACCATGGGTCAGGTACTCTGCGTACCGATGATCCTTGGTGGCATCGCGCTGATGGTCTGGGCCTACCGCCGCGCACCGGCGCAGCCGGCCGCGAGCTGAGTATTGCCTGAATGAAAAAGCCCGCCGATTGGCGGGCTTTTTTATGGCGCTTTGCAGGGGCGACTGTCTTCTTTCGGGTAATCGGTGCCCGTCCGTCCCCTCACACCAGCCCTCTCCCAGAGGGAGCAGTCCGAGCCGAATGACGCCAAGGTTTCATCCTGCACCGAACGGTCCCCTCTCCCTACGGGAGAGGGTGAGGCCGACCCTGGCGCAGAGGTATCTCGTAGGAGCCGTCGGTGTCAGACCGGTTCCACCAGCAGCAGAACGCCATCCTGCCCGGTCACTCGCACCTGCGCGCCAGCCGGCAGATCAGGCCCGCTGACCAGCCACACGCTATCGGCGACGCGGACCTTGCCGCGTCCGCCAACGATGGCGTCGTACAGGGTGAACTGTCGGCCGACCAGCTCGCTGCCGCGGCGATTCAGGCTGGTGGGTTCGGCGTCACGCCTGGCGATGCGCTGATGGTTCCACCAGTACAGCGCGGTGAGTATGGCCAGCACGCCGAACGCGAGGCACTGCCAGATCCAGTCCAGTCCGGGCACGAGGAAGGCGAGCACGCCGGTCAGCGCCGCGGCGATCCCGATCCACAGCAGATAGCCGCCGGCACCGAAGATTTCCAGGATCAGCAGGACGATGCCCAGTCCGAGCCAGTCCCAGAATCCGAGGTTCTGGAGAAAGGCGGCCATCAGCTACGGCCCTTGGTGTCACCGAAGGTGGCCTTGACGATCTCACCGATGCCGCCGATCGCGCCGATCACCTGGCTGGCTTCCAGCGGCATCAGCACGATCTTGCTGTTGTTGGAGCTGGCCAGTTGGCCCAGCGCATCGACGTACTTCTGTGCCACGAAGTAGTTCACCGCCTGCACGTTGCCACTGGCGATAGCCGCGGAAACCACCTGGGTCGCCTTGGCTTCGGCCTCGGCCTGGCGCTCGCGGGCCTCGGATTCGAGGAACGCCGCTTGCCGCTGGCCTTCGGCCTTGAGGATCTGCGCCTGCTTCTCACCCTCGGCGGTGAGGATGTCTGCCGCGCGCCGGCCTTCGGCTTCGAGAATCTGTGCACGCTTGAGGCGCTCGGCGCGCATCTGGCCGCTCATGGCCTCGATCAGGTCGGCCGGCGGGCTGATGTCCTTGATCTCGATGCGGGTGACCTTCAGGCCCCAGGGCGCGGTGGCCTCGTCGACGGTGCGCAGCAGGCGCTCGTTGATCGCGTCGCGCTGGCTGAGCATGTGGTCCAGCTCCATGGAGCCGAGCACGGTGCGGATGTTGGTCATCACCAGGTTGCGGATGGCGTTTTCCAGGCCGCTGACCTCGTAGGCCGCGCGCGCCGCGTCGACGACCTGGTAGAAGCACACGGCGTCGATCTGCACGATGGCGTTGTCGGCGCTGATCGCTTCCTGCGGTGGGATGTCCAGCACGCGTTCCATCATGTTGATCTTCTGGCCGATGCGATCCACCACCGGGACGATGATGCTCAGGCCCGGCTTGAGCGTGTTGGTGTAGCGGCCGAAGCGCTCCACCGTCCATTCGAAGCCCTGGGGGACCACCTTGAAGCCCATGAGGACGATGACGATGGCGAGGATGACGAACAGCAGGATGACACTGCCGATTTCCATGCGAAGGACTCCTTGTCTGGCGTGGAGGAAAGAGAGTCGAGTGTAACTTTCCTGCCGTATCGATACCCAGGAAAGTGCAGCACTCGGCGTGAGGCATTTCCTCCAGCGACTGACGGACGGCCTACTTCTGCTCGCTTTGCGGCGTCACCCGCATCACTTCCTCGATAGTGGTCAGTCCTGCGGCGACCTTCTGCGCACCCGACAGCCGCAGGCTGCGCATGCCTTCCTTGAAGGCCTGGCGGCGCAGCGGGATGAGATCGGTATCGGCGGTGATCAGCTCTTTCAGGGACTCGCTGAGCAGCATGATCTCGTAAACGCCGGCACGCCCGCGGTAGCCGGTGTCGCGGCACTCCAGGCAGCCGACGGCCTGGTGTGCGCCGGTGGGCAGCGGGGCGTTCCACGGGCGGGTGACTTCCTGCCAGTCTTCCTCGTGCAGTTCCATCGGTGCCTTGCAGTGCGGGCACAGGGTACGCACCAGGCGCTGGGCCATGACGCCGAGCACGGTAGCGCGGATCAGGTAGTAGGGCACGCCCAGCTCGAGCAGGCGGGTGATCGCCGTGGGCGAGTCGTTGGTATGCAGGGTGGAGAGCACCAGGTGCCCGGTGAGCGCCGCCTGGATCGCCATTTCGGCGGTCTCCAGGTCGCGGATCTCGCCGACCATGATGATGTCCGGGTCCTGCCGCAGCAGGGCTCGTACGCCGCTGGCGAAGGTCAGGTCGATGTTGTGCTGCACCTGCATCTGGTTGAACGAGGGCTCGATCATCTCGATCGGATCCTCGATGGTGCAGAGGTTCACCTCGTCGGTCGCCAGCTGCTTGAGCGTGGTGTAGAGCGTGGTGGTCTTGCCCGAGCCGGTGGGGCCGGTGACCAGGATGATGCCGTTGGGCTGGCTGGTCATGCTTTCCCAGCGGCGCAGGTCATCCGGCGAGAAGCCGAGCTGGTCGAAGCTCTTGAGCAGCACCTCGGGGTCGAAGATCCGCATCACCATCTTCTCGCCGAAGGCGGTGGGCAGTGTCGACAGGCGCAATTCGACCTCGGCGCCTTCCGGGGTCTTGGTCTTCACCCGGCCATCCTGCGGTTTGCGCTTCTCGGCGACGTTCATCCGGCCCAGGGACTTCAGGCGGCTGACCACCGCCATGGTGACCTGCGGGGGAAACTGGTAGACGTTGTGCAGCACGCCGTCGATGCGGAAGCGCACGGTGCCCTGCTCGCGGCGTGGCTCGATGTGGATGTCGCTGGCGCGCTGCTGGAAGGCGTACTGGAACAGCCAGTCGACGATGGTGACGATATGCGCATCGTTGGCATCGGGCTCCTGGTCGCTGGCGCCCAGGTTGAGCAACTGCTCGAAGTTGCCGACACCACTGATCTTCTGGTCCTTGTTGGTGGCGCCGCTGACCGACTTGGCCAGGCGGTAGAACTCCACCGTGAAGCGCTGGATGTCCACCGGGTTGGCGACCACGCGCTTGATCGGGCGCTTGAGCACATGGGTCAGGTTGCTTTCCCAGGCGTGCACGAAGGGTTGCGCGCTGGCGATGGTGACTTCGTCAGGCGCGACCGCCACCGCGAGGATCTGGTGGCGCTGGGCAAAGGCGTAGGACATCAGCGGGGTGACCGCGGCGACGTCGATCTTCAGCGGGTCGATGCGCAGATAGGGCTGGCCGGCGAAATCCGCCAGCCATTGCACCAGGGTGTCCAGATCCAGCTTGCGCCCCGGCCGCTTGCGGTCCTCCACCTGCTGCGCGGCGAGGAACTCCAGCGGATGCTGCTGGTTTCTCACCGCGCTGCGGCGGATCGCCAGGCATTGTTCGGCGTCGTTCTGAGCGACGCGGCCCTGAGTGACCAGCTCGCGCAGGATGTCGCCCAGGTCGAGCAGACGGTCCTGGGCGGATGGGGCAAAGACGGACATGCGGACTCCCTACTTCCAGTGGCGGGTCACGGGCCCGCAGCAATGCCGGGCCAGCTTATTTCAAAAGCGCCTTCCACGACTTGAGGGTCAGCACAGTATGGGCCTGGGCCGCGAGGGCATCCAGGCGCCCCTCGGCGTCGGGGCTGACGAGCAGCTCCTGCAGCTTGGCCAGTTCGCCATACAGGCGGTCGGTTTCCGGCAGCTCCAGTACGCCACGCGCCAGGCGCAGCCAGACCAGCATGCGCTGCAGGCGCGGCAGTTGGTCGGCGAGCACTTCGGGCAACTGCTGGGCGCGTTGCAGTGGCATGGCCTGGGCCTCTTCGGCCAGGGTGCGCTGCAGCCACTTGCCGACGGCGGAGCCGCCCAGGCGGTTGGCGCGTTCGTTGCGCTCGGTGGTCCAGGCCTTGCCCAGCAGCCAGCGCGAGGTGCTCAGGGAGAACTGACCCCAGCGCACGTTCGCCAGTTCCTCGAGGAAGGCAGCCGGCATCTGCTGGCGCACGGCGTCGTCGTGGCGGCCCTGTTCGATGCGGGGCTGCCAGTCGGCGATCAGCGCGTCGAGGGCGGCGCGCAGCTCGCGGGTGCTGGCGCGCGGCACGGCCTGGCCGAGGCTGCCGAGCAGGGCGCGCAGGTCGACCAGTTGCTGCAGCCAGCTTTCCAGCAGGCTCCAGTGGCCGTTGAAGCGGTACTGCTCGGCCAGGCGCTGGCTGCTGCCCAGCAGCGCCCAGGACAGCGCGGCGAAGGCGCCGTCCAGCGGGGTTTCATGCAGCAGCTTCTGGGTGTCGGGCTGGATGCTGTAGCTGGCCGGATCGAACAGGCGATAGCCGCGCTCGGCCTTGCTGATGTCGCAGGGCATCAGCGCCAGGTCCGCGGCCAGTTCGATGGCCAGGTCCAGCAATGCCTCGGGCTCGCCCTGGCGCAGTTCCAGTTCCAGCTCGCAGATTTCCTCTTCCTGCTTGCCGGCGATGACCTTGCCCAGATCCAGCGCGGCTTCGATCACCACCTTGGCCTTGCCGCGGCCCCAGGCGATCTCGGCGCGCTGGCGGGTGAAGTCGGTGCTGAAGATCGGCTTGAGCGACTTCTTGTCGAGATCGACCAGGGCGGCCGGCCAGCACTGGTCGTCGAGTTTCTTGATGTCGAGCTTGTTCTTTTCCAGGTACCAGTCCCACTCGTTGCGCTCGGACAGGCCGGCGACGCTCTGGCCGCGGGTCTTCAGGGTCTGGATGAACTGCTCGCCGTCGCGACGCATGCGCAGCGCCACGCGGGCGCGGGCGAGCTCGCGGGTCGGGGTGTCGTAGTACTGGTTGAACAGTTCGCGGAGTTCCCAACCGGATTTATTGCGCTTCTTCAGCGCGGGATGCTCGCGCAGGGCTTCGAGGGTTTCGCGGCTGGCGCGCAGTTTGATTTCGGTTTCTTTCTGCATGGCGGGGGTCCGGGTCAGAGCGGACGCGCCCTGTTTTCCGAGCCTGCTGTACGAAGGACGGAACGACGGGCGCGAAAAAGACTTCAAAGTCATGCAGTTTACAGGACTTCAGCGTTCCTGCCGGGCGCCGCGAGGTTTTACCGCGGCGGCGCTTGGTCCATAGTGGCAGGACAGTCTTCGGAGGACGCCATGTCGTTGCCGCCCCTGAAACAACGTTTCGCCGAGCTGATCGCCCTTCCGTCGGTCAGTTGTACCCAGCCCACGCTCGACCAGTCCAACCGCCCAGTGGTCGAACTGCTGGGCAACTGGCTGGTCGATCTGGGCTTCGCTTGCGAGATGCAGCCGGTATCCCCGGGCAAGTTCAACCTGGTCGCCATCCTGGGCAGCGGCCCCGGTGGCCTGGTACTGGCCGGGCACACCGACACCGTGCCCTACGACGAGGCGCTGTGGAAAAGTGATCCGCTTGGGCTGGATGAGCGCGATGGGCGCTGGTTCGGCCTGGGCGCCTGTGACATGAAGGGCTTCTTCGCCCTGGCCATCGAGGCGCTGCTGCCACTGCTGGAGCAGCCCTTCAAGCAGCCGCTGATCCTGCTCGCCACCTGCGACGAGGAAAGCTCCATGGCCGGCGCCCGCGCGCTGGCCGAGGCCGGACGGCCGCTGGGGCGTGCGGCGGTGATCGGTGAACCCACCAATCTCAAGCCGATCCGCCTGCACAAGGGTGTGATGATGGAGCGCATCGACATCCTCGGGCAGAGCGGCCATTCCTCCGACCCGAGCCTGGGGCGCAGCGCGCTGGAGGCGATGTACAGCGTGATGGGGGAATTGCAGGGCTTGCGCAGCCAGTGGCAGCGGGAGTTCAACAACCCGCAGTTCAGCGTGCCGCAGCCGACCCTCAACTTCGGCTGTATCCACGGCGGCGACAATCCCAACCGTATCTGCGGCCAGTGCGCGCTGGAGTTCGACCTGCGTCCGCTGCCGGGCATGTCCCCGGAGGCCCTGCGCCAGGCCATCCGCGAGCGCCTGCAACCGGTGGCGGAGCGCCACGCCGTGACGATCGATTACGCACCGTTGTTTCCCGCCGTGCCGCCCTTCGAGGAGCCGGCGCAGAGCGAGCTGGTGCGACTCGCCGAAAGTCTGACCGGGCACACGGCGGAAGCGGTAGCCTTTGGCACCGAAGCACCGTATCTTCAGCAGCTCGGCTGCCAGACCCTGGTGCTGGGCCCGGGCGACATCGCCTGCGCCCACCAGCCGGACGAACACCTCGAGCTCGACCGAATCGAGCCTACCGTGGAATTGCTGCGCGGACTGATCCGTCATTACTGTCTATGAGACGGTCCGTGAAACTGTTGATGAAGAGTTGCCTGTAGAGCGCCCCGACAACGGGCCCGACCTATCCAAGAGGAGAAACCTGTCGATGTTCCTGCGACGACGATAACCGCGCCGCCCCTGGCCGCCTTTCGGCCGCATCCGACAGATTTCCGCCCACTCGAACGACAGGCTTTTCAAGCAATGCACGACTACGTCAACTGGCTGCGCCACGCCTCGCCCTACATCAACTCGCACCGGGACTGCACCTTCGTGGTGATGCTTCCCGGCGAGGGCGTCGAAGACCCCAATTTCGGCAATATCGTCCACGACCTGGTGCTGTTGCACAGCCTGGGTGTGCGCCTGGTGCTGGTGCACGGTTCGCGCCCGCAGATCGAAGCGCGCCTGGCCTCCCACGGGCTGGCGCCGCGCTTCCACCGTGGTCTGCGCGTCACCGATGCGCCGACCCTGGGCTGTGTGATCGATGCGGTTGGCAGCCTGCGCATCACCATCGAGGCACGCCTGTCCATGGACATGGCCGCTTCGCCCATGCAGGGCTCGCGCATGCGCGTGACCTCGGGCAATTTCGTCACCGCGCGGCCGATCGGCGTGGTCGATGGCATCGACTACCACCACACCGGTGAAGTCCGTCGGATCGACCGCAAGGGCATCAACCGCCAGCTCGACGAGCGCAGCATCGTCCTGCTTTCGCCCCTGGGCTACTCGCCCACCGGGGAAATCTTCAACCTCGCCTGCGAGGACGTGGCCATGCGCGCGGCCATCGACCTGGGCGCGGACAAGCTGATCCTTTATGGAGCCGAGCGCGGCCTGATGGACGATGCCGGCAAGCTGGTGCGCGAACTGCGCCCGCAGCAGGTGCCGGCGCACCTGGAACGCCTTGGCGCAAGCTATCAGGGCGAGTTGCTGGACGCCGCGGCGCAGGCTTGCCGCGCGGGCGTGCGCCGTAGCCACATCGTCAGCTACACCGAGGACGGCTCGCTGCTCAGCGAACTGTTCACCCGCACCGGCAACGGCACCCTGGTGGCCCAGGAACAGTTCGAGCAGCTGCGCGAGGCGGGCATCGAAGACGTCGGCGGCCTGCTGGAACTGATCCGTCCGCTGGAAGAGCAGGGCATCCTGGTGCGCCGCTCCCGCGAGGTGCTGGAGCGCGAGATCGAGCAGTTCAGCATCGTCGAGCGCGAAGGGCTGATCATCGCCTGTGCGGCGCTGTATCCCATCGCCGATTCCGACTCCGGCGAGCTGGCCTGTCTGGCGGTGAACCCGGAGTACCGCCACGGCGGACGCGGCGACGACCTGCTCGAGCGCATCGAGCAGCGTGCGCGCAACCTCGGCCTCAAGACCCTCTACGTGCTCACCACGCGTACCGCCCACTGGTTCCGCGAGCGTGGCTTCCAGCCGAGCAGCGTCGATCGGCTGCCGGCGGCGCGGGCATCGCTGTACAACTACCAGCGAAACTCGCAGGTCTTCGAAAAGGCGCTCTAGGGCGCCTTTCCTACAGCGAGTAGTCGGAGCCCGCCAGGCAGCCGTGCGTGCGGCTGTTATGGTCGCTGGGCACCCGCAGGTGCAGGGTCATCAGGCGTGTGCCTTCGCGGCGGCGTCGCTGTTCCGTCTGCCAGAGCAGGGCGAGCCCGTCTTCGCAACCCGCTTCCCAGCCGGCTGCCAGCACTGCGTTGTAGTAGAAAGATTGTCGAACGTAGCGTCCGCGCAGACCGCTATCGAGACCGAGTTGGTAGGCCTCTTCCAGTTCGTCGAGTGTCCAGTCTTTGGAGGAGGAAGGGGTGTCGCGCAACATGGGCGCCTCCTGATGGAAGGAATGGGCCAATGCTAGCGGGGACGTCGGGCGGTTCTGAGGGTACGGCGTGGGTATCGGGATTATCTGTCGCCATAACGAGAAAAACCCTTCACCGTTGCCGGGGAAGGGCCTTGTTTCTCGCCAGAATCAGACGCTGAGCAGGCCCAGGATGCTGGCCTGGTAGGCGGCGACGAAGGTATCGAAATCGCCTTCGGGCTGTTTTTCCAGCTCCGCCTGTTCTGCCAGGGATTCGCTGGCCATGCCCTCGAAGCGTGCCTGTTCTTCCACGGACAGCGGTTCGCCCTGCAAGGTGGCGGAGTGCTGGCGGCTGTAACGCAGAGCGAAGGCTTCGAAACTCTCGCCATGTTCGCGCATCTCAGCCAGGACCTTCGCCGAGGGTGTCAGGTCGGCATCGGCGACCTTGGCCCGCTGTTCGGCCAGGCTTTCAGCGTGCAGATTGCCGCCATTGGCGCGGTCGAGCAGCTCGATGATCGGCGCGATGCCGTCGAGCAGCGCGCTAGCCCATTGCTTCATTTCGATCTGCTGGCCGCCGCGTTCGAGCTTCAGCCCGGGACGACGCCCTTCCTTGACCACCTTGAGGAAGTTGCTGGTGGCCGAGCCGCACTCGCAGCCGCCCAGCGGCGGGCTGTCGGCGAGCGCGCAATAGAGCAGGAAGGCGTCGAGGAAACGCGCTTCGGTAACGTCGATGCCCAGCGGCAGGAGCGGGTTGATGTCCAGGCAGCGCGCCTCGACGTACTGCACGCCACGGGCCATCAGCGCCTGGATCGGGCGCTCGCCGGTGTAGGTGACGCGTTTCGGGCGGATACTCGAGTAGTACTCGTTCTCGATCTGCAGGATGTTGGTGTTGAGCTGCACCCACTCGCCATCGACCTTGGTACCGACCTTCTCGTACGGCGCATACGGCGTGCTGACTGCGCGGCGCAGGCTGTCGATGTAGCTGTCCAGATCGTTGTAGCAGGGCGTCAGGCCCGCCTGGGCGTTGTTCTGGTAGCCCAGGTCGCTCATGCGCAGGCTGGTGGCGTAGGGCAGGTAGAGGGTGTGTTCGTCGAAGGCTTCCAGGCCGTGCGGGCGGCCGCGCAGGAAGCCGGCGTCCAGCGCCGGCGAGGCGCCGAACAGGTACATCAGCAGCCAGCTGTAGCGACGGAAGTTGCGGATCATCGCGATGTAGCGGTGCGACTGGAAGTCCCGCGCGCTCTTCTCGCTGCCTTCGTCCTGGCGCAGCAGTTCCCAGATGCCTTCGGGCAGGGAGAAGTTGTAGTGGATGCCGGCGATGCACTGCATGGTCTTGCCGTAACGCAGGGCCAGGCCCTTGCGGTAGACGTATTTCAGGCGACCGATGTGCGAGCTGCCGTAGCGGGCGATCGGGATGGTCTCTTCATCCGGCAGCTCGCAAGGCATGGACGGACTCCACAGGTATTCGCCGTCGAGCTTGCCGCTGGCGAAACGATGGATTTCGCCCAGCTCTTCCAGGGTCTTCTCGACGCTGGTGGAAGTCGGGGTGATGAACTCCAGCAGCGACTCGGAGTAGTCCGTGGTGATCTGCGGGTTGGTCAGCGCCGAGCCGAGGGTGCGCGGATGCGGGGTCAGCGCGAGCTTGCCGCGTTCGTCGACGCGCAGGCATTCGCGCTCGATACCGTGCAGGCACTGGGTGAGCAGGGACAGGTTGGCGGCATCGCCAAGCAGGGCCAGGCGGCGGGAGAGTTGGTCGCTCAAGTTGGAAGTCCTTCACACGGCAATCGCCCCACTATGGGGGTGGACTGGGCGGTCTACAAGGGGAGAACAACCGGCGTGGTCGCCTGGCTTTATCGAGGCGCTGCGCCGGCGCCCGCAAATCCGGGGCTCCGGCGTACAGCATAGGTCAGTTGTCGTGGCGCGAATTACAGCTGGGCGAAGGTGCCTTGTCCCTTGGCGACCAGCTTGTCGCCCTGGTGGATGTCGGCCTCGACCACCAGCGAACGCCGCCCGGCATGCAGGACTTTCGCTACACAGCGCACTTCGCCCTCGGCGACCGCGCGGATGTAGTTGATCTTGCATTCCAGGGTGACGCTCTGCCGATCGAAACCATGGGCGCTGGAACAGGCCAGGCCCATGGTCATGTCCATCAGCGTGAAGAGCGCGCCGCCGTGCATGACGTTGCCGCGATTGCGCAGGTGCTCGGCCATCGGCAGCAGCACCTCGGCTTCGCCGTCGGCGACACGGATCGGCTGCACGCCGAGGGTGTCGCTGAAGCGGCTGATCATCAGCTCGCGGGCGGGCATCTCACTCATGGACCTTCCTTACTTCTTCTTCAGTTGCTTGGCATTGGCGAACAGCGAAGCCATGGCGTTGTTCGACGGGGCCTTCTCCTGCTGGCGCGGGGCGCTGCGTTCGCCACGCGGCGCACCGTTGCCGGGGCGGCCGCCGCCACGCGGACCGTCGACCTTCTCGCCGGGGGTGTCGCTCATGCGCATGGACAGGCCGACGCGGTTGCGCGGGATGTCCACTTCCATGACCTTGACCTTGACGATGTCACCGGCCTTGACCACTTCGTACGGGTCCTTGACGAACTTCTCCGACAGCGCGGAGATGTGCACCAGGCCGTCCTGGTGGACGCCGATGTCAACGAAGGCGCCGAAGTTGGTGACGTTGGTCACCACGCCTTCGAGCACCATGCCGGGGGTGAGGTCCTTCAGGCTCTCGACGCCTTCCTGGAACTCGGCGGTCTTGAACTCCGGGCGTGGGTCGCGGCCGGGCTTGTCGAGTTCCTTGAGGATGTCGGTGACGGTGGGCAGACCGAACTGCTCGTCGGTGAACTTCTTCGGGTCCAGGCGCTTGAGGAAGCCCGAGTCGCCCACCAGCGAGCGCACGTCGCGGCCGGTGTCAGCGGCGATGCGCTGCACCAGCGGGTAGGTTTCCGGGTGCACCGCGGAGGCGTCCAGCGGGTTGTCGCCGTTCATCACGCGGAGGAAGCCGGCAGCCTGCTCGAAGGTCTTGTCGCCCAGGCGGCTGACTTTGCGCAGGTCATCGCGGGTCTTGAATGCGCCATTGGCATCACGGTGCGCGACGATGTTCTGCGCGAGGGTGCTGTTCAGGCCGGAGATGCGTGCCAGCAGGGCGGCGGAGGCGGTATTCACGTCCACGCCGACGGCGTTCACGCAGTCTTCCACCACGGCATCCAGGCTGCGCGCGAGCTGCAGTTGGGAGACGTCGTGCTGGTACTGGCCAACGCCGATGGATTTCGGCTCGATCTTCACCAGTTCGGCCAGCGGGTCCTGCAGGCGGCGGGCGATGGAGACGGCGCCGCGCAGCGACACGTCCAGCTCCGGGAATTCCCTGGCGGCCAGTTCGGAGGCCGAGTACACCGAAGCGCCGGCCTCGCTGACCATGATCTTGGTGCACTTGAGCGCCGGGTATTTCTTGATCAGTTCGGCGGCCAGCTTGTCGGTCTCGCGGCTGGCGGTGCCGTTGCCGATGGCGATCAGCTCCACCTGGTGCTTGGCGCACAGCGCGGCGAGCACGGCGATGGTCTGGTCCCACTGGTTCTTCGGCACGTGCGGATACACGGTGGCGGTGTCCAGCAGCTTGCCGGTGGCATCGACCACGGCGACCTTCACGCCGGTGCGCAGGCCCGGGTCCAGGCCCAGGGTGGCGCGCGGGCCGGCCGGTGCGGCCAGCAGCAGGTCGTGCAGGTTACGGGCGAAGACGTTGATCGCTTCGAGGTCGGCGCCTTCGCGCAGTTCGCCCAGCAGGTCGGTTTCCAGGTGGGTGTAGAGCTTGACCTTCCAGGTCCAGCGCACCACTTCGGAGAGCCACTTGTCCGCCGCGCGCCCCTGGCTGGCGATGCCGAAGCGCTCGCCAATCATGATTTCGCAAGGGTGCGAGGTGCCCGGCAGCTCTTCGCCGACTTTCAGGGCGACGCTCAGAATGCCTTCGTTGCGACCACGGAAGATCGCCAGGGCGCGGTGCGACGGCGCGTTCTTCAGCGGCTCGTCGTGCTCGAAGTAGTCGCTGAACTTGGCGCCTTCGGTTTCCTTGCCCGGCACCATGCGCGCGGTGAGGGTGGCGTTGTCCTTGAGGAAGCTGCGCAGGCGGTCGAGCAACGTGGCGTCCTCGGCGAAGCGTTCCATGAGGATGTACTTGGCGCCTTCGAGCACGGCCTTGGTGTCGGCGAAGCCCTTCTCGGCATCGACGAAGCGCGCGGCTTCGGTTTCCGGGGTCAGGCTCGGGTCGGCGAACAGCGCGTCGGCCAGTTCGCCCAGGCCGGCTTCCAGGGCGATCTGGCCCTTGGTGCGGCGCTTCTGCTTATACGGCAGGTAGAGGTCTTCGAGGCGGGTCTTGGTGTCGGCGAGGTTGATCTCGCGGGCCAGTTCCGGGGTCAGCTTGCCCTGCTCCTCGATGCTGGCGAGGATCGCGCCACGGCGCTCGTCCAGTTCGCGCAGGTAGCGCAGGCGCTCTTCGAGCATGCGCAGCTGGGTGTCATCCAGGCTGCCGGTGACTTCTTTCCGGTAGCGGGCGATGAAGGGGACGGTGGAGCCTTCGTCGAGCAGGGCGACGGCAGCGGCGACTTGCTGCGGTTGAACGCGGCCGGAGGGCAGTGCGGAAAGCTCTTCGGCGATACGGGTGTTGATGCTGTCCATAAATCCACCTGGTGAAACCAACAAAATACGGGGCTTGGCTGCCGCGCCGTGGCGCTTGGCAGGCGTCTATGACAACGCCCCGCCGCAAAAGCGCCGCATTATACCCACGACAATTTCACCGGGTGGGCGGCTGGTCGGGGAAAAATCTGCTAACAATGGACAAGCCGTGAAGCGCGGCTGCTGGGCGATAATGCCCGCCGAATCAGATTCTGGGAGTCTCCATGAGCAACGCTGCCACCCTGCCGGAAGGCGAAAAGATCCTCGTGGTCGATGACGACGCGCGCCTGCGCCGTCTGCTGGAACGCTTCCTCGATGAGCAGGGTTACCGTGTCCGCGCCGTCGAAAACACCGAGCAGATGGACCGCCTGCTGGCCCGCGAGCTGTTCCAGCTGGTGGTGCTGGACCTGATGATGCCCGGCGAGGATGGCCTCTCCGCGTGCAAGCGCCTGCGCGAGTCGAACAACCAGATCCCGATCATCATGCTCACCGCCAAGGGCGACGAGACCAGCCGCATCTCGGGCCTGGAGCAGGGCGCCGACGACTACCTGGCCAAGCCGTTCAACCCGCGCGAATTGCTGGCGCGGATCAAGGCCGTGCTGCGCCGCCAGGCGCCGCTGGTGCCCGGCGCGCCGGCGGGCGAGGACGAGATCGTCACCTTCGGCGACTACGAACTGCACCTGGCGACCCGCGAGCTGAAGAAGGGCGAGGAAGTGCACATGCTCACCACCGGTGAGTTCGCCGTACTCAAGGCCCTGGTGCAGCACGCACGCGAGCCGCTGACCCGCGACAAGCTGATGAACCTGGCCCGTGGCCGCGAGTGGGACGCCCTGGAGCGCTCCATCGACGTGCAGATTTCCCGCCTGCGCCGGCTGATCGAGCCCGACCCGTCGAAGCCGCGCTACATCCAGACCGTCTGGGGCGTGGGCTACGTATTCGTGCCGGATGGCGCCGCGCGTAAGTGAGCCAATCCGGGGAGACAGCTCGCGCCCTCTGAAAACTCTGGCCGATGTTTCCCCTCACCCCAGCCCTCTCCCGGAGGGAGAGGGGGCCGTCCGTGCCGGCTGACGGTGTGGTTTCAATTGGCGCCGATCAGTCCCCTCTCCCTCTGGGAGAGGGTTAGGGTGAGGGGCTCCTACAAACGCCGTTCTCTGGTATTCCGTTCTTGAAAACACCCCTCTGGTTCCCGCAAAGCTTCTTCGCCCGCACTCTGTGGCTGGTGCTCATCGTCGTGCTGTTTTCCAAGGCGCTGACCCTGGTCTACCTGCTGATGAACGAAGACATGCTGGTCGACCGCCAGTACAGCCACGGCGCGGCGCTGACCGTGCGCGCCTACTGGGCGGCGGACGAGAAATCGCGCGAAGCCATTGCCGAGTCCGCCGGGTTGAAGTGGGCGCCCCATGAACAGGGGCAGCCGGAGGAAGTGCACTGGCCCTACACCGAAATCTTCCAGCGGCAGATGCGCATGGAGCTGGGCATCGACACCGAAACCCGCCTGCGCATCCATCATCCGTCGATGCTCTGGGTGCGCGCACCGACCCTGGGTGACGGCTGGATCGGCGTACCGCTCTACCCGCACCCGCTGCGCGGCCAGCAGATCTGGAGCGTGCTGGGCTGGTTCCTCGGCATCGGCCTGTTGTCCACGGCTGCCGCCTGGATCTTCGTGCGCCTGCTCAGCCAGCCGCTCAAGCGCCTGGTGTTCGCCTCCCGCGAGTTCGGCAAGGGACGCAGCGTGCGCCTGCCGCTGGGGGCGGAAACCCCCAGCGAGATGGCCGAGGTGTACCGCGCGTTCAACCAGATGGCCGACGATGTCGAGCAGGCCGGGCGTGAGCGCGAGCTGATGCTGGCGGGTGTCTCCCACGACTTGCGTACGCCGCTGACGCGCCTGCGCCTGTCACTGGAACTGATGCCGGAAAGCGACCGCGAGATGGTCGAGGACATGGTTCGCGACATCGAGGACATGGACGCGATCCTCGATCAGTTCCTCGCCTTCATCCGCGATGGCCGTGACGAGCCGGTAGAAGAGGGTGACCTGGCCGACCTGATCCGCGAAGTGGCCGATGCCTTCAACCAGAATGGCAACCGCGTACGCCTGTGCCTGGAGACGTTGCCGCTGTTCCGCTTCCGCCGCGTATCGATCAAGCGCCTGCTCGGCAACCTGATCGAGAATGGCCTGAACCATGGTGGCGGCAAGGTCGAGGTGGCGGCCCACGTGGCGGGTGGCGGCGGTGCACCCTACGTGGTGCTCAGCGTGCTGGACCGTGGCGCGGGCGTCGATCCGCAGGAGCTGGAGAATATCTTCAACCCCTTCTTCCGCGGCGACAAAGCGCGCGGCGGCAAGGGCACCGGCCTGGGCCTGGCCATCGTCAAGCGCATCGCCGAACAGCACGGCGGCAGCATCGAGCTGCGCAACCGCGAGGGTGGTGGCGTGGAAGCGCGTGTCTGCCTGCCGCTGGGCCTGCTGCTGCCGCGCGACGCGCATTAAGAGCCTGCTTGCGATCTGCTGCGCGTCGGCATAACTGCGTTGAGGCCAGCCGAGAAGTGCTCATTGACTGCAGTCAGCTCCGCTTTCTCAGCTGTCCTCGCCTTGTTCTGCTCTAGCTCGCGAGATCGTAAACAGACTCTAATCCCAGCGCAGGGCCTTTCCTTCCAGTACCGCCTGGCGCCCATAGGGCCAGGCGCGGTTGTGCGCGCCGTGGCCGCTGGGCAGGCCGTGGTAGAGCGGGACGCCCAGTTGCGCGGCGTACTCGGCGAAGATTTCTTCCAGGCTGTGGGCCACGCCCTTGCGCGGGCAGTCGGTGAAGGTGCCGAGGCAGATCGCGCCCAGGCGCGCGCCATTCAGGCTGTTGAGTAACTGCCAGAGGCTGCGCTCGATGCGGTAGTAGGGCTCGCCGACGTCTTCGAGGATCAGGATCGCACCGTCGGGCACATACAGCGCGCCTACGGTGCCGGCCATGCAGGCCAGCGCGGTGAGGTTGCCGCCGATCAATTCGCCTTCTACGGCGAGCTTCGGTCCGGCGAGGTGCTGAGCCGCCAGCTTGCCGGGGCCGCCCGCCAGCACATGGCTGATCGAGGCCAGCGACGCCAGGCGTTCGCGCTGCTCGTTGGGGGCGCTCAGCGGCTGCAGGCCGAGCCCGGTGGCGACCATGCCGTGGATCGCCGGCAGACCCTGCTGATGGAAGGCGCTGAGCAGGATGGAAATGTCCGAAAAGCCAATCAGCGGGCGTGGTGAGGCGGCCTTGATGCGCTGCCAGTCCAGCTGCGGAACGAGTTGTCCACAACCGTAACCGCCGCGCAGGCACCAGACGGCGCTGACGTCTTCCAGTTCGAAGGCGGCGTGGAAGTCTTCCAGGCGCCGCTCCGGCGTGCCGGCCAGGTAGCGGTAGCGTGCGTCGGCGTGTTCACCCAGGTGGTAGTCGATGCCCTGGACTTCCAACTGGCGCAGAGTCGCTTCCAGCACTTCCTCGGCGATGGCGGAAGCCGGCGCAACCAGCGCGACGCGGCCTTCGATGGGCGACCATTTGAGTTCGGCGTGGGGGCGGGAAGCGGGCATTTCTGTCATCCGGTTACTGCGGGAGAGTCTGTAGGAGCGAGCTTGCTCGCGAAGGGTTCCACGGGGCAATGAAGCTTGGAGCTGGAACTTCAGGGGCGCGGTGCTTCATGTTGGTTTGGCTGCCATGCGGCCCCTCACCCTAACCCTGGCTACGCGCCCAGCTCCTGAGGGAGAAGGAACTGATCGGCGCAGGATGATGCTGCGATGTCAGCCGGCACGGACCGCTCCCTCTCCCCCCGGGAGAGGGCTGGGGTGAGGGCAAAGCCCCGCGCCGATGCCGAATTCCTGCTCACCCCTTGCCCTTGGTCCGCGCCAGATGCGGCCCGCCATTCTTCTCCAGGTACTCGATGATCACTCCGGCGATGTCCTTGCCGGTGGTGGTCTCGATGCCCTCCAGGCCCGGGGAGGAGTTCACCTCCATTACCAGTGGCCCGTGGTTGGAGCGCAGGATGTCCACGCCGGCCACGTGCAGGCCCATCACCTTGGCGGCGCGGACGGCGGTCATGCGCTCCTCCGGGGTGATCTTGATCAGGCTGGCGCTGCCGCCGCGGTGCAGGTTGGAGCGGAACTCGCCGGCCGCCGCCTGGCGCTTCATCGAGGCGATCACCTTGTCGCCCACCACGAAGCAGCGGATGTCGGCGCCGCCGGCTTCCTTGATGTACTCCTGCACCATGATGTTGTGCTTGAGCCCCATGAAGGCCTCCAGCACGGACTCGGCGGCCTTCTCGGTCTCGCACAGCACCACGCCGATGCCCTGGGTGCCTTCCAGCAGTTTGATCACCAGCGGTGCGCCGCCAACCATCTGGATCAGGTCCGGCACGTCATCGGGAGAGTGGGCGAAACCGGTCACCGGCAGGCCGATGCCCTTGCGCGAGAGCAGCTGCAGCGAGCGCAGCTTGTCGCGGGAGCGGGCGATGGCCACCGATTCGTTGAGCGGGAATACCCCCATCATCTCGAACTGGCGCAGGACGGCGCAGCCATAAAAGGTCACCGAGGCGCCGATGCGCGGGATTACCGCGTCGAAGCCTTCCAGCGACTGCCCGCGGTAGTGGATCTGCGGCTTGTGGCTGGCGATGTTCATGTAGGCGCGGAGGGTGTCGATCACCACCATCTCGTGGCCGCGTTGCTGCCCGGCCTCCACCAGCCGACGGGTGGAATACAGGCGCGGATTGCGCGACAGCACAGCAATTTTCATTGATCACCTGGAAGGGTGGCGGGAACCATGATGAGGGGTTTGTCTTGTACGTAGGTCAGGCCCGGGTTGACCACCAGTTGGCCATGGACCAGCGCCTTGGAGCCTAGCAGCACGCGGTAGCGCATGGTCTTGCGGCAGGCCAGGGTGAACTCCACCGACCAGGCGCGATCACCCAGGGCCAGCAGGGTGCGGATCACATAGCGGGTCTGGGCCTGGCCGTTGGAGCTCTTGATGGTCTTCATCGTCACCACCGGTGCCTCGCAGCGGTGGCGACGCTGCACCTGGGTGCCCAGGTGGGCGATGAAGCGCACCCAGTCCTGGCCGCCGCGCTGGAACGGCACGATGTCGCTGGCATGCAGGGTGGAAGTGCTGGCGCCGGTGTCGATCTTCGCACGCAGGCCGACCATGCCCAGTTCGGGCAGGGCGATCCATTCGCGCAGACCAATTACCGACAGCTGGTCGAAAGTCTTCAAGGCAGGCGTCCCCGGCGTTTGCCGGCATTCTAGTCAGGCCGATTGTGCCCCGCCAGCGGGGCGCGCGGTACACTCGCAGGCCCGCATGACGAGGTTGTGACGTGAGCGAGAAAGACGACGACAAGGTCCGCCTGGACAAGTGGCTGTGGGCGGCGCGCTTCTACAAGACCCGCTCCCTGGCCAAGGAAGCCATCGACGGCGGCAAGGTGCATTGCCGGGGCGAGCGCTGCAAACCGGGCAAGGAGCCCAAGGTTGGCGACGAATACGTGATCCGCACCGGCTTCGACGAGCGCACCGTGGTGGTGAAGGCGCTATCGATGGTGCGTCGTGGCGCGCCGGAAGCGCAGCTTCTTTATGAGGAGACCGCCGACAGTGTGAAGCGCCGCGAGGACGCCTCGGCGATGCGCAAGGCGGGCGCGCTGGGCGTGCAGACAGACGGGCGACCCACCAAGAAGCAGCGCCGCCAACTGTTCAGCTTCCGCGATCAGGAGTGATCCAGCGGCGAGGGCCGCACGCGCCTCGCCCGGATCGAATGGCCGTCAGGCCGTGACGACGCTCAGCCGGTTGAGCAGCGGGATTTTCGCCGCCAGGCGGAACAGCGGATCGGTCCAGCGCACCAGCGCCGCACTGCCTTTGGCGGCGAACGGCGTGAAGCAGCTCCAGGCCAGGGCCACCAGCGCCATCTGCACGCCGCCGATATAGTCGTCCTGGCCCCAATGGGCGCCGGCCACCAAACGCGGCAGCATGAATAGCAGCGCCAGGCCCCAAATCACCACCCATTGCAGGGCGGTGCGGGCGAACAGGGTGAGGAACAGCGCCCAGATCAGCAGCACCGAGGCGTGGTCGCCGGGGAAGCTGCGGGCCGATTCGTCTTTCACTTCGAAGGGAGTGTCTTCCCACTGCGGGAAGAAGTCCTCCAGGCGCACCGCGTCCGGCGCGATGGCGGAAATGCTCGCGTGCTGCCAGCCCAGCTTGTGGGCGACCTTGGCGTACAGGATGCGCACGATCACCAGCACCACGGCCGCGCAAAGGAAGCCGAAAGTGGCGGCGCGGGCCTGGGTGGCCTTGAAGATCCAGTCGCCGCGAATCAGCAGGCAGAGCAGGATCACGCCCACCAGCAGGTCGAACGGACGGGTGCTCGCCACCGCCCAGCTCATGCGCCAGGCTTCGTTGGTCGCCAATGGCTGGTTGAGCAGGCTGAACAGGCTGAAATCGAACAGGTTCATCGCCGCGCGAGTGGGCTCCCAGAGCCACAGCAGGAGCAGGACGAGCGCCATCAGATGACAGGCGATGAAGGGCTTCCAGGACCAGGTGGCTTGGAACGGCGTGGTTTTGTCCATAAAATCGATTCCCCCTTC
This sequence comes from Pseudomonas sp. PDNC002, assembly GCF_016919445.1. NCBI lineage: Bacteria > Pseudomonadati > Pseudomonadota > Gammaproteobacteria > Pseudomonadales > Pseudomonadaceae > Pseudomonas > Pseudomonas sp. PDNC002. Next base: position 736,737 of record NZ_CP070356.1, on the reverse strand, counting down.
TGACAACGGTTCCGGGTTGCCGGATACGACAAAGCGCGCTTTATAGGCCTTTGCCATCAACTTGTCATTTATTTGTGCCTATCGCAGCGTTGTGCCCAGCATGTCCCAAATCGATCAAAGTCAGCGTTTCCTGTTCGACAACACCGACGTTCGCGGTGAGCTGGTGGAGCTGGATCGCAGCTACGCCGAAGTGCTGGCCAAGCACCCCTATCCGCAGCCGGTCGCCCAACTGCTTGGCGAAATGCTAGCTGCCGCCGCGCTGCTGTGCGGCACCCTGAAGTTCGACGGCCTGCTGGTGTTGCAGGCACGTTCCAGCGGCGCCGTGCCGTTGCTGATGGTGGAGTGCTCCAGCAACCGCGAAGTGCGCGGCCTGGCCCGCTACGATGCCGAGGCCATCGGCGATTCCGCCGGCCTCGCGGACCTGATGCCCCATGGCGTGCTGACCCTCACCGTCGATCCGAAGAACGGCAAGCGCTACCAGGGCATCGTGCCGCTGGAGGGTGCGACCCTGGCCGACTGCCTGTCGACCTACTTCGCCACCTCCGAGCAGTTGCCGACCCGCTTCTGGCTCAACGCCGACAGCCGCCGCGCCCGTGGCCTGCTGCTGCAACAACTGCCGGCCGACCGCCAGCGCGACACCGAGTCGCGGGAAGCCAGCTGGCAGCACGTCGCCACCCTGGCCGACACCCTCACCGCCGAGGAACTGCTGGGCCTGGACAACGCCACCGTGCTGCATCGCCTCTATCACGAAGACGACGTGCGCCTGTTCGATCCGCAGCCGCTGGTGTTCCGTTGCAGCTGCTCGCGGGAACGCTCGGCCAACGCGCTGGTCAGTCTTGGACACGAGGACGCCGAGCGTCTGCTGGATGAGCAAGGTGGCGAAGTCGTGATCGACTGCCAGTTCTGCAACCAGCGCTACCGTTTCGACGGTTCGGACGTTGCCCAATTGTTTTCGGGCGGTGGTAGCACCACACCGTCAGAAACCCGCCATTGACCGCTTCTATCTGTCCGATAGCCGAACCAATGGCGCTCTCGCCAGATCAGAGGCTGCACGAGAACAGTTCTTTTCTGGCATAATCCCGCGACTTTTTTCCGCGGTAGTGGGAATCAGAAGTCACTACGCAATGTTTGGAGGACTCGGCTTCGGCCGACGGGGACCCACATGACGCAAGCCAACAAAGCCGTTTACACCGATATCAGCGTTGCCCAACTGGTTGAAGAAGCCATTCGCCGCGGCGAAGGCGAACTCGCCGACAACGGCTCGCTGGTCGTGAAAACCGGCCACCGCACCGGCCGCTCGCCTGCCGACCGTTTCATCGTCGAAGAGCCGGGCAGCAAGGACTCCATCGCTTGGGGCGCCATCAACCGTCCGTTCCCGGCCGACAAGTTCGATGCCCTGTGGGACCGTGTCCAGGCCTTCAATAACGCCCAGGAACACTTCGTCTCCCACGTTCATGTAGGTTCCGCCGCGGATCACTACCTGGCCGTCAAGATGACCACCGCCACCGCCTGGCAGAACCTGTTCGGCCGCGCGCTGTTCATCGAGCCCGAGCAGTACAACCCGGCCGGCCGCGAAGAGTGGCAGGTGCTCAACGTCGCCAACTTCGAGTGCGTGCCCGAGCGTGACGGCACCAACTCCGATGGCTGCGTGATCCTCAACTTCGCCCAGAAGAAAGTGCTGATCGCCGGCATGCGCTACGCCGGTGAAATGAAGAAGGCCATGTTCGGCGTGCAGAACTACCTGCTGCCGGAAAAAGACGTGCTGCCGATGCACTGCGCCGCCAACATCGGCGAAGCCGGCGACGTCACCCTGTTCTTCGGTCTGTCGGGCACCGGCAAGACCACCCTGTCCGCTGACGAAAGCCGCTACCTGATCGGCGACGACGAGCACGGCTGGGGCGAAGGCGTTGTCTTCAACATCGAAGGCGGTTGCTACGCCAAGTGCATCGACCTGTCCGAGAAGAACGAGCCGGTCATCTGGAAAGCCATCAAGTTCGGCGCCGTGCTGGAAAACGTCGTCCTCGACGAGAACCGCACCCCGGATTACGCCGATGACAGCCTGACCCAGAACTCCCGCGCGGCCTACCCGCTGGAGAACGTCGAGAAGCGTTCCGAGCAGAACCTCGGCGGCGAGCCCAACGCCGTGATCTTCCTGACCTGCGACCTGACCGGCGTTCTGCCGCCCGTCTCGATCCTGAACAACGAGCAGGCGGCCTACCACTTCCTGTCCGGCTACACCGCGCTGGTCGGTTCCACCGAAATGGGTTCGGGCGGCGGCATCAAGTCGACCTTCTCCACCTGCTTCGGCGCACCGTTCTTCCCGCGCCCGGCCGGCGTTTACGCCGAGCTGCTGATCAAGCGCATCAAGGCCTTCGGCTCCAAGGTCTACCTGGTCAACACCGGCTGGACCGGCGGTGGCTACGGCGTCGGCAAGCGCTTCAACATCCCGACCACCCGTGGCGTGATCGCTGCCATCCAGAGCGGCGCTCTGATCGGTGCCGAGACCGAGCACCTGGACATCATCAACCTGGACGTACCGAAGGTCGTTCCGGGCGTCGAGACCAACCTGCTCAACCCGCGCAACACCTGGGAAGACAAGGCTGCCTACGACGAAGCCGCCAAGGGCCTGGCCAGCAAGTTCATCGAGAACTTCAAGAAGTTCGACGTGAGCGACGCCATCAAGAACGCCGGCCCGCAGCTGTAAGCGAGCCCGTTCTGCGAAAGAGCCGCCTCCGGGCGGTTTTTTCATTGGTGCGTTGCCAATCTCGCGCCATGGTGCTCCTTGTAGGAGCGGACCTTGTCCGCGAAATCCATCGCGGCGAAATCCGATCTCCAAGAGAAGCACTGCACTGCGGTGCACTTGTAGGACCGAGAGGGCGCCTAGCCCTTGCTCGCGAACCGGAGTTGGGCTGTTCGCGAGCAAGCTCGCTCCTACAATGGACTTCCCTAGGCTCACGGGATCGTCCATGACAGGCAAAGGAGTTATCCCCATGCACGACACCCTCGAACGCGTCTTCGGTTTCCGCCAGTTCCGCCCCGGCCAGGAAGCCGCCGTCAGCGCCGTGCTCGCCGGACGCTCGGCGGCGGCGATCTTCCCCACCGGCTCGGGCAAGTCGCTGTGCTACCAGTTGCCGGCGCTGCTGCTGCCGCACCTGACGCTCGTCGTGTCGCCGCTGCTGGCGCTGATGCAGGACCAGCTCGCCTTCCTCGCCCGCCACGGCATCGCCGCCGCCAGTATCGATTCGGCGCAAAGCCGCGAGCAGGCCGCGCAGACCATGGCCCGTGCGCGCAGCGGCGAGCTGAAGGTACTGATGATTTCGGTGGAGCGCCTGAAGAACGAGCGCTTCCGTAACTTCATCAGCGAGGTGCCGATTTCCCTGCTGGTGGTGGACGAGGCGCACTGCATCTCCGAGTGGGGCCACAACTTCCGCCCCGATTACCTGAAGCTGCCGGACTACCAGAAGCAGTTCCGCATTCCCCAGGTGCTGCTGCTCACCGCCACGGCGACGCCGGCGGTGATCGCCGACATGCGCAGCAAGTTCGCCATCGCCGAGAGCGACGTAGTCACCACCGGCTTCTACCGCGCCAACCTCGACCTGCAGGTGGAGCCCATCTCCAGCGCCGCCCGCCGTGCCCGGCTGGTGGAATGGCTGCGCGAGCGTTCGGGCAAGCCGGCCATCGTCTACGTCACCCAGCAGAAGACCGCCGAGGACATCGCCGCGCATCTGGCCGAACGCGGCCTTCCTGCCTGCGCCTACCACGCGGGAATGGAGCACCCGGAGCGCGAAGGCATCCAGCGCCGCTTCATGGATGGCTCGCTGAACTGCATCGTCGCCACCATTGCCTTCGGCATGGGCATCGACAAGAGCGACATCCGCCAGGTGGTGCACTACGACCTGCCCAAGTCGCTGGAGAACTACAGCCAGGAAATCGGCCGCGCCGGACGCGACGGCCAGCGCTCGGAATGCCTGGTGCTGGCCAACCGTGACAGCCTCAACGTGCTGGAGAACTTCGTCTACGGCGACACACCCGAGCGTGAGGGCATCCGCAACGTTCTGGAGGAAATCCGCCAGGCGTCCGGAGGTCAGGAGGGTGGCCAATGGGAAACCATGCTGGTGCCGTTGTCGGACCAGTCCAATATTCGCCAGCTGCCACTCAAGACGCTGTTGGTGCAGCTGGAGCTTCGCGGCATCATCGCGTCACGCTTCGCCTATTTCGCCGAATATCGCTACAAGCTGCTGATCGATTCCTCCGCGCTGTTGAGCCATTTCGAAGGTGAGCGGCGGCAATTCGTCGACGCCATCCTCACGACTTCGGCCCGTGCTCGAACCTGGGCGACCCTGGACTTCGACACGCTCTACAGCCGCCATGGCGCCGAGCGCTCGCGGGTGGTGAAGGCGCTGGATTACTTCCAGGAACGCGGCTGGGTGGAGCTGGAGAGCAAGCAGATGACCGAGGTGTACTCGGTGCGCGACGCGTCCTTCGTTGTGGATAAGTTGAGCGAGGAGCTGCACGGCTACTTCAAGCGCCACGAGGAAAGCGAGATCGCCCGCATCGGCGCCATGCTCGATCTGCTGGGCAGCTCGGACTGCCTGAGCTGGCGCCTCGCCCAGTACTTTGGCGACCAGCAGGCGCCGCGCCAGTGTGGTCACTGTTCGGTCTGCGCCGGCCGCGTCGCCCGCCTGCCGGAGCCGCCTGCGCTGCCAGCTCTGGATGGCCAGTCGCTGCACGATCGATGCGACGCCTTCCTGGAGAAGTACCGCAGCGCCCGAGGCACCGCGCCCAGCGCCGACTGCATCACGCGCTTCCTCTGTGGCATCAGCGTGCCGGCCTTCACCCGCATGCGCGCGCGCGGATTGCCGGGCTACGCCACGCTGGAAGACTACCCCTACGCCCAGGTGCGCGACTGGGTACAGGCGCAGCTCTGAACGCCTGAAGACGGCGGCGCCACGCACGACTAAAGGTCGGCGTGATGCCGCCCGGCCTGCTTGTAGGGTGAGTGGAGGAAATTCCTCCTAGACTCACCAGGCACTGCCTGCCTAACGGCCGAGGAGCCCCAAGCATGTCCGTCGAGCACCTGGATGTACTGATCATCGGCGCCGGCCTGTCCGGCATCGGCGCCGCCTGCCATCTGCAGAAGCAATGCCCCGGCAAGTCCTACGCCATCCTCGAAGGCCGTGAGGCCATGGGCGGCACCTGGGACCTGTTCCGCTACCCGGGCATCCGCTCCGACTCGGACATGTACACCCTGGGCTACAACTTCAAGCCCTGGACCGACCCCAAGGCCATCGCCGACGGCCCGTCGATCCTCAACTACATCCGCGAAACCGCCCGCGAGTACCGCGTCGAGGACAAGGTGCGCTACCGCCACCGCGTCCTCAAGGCCGACTGGGACAGCAACACCGCGCGCTGGAACCTCAGCGTGCAGCGCGGCGACGAAGAGGAGCCCGTGCGCATGAGTGCGCAGTTCCTCTTCATGTGCACCGGCTACTACCGCTACGACGCCGGCTACACCCCGGACTTCCCGGGCCGCGAAAGCTTTGGCGGGCAGGTCATCCACCCGCAGCTGTGGCCGGAGAATTTCGACTACAGCGGCAAGCGCATCGTGGTGATCGGCAGCGGCGCCACCGCCGTCACGCTGATCCCTTCGCTGACCGACAAGGCTGCCCACGTCACCATGCTGCAGCGCTCGCCCTCCTACGTGATCACCCTGCCGGCGAAGGACCCGATCTCCAACTTCCTGCGCAACTTCCTGCCGGAGAAGTGGGTGTACCGACAGGCGCGGGCGCGCAACGTGACCATGCAGATGATCTTCTTCATGGCCTCCAAGATGTTCCCCGGCGCGGTGCGCAAGCTGATGCTCAAGCTGGCCAACCTGCAGCTGGGCAAGGACTTCGACATGCGCCACTTCAGCCCGCGCTACAAGCCGTGGGACGAGCGCGTGTGCTGCGTGCCGGACGGCGACCTGTTCAAGGCGCTGCGCCAGGGCCGCGCCTCGGTGGTCACCGACCATATCGAGCGCTTCAGCGAAAAGGGCATCGTGCTGAAATCCGGTCAGGTGCTGGAGGCGGACGTCATCGTCACCGCCACCGGGCTGGACCTGGTGATGTTCGGCGGCGCGGAACTGGCCATCGATGGCAAGCCCTTCGAGGTCACCCAGAGCATGGGCTACCGCGGCATCATGCTGCGCGACCTGCCCAACCTCGCCGCCATCGTCGGCTACACCAACGCCAGCTGGACGCTCAAGGCGGACCTTTCCAGCGAGTACTTCTGCCGCCTGATCAACCACCTCGACGCCATCGGCATGCGCCAGTGCACGCCGCGCCAGACCGACGGAACGGTGAAGGAAGAGCCCTTCCTCAACCTCAATTCCGGCTACATCCAGCGCGCCGCCGGCCGCATGCCTAAGCAGGGCGACCGCACGCCGTGGAAGCTCTATCAGAACTACGCCCTCGACCTGGCCCTGCTGCGCTTCGGCAAGGTCGAGGATGGCTACCTGACCTTCACCTCGCCCAAGCAGCGCCAAGCCAGCGCGGCGCCCGTGGAGGCGCTGGAAAGCTGACTTCCGCGTCGGAGCCCGCCAGTCCTGGCGGGCTCCGTTCTATCGAGGCATCGAATAGACATTATCGATACGCCGCTCTGCAACGCGGCCGCCTCTCGGCTTACCATGCGCGCCATTCCCGCCCATGCCAGCCAGAGGATTTTCCATGCTGATCGAAGACGCCATCCGCAGCCGCCGCTCCATTCGTGGTTTCGACACCTCCTACGTGATGAGCCGTGAGGAGAAGGACGACCTGCTGCAACAGGCGCTGCTCGCTCCCACCTCCTTCAACCTGCAGCACGTGCGCCTGGTGGACGTCAGCGATCCGCAACTGCGCGCGCAGATTCGCGAGGTGGGCTGGGACCAGGTTCAGATGACCGAGGCGTCGATGCTGGTGATCGTCTGCGCGCAGGTCGACAGCTGGGAACAGAACGCCCAGCGCGTGTGGGACGGCGCCCCGGTCGAAGTGAAGAACTTCATGGTCGGCGCCATCGACGGCTACTACCGCGACAAGCCGCAGACCCAGCGCGACGAAGCCATGCGCAGCTGCGGCCTGGTGGCCCAGACGCTGATGCTTGCCGCCCGTGGCCGCGGTCTGGACAGCGTGCCGATGGTCGGTTTCGACTTCGACGCCGTGGGCAAGCTGATCAACCTGCCGGCCAACCATGCCATCGGCCTCATGATCGCCGTCGGTAAACAGGCCGTGGAAGCCAAGCCGCGCATCGGTCGCCTGCCGCTGGAAGAGACGATCATTCGCGATCGCTTCTGATCCCCACGAAACGCGCCTCCGGGCGCGTTTCTGCTTTCTTCTGCACACTGCCCGCCTCCGAGCCTGTGCTTTCCCTCACCCTAACCCTCTCCCAAAGGGAGAGGGGACTGGAGCTGTGCCGGCTGTAACCGTGCGATCAGCCGGCACGGACGGCTCCCTCTCCCTCTGGGAGAGGGCGGGGGTGAGGGTAGCCCCCGAGCGCGAAGCTCACATTCGCGTGCCTCGCCCTCACTCCGGCGCCGCCTCGACAATCCGCTCGACCAACCACTGCAACGCCGCATCCCGCTCGCGCTGGGCGAGGTACACCAGCTCCAGGTGGAACTGCCCCACATCGAACGGCAGCTCCAGCACCTGCAACGGAAGCAGCTCCGCGAAATAGACAGCCAGGCGCGTTGGCAGCACCGTCAGCAGATCCGTCGTCGCCACCAGGTGCGCCGCCTGCAGGTAGTTGGGCGTGGTGTAGGCGATCTCCCGCTTCAGTCCCTGGCTGGCCAGCCACTGGTCGACCATGCCCTTGGTCTGCCCGCCGGAAACCCACAGGTGCCGCTGCTGGAGGAAGGTCTGCAGATCGATCCCGCCGTTCACTTGCGGATGCCCGCGCCGGGCCAGCAGGCGCAGCGTTTCGCTCGCCCACGGCCGACGCTGGAAGCGTGCCGGCAACTCTTCGAAGCGCCCCAGCACCAGGTCCAGGTTGCCCTTGTCCAGCGCCTCCGCCGGTAGCGTCGGTGTCAGGTGCTGGATGGCGAGGCCCATGCCCGGCGCCGCGCTTCCCAGACTTTCGAGCAGGTGCGGCATGCACAGCGCTTCCACATAGTCGGTCAGCGCCATCGTGAAGCGCTGGCGGCTGCGCGCCGGGTCGAAGGTGTCGCCGCCGGCCAGGCTCTGGCCGATACGTTGCAGAGCGTCGCGGATCGGCGCTTCCAGCTCCAGCGCCCGGGGCGTCGGCTGCATCGCACGGCCCACGCGTACCAGCAACGGGTCATCGAGCAGTTCGCGCAGACGGTTCAGCGCGTTGCTCACCGCCGGCTGGCTCAGCGACAGGCGCTCCGCCGCACGGGAAACGTTGCGCTCGCGCAGCAGCGCGTCCAGCACCCGCAGCAGGTTGAGGTCGAACGTATTCATATTCATCGGCTGAATGCCACTTATCACAACTCAAAATTTCAAAAATAGTACCGCCTTCCCTAAGGTGAGTGGTCTTCAAACGAGCGTTTCAGGCTGACAAGAGGAACAACATGAGCCAGAACATCCGCATCGCCAGCGCCGCCGTCATCGGCGCCGGCACCATGGGCCGGGGCATTGCCATGTGCCTGGCGAACGCCGGCGTGCAGGTCCTGTGGCTGGACAACAACCCGCAGATGCTGACCCAGGCCCTCGGCGCCGTGGCCGACACCTACGCCCACAATGTCCGCCAGGGTCGCATCGACGAGGCCGAGGCGGCCCGCCGCCGCGCGCGCATCTCCCAGGTGGCGAACTACGCGGCGATCCGCGAGGTGGACCTGGTGATCGAGGCGGTGTACGAGAACCTCGAACTCAAGCAGTCGATCTTCCGCGAGCTGGATGCGGCGCTGAAACCCTCGGCGATCCTGGCTTCCAACACCTCCTACCTCGACGTCGACGCGATTGCCTCGGTGACCTCGCGTCCGTCCCAGGTGCTCGGCCTGCACTTCTTCAGCCCGGCGCACATCATGAAGCTGCTGGAAATCGTGCGTGGCGCGAAGACCGCGCCCGCCGTGCTCGAAGCCGCATTGGAACTGGGCGAGCGCATGGGCAAGGTCAGCGTGGTGGCCGGCAACTGCCACGGCTTCATCGGCAACCGCATGCTGGAGAAATACGTCCAGGAATCGCGCCGGCTGATCCTCGAAGGTTCGCTGCCGCATCAGGTGGACGCGGCGATCCAGGGCTTCGGTTTCGCCATGGGCCCGTTCCGCATGTTCGACGTGGTCGGCATCGACCTCGAATGGCGCGCCCGCGAGTTGGCCGGCAAGGGCCAGGACGCGCCGACCGTACAGGTGGATAACCGCCTGTGCGAGATGGGCCGCTTCGGCCAGAAGAGCGGCAACGGCTTCTATCACTACGAGCCGGGCAGCCGCCAGGCCGAGCACGACCCGGAAGTCGACGCCCTGGTGGTGCGCGAATCCGAGCGTCTGGGCTACGCCCGCCGCGACATCGGCGCCGAGGAAATCCTCGAGCGCTGCCTGCTGGCCCTGGTCAACGAAGGCGCGAAGATCCTCGACGAAGGCATCGCCTCCACCAGTGCCGACATCGACACCGTTTACCTCAATGGTTATGGCTTCCCCAAGGACAAGTCCGGCCCAATGGCCTGGGCCGATGCCCAGGGCCTGCAGAGCGTGCTGGCGCGCCTGCGTGACCTGGCCGGCGAGCACGGCGCGCACTGGCAGCCGGCCGCGCTGATCGAGCGCCTGGCTGCCGCCAATGGCCGCTTCGCCGACGTGAAACAGGAGCATTGAACATGAGTTACCACGCACCCCTGCGCGACATGCGCTTCGTCCTCCACGAGCTGTTCGACGTCAGCGCCCACTGCGAGCTGCTGGGCAACGGCCTCGACCGCGAACTGATCGACGGCGTGCTGGAAGAGGGCGCGCGCTACACCGGCGAAGTGGTCGCGCCGCTGAACCGCAACAGCGACGAGCAGGGCGCGACGCTGCTGAATGGCGAGGTCACCACGCCGGACGGCTTCCGCGACGCGTACAAGCAGTACTGCGACAACGGCTGGGCGAGCATGACCGGGCCGACCGAGTTCGGCGGCCAGGGCTTCCCGCAGATGGTTTCGGCCAGCTTCCACGAGATGCTGATGGCCGCGTCGCTGTCCTTCCGCGTCTATTCCGGGCTGACCGAGGGCGCGGTGCTGGCGCTGTACAAGCACGGCGCGCCGGAGCTTCAGCGCGACTACCTGGCCAAGATGGTGAGCGGCGTGTGGACCGGCACCATGTGCCTCACCGAGCCGCAGGCCGGCACCGACCTCGCGCTGCTGCGCACCCGCGCCGAGCCGCAGGCTGATGGCTCCTACAGCGTCAGCGGCAGCAAGATCTTCATCAGCGGCGGCGAGCAGGACCTGTCGGAGAACATCGTCCACCTGGTGTTGGCGCGTCTTCCGGATGCACCGGCCGGGGTGAAGGGCATCAGCCTGTTCCTCGTGCCCAAGTTGATTGCCAACGCCGACGGCACGCCGGGTGCGCGCAACTCCCTGAGCTGCGGCGCCATCGAGCACAAGATGGGCATCAAGGGCGCCTCGACCTGCGTGATGAACTTCGACGGCGCCACCGGCTGGCTGATCGGCCAGGCCAACCAGGGTCTGGCATGCATGTTCACCATGATGAACGACGCGCGCTTCCAGGTCGGCCTGCAGGGCCTGGGCATTGCCGAGCGCTCCTGCCAGGGCGCGCTGGCCTACGCTCGCGAGCGCCTGCAGTCGCGCGCACTGACCGGAGCCGCGGAGCCGTCCAAGGCTGCCGACCCGATCATCGTCCACCCGGACGTGCGGCGCATGCTACTGACCCAGAAGACCCTGACCGAGGGCTGCCGGATGGTGTCCGCGCTCTGCGCTCGCGAACTGGACCTGGAGCACGGCCATCCCGAGGCCGATGCCCGCAAGTCCGCGAGCAAGCGCGCGGCGCTGTTGATCCCCATCGTGAAATCGTTCTTCACCGACGTCGGCCAGGAGGTTTCCAGCCTTGGCGTGCAGGTCTATGGCGGCCATGGCTACATTCGCGAGTGGGGCATGGAGCAGCTGATGCGCGATAGCCGCATCACCCAGATTTACGAAGGCACCAACGGCATCCAGGCGCTCGACCTGATCCGTCGCAAGCTGCTGGGCGATGGCGGTACTGAGTTGAATGCGCTGATCGGCGAGCTGGCGGCTGCCTGCGAGACTGCGGGCGCCCGGACCGAACTGGCCGGCCTGGCAGAAACCGTGCGTCAACGCCTGTTGGAATGGCGCAGCCTGACCAGCGAAGTGATCGCCGCCTGCCAGCGCGACCCGCAGGAAATCGGCGCCACCTCGGTGGACTTCCTGCAGTACTGCTCCTACGTGCTGCTGGCGGGCCTGTGGGTGCAGGCCGCCGGCGTGGCCCAGGCCAAGCTGGCGGCCGGCGAGGGCGACGCGGATTTCTACCGCGCCAAGCTCGCCAGCGCGGAGTTCTACATCAAGCGCATCCTGCCGCGCGCCAGCATGCACCGCGAGGCGCTGCTGGGTGGGGCGGATTGCCTGATGGGGTTGGATGCGGAGCATTTTGCGTTCTGATCGATTGGTGTAAAGAAAAACGCCGCGCCGGGTGACCGGGGCGGCGTTTTCTTTGCGAGTTCGGAGTTGGGCGTTCCCTCACCCCAGCCCTCTCCCAGGGGGAGAGGGGGCCGTATGTGCCGAGACGAGTCCTGCTTTCACTGATACACCCGGCTACCGCAGAGCTTTCAATGCATGCCGGTCGGTCCCCTCTCCCTCCGGGAGAGGGTTAGGGTGAGGGGCTCTGAGTGCGCTGAGCGATCAAGCCCGCTCCCACACCTCGAACGCATAAGCCGGCGTTTCGCCTTCCGCGTCATGCTCGATGCTCGAAGCCAGATGCCAGTGCGCCTCATCCACTTCCGGGAAATGCGCATCACCCGCCGGGCTTAACCCCACGCGGGTCAGGTACAGCCGCTCGGCACGCTCCAGCGCTTCACCGTACAGCTGCGCCCCACCGATCAGCATCAGTTCCTCGGCTTCTTCCTGCTTCGCCCACTCGGCGGCGCGCTCCAGGGCGGCATCGAGGCTGGTGAAGACTTCCGCGCCTTCCAGCTGCAGCCCGGCCTGGCGGGTGACCACGATGTTCAGCCGGCCCGGCAGCGGGCGGCCCAGCGAATCCCAGGTCTTGCGGCCCATAATCACCGGCTTGCCCAGGGTCATCGCCTTGAAGTGCTTGAGGTCCTGCGGCAGGTGCCAGGGCAGGCGGTTGTCGACGCCGATCACGCGGTTGTCGGCAAGGGCGGCGATCATCGCCAGGGGCAGGGCTTCGGACATCGTGACTCCAGTGCTGAACATCAGTGGGAACTCCCAGTGCCAGAGGATACCAGCCGCTCGCCCTCGGCGGGGCCGGCGGGCGGCGGAACGCGCATGAAGAAGGTGCCGTCCTCGTTGACCTGGGTAATGCCGGTGGAGAGCACCTTGCGGTAGTCCTTGAGGTTGAATGAGAGCGTCTGGTCCGGCTGCTCGGCCTTGAGCAGCACCTGCGAGTAGGTAATCAGGATCTCGAAGATCTTCAGGTCCCCCGACTGCAGCCAGATATAGGACGGCCCCGCCTGGCGCGGCGGTTCGAAGGCCAGCGAAGCGGCGCCGGGCTTGGGCGCGAACTTCAGGTGCAGGCCCTTGGCGTCCAGCCAGCTGGATTCTACGCGGCCATCGATGCCCACCAGGGGGAAGACCTGGTGGTAGTTCAGGTGCATCACGTTGTCCTGCAGCACCGCGCCGGGCCGCTCCAGGGTCACCAGCGAATCCAGGCGCAGGCCGACCAGGCTCATGGCGCCGTAGCTGGGCACGCCGAGCACCTTCACGCTGTCGGGCTGGTAGTCGAGGTTGTCGCCGTCGAGCTTCACCGTGCCGGACAGCCGCAGCGGCAGCCAGGGCCCGACGCCCAGCGGCTGGACTTCGCCGGCCACCAGCAGGCGGTCGCCTTCGACGCTCAGCTGGAAGCCGCGCAGCATGGTCTCCGGGTAATCGAGGATGTGCTGGTTGAACAGGTTGGCGAGCTGCTCGGGGCTGAGGATCACCTCGCCTTCGGAGACGTTGATGCGCATGTCCTGCGGGCGGTCGAAGTCGATGGGCTCGCCGGCCTTGAGCGGCACTAGCCAGCCCTTGAGCTGCGGGCTGTGGAAGCCGATGCCGCCCTGGAAATAGAGGTCCACGTTGTTCAGCAGGATGCCCACGCCGTCCTGGCCGGAGTCGCGCAGGCCGCCCGGCCGGCTGGCCTTGAAGTCTGCTGCCGGCGGCGTCTGCTGGAACCAGCCCTGGCGCAGCACGCCCAGTTCGCGCTGCTGCTTGTCGATGGCGCTCTCGGCGGCGGCGTTGCCGGCAAACGCCAGCAGGAGCAGGGAGGCGAGGAGGGTTCTCATAGGGCTTTCTCCTCCGGGGCGGGCGCCTTCACGGGCGCTTTTATGGGAGATACCGCGATGTGCACCATGCCGTCCTCGCGCAGGCGGATTTCGCCGTACTGCAGCTGGCGCCGGTAGTCGTAGAGGTTGAACAGCAGCGGGGCGTCGGGGCTGAGGCTGGTGAACAGCGCGTAGGCCTTCACCAGGATGGTCCGCGCCATCTTGATGTCGCCGCCCTCGATGAACATGTAGCTCTTCGGCGCCTTGAGCTGCGGCCATTTCAGTTCGGCCAGCTCGCTGCCCAGCAGCAGGTCCATGCCGCCATCGGCCAGTTTCAGGCTTCGCACGGTGAAGTCCAGGCGCGGCGGCGGGAACAGGCCGTCGAGGTCGACCAGGATGCGGTTGCCGATCAACTGCATGTGCGCGGTGTGCAGTTGCAGCACCTCGGACATCTCGATGGACGCGGCGCTCAGCGAGGGCGTGACGTCCACGTTGTCGACGTAGATCCGCTGCGGCACCAGCGCCACCTTCAGCGGGCCGGCCTGCTCGATCCCGGTGACCATCCGCAACGGCCGCCAGCGCCCCTTGCGCAGCAGTTCGCCGTGGACTTCCTGGCCATCGGCGCGGGTGCTGAGCTTCAGGTTGCGCACCGGCGCATTGGCGTTGCGCAGCTCCTCGTTGAGCAGGCTGGCGAGGGTGGCGTCGGCGACGAAGATATCCCCGGCCTGGATGCGCGCGACCATGGACTTCGGGTCGTCGAGCATCAGCGGCGTGCCCGCGCCGGCCACCGGGCTCATCTGGATCAGCATCTTGCGGATGAAGAAGCCGATGTCGTCGTGCAGGCGGAAGTCGGTCTGGCTGATCCACAGTTGCGAGGTATTGCTGGCGGACTGCCGAGCGCTGACGCTGGCGTCCAGCACGCGCGGCGGCACGGCCTGCATCAGCGGGGTATCCGGGCCCCAGTCGGAAGGGCGCACCGGCGGTGTTTCCACGGCCGCCGCGGTGGCGGCGGCGAGCAGCAGGGGCAAGGCACTGAGCAGCGAGCGCAGCATGGCGAGGCCTCATTGTTGTTTTTATAGGGGCAGTGCTATCCGCTGAGTCTGAGCCCGCCCGCGCCTGGCGAGAGCCCCTCCTTGGTTTGGTTGACGATGCAGGGTGTTACCGGCGCCGCCGGGACGCCACGGCGAGCAGCGGTTATCCTTGCTGGCGAATACCGATTGTCGGAGAACCCGTGAGCGAGTCCGCCCTCCAATCCCTGTGGCTGTGCGAGGCCGTGCGCCTGCGCGAGGAACAGGTCGGTCCCCTGGAAGACAGCGAGGCCAATCGCCGCGCCATCGTCGGCGGTGGCGACCTCGCGCAGCGCCTGCAGAACCGCGCGCTGCTGCTGGCCGAGCGCGATGGCCAGCGCGCCGCCTTGCGCACCTGGAGCCAGGGAGCGCGCCTGTCGATCTACCTGCTGCTGGCCCTGGCGCTGTTCACCGGCGGCGGCCTGGCCTTCGCCGCGCTGGGCGACGGTCAGCGCCCGGTCAACGTGTTCTGGGCTTTGGCCAGCCTGCTCGGCCTGCACTTGATTACCCTCATTGGCTGGACGCTGGCCTTCTTCGCCGGCGGCGAGGCGGCCGGCGCGCTCGGGCGCCTGTGGCTGTGGCTGAGCGGCAAGCTCGCCCGCGATGCCCATGCGGCGCAGCTGGCGCCCGCGCTGCTGGTGCTGCTGGACCGGCAGAAGCTGACCCGCTGGGCGCTTGGCCTGCTGGTCCACGGCCTGTGGTTTGTCGCGCTGAGCAGCGCGCTGGGCGTGCTGCTGGCGCTGCTGGCGACGCGGCGCTACGGCTTCGTCTGGGAGACCACCATTCTCGGCGGCGATACCTTCATCGCACTGACCCATGGCCTGGGTGCGCTGCCGTCCCTGCTCGGCTTCCCGCAGCCGGATTCGGAGCTGGTGCGCGCCAGCGGCGATGTCCTGGTGGCCAGCGAGAACGCGCGCCACGCCTGGGCCGGCTGGCTGGTGGGCATCCTGCTGGTCTACGGCGTGCTGCTGCGCGGCGCGCTCTGGTTGCTTTGCCTGTGGCGCTGGAAGCGCGGGCGGGCGCAGCTGGCGCTGGATGTCTCGCTGCCCGGCTACGCCCTGCTGCGCGAACGCCTGATGCCGGCCAGCGAACGGCTGGGTGTCAGCGATGCCGCACCGGATGAGCTGGTCGAGCCACAAGCGCAGTTGCCGGCGTCCACCGCCGATGGCGCGCTGCTGGTTTCCATCGAACTGCTGGACCGACCCAACTGGCCGCCAAAGCTGCCGGAAAGTATCGCCAATGCTGGCGACCTCGACGACGGCGCCCAGCGCCGCCGCCTGCTGGAGCAACTGACCCGCTACCCGCCGGCACGCCTGGTGATCGCCTGCGACCCGCGCCGCTCGCCGGATCGCGGCACTTTGGCGTTGATCGCCGAACTGTCGCGTTGCGCCGCCGCCACTCGCGTCTGGCTGCTGCAGGCGCCGCCGGGTGAAGCGCTGGACGCCGAGCGCCTGGGCGATTGGCACGCCGGCATCGAGCGGCTGAATTTGCCTCACACCTCGGCATCCCCGTTAGGTTGGCTGGAGACCGGGCATGACTGATGCGCTGAAACTGGCCGTGGTCGGCCACACCAATGTCGGCAAGACCTCGCTGCTGCGGACCCTGACCCGTGATGTCGGATTTGGTGAAGTCTCTCATCGCCCCAGCACCACACGGCATGTGGAAGGCGCGCGCCTGTCGGTGGACGGCGAGCCGCTGCTGGAGCTGTACGACACGCCGGGCCTGGAAGACGCCATCGCCCTGCGCGACTTCCTCGACGGCCTGGAGCGCCCCGGCGAACGTCTCGATGGCCCGGAAAAACTGCGCCGCTTCCTCGACGGTAGCGAAGCCCGCGGCCGCTTCGAGCAGGAAGCCAAGGTACTGCGCCAGTTGCTAGCCTCCGACGCGGGCCTCTATGTGATCGACGCCCGCGAGCCGGTGCTGGCCAAGTACCGCGACGAATTGGCCGTGCTCGCCGCCTGCGCCCGGCCGCTGCTGCCGGTGCTCAATTTCGTCGCCAGCCCGCAGCACCGCGAAGAGCAGTGGCGCGAGGCGCTGTCCCGCCTTGGTCTACATGCGCTGGTTCGCTTCGACAGCGTGGCGCCGCCGCTGGATGGCGAGCGCCGCCTCTACGAAAGCCTTGCTCTGTTGATGGAGCGTGCGCGCCCGCAGCTGGATCGACTGGTGGCCGATCACGAAGCGCAGGCAGTCGCCCGCCGCGAGGCCGGTGCGCGGTTGATCGCCGAATTGCTGGTGGATGTCGCCGCCTGTCGCCAACTGGTGCCGGCCGGCGATGCCGCCGTGCGCGCCGCCACCGAGACGCTGCGCAACCAGGTGCGCAAGCGCGAAGACACCTGCGTGAAGGCGCTGCTCAGCCTCTACGCCTTCCGCAAGGACGACGCCCGCGCGGCGGACCTGCCATTGATGGACGGCCGCTGGGGCGATGACCTGTTCAATCCGGAAACCCTGCGCCAACTGGGCATTCGTCTCGGCGGTGGCGTGGCGGCCGGCGCAGCGGCGG
This sequence comes from Pseudomonas sp. PDNC002, assembly GCF_016919445.1. Lineage (NCBI taxonomy): Bacteria > Pseudomonadati > Pseudomonadota > Gammaproteobacteria > Pseudomonadales > Pseudomonadaceae > Pseudomonas > Pseudomonas sp. PDNC002. The sequence continues at coordinate 719,779 of NZ_CP070356.1, read as the reverse complement.
GGGCGGGGATCGATCTGCTGGTCGGCGGGCTGACGCTCGGTGCGGCGACCGCGCTGGGTGCCATCGCCGGGGGCGCGTGGCAGACCGTCGGCCATTACGGCCAGCGCCTGCTGGGCAAGCTCAAGGGCAGCCGCGAGCTCTCCGTAGACGACAGCGTGCTGCGACTGCTGGCGCTGCGGCAGCGGCAACTGCTGGCGGCGTTGCAGACTCGCGGGCATGCGGCGGTGGAGGCGATCCACCTGCAATCGCCGGAAGACAAGCAATGGCGCGAAGGCAAGCTGCCCGATGCCCTGCGCAAGGCGCGGGCGCATCCGGAGTGGTCGGGTCTCAATGGCAAGCGGCGCTCGGAGAAGACCGAGCGGCAGGAGGCGGTGGCGCAGTTGGCGGCTCATTTGCTAGAGCCGTGAGCCCATCGTCAATTGGCGCGATCGGCATAGCTGACGCCCCCTCACCCTAACCCTCTCCCGGAGGGAGAGGGGACCGTACGGTGCGGGGAGAGCCAACAGTATTAGCCGGTACGATCTGCCCCCTCTCCCGTTGGGAGAGGGCTGGGGTGAGGGCAAGCATGGGCGGCGGATTTCCCTGTAGGAGCGGGCTTGTGACCCACGGATGTGGGGAATGCCGTTTTCCGTAGGGAACGGATGCGGCCTCGCAAACGCTCTCAGACGAGCGAAACCATCTCCACCCAGGGTTGCCCGTCGACGATCTCCAGAATCGCCAGCGCAATCGGCAACTTGAACCGCCGCGGCCCCGCGCTCCCCGGATTCAGGTATAGAACCTCATCGCGCACCTCGTTCAGCGGCTTGTGCGAATGCCCCGCGAGCACCACGTCGATACCTTCGGCGACGGGATCGATGGCCAAATACTTGAGGTCGTGGATCAGATAAAGCCGCAGGCCGCCCAGCGCCAGCAGCAAGGTTTCCGGCAACGCGTCCGCCCAGTCGTCGGTGTCGTTGTTGCCGCGCACCACGTCCAGCGGGGCTAGCTCGCGGAGTTGATCGAGCAGCGAAGCGGGGCCGATATCGCCCAGGTGCAGGATGCGCTCGCAGCCGCGCAGCGCCGCCAGCGCTTCGGGGCGCAGCAGGCCGTGGGTGTCGGCGACGACGCCGATGCGCAGGGAAGTGGTCATGCCAGGGAGCATAAACGACGACGCCACCCGAAGGTGGCGTCGTGGCAGATCAACCGTTGTGCGAGGCCTTGGCGGCGTCGGACTCGGGGAGGAACCAGTTCAGCAGCAGCGCGCAGATGCCGCCGGTGGCGACGCCGGATTCCAGCACGTTGCGGATCGCGTGGGGCATGTGCGCGAGGAACTCCGGCACCTGGGAGATGCCCAGGCCCAGCGCGAGGCTGACGGCGATGATCAGCAGCGCGCGGCGATCCAGGTGGGTGCCGGCGAGGATGTTGATGCCGGAGGCGGCGACCGCGCCGAACATCACCATCACCGCGCCGCCGAGCACCGGCTCCGGCACGGCCTGGATCACCCCGGCGACGCTGGGGAACAGGCCCAGCACGATGAGCATCGCGGCGATCCACAGGCCGACGTGGCGGCTGGCGACGCCGGTCAGCTGGATCACGCCATTGTTCTGTGCGAACACCGAGCTGGGGAAGGTGTTGAACAGGCCGGCCAGCAGCGAGTTGGCGCCGTTCACCAGCACGCCGCCCTTGATGCGTTGCATCCACAGCGGGCCTTCGACCGGCTGCTTGGAAATCTTGCTGGTGGCGGTGACGTCACCGATGGCTTCCAGCGAGGTCACCAGGTAGATCACCAGCATCGGGATGAACAGGCTCCAGGAGAAGCCCAGGCCGAAGTGCAGCGGCACCGGGACCTGGAAGGCCGGCGCCTCGTGCATGCCGGTGAAGTCCAGGCGGCCCAGGTAGCCGGCCAGCGCGTAGCCCACGGCCAGGGCGATGACGATGGCGCCGCTGCGCATCCACACCACCGGGATGCGGTTGAGGATGACGATGATCGCCAGCACCAGGCCCGACAGCATCAGGTTCTCGCCGTTGGCGAAGGTGCCGTTGGACATGGCGGAGAAGCCGCCACCCATGCTGATCAGGCCGACCTTGATCAGGGTGAGGCCGATCATCAGCACCACGATGCCGGTGACCAGCGGGGTGATCAGGCGCTTCACGAAGGGCAGGATGCGCGACACGCCCATCTCCACGAAGGAGCCGGCCATGACCACGCCGAAAATCGCCGCCATCACCGCTTCCACCGGCGTGCCGTTCTTCACCATCAGCGCACCGCCGGCGATCAGCGGGCCGACGAAGTTGAAGCTGGTGCCCTGGACGATCAGCAGCCCCGCGCCGAAAGGCCCGAAGCGCTTGCACTGGACGAAGGTGGCGATGCCGGAGATAACCAGCGACATCGACACGATCAGGTTGGTGTCGCGCGGCGACACGCCCAGCGCCTGGCAGATCAGCAGGCCGGGGGTGACGATGGGCACGATGATCGCCAGCAGGTGCTGCAGCGCCGCGAGCAGGGCGATGGGCAGGGCGGGGCGGTCTTCCAGGCCGTAGACCAGGTCGGGCTGGTCCTTGGCGGCGGACGGGTTCTCGAGGGAGCTCATGGGCGGCGGTCCGGGAAAAAGGAGCGCGATTTTACTGGCCTGGAGCGGGATCGCACAGTGCCATGAGGCAAGGAAGGACAAGCGGACCTTCAGAAATACAGCCGTCATTTGTGGGATCAGGCTTACTGTGGCCTGGATCGTCAGGGAAACGGCAACCTTTCAGCGTCCCGCGCGGAAACGTCTGAATGCCGCCTTTCGAATCGCCGGCTTCACTGCACCGGGCCGGCGCCATGAGGGCTCCGGAATTCCCCTCATCAGAAGGATTTGACGATGAAGAACGTGCAAAGTGGCTTCACCCTGATCGAACTGATGATCGTCGTGGCGATCATCGGCATCCTCGCTTCGGTTTCCCTCCCCCTGTATTCGAACTACTCCTCGCGCTCCCATGCGGCGGCCGCGAAGGCGGAGTTGTCCGGCGTGAAAACCGCCGTGAGCCTGTGTATCGCCGAGGCAGCCAAGGTTGACGAGTGCAATGCCGGCGAGTTCGGCATTCCGCCAAGCCTGGCCGCGACCTCGAACATCTCCGGCGATTACTCGGTGGAGAATGGCGTGATCAAGGCTACTTCCGTCTCGACCGACGCCGATGGAAATCCGCTCAAGTTCGAACTGGAGCCGAAGAAGGACGGCACCTCCGGGAATATCGTGTGGACGGAGAACGGCACGGTCTGCAATGCCGATCGTGGTCTCAAGCCGGGCACGGGCGATTGTCCGAAGGCGGCCAAGTCCGGCTCCTGAGGACCTGCGGCGCCAACAAAAAAGCCCGGCATTCGCCGGGCTTTCTCGTTTCGTGCGGGGCGTCAGCCGTCCAGCAGCGCCTTGTCGCGTACCGCGCCCTTGTCGGCGCTGGTGGCCAGCAGGGCATAGGCTTTCAGTGCGGTGCTCACCTTGCGCGCGCGCGGATGTACCGGCTTCCAGCCTTTCTTGTCCTGCTCGACGCGGCGGGCGGCCAGCTCTTCATCGCTCACCAGCAGGTTGATGCTGCGGTTGGGGATGTCGATCAGCACCTTGTCGCCGTCCTGCACCAGGCCGATGGCGCCGCCTGCGGCAGCTTCCGGCGAGGCGTGGCCGATGGACAGGCCCGAGGTACCGCCGGAGAAACGGCCGTCGGTGAGCAGGGCGCAGTCCTTGCCCAGGCCCTTGGACTTCAGGTAGCTGGTCGGGTACAGCATTTCCTGCATGCCCGGGCCGCCTTTCGGGCCTTCGTAGCGGATGATCACGATGTCGCCCGGCTTCACTTCGTCGGCGAGGATGCCTTTCACGGCACCGTCCTGGCTCTCGAAGATCTTCGCGCGGCCTTCGAACACATGGATGGACTCGTCGACGCCGGCGGTCTTCACCACGCAGCCGTCGAGGGCGATGTTGCCGTACAGCACGGCCAGGCCGCCTTCCTGGGAGTAGGCGTGCTCGACGCTGCGGATGCAGCCTTCGGCGCGGTCATCGTCCAGGGTGTCCCAGCGGGTGCTCTGGCTGAACGCCACCTGGGTCGGGATGCCGGCAGGGCCGGCCTTGAAGAAGGTGTGGACCTTCTCGTCCTGGGTCTGGGTGATGTCCCATTCGGCGATGGCGTCGGCCATGCTCGGGCTGTGCACGGTCGGTACGTCGGTGTGCAGCAGGCCGCCACGGGCCAGTTCGCCGAGGATGGAGAAGATGCCGCCGGCGCGGTGCACGTCTTCCATGTGGTACTTCTGGATGTTCGGCGCGACTTTGCACAGCTGCGGCACCTTGCGCGACAGGCGATCGATGTCGCGCAGGTCGAAGGCGATCTCCGCCTCCTGGGCGGCGGCCAGCAGGTGCAGGATGGTGTTGGTCGAGCCGCCCATGGCGATGTCCAGGGTCATGGCGTTCTCGAACGCCTTGAAGCTGGCGACATTGCGCGGCAGCACGGACTCGTCGCCCTCGCCGTAGTAGCGCTGGCACAGTTCGACGGCCAGGCGGCCGGCGCGCAGGAACAGCTGCTCGCGGTCGGCGTGGGTGGCGAGGGTCGAGCCGTTGCCCGGCAGGGACAGGCCCAGGGCCTCGGTCAGGCAGTTCATCGAGTTGGCGGTGAACATGCCGGAGCAGGAACCGCAGGTCGGGCAGGCGCTGCGCTCGTACTCGGCGACTTTCTCGTCGGAGCAGGAGTCGTCGGCGGCGACGACCATGGCGTCCACCAGGTCCAGGCCGTGGTTGGCCAGCTTGGTCTTGCCGGCTTCCATCGGGCCGCCGGAGACGAACACCACCGGGATGTTCAGGCGCAGGGCGGCCATCAGCATGCCGGGGGTGATCTTGTCGCAGTTGGAGATGCAGACGATGGCGTCGGCGCAGTGGGCGTTGACCATGTATTCCACGGAGTCGGCGATGATCTCGCGCGACGGCAGGGAATAGAGCATGCCGTCATGGCCCATGGCGATGCCGTCGTCCACGGCGATGGTGTTGAATTCCTTGGCCACGCCGCCGTGTTTTTCGATCTCGCGGGCGACCAGCTGGCCCAGGTCCTTCAGGTGCACGTGGCCGGGCACGAACTGGGTAAAGGAGTTGGCGATGGCGATGATCGGCTTCTTGAAGTCTTCGTCCTTCATCCCGGTGGCGCGCCAGAGAGCGCGGGCGCCGGCCATGTTGCGGCCGTGGGTGGAGGTTTTCGAACGGTAATCGGGCATGACAGGTTCCTGCGGCTCAGGTGCACGGTGGGAGTCGATCCGGGTCTTCTGTGCGGCGGCGTGCAGCGGATGGCGCTGGCCGGCGAGACCTTGAGCAGACTCTAAGTCGTATCGTGAGCGCGGTACGCACCGGATGCAAACAGCAGATGGCCTTGCATGGGCGAGGTCGGCGCGGGGCTTGGCGGGGTCACCGCCTGCTCGGCCGGGGCTCACAGGCCCGCCGGGGGATAAATGGCAGGAATGAGCCGGATTCTACGCCGGCCCTTGCTGCCAGGGAAAGGCTGGCGGTCGGCGCGGGCCATAGACTTTCGCCGAGCAGGCGTGGTCAGAATGGCGATTGACGCTTTTTGATCCCGTTCGTTGAAGGAGCAACTCCATGAGAATCATCCCCGTCGCCCTATTGGCCACGCTCTTCGTCGGCAGCGTGCAGGCCTCGTCCGATGCGGCCTGGCAGGCGCAGGACAAGCAGCAGCGCGAAGCCTGCCTGGCGCTGAGCCATCTGCAGAACAAGAAGGTGCTGGGCGCGCCGGTGCTGTTCGACGACAGCGTGGGCTACACGGCGCTGATGATCGGCGGTCGCTATCCACAGAAGCACATGCAGGGCAAACAGGGTCGCGAGCTGTGCCTGTTCGAACGCAAGACGGGCAAGGCGGTGATCAGCGAGGCGGATTCGTTGATGCCGGTGAAGTGAAGGGGGTGAGGGACCTTATCTCGTAGGGCGCATAACACCCCAAGCGTTATCCGCCGACTCGTGGATAGAGCCGGCGGATAAAGCGTTCCGCTTTATGCGCCCTACTTTGCTGATGCCGATGAAATGATGCAGCGTTGCCGGTCGTAGGGCGCATAACGCCTCGAGCGTTATCCGCCATCTGCCGTTGAAACGAAAAACGGGGCGCATCCCGAGAGGAGGCGCCCCGTTTTCGTGCTTACCGTCTTAGCCGTTAGGCAGCAGGCGGACGGTCAGGCTCTTGATGTAGCGGGTTTCCGGGATCGCCAGGTGGACCGGGTGGTCCGGGCCCTGGCCGCCGCGCTCGAGCAGTTGGATGTTGCGGTCCAGGTGGCGGGCGCTGCCCAGCAGGATGTTCTGCAGGTCGTCCTCGGGCAGGTGCATCGAGCAGGAGGCGCTGACCAGCACGCCGTCCTTGGACAGCAGGCGCATGGCCTGCTCGTTGAGGCGACGGTAGGCGGCCTCGCCGTTCTTCAGGTCCTTCTTGCGCTTGATGAAAGCGGGCGGGTCGGCAACGATCACGTCGAAGCGCTCGTCGGCGGCCTTCAGCTCGCGCAGGGCGTCGAACACGTCGCCTTCCACGCAGGCTACCTTCTCGGCCAGGCCGTTGAGGGTGGCGTTGCGCTCCACGCCATCGAGGGCGAAGCCGGAGGCATCGACGCACATCACTTCGCTGGCGCCGAAGGCCGCGGCCTGGATGCCCCAGCCGCCGATGTAGCTGAACAGGTCCAGCACGCGCTTGCCCTGCACATAGGGCTGCAGGCGCGCGCGGTTCATGCGGTGGTCGTAGAACCAGCCGGTCTTCTGGCCGGCAAGGACCGGGGCTTCGAACTTCACGCCGTTCTCTTCCAGGGCAACCCACTCAGGGACTTCGCCATAGGCATTCGCCACGTAGCGCTCCAGGCCTTCGGCATCGCGTGCGCTGGAGTCGTTCTTCCACAGTACGGCGCTGGGCTTGAGCACTTGCAGCAGGGCGGCGAGCACGTCGTCGCGGTGCTTTTCCATGGTCGCCGAGGCGAGTTGGACCACCAGCACGTCGCCGAAACGGTCGACTACCAGGCCCGGCAGCAGGTCGGAGTCACCATAGACCAGGCGGTAGAAGGGCTTGTCGAACAGGCGGTCGCGCAGGCTGAGCGCGACGTTCAGGCGGTGAACCAGCAGGGATTTGTCGAGAACGTGCTTGGTATCGCGGGAGATCAGGCGGGCGCAGATGAGGTTGTTCGGGCTCATCGCGACGATGCCCAGCGGCTTGCCGTTGGCCATTTCGAGGATGGCCTGCTCGCCGGCGCCGAAGCCGTTCAGCGGGGTGGCGGCGACGTCCACCTCGTTGCTGTAGACCCACAGGTGGCCGGCGCGCAGGCGGCGCTCGGCGTTGGCTTTCAGACGCAGGCTGGGCAGGGTCATGGGGTAGGGCTCCGGCAAAAGAGCGGGATTATAGCGCAGCGGCACGCGCCGCCGGAGCGTGGCGCGTGCCTTTCCATCGGTTCATCAGGCGGCCAGGGTTTCGATCAGTTGCTTGTTGAAGGCGGGGATGTCGTCAGGCTTGCGGCTGCTGATCAGATGCCCGTCCTTGACCACCTGGCGGTCGACCCAGTGGCCGCCAGCGTTGTTGATGTCGTCCTTGAGCGAATTCCAGCTGGTCAGTGTCCTGCCCTTGACCAGTCCGGCCGAGACCAGCAGCCAGGCGCCATGGCAGATCACGGCGATGGGTTTGCCGGCCTGGTCGGCCTTCTGCACGATTTCCTGGGCCTTGGGCAGGTTGCGTATCTGATCGGAGTTGAAGACGCCGCCCGGCAGCAGCACGGCGTCGTAGTCATCCACGCGGGCGGTCTCGAAGGTGCCATCGACCTTGAAAGTGTCCGCCGGCTTGTCGTGGTTCCAGCCGCGTACCTTGTCGGTGCTGTCGGAGAGGATTTTCACCTTGGCGCCGGCCTCCTCGAGTGCTTCCCGTGGGCCGGTCAGTTCGACCTGCTCGAAACCATCGGTGACCAGGATGGCGATGGTCTTGCCTTTGAGTGTCTGGCTCATGGCGTGTCTCCCATTTCTTCCGCTTGGGTGTAAAGGTTCCGACACAGTTGCCGATGAAAGTTCAATCAAAAGCAGTCCTTCCAGACGCCTCGGCTCTGGGTAAACTGTGCACCCCGTCAACTTTCATCAGCGCACCCATGTCCCAAGAACTCTCCGCCGAACAGATCCGTCAGGCCCTGCAGGGCATCAGCGTGCCGCCGCAGCCGCAGATCATGGTTGACCTGCAGATGGAGCAGTTCATGCCCAATCCGGACCTGAAGGCGATCGCCAAGCTGATCAGCCAGGACCCGGGGCTGTCCGGCGCGCTGCTGAAGCTGGTGAACTCGCCGTTCTTCGGCCTGGCGAACCGCATCACTTCGATCCAGCGTGCGGTGAACCTGCTGGGCAGCCGCTCGGTGATCAACCTGATCAACGCCCAGTCGATCAAGGGCGAGATGACCGACGACACCATCGTCACGCTCAATCGCTTCTGGGACACCGCCCAGGACGTGGCCATGAGCTGCCTGACCCTGGCCAAGCGCATCGGCTACGAATCGGTGGACGAGGCGTACGCGCTGGGGCTGTTCCACAACTGCGGCATTCCGCTGATGCTCAAGCGCTTCCCCAATTACATGGTGGTGCTGGAAGAGGCGTACGCCAGTGCCAGCGACGAACGCCGCGTGGTGGATACCGAGAACCGTGTGCTGAACACCAACCATGCGGTGGTCGGCTACTTCACCGCGCGCTCCTGGCGGCTGCCGGAGCATGTCTGCGAGGCCATCGCCAACCACCACAACGCGTTGTCGATCTTCAGCGATGACAACTCCCGCGATACCCAGCTGAAGAATCTGCTGGCGATCCTCAAGATGGCCGAGCACATCTGCGGCTCCTACCGCGTGCTGGGCAACCAGGACGAGGACCACGAGTGGGAGAGCGTGCGGGCGCTGGTGCTGGATTACGTCGGGCTCAGCGAATACGACTTCGAGAACCTCAAGGCGAGCATTCTCGAGCTGGGCGTGGGGCAGGGGACGTACTGATCGGAGCCAGGTGTGGGAGCGGCCACACCGAGTGAATCGTCAAGCATGAAAAAGCCGGGCATCTGCCCGGCTTTTTCGTTCAACGTCGGCGATCAGTCGATCATGTCGCTGAAGCGCTCATCCTTCTTGTAGGCGATGGTCTGGCTGAAGCCGGGGACCTGGATGCCTTGGTCGCTGATCTCGATGGCCTGCTCGTCGATCATGTCATTGCCGAAGTTGTAGATGATGTCGAAACGGCCCTGTGTCGCGGCTTCGTCGTACTGGCGGGCGGCGGCGCGGGTGGCTTCGCGGCGGGCCTGGTAGTCGTTGAAGGCAGCGTCGCCATGGCGCTTGCGCAGCATCTTCTCGGTGACGGTAGGGGACAACAGCACGCCAGTGGCGTTGTTACCGCCGAAGCCCTTGGAGTTGATGAAGCAGACTTCCAGATCATCGCGGCGCACATCGGTGTTGGACAGGGCGATGTGGTCCTTGAAGACGTCGTCGGCGAAGGTGTCCACGGTCTTGATGCCGGGGATGACGCCGTAGCGGAAGGTGCCCAGGGCGGAGATCAACTGGTCGGCGCTGGCGGTTGCCAGGGAATGGCCGACGAAGGCTTTCACTGCGGTGGTCGGCCAGTTGCTGATACCGAAAGCGGTGGCGACGCGGTCGAGGATTTCCGATTCGGTCACGCGGTTGGCCGGGGTGCTGGAGCCGTGGGCGTGGACGAAGCTGTGCTGGCGCACGCTGTCTTCACCGACGATCTGCGCGGCGGCGGCCACGGCCTTGGCCATGGTCAGGTAGTTGCCCGGGCCGGGCGCGGAGATGGATTTCTTGAAGCCGTCGGCGTTGATGAACACGTCGGTCACCGAGCCATGGATATCGGCGCCCAGCTCCAGGGCCAGGGCGTCGTCCATCAGCACCACGTACTGCGCGGACTCGGCCAGGGAGAAGCCGCAGTTTTCGCCGAACGGGCGGCTGGCGCGGCGGAAGTCGACGTCGTCGCGACCTTCGATGTGGCGCAGGCCTTCCTCAGTGGCCAGCGCGCCCATGGCGGCGTAGCCCTCGATGATCTCCGAGGTGATCGGCGCCTCGGCGTTGCCGACGATGGCCACGCGAGCCTGGCCGGTGGTGATGACGTCGATGCCTTTCTGCAGGTTGTACAGGAAGGTGGCGCAGGCGCCGGTGACGCTGCCGGTCATGCCGACGCTGCCCAGCACGTAGGCGTTGATGAAGTCGGTGGGCATGCTGTTGAAGCCCAGCGGCAGCTGCTTGGCCGAGACGCGGTGGCCGCGCAGGCGCGATTGCAGCAGGCCGCCGAAGCCGTTTTCGTCCAGCTGGCTCATGATGCTGCTGGAGAACACGGCGATTTCGTCGGGTTGCACGGCGTTGCAGATGGTCTGCCAGTCGATGCCGGTGGAGCGCACCGCGTCGGTGGCGGCGACCACGGACATCTGCAGGCCACGCGGGTGGAAACGCGAGTTGTACAGCTCGCCCGGCTCGAAGCCGGTGGGCAGTTGGCCGGCGGATTTCACCGGCAGCGCGCGGTAACTGTCGACCTTGAATTCGCAGCTGTCGTGCAGGGTAACGCGGACTTCGCTGCCTTCGGCCTCTTCCACCGACCAGTTGGCCGGCAGCGGCTCGGGCAGTTGCTTGCGCAGGGTGGTGAAGGTTACCGGCGTGCCGGCAGTGCTGACGGTCAGGCTCTTGTGGCAGTGCGCGGCGTCGACGTCGAGGTATTGCAGTTCGATGCGACGGATCAGGGTGGACTGGCGAATCTGCTCGGCGAAGCGCTGTTCGATGGCGGCCAGGTCCAGGGTTTTGCCATCGGCATCCTGGTACTGGCCGTCGACGACCTTGACCAGCTTCATCATTACCGCGAGGCCGGCGAGGGTTTCCTGGCGGGCGGCGGGCTCCATGGATTCGAGGACGGTGCGGCGGAACCCATGGTGGAAGGAACTGCGGCCTGCCGCGTTATATCCACCAAAACCAACGATGACCGGTAGTCGAGACATCTCTCGGAAACTCCTTCAGCAAGTGCATCTTGTGCGACAGGGCGCCAGTTGCGCAGGGAGGCGCGGCCCGGTAGCACAAAGCCAGGCGGTGGCTTCTAGTGATTCGAATGCTTTAGCTGACGAGGATGATGACTGCCGAGTCACGCTTGCGCCAGGAATTGTCGGAAGAAGGCGACGAGTTTCCGGGGGGATCGTGCAGGGTCCTTGAACGAAAACGGGAGCCATGAGGGCTCCCGTTTCGATGTTGCCTTTGCTGAGGACAGGGCTTAACGGTACTCGATGCCTGCCTTTTTGGTGCTGACGCGGGTGCCGGATTCGCCTTTGGTGATGGCGACGATGTTTTCCAGCGAGCCGATCACTGCGTCTTTACCGGTGGCGCGGGCGAACTCGATGGCCGCCATGACCTTCGGACCCATGGAGCCAGCGGCGAAGCCGAGGCGCTCCAGTTCGTCCGGGTGGGCCTGGGCGATGCCTTTCTGGGTCGGTTTGCCCCAGTCGATGTAGGCCGCGTCCACGTCGGTGGCGATGATCAGGATGTCAGCCGACAGCTCCTGAGCCAGCAGCGAGGAGCAGAGGTCCTTGTCGATCACCGCTTCGACGCCGGAAAGCTTCTTGCCGGATTCGTCATACATGGTCGGGATACCGCCGCCGCCTGCACAGATGACGATGGTGCCTTTTTCCAGCAGCCACTTGACTGGGCGAATCTCGAAGATGCGCTTCGGACGGGGGCTGGCGACCACGCGGCGGAACTTGTCGCCGTCCGGAGCGATGCTCCAGCCTTTCTCCTTGGCCAGGGCTTCAGCTTCTTCCTTCGAATAGACCGGGCCGATCGGCTTGGTCGGGTTCTGGAAAGCCGGATCTTTGGCGTCCACTTCGACCTGGGTGAGGATGGTGGCGAACGGCACTTCGAACGGCAGCAGGTTGCCCATTTCCTGTTCGATCATGTAGCCGATCATGCCCTCGGTTTCGGCGCCGAGGACGTCCAGCGGATAGGGTGCAACCTTGTCGTAGGCGGCGCCCTGTAGGGCCAGGAGGCCGACTTGCGGCCCGTTGCCGTGGGCGATCACCAGTTCATTGCCGGGGGCGACCTTGGCGATCTGCTCGGCGGCGATGCGAACGTTCAGCCGTTGATTGTCGGCAGTCATGGGCTCGCCACGACGCAGCAGGGCATTACCGCCCAATGCGACGACGATACGCATATTCAGTACCTCCAAAAGAGTGGGATGGCCCCCGGGCCAGCAGGGAAACCGCTGGCCGGGGGCTGTCCGGCATTACATGTCGGCGAGGGTCGAAACGAGGATTGCCTTGATGGTGTGCATGCGGTTCTCCGCTTGCTCGAAGGCAATGTTGTACGGGGATTCGAAGACGTCTTCGGTCACTTCGATGCCGTTCTTCAGGTTCGGGTACTTGGCGGCGATTTCTTTGCCGACCTTGGTCTCGCTGTTGTGGAAGGCGGGCAGGCAGTGCATGAACTTCACGCGCGGGTTACCGGCGGCTTTCATCATGTCCATGTTGACCTGGTAGGGCAGCAGTTCGTTGATGCGTTCGCCCCAGGCTTCCACCGGCTCACCCATGGATACCCAGACGTCGGTGTGGATGAAGTCCACGCCCTTGACGGCTACTTTCGGGTCTTCGGTGATGGTGATGCGAGCACCGCTTTCTTCAGCGAATTTCTTGCAGGCGGCGACGTGCTCGTCGGTCGGCCACAGTTCCTTCGGAGCGGCGATGCGTACGTCCATGCCGAGTTTGGCGCCGATCAGCAGCAGGGAGTTACCCATGTTGTTGCGGGCGTCGCCCAGGTAGGCGTAGCTGATGTCGTGCAGCGGCTTGTCGCTGTGCTCGCGCATGGTCAGCACGTCGGCCAGCATCTGGGTCGGGTGGTACTCGTCGGTCAGGCCGTTGAACACCGGTACGCCGGCGAACTTGGCCAGTTCCTCGACGATTTCCTGCTTGAAGCCACGGTATTCGATGGCGTCGTACATGCGGCCGAGTACGCGGGCGGTGTCCTTCATCGATTCCTTGTGGCCGATCTGCGAGGAGTTCGGGTCGATGTAGGTGACGTTGGCGCCCTGGTCATAGGCGGCGACTTCGAAGGCGCAACGGGTGCGGGTCGAGGTCTTTTCGAAGATCAGAGCGATGTTGTTGCCTTTGAGGTGTTGCTGCTCGGTACCGGTGTACTTGGCGCGTTTCAGGTCGCGGGACAGGTCGAGCAGATAGCGCAACTCGCGAGTGCTGTGGTGCATCAGGCTGAGCAGGTTGCGGTTGTGCATATTGAAAGCCATGTTCGTTCTCCTTGTGGGATGGAATCTTGGCCTCGTCAGTACAGCTCGTGGCTGGCGGGGCGGGCGGCCCTGGCTAGGGCCGCCTCTTCAGTTCGTTGCGCTCTGTTGGGTGTAGCCGGTTTCTTAGTAGTCGACCGGATCGCGGATGATCGGGCAGGTCATGCAGTGACCGCCGCCACGGCCCCGGCCCAGTTCGCCGGCGCTGATGGTGATGACTTCCACGCCAGCCTTGCGCAGCAGGGTGTTGGTGTAGGTGTTGCGGTCATAACCAACCACCACGCCCGGCTCCAGGCAGACCACGTTGTTGCCGTCGTCCCACTGTTCGCGTTCGGCAGCGAAGCTGTTGCCGCCAGTCTCGACGACGCGCAGTTTCTTCAGGCCCAGGCTCTCGGCGACGACGGTCATGAAGTCCTTGTCTTCGCGCTGGACGTTGATGCCGTAGGGGCTCTTCTCGTCCGGACGCAGGGTGAAGGCAACGATCTCTTTCACCACTTCCGGGAAGACGGTGACCAGGTCGCGGTCGCAGAAGGTGAAGACGGTGTCCAGGTGCATCGCGGCGCGGGACTTCGGCAGGCCGGCGACGATGACTTTCTCTGCTGCGCCTTTGGCGAACAGTGCCTGGGCCACTTGGCCGATGGCTTGACGGGAGGAGCGCTCACCCATGCCGATCAGCACGACGCCGTTGCCGATGGGCATGACGTCGCCGCCTTCGAGGGTGGACATGCCGTGGTCCTTGTCCGGATCGCCGTACCAGACTTCGAATTCGGCGTTGGTGAATTCCGGGTGGAACTTGTAGATCGCGGTGGTCAGCAGGGTTTCCTGACGTCGCGCCGGCCAGTACATCGGGTTCAGGGTCACACCGCCGTAGATCCAGCAGGTGGTGTCACGGGTGAACTGGGTGTTGGGCAGCGGCGGCAGCAGGAAGCTGGAGTGACCGAGGTAGTCGCGGTACATCTTCAGCGCCTTGGCGCCTTCGCTCTCGGGGATGTCGTCGGAGGCCACGCCGCCGATGAGGAATTCCGCCAGCTTGCGAGGCTCCAGGCTTTCGAGCCAGCCGCGCAGTTCCTGGGTCAGGCCTACGCCAACGCTGTCATTGGTGATCTTGCGATCGAGGATCCACTTGAGGGCCTCGGGGTTCTGGACGGTCTCGGTCAGCAGGTTGTGCATTTCGAGGACGTCGATGCCACGCTCGCGCATCTTGGTGACGAAATCGAAGTGGTCACGCTTCGCCTGGTTCACCCAGATAACGTCGTCGAACAGCAACTCGTCGCAGTTGCTCGGGGTCAGGCGTTGATGGGCGAGTCCGGGCGAGCAGACCATCACTTTGCGTAGTTTGCCAGCTTCAGAATGGACGCCAAGTTTGGTTTTTTCCGTGCTCATGAGATGTCTCCAGGAGTTACAGAGTGAGGAAGCCGTCGTAGAGGCCGTACGCCGCTATCAGGGCGCCGATTACAACGCCAGCGAAGATCAGCTTCTCGATATTGGTGAAGATGGGTTGGCCCACTTCACGTTTCGCTTTAGCGAAGAGGATTACCCCCGGCGCGTACAGCAGCGCCGACAGCAGCAGGTACTTCAGACCACCGGCGTAGATCAGCCAGATGGCGTAGATGACCGAGATACCGGCAATGATCAGGTCCTTGGTGCGGTCAGCCGAGTCGGTCTCGTAGGTTTCGCCCTTGACTGCCAGCAGCAGGCCGTAGGCCGCGGACCAGAAGTACGGGATCAGGATCATCGAGGTCGCAAGCAGCAGCATCTTGGTGTACGGGTCCATGCCACCGTCGGAGCTGCCCGAGGTGAAGAACACGATGACCAGGAAGACCTGCACGCAGATGTTGGTCAGCCAGAGGGCGTTGGCCGGCACCTGGTTGGCGTTCTCCTTGCGGAGGAACTCCGGCATGGTGTGGTCCTTGGCGGCGGCGAACATGATCTCGGCGCACAGCAGGACCCAGGAGAGCAGCGCACCCAGCAGGGAGATGAGCAGGCCGACGCTGATCAGGACCGCGCCCCAGTGGCCGACCACATGCTCCAGCACCAGCGCCATCGACGGGTTCTGCAGCTTGGCCAGTTCCGGCTGGGTCATCACGCCCATGGACAGCACGTTCACCAGTACCAGCAGCAGCAGGACGGTGATGAAGCCGATCACGGTGGCCTTACCGACGTCCGAACGTTTTTCCGCACGGGAGGAGAAGATGCTCGCGCCTTCGATGCCGATGAACACCCACACGGTGACCAGCATCATGTTGCGCACCTGGTTCATCACGCTGCCCAGGTCAGGATTGCTCTTGCCCCAGATGTCAGCGGTGAAGATGTCCAGCTTGAAGGCGAACAGGCAGATCAGGATGAACAGGAACAGCGGGACGATCTTCGCCACCGTGGTGATGGTGTTGATGAACGCCGCTTCCTTGATCCCGCGCAGCACGAGGAAGTGCAGGGCCCACAGCAGAATCGACGCGCAGATGATCGCCGCGACGGTGTCGCCCTTGCCGAAGATCGGGAAGAAGTAGCCCAGGGTGCTGAACAGCAGGAGGAAGTAACCGACGTTGCCGAGCCAGGCGCTGATCCAGTAACCCCAGGCCGAGGAGAAGCCCATGTAGTCACCGAAACCGGCCTTGGCGTAGGCGTACACACCGCCGTCGAGCTGCGGTTTACGGTTGGCCAGCGTCTGGAAGACGAAAGCCAGGGTCAGCATGCCGACCGCGGTGATGGCCCAACCGATGAGAATGGCGCCGACGTCTGCGCTGGCCGCCATGTTTTGTGGCAGGGAGAAAATGCCCCCGCCGATCATGGAGCCTACGACCAGCGCTGTCAGCGCGCCGAGTCGTAGTTTTTGGCTGCTTTCTTGCGACATTTAAGAATCTCCCTATAGGAAGTTGGAGAGTGAAGCTATTAGGCGCTTGTCATCGGGGAGCGCCCCTGACCCAGGTCAATAGCTTGCTATCCAATGTTTCGAGCGGTACTTCCTGCTCCGCTCACCCCGGATAAACCATAGGAGAGGATTTGCATTAGTGCCCGATTTAGAGGGGATTTCGTGAAGATTTGATCGCAGTCCCATGACCACTGAATGGCGGTTGGGGATGCCAGCCCAAGCAGGACAAGTCGTTGAGGTCGATTCGCAGGCGCGAGCGAGCCCAGGTCCGTTATGTAGGAAAGTCCTGAGCGAGGGTGCGGAAGAGGGGGATTGGCCGGGGCAGGATCACTGCACCCGGCGATGCGCCAAGCGGATGAAGGCGCGAGATGGCAAGTAGCCGAAGGACACCGTCGGGTTCGTGGCCCGGCGGGCGCGGCGTGGCGAGCACGTCGCGAAGGTGGGATGCGCCAGGCATCCACACCCGATGTCGCAGAGCAAGGTGTATGCCAGCCACGGAAGACTACGCCAGGCCGCGCAGCTGCGCTGTTCGCCCTTGGTCGCAGTCAGCGCGGTCGGCGGATTTTTGCTCAGCCCTCGCTATCGTCGGCGGAATTTCCGCCACTGCCGGCGAACAGCAGGCCGTGTTTGCGCAGCTTGTCGTGCAATGTCTTGCGCGGTATGCCCAGCGCCTCGGCAAGGCTGCGCAGGGAGTTGTGCGGACGGCTCATCTCGGCGGCGATCAGTGAGCGCTCGAAGGATTCCACCTGGTCGTTCAGCCCGCCGCCCGTTGCACCGGCGAGCGCCTGTCCCCGGCTCTCGTCCAGGCCCAGGTCGAGCCCGAGGGCGTAGCGCTCGGCGGCGTTCTGCAGTTCGCGGACATTGCCCGGCCAGCCGTGGGCGAGCAGTTGTGCCCGCTGCCCGGAGTCCAGCGGGCGCGGGCTCACACCATGGCGCTCGGCGCCGCGCTCGGCAAAATGCTGGAACAGCAAAAGGATGTCATCCCCCCGTTCGCGCAGCGGCGGAATGCGCAGGCTGGCGACGTTCAGGCGGTAATAGAGGTCGGCGCGGAAACGACCCTCGTCGGAGGCGAGGCGCAGGTCTTCCTTGGTCGCGGCGATGATGCGGATGTCCAGGGGAATGAGCTGGTTGGAGCCCAGGCGCTCGACGGTGCGTTCCTGCAGCAGGCGCAGCAACTTCACCTGCACGTCCAGGCTCATGCTCTCGATCTCGTCGAGAAATAGCGTGCCGCCATTGGCGAATTCGAACTTGCCGATGCGCCGTTTCTGCGCGCCGGTGAAGGCGCCTTGTTCATGGCCGAACAGCTCGCTCTCCACCACCGACTCGGCCAGCGCACCGGCGTTGATGGCGACGAAGGGACCGTTGCGGCGGCTGGACAGGTCGTGCAGCGCGCGGGCCACCACTTCCTTGCCGGAACCGGTTTCGCCCAGGATCAGCACATCAGCCTGGATCGCCGCCAACGAGGCGACTTGCTGTTGCAGGCGTTGCATCGGGGCGGACTGGCCTACGAGGCGGCCGCGCAGTTCCTTCTGCTCGGTCAGCGCCAGGCGCAGGCTGCGGTTCTCCAGCACCAGCCGGCGCAGGTCCAGCGCGCGACGCACGCTGTCCAGCAGGGCATCACTGGGGAAGGGTTTTTCCAGGAAGTCGTAAGCGCCCGAGCGCATCGCCTTGACCGCCAGCGGCACGTCGCCGTGACCGGTCACCAGGATGACCGGCAGCTCCGAGTCCTGGGCATGCAGCTGCTCCAGCAATTGCAGGCCATCGATCCCCGGCATGCGGATATCGCTGACGATCACTCCTGGCCAGTCCCGCGCTCGCTGCGGATCGATCTGCCGCGCATCGCCCAGCGCCACGACCTTGAAGCCGGCGAGGTCGAGGGTCTGGCAGAGCGCCTGGCGCAGGTGCGGGTCGTCATCGATCAGCAGCACCTGGGTGGTGGAATCGAAAGGCTCGGCCGAACTCATGCGCGGGTTTCCTCCTGCGGCGTCAGGGTCACGCCGGGAACGCCCGGCAACAGGTGCAATTGTACGAGAGCGCCGCCCTCGGGGTGATTCCCCAGTTCCAGATGGCCGCCGAGCGTGCGCAGCAAGGTGTCGCAGATGGCCAGGCCGAGGCCGAGGCCCTTGGCGCTGGTCTTGGTGGTGAAGAAGGGTTCGCGGGCGTGTGCCAGGGCTTGCTCGGAGAAGCCGGGGCCGTTGTCGCGCAGGGACAGAACGATGCGCTCGGGTGTCTGCTCGGCGGTCAGCCAGATGCGCCGTGGCAGGCCCTTTTCGGTGAGCGCATCGAGGGCGTTGGAGATCAGGTTGGAGAGGATCTGCCGCAGCCGCGTCTCGCCCGCCTGGACCCAGATCGCCGCGTCGGGCAGGTCGCGCAGCAGCTCCACGTTCATGGCCTGGCGGCGTTGCGCGACCAGGGCCAGGGCGTCGTTGATCGCCGGTTGCAGCGCGACGTTTTCCGGTGCGCGGCGGGCACCGCGGGCGTAGGCCTTCAGATGGCCGATGATCGACGCCATGCGTCCGGTCAGCTCGCCGATCTGCTGCAGGTTGCCGCGAGCGTCGTCGTAGCGCTCGTGGTCGAGCAGCACGCGGGCGTTGTCGGCGTAGCTGCGGATGGCCGCCAGTGGCTGGTTGAGTTCATGGCTGATGCTGGCGGACATGGTGCCCAGCGCAGTGAGCTTGCCGGCCTGTACCACTTCGTCCTGCGCATGCATCAGCTCGCGCTGCGCCTGCTCGCGGTTGCTGACTTCTTCCAGCAGGCGGGTGTTGGCATCTTCCAGCTCGCGGGTGCGCTCCTGCACGCGCAGCTCCAGTTCATGCTTGGCCTGGGCTTCCAGGGCGATCCGTTCGAGGAAGTGGCGGCGGCTGATGGTCAGCAGCGAGAGCAGCAACAGGAGTGCCACCAGGGTCGCCGCGCCGATCAGCACGACGCTGCGCACCGGCCCGTCGACCTGGGTGCGCGGGGTGTAGATGCTGACTGTCCAGCCGGTCTCCTGGAGCTCCCGGCTCTGGCTGATCCAGCGGCGCCGGTCGATCTTCAGCGGCAGCGGATGCAGGACCGGATAGGGGATGTTCTCGGCGATTTCGCGCTGCTTCGCCGGCGACAGCTCGCGTCCCGCGTGGAAGCGCCAGGCATTATTGGAGGACAGGATCACCACGCCGTTGGAGTCCATCACCAGCAGCTGATCCGGCGTGTTGCCCCATAGCTGCTCCATGTGCTCCAGGTCGACCTTGACCACCAGCACGCCGAGCAGCTTGTCGTTGCCGCGCACTTCGCTGGCGAAGAAGTAGCCGCGCCGCTTGGAGGTCGTGCCCAGGCCGAAGAAGCGCGCCGGCCTGCCCTGCAGGGCTTCCTTGTAATAGGGGCGGAAGGCGAAGTTGCGGCCGACGAAGCTGTCCGGCTGGTCCCAGTTGGAGGCGGCGCGGGTCAACCCATCGGGCTGCATCAGGTAGATGACGTCGGCTCCGGTGCGCCCGCGGATGCGCGCCAGTTCGAGGTTGGCGGCATTCTGCGCGACCAGGCTGTCGGGCTCTTGCAGCGCGGCGCGCAGGGTCGGCAGTTCGCCCAGGATGGGCGGCAGGTCTTCGTAGCGGCGCAGGGTGCCGAGCAGGTTGGCGACGTAGAGGTCGAGGGTCTGCTGGTTCTGTTCGGCCGTCTGCTCGCTGTAGTAACGCTCTGCGAAGTAGTGCAGCGGCCAGAGCAGCGGTGCCAGCAGCAGCGCCAGCAGGGCCAGCGAGCGCCAGCGGGTCAGGTGTGGGTTCACGGCGGCGTTCATCGCATGCGGTTGTTTGCGCCGCCGATGCTACACCGATCAGCGCTCGATGGGCTGCAGCTCCAGCAGTTTCATCAGGCGCGCCACGCTCTCTTCCAGGCTGAGGCGGTCGGTGTCGATGCTTTCGAAGGGATCGAGCGGCTCCTCATAGGGCGAGCCGATGCCGGTGAAGTCCGGCAGCGTGCCAGCGCGCGCCTTCTTGTAGAGGCCCTTGGGGTCGCGCTCTTCGCAGACGCTCAGGTCGGTGCTCAGGTGGATCTCACGGAAGCGCTCGTCGCCGATGATCTGCCGGGCTTGCGCGCGGTCCTCGCGGAACGGAGAGATGAACGAGGTAATGACGATCAGGCCGGCGTCGTTCATCAGGTGCGCGACTTCGGCCACCCGGCGGATATTCTCGGTACGGTCCTCGTGGCTGAAGCCCAGATCCTTGCACAGGCCGTGGCGGACGTTGTCGCCATCGAGCACGACGGCGGAGTAACCCATCTCATGCAGGGCGTATTCGAGGGCGAAGGCCAAGGTCGACTTGCCGGAGCCGCTCAGCCCTGTCAGCCAGAGGGTCGCCGGCTTCTGACGCATGCGCGTGACGCGTTCCTGGGCGCTCAGGCGGCCGGTGTGCCAGCGGATGTTGCGATCGGTCATGGGCGTCGATTCCTTGGTGAGCGGGCGGTGTTCAGCTGACATAGCCGCGGCCGCAGTAATGATCGTCCAGGGTCAGGCGCTGCAGCAACTCGTCTTCCGCCGCGCTGGGGCGGTCGATGAACAGCGCCCATAGCCGCTGGGCCAATTCCCTGGGCGGACGCAGCCCCGGGTGCAGTCGCTCGCGCAGGTCGCGAGCGTCGGCAACATACGCCAGCGCCCCCTGCTGGATCGCGTAGCGGGTCGCGCAGGCGTCCCTTTCCTGCTCGGTTTGTGACAGGAACCGACCAATCGCGCGGCCGTCACCGTCCAGTTCGTAGCGCACCAGTTGGGTCTCGTCGGCGCTGAGCAGTTTTTCCAGCTGGAAGCTCTGCCGGTACAGCTCGGCGCCCGGTTGCAGGCGCGTGGCCTGGTCGAGGAAACAGCCTTGCGCCCAGGCGCCCAGCGGTTCCAGGACCTGGCCGATGTCCTTGTCGGTGATGAAGTAGTAACCCTGGACAGGCCGTTCCAGCAGGCCGCAGAGCTGTGCCTGGATGGTGCCGGAATAGCCGACGTCGACCACCGCCGCCGTCTCGCCCGTGCTCAGCGCCGTCGATTGCAGGTAGGCCATCATCGCCGGACGTTCGCCGGCGGCCTGCTCCAGCAGGTCGCCCTGCAGCGCTTCGAGTACCGGACGCAGTGCGCGGGTATCGTTGTCGATCACTTCGACCAGTTGGTCTTCGCGCCAGACGCCCGCCTCGATCAGTTGTTGGCGACGCTGTGCACTGAGGTGATAGCCGAAGCGCGATTCGAGGAAGTTCTCCAGGGTGTTGGCGAAATACGTCGGTCGCGCCATGCGCTGGATGTCGTCCTCGCCGCTGAGGCGCGACATGGTGATGGCGCGCCGCGAGAGCACCAGGTAATGCGCCGACGGGGCATCTTCCACGCCATCGCACCAGAGGTCGTACGCCGCCTTGATCAACTTGCCCTCGCGGGAAAGGAAGTGCAGCTGGTCGATACCGTCGCGCTGGGCGGCGTGCCGGAGCCAGTCGGCGAAGCTTGCCAGCAGCGGCCCGAGGACGTTGTAGCCGAGCAGGCCGGCGTCGTCGCGGGTCAGGTTGCGCACGGGCAGGCCCGCGTAGGTCAGCGGCGAGAAGTTGCGCCGCAGCAACAGGCCGAGCATCAGTTCCTGGTCCAGCTCGGGATGGCGCTCGCAGTCTTCCACCAGTGGCCGGAATTTCGGCAGGCCACGGGCCAGTTCGGTCGGGCGCAGCAGGTGCACGGTGCGAATGCCGAGGTCGTCGGGAATCTGGAAATCGGAACGCTCGTTGTCGCCGAACATCAGCAATTGCTGTGGCTCCAGCTGGCGCTCATCCAGGACGTGGCGATACAGATCGCCCTGGTCCTTGCGCACGCCGACCTCGTTGGACAGGTAGAAAGCCGTCCAGCCCTCGATGCCGTTGTTGAGCAGCATCTGCTCGATACAGCTGCGCGGCAGGAACATGTCGCTGATCAGCAGGACGGGCTTGCCCAGGTTGCGCGCATGGGCGAACAGCTCGACGGCTTCGGGGCGGGCGCTGACGCTGGCCAGCTCGATGCGCTCCTCCAGGCCCTGCAGCTGGCGCCGCTCGTCGTCCTTGATACCGGTCAGGCGTTGCAGTTCATCGTAGATCGCGTCCAGGCCGACATCCCGGCCAGCGCGCTCGCGAGCGCGGCCTTCCGCGCTGGCGCGGTAGTCCAGGTAGAGGTCGCCGAGCGTGGTGCCGGCTTGCTGCGCCACCAGGCGTTTGGTGGATTCCGCATTGACCAGCGGTCGCACCAGCAGGGTGTCGAAGATATCGAAGGCCACGGCCTTGGTCTGCGGCGCCTCGATGCTCTGGCGCAGGTGCTCGTGGCTGCGCGCGAAGTAATGGTGCATGCCCCAGGGCGACCAGGCGTGCGGCTGTGGATCGCTGAGAATGGCGATGGGCAGTTGTTGCGACTGGCTGCTGAGGGTCAGCAGGCGCTCCAGGCAATGGGCCAGGGTGCCGTCGCGCTGGCCCGCTTCGGCTTCGAAGTCGTCCAGTTGCAGCTTGGCATCGAAGAGCGGCTTGAGCGCCTCGCTGCGGGCCCAGAACATGCTGCCGGCGGGGTAGTGGAAGTAGCCGGCGGGAATCTGTGCCAACCCCAGCCGCTGGGCCCAGATGCGCCCGCGCGCGGCATTGGCCAGCCAGGTATTGGCCATGTAGGGCAGGCCGTCGTAGTTCTGCGGGTAGACGATGCCGCAGCGCTCGCTATCGAGCAGGGTGAACAGCGAGCGGATGCGCTCCGCGCTGCCCAGCAGCGAGCCGCACAGGTACTCGCGCCAGCCCAGGGTGGCGCCCTGGTTGTAGAGCGATTTCTTGCTGTGCAGGTGCAGCAGGTAGTCGTAGTCGCGCAGGCTCTCGCCGAAGGTGCAGAAGAATGGGGCGATGTCGCGGCCCCGGTTTTCCACTTGCTGGACCGTCACGGTGGAGCAGTTCGGCAGGGTGCTGAAGGTGCGCTGGGCGACTTCCTCTGCGGCCGCGTCGCAGACCGAGACGAACAGGTCGTAGGCGTACGGCATGTGCGCCAGGTGGCTGCGGAACTCTTCGGCCAGGTCGCTGTAGAAGAGGTGCAGGTGAATGGCGATGCGCCCGTCCGGGCTGGCGCACGGAGGAACGTTCTGCAGGTCCACCAGTTCCGGCGCGCTCTGGCCCTCGCCATGGCCCTGGCGGCCGAGGTTGCGCCATTGTTCGTAGTGCGGCACGCCTTTGAAGGCGAAGCCCATGTGCCGGTAGACCAACCGCACCATCGGGTCCCGATAGGCGACGGGCAGGCGCCAGTAGGCACTGCGGCCCAGTTGTACGCTGTAGTTGCGCAGGCTGACCAGGGCTTCGCGGTGTTTGCCGCTGAACAGGCGGCTGGTGAAGCGTACCGGTTTGGTGAGCAGCCAGGAGGTGGAGGACTGGATTTCCTCGACGGTGTTGCGGGTGTCCTTCAGCTCCAGGCGCGTGCTGTCCAGTTCGCTTTCCAGGCGCCTGGCGCGCTGCTGGGCGGAGCTCAGTTCCGCGACAAGGAAACGCAGGCGTTCGGCCTGTTCGTCCAGTTGCGCCTGGCTTTCCCCGCGGAGCGTTTCCAGGGAGAGCTCCAGGGCCTGGCGCTGGGGATGTTCGATGCTGTCGTGGCGATGGAACAGTGCCAGTGCATCACGCTGCACATCGAGTTGCTCGCGCAGGGCCTGCAGCCTGGACAGGGTCTCGGGCTGCTCCAGCGAGCTGCGGTCCGCGGCCAGCTCCATCAGCAGTTTGTAGAGCTCCAGCAGCGCCGTGGGCGCCTGGTTGGCCAGCTCGGGATCGTCGATGGCATGGCGACCGTGCTGCAGTTGCTCATCGAGGAAGTCATTGAGGTAGTCGTCGAACAGTTCCTGGCTGCCGGGCTGCAGATCCAGTTGGCTGGCGATGCGCAGCAGTTGGCCCTTGGGGTCGCCCATCAGGTATTCATAGCACAGCACCACGCGCTGGCTGGCAGCCGTGTGGCTCAGCGAGTCGAGGGTATGCTGCTGCCACAGGGCGAGGCTCTTGGCGCTGCTGAAGCCATCGCGGCGGGCGAGCGACTGCGCCACGCTCAGGGGATGGCGAACGCAGATGACATAGCTCGTCTCGATCCCCTTGCTCTCCAGCAGGCGTCGCCAGAACGGCAACAGCCGGCTGATGCGCGGGTCCTTCAAGCCCAGCAGCGGAGCGACTTCCAGGCGCTCGTCGAGATAACGCGCGGCACGCTCTTCGAGGTCGACGGTCAGGCGCGCGTCGAGCTGGCGATCGTCGATCAGCGACAGCGAGTCCCAGTCGCCACCCAGGCGCTGCAGCAGGAGCTCGTTGATCGCAACGACCTCCCGGTCCTCCCAGAACCCCTTGTCGTTATTGCCCGCCTTCGCAGGCGTGAGGTTTTCTCCGAGTTCGACATTCAGCGCCTGCAGGCCGCGCGTGAGTGCGCTGGTACCGCTGCGGTGCATGCCAAGGACAATTACAACCTTGCGCCGGTGTTGCACAGGCTTTCTCCGTACTGCTGATTCTTCTTATGGTGGTGCGAGTCGTCGCGGCGGCCTTCAGTCGAACAGATCGGCCTGCGCCAGGCACTTGCCCTCGCGGTCCTTGCCGGACAGGCTGGGCTCGCCGTCGAGCGGCCATTCGATGGCCAGCTCCGGATCGTTCCAGGCGATGCAGCGTTCGTGCTCGGGTGCCCAGAAGTCGGTGGTCTTGTAGAGGAACTCGGCGCTTTCGCTGAGCACCACGAAGCCGTGGGCGAAGCCTTCGGGAATCCACAT
This sequence comes from Pseudomonas sp. PDNC002, assembly GCF_016919445.1. NCBI lineage: Bacteria > Pseudomonadati > Pseudomonadota > Gammaproteobacteria > Pseudomonadales > Pseudomonadaceae > Pseudomonas > Pseudomonas sp. PDNC002. The sequence goes on along the minus strand of NZ_CP070356.1, from coordinate 694,955 downwards.
CTGCAGCTTGTTCTCGGCGCTCAGCACCTGGCCGACCCACTGGCCGAAGGTCGGCGAGGTGCGACGCAGATCGACGGCGACGTCGAAGACTTCGCCCTGGACCACGCGCACCAGTTTCCCCTGCGCCTGCTGGATCTGATAGTGCAGGCCGCGGAGCACGCCGCGGGCCGAGAGGGAGTGGTTGTCCTGGACAAAATCGACGGTGCGGCCGATGGCCTGCTCGATTTTCTTCTGGTTGTAGCTTTCGAAGAAGAAGCCGCGGCTGTCGCCGAAAACCTGGGGTTCGAGCAGAAGGACGTCGGGAATCGACAGCGGAGTGACTTTCATCAGTAGACCGTTTGCGTCAGTAGGCGTTGGAGGTAGAGGCCGTATCCGCTCTTGGCCAGCGGTGCGGCCAGGCGTTGCAGTTCATCGGGGCTGATCCAGCCCTGGCGGAAGGCGATCTCTTCCGGGCAGGCGACCTTGAGGCCCTGGCGGTTCTCCAGGGTGGCGATGAACTGGCTGGCCTCGAGCAGCGACTCGTGGGTGCCGGTGTCGAGCCAGGCGTAGCCGCGGCCCATGATCTCCACGGACAGTTCGCCTTGCTCCAGGTAGGCGCGGTTGACGTCGGTGATCTCCAGCTCGCCGCGTGCCGACGGACGAATGCTCTTGGCGATCTCGACGACATTCCTGTCGTAGAAATAGAGTCCGGTGACCGCATAGTTGGACTTGGGCTGGGCGGGCTTTTCCTCAAGGCTGATGGCCTTGCCGAGGCCGTCGAACTCCACCACGCCGTACCGCTCGGGATCATGCACGTGATAGGCGAAGACGCTGGCGCCGCTCTCGCGCGCCATGGCGCTGGTCAGCAGGTCGTGGAAATCGTGGCCGTGGTAGATGTTGTCGCCCAGCACCAGTGCACTGAGGTCATCGCCGAGGAACTCCTCGCCGATCAGGAAGGCCTGGGCCAGCCCGTCGGGAGATTCCTGCACCGCATACTGCAACTCGACACCCCAGCGCTGGCCATCGCCCAGCAGTTGCTGGAAACGCGGCGTGTCCTGGGGGGTGGAGATGATCAGGATCTCGCGGATACCGGCCAGCATCAGGGTGCTGAGCGGGTAGTAGATCATCGGCTTGTCGTAGACCGGCAGCAGTTGCTTGGAAACCGACAGGGTGGCCGGGTGCAGCCGGGTGCCGGAGCCACCGGCGAGGATGATGCCCTTGCGCTTCATGCGACTTTTTCTCCGATCAGTTCGACCAGCATGCGCCTGACATGGAACTGCCAGTCCGGCAGGGTCAGGGCAAAGGTCGAGCCGAGTTTGTTCGTATCCAGCCTCGAGTTGGCCGGGCGTGGCGCAGGCAGCGGATATTCGTGGGTCATGATTGGCAGTACGCGTTCGGCCGTGGTGCGCAGGGGCAGGCCAAGCCGCGCTGCCTCGGCGATGACGAAGCGTGCATAGCCATGCCAGCTCACTTCACCGCCAGCTGCCAGGTGATAGAGGCCGGATGGCACCGCCTGGGGATCGTCGCGCAGCCGAGCCAATACCTGGGCGGTGACGTCGGCTATCAGTTCGGCGCTGGTCGGTGCGCCGATCTGGTCGGCAACGATGCGCAACTCTTCGCGATCGGCGGCAAGCCGCAGCATGGTCTTGGCGAAATTGGCGCCGCGCGCGGCGTAGACCCAACTGGTGCGGAAGATCAGATGGCGACAGCCGCTCTCGCGAATGGCCTGTTCGCCGGCGAGCTTGGTCCGACCATACGTGTTCAGCGGAGCAGTCGGGTCGTCCTCGCGGAAGGGACGGCTACCGCTGCCATCGAACACGTAATCGGTGGAGTAGTGCACCAGCCAGGCGCCGAGGTCAGCAGCCAGGGTGGCCAGCAGGTCGACCGCGTCCGCATTCACGCGCTGGGCGCGTTCGTGGTCGCTCTCCGCCTTGTCCACGGCGGTATAGGCGGCGGCGTTGACGATGATGGCGGGGCGTTCGGCCTGTACCAGCGCGCGCAGGCTGTCGAGGTCTTCGAGGTTGCCGCGCTGGCGATCACAGATGATCAGGCGGCCCAGCGGTGCGAGGGCGCGCTGAAGTTCCCAGCCGACCTGGCCGTTGGCGCCGAGGAGAAGAATGTCGTTCATGCGTACTGCTGGCTCAACCATTCGCGGTAGGCGCCGCTGGCGACGTTTTCCACCCAACCCTGGTTATCGAGGTACCAGCGCACGGTCTTGGCGATGCCGGTCTCGAAGGTTTCCGCCGGCTTCCAGCCCAGCTCGCGCTCCAGGCGCGTGGCATCGATGGCGTAGCGGCGGTCGTGGCCGGGACGATCCTTCACGAAGGTGATCTGCTCGCGATAACTGCGGCCGTCTTCGCGCGGCGACTCCTGGTCGAGCGTGTCGCAGATGCGGTGCACCACGTCGAGGTTGGCCTTTTCGTTCCAGCCGCCGACGTTGTAGGTCTCGCCGACGTGCCCGGCCTCCAGCACACGACGGATGGCGCTGCAGTGATCCTTGACGTACAGCCAGTCGCGGATCTGCTGGCCATCGCCATAGATCGGCAGCGGCTCGCCGGCCAGCGCATTGCGGATGACCAGAGGGATGAGCTTTTCCGGGAAGTGGAACGGGCCGTAGTTGTTCGAGCAGTTGGTGGTCAGCACCGGCAGGCCATAGGTGTGATGGTAGGCGCGCACCAGGTGGTCGGACGCCGCCTTGGAGGCCGAATAGGGGCTGTTGGGCTGGTAAGGATGCTGCTCGGTGAAGGCCGGAGCGCTGGGCTCCAGGGAGCCGTAGACCTCGTCGGTGGAGACATGCAGGAAGCGGAAGTCCGCCTTGTGCTGTTCGTCCAGGCCATTCCAGTAGGCGCGAACGGCTTCGAGCAGGTGGAAGGTGCCCACCACGTTGGTCTGGATGAAGTCTTCGGGGCCGAGGATCGAACGGTCCACGTGGGATTCGGCGGCGAAGTTCAGCACCGCGCGCGGCTGGTGCTGCTCCAGCAGTGCGGACACCAGGCGGGTGTCGCCGATATCGCCGTGCACGAACAGATGGCGCTCGTCGCCATCCAGGCTGGCGAGGTTCTCGCGGTTGCCGGCGTAGGTCAGCTTGTCGAGGCTCACCACGGTTTCATCCTGCCCGGCCAGCCAGTCGAGCACGAAATTGGAGCCGATGAAGCCAGCGCTGCCTGTTACGAGGATCGTCATGGGGTCACAGCCTCTGTATGAGCGATGCGGCAACCAGTCCGAGGTTGCCGGGAAGCGTTTGCCGATAGACGCCTGACTGGCTGATCAGCGACAGCTTGCGATACAGCGGCGCGCGGCGCGCACTGCCGAACAACTCGAGGATCCGCTGGTTCTCGTGGGTCAGGTGCTGTCTGAAGTGGGAAACCGCCTCCAGGTTCACGTCGTTCCACTGTCGGAACGTCCCTTTGAGCATGCGTTGGAGGCGAACGAGCCGGTCCCTGACGCTCGAGTTCGAGCCTATCAGGTTGTTGCCATGCTGGCGGTAGTTGATCGCGGGATATTCGTCGTAATGCACGCGGCCGCCACAACCCGTGACGATGATGTAGGACCACCAGTCGTGGGAGATGATCGGCACCTGAAATGGCGTCAGGCTCAGCAGTTGCGCGGCGGCGGCATTGAACAGCATGGTGTTGCCGCCCGCAATGCTCTGCACCAGGGCATTGGCGAAACTGGGGGGGCGGCGAAACAGCGGGGAGAACCCGATGAGCTGGCCGGTGGAGTCGATCAGGCGCGTCCGGGAGCAATAGAGTAGAGGCGTCGACGTGGGATGCGCGCTGGCCCAGGCCAGACCGCGTTCCAGCTTGTCGGCTTCCCACAGGTCGTCCTGGTCGCAGAAGGCGAAATAGTCCGCCTGATCCTTCGTCCGCTTGAGCGCGGAAAGAAAGTTGGCGGCAAATCCCTGGCGTGGGCCGGCGTGGATATACAGCCGGTCGTCGCCCAGGCGGCGCTGGTATTGGTACAGGATTTCCAGCGTGGCATCGGTCGAGCCGTCGTCCGAGGCGTGGATCACCCAGTCCTGTTCGGTCTGGGCGATCAATGATTCCAACTGCTCGCTGAGATAGGTTGCGCCATTGTAGGTCGACAACAGGATGGCAACCCTGGCGGTGCGGTTGGGGCTCGCAAAAGGCATGGCAAGAGCTGAATGCTGTCTTTCCAAAGCGGCATCCCCTACTTTTTATTAGTTATGTGTCGCTTTTATGGGGCAGGATAAGTGTCTAGGTTGGGCTCGGGCAACCCTGCTTCGGCGTGACTGGTTAGTCAGTTTGCCTGTGCCACTTATCCTGAATCATGTGGCGCCGGATTTCCGTGCAGGCGTCATAGCTGGTCGATCAGCGCCACGAATCTGGCGCGTACGACATCCTCTGCGAATACCTGCCGGCAGCGCTGCAGTCCGCCATTTCCGAGCGCGGCCAATTGCGCGGGATCGTTGTACAGGGTCAGCATCGCCTCGGCGAGCTGCTCGGCGTTGCCGGCCTCGACCGTGACCGCCGCCTCGCCATCCGGCGCCACCCAGTTGACGCCGGTCTGCAGCCAGCAATTGATGATGGGTTTGGCGCACGCCATGGCGTCCAGCTGGGCGATACCGAAGGCCTCGGAGTAGTACACCGAGGGGAACAGAAAGAGTTTCGCGCGCTGGATCAGATGATACTTGTCGACGTCGCTGACGAAGGCGTTGATGAAGTGAACGCGCTCGGGAAACGCTTCGGCGAGCCTCCAGAAGCGCTGTTCCTCCGGGCCAATGCCGAACATCACCAGGTTCACCGCCTCGCCGCGCGCCATCAATTGGCGGAACGCCGCATCCAGCGGTTCGGTGCCCTTGTAGCTCACCAGGCGGCCGAAGAATACGCAGTAGCCTTCCTTCAGAAAGTGCTCGGGTAGCTTGTGTTCCGGGCTGCGGGACAGGCACTCGTCGATGTACTGCGGATTGACCGTGTAGGGGACGGCGCTGATCTCGCGGGCGATGCTTCCGAGCACTTCGGAATGTTCGCGTAATGCCGGGCTGCCGGTGATGACCAGATCGGCCTTGCGCACCGCGAAGCGATCGAACAGATAGGTCACGCGCTTGAGGTAGCGCTGGCGGTAGACGTCGCAGTGGTAGCTGACGACGGTCTTGCCGCGAATCAGCCAGTGCGTCAGCAGCAGCGCCAGGCTGGCCGAGGGGAACTGCAGGTTGATGTGGACGATGTCGGACTTCAGCGCCAGGCGCAGGAAGTGCCAGAAGAAGGCGAAGCTCAGCGGAACGGACAGCAGGTTGCCCAGGGAGGCTGCGCGGAGGACTCGGATGTTGTCGATCTGCTCCAGCCGGGAGCGTAACAGGCGGGTATTGGCGCAGCACAGGACGGTCACGTCGTGTCCGCTTTCTTGATACCAGTGGGCGTATTGCTTGACTGCAGTCTCGATGCCGCCGGTGGAGGGGGCATAGTATTTGTTGACCAGCAGGATGCGCTTTTTTGCCATTGATAATCTCAGGAGCGGAGGGCCGGGATTGACTGGCCCGGATCAGAGCGAAGTGTTCGATCAAGTAACGTTTGGGCGCCGATCATCGGGTGGTCAGGCGTTTTGCGCAATGACCTGTCGATAAACCGCCAGCGTCTTTTCGCAACACGCACCCCAAGAGTAGTCGCGGGCGCGAAGGTACCCGCGGTCCACCCGTTGTTGTGCGGCCACAGGGTCGGCGATCGTCGCAGTCATGGCTTGCGCGATTGCGGCTTCGTCCAGCGGATCCACCAGCAGCGCCGCGTCGCCGGCGACTTCCGGCAGCGACGTGGAATTGGACGTGATCACCGGGCAGCGCGCGGCGAAAGCCTCGACCACCGGAAGACCGAAGCCTTCGTAGAGCGAGGGGAATACCACTGCGGTCGCACTCTGCAGCAACGCGAGCACATCGGCCTGTGGCAGGTAATCCAGCCACCTGCCTTCACCGCGTGCTTCGAGGGCGCGTAGCGCCGGCAGCAGATCGTCGGCACCCCAGCCGTTGCGGCCGACCACGATCAGCGGATGCTCCCTGCGAACGTCGGCCGGCAGCGACTGATGTGCCAGTAGCACGCGCATCAGGTTCTTGCGGGGCTGCAGGGTGCCGATACAGAGGAAGAAGCCCCTGGCTACGCCGCATTTTGCCAGCGCCTCGAGTCGGTGCTCCTCGCCAATGCGCTCGAAGTAGATGGGATCGACGCCCAGCGGGGTGACCGAGATATCGTCGGCGGCGATACCCAAATGGTTGATCAGGTCGCGCTTGCTGTACTCGGAGATGGTGATGATGTGGTCGGCGCTGCGAACGGTTCTACCGAACAGCCAGTTCTTCGCCTGGCGCAGATTGGGCGAGGCCCACTCGGGGTGGAGCATCGGGATCAGGTCCATGACGTTGGCCACGACCGGAACGCCCTTCAGTTGCGGGATGTGGTGGTCGGTGGCGTGGAACAGGTCCACTTGGCTGCGGACCTTGGCCGACACGCTTCGCGATGGGCCGAGTAGGGCGGCGCGCAGAGCATAGGCGGAAAAGTGCCCCGACACCGGCTGCGGAATGCCGCACTCCAAGACCGGTAACTCGCGGCCAAAAGCGAATGGCGTGACGCTGAAATCCGCCTGCGCGGCTTGGCTGCGTTGGTGCAGGCTGCGCCATAGCGCCTGGGTATACACACCGATTCCGTCCAGATGGCCAGCCTTGGCCCCCTTGGCCCATACCGAAGTGCCGAGTCCGATTCGCATGAACTGTCCCAATTTCGTCAATCTGCGCGGGCAACTGCCAGCATATCTTCCAGGGTGTGCCGAAGATCCGCCTTCGGAGCGAAGCCGGTGGCCGCGAACAAGCGCCGATTGTCGCCGCGCAGGGTCGGAATTTCATTGGCGCGGACGAATGCCGGATTGACCGCGACAGTGATGCGGTAGCCAGCGATGTCTTCCATCAGCCCGATGATTTCCCGTAGCGAAGTCGCACGGTTGGTGCAGATGTTGACAGGCTCGCCAGCGACCTCGGTGTCGAGCAGGCGTACGTAGGCCTCCACGACATCGCGCACGTCGGAGAAGTCGCGGCTGACATCGAGGTTGCCCAGCTCGATGGATGCTTCGTTGCGGGCAAAGTGGCCGACGATCTTGGGAATGAGGAAGCGTTCGTCCTGCCCCGGGCCCGTGTAATTGAACGGGCGAGCGATGACGATTGGCAGGCGGTCGGCCCAGGTCGCGACCATGTGCTCCATCGCCAGTTTGCTGCAAGCGTAATGGTTCACCGGTGCGGGGCAGATATCCTCGCTGATCAGCTCCACGCCCGGCGTGCCATAGATGTTGGCGCTACTGGCGATCAGAATTCGTTGCGGTGCCTTCTTCTGCTCGCCGAGAGCGGCGAGCAGGTTCAGGGTGCCAAAGACGTTCACACGGTAGAACGCCTCCTGGTCGGCATGGCCCACGAAGGCCAGCGCCGCCAGGTGCACCACCCAGTCTGGCTGGGCTTTTTCAACGGCGGCCTGGACGGCCGCGGCGTCGGTCAGGTCGCATGCCAGGGTTTCATCCGCATTGGTGATCTCGCTACCGAAGCCAACGACCTTGAAGCCTCGTTTCTTCAATGCATCGATCATGTAGCGCCCGGTGAAACCCGAGGCGCCGGTTACCAAAGCTGTTGGCATGCAATGTCCCCTTAGAACGAGAAGCCTTGTTCGTTACGGCGTAGATCCGCTTCGACCATCATCCGGCACAGCTGTTCAAGGGTAGTGGTAGGTTCCCAGCCCAGCTCGCGCTTGGCTTTCTCGGGGTTGCCGATCAGCAGGTCGACTTCGGCGGGACGGTAGAACTTGGGATTGATCGCCACCAGCACTTTGCCGCTGGAGTCCAGGCCCTGCTCGGCTTCGTCCGAGCCTTTCCAGGTCAGTTCGATGTCAGCGGCCTTGAACGCCATGCTGACGAAGTCGCGCACGGTCTCGGTGCGGTTGGTGGCCAGCACGTAGGTGTCAGGCTTGTCGGCCTGCAGCATGCGCCACATGCCTTCCACGTACTCCTTGGCGAAGCCCCAGTCGCGCTTGGCGTCGAGGTTGCCGAGTTCGAGTCGGTCCAGCTTGCCGAGTTTGATCTTGGCGACGCTGTCGGTGATCTTGCGGGTCACGAACTCACGGCCACGCAGCGGCGACTCGTGGTTGAAGAGGATGCCGCTGCTGCCGAAGATGTCATAGGACTCGCGATAGTTCACGGTCATCCAGTGGGCGTACAGCTTGGCGACACCGTAGGGGCTGCGCGGGTAGAACGGGGTGTCTTCGACCTGCGGAATGGCCTGCACCTTGCCAAACATCTCGGAGGTCGACGCCTGATAGAAGCGGACCTTCGGGTTGACGATGCGGATGGCTTCCAGCAGGTTCACAGCGCCGATGCCGGTAATCTCGGCGGTGGTCAGCGGCTGCTCGAACGAGACGCCCACGAAGCTCTGCGCGGCCAGGTTGTACACCTCGGTGGCTTCGGTGGTTTGCAGCAGACGGATGCTCGCGGAGAGGTCGGTCAGGTCGTACTCGACGAGATGCAGGTTGGGGTGCCTGTCGACGCCCAGTTCCTCGATGCGCCAGAAGTTCACGGAGCTGGTGCGGCGGTAGGTGCCGAAAACGGTGTAGCCCTTCTCCAGCAGCAGTTGAGCGAGATAGGCGCCATCCTGGCCTGTGATTCCAGTAACAATCGCTTTCATGGTGTTCCTTCTAGTCCTTGGCAAGGATCGCAAAGTTGGCGGTCGCGGGTTCGTGCCCGCAGACCTGATTAGTCATGTTACAACCGCAATGACGCGTGAGCGCCGACCGCGAGTCGGTTGCTGCAAATACTCGCGCGTCAGTGGCTCAATGTCTGCTGCGTGCCCGGCATGGCCGATGCCAATGCCGACGCTGCATTCAGAATCTCCGCTGCGGTAGTGCCCCACGGTTTGGCTCGATAATCGGTCGCAATCAACTGCTCGCGACGCGTGATCTCGTTCGGATTGGAGAAGTAAAAACTCAAGCGGTCTGCCCAGGCCGGGATATCCCAGGGGTCGACATAGTCAACCAGGTTACCGCCCACTTCGGGAATCGACGCGGCACTGGACGCCACGCAGAACTTTCCGTAGGCAAGGCTCTCCGCTACTGGAAGCCCCCAACCTTCGTAAAGAGACGGATACACGGTGAAGAGGGCGTGCTCATAGAGCGCAGCCAACTCTGCATCGTTTACATGGCCGCGTATTTCGATCAGGTCCTGCGTGCGCGGATCCAGCTTCAGATCGGTCAACAGACCGTCTACACCCCAGCCATGCATTCCAACGAAGATCAGTTTCGGGAGGTTCTTTTCACCTCGATCCAGCAGGCGTGTGTAAGCCCGATAGAGCGCTTCATGGTTCTTGCGCCGCTCGATCGTAGAGACATACAGGATGTACGGAGAGCCCACGAGATCGGCGGATTGGTCCTGTGCGGCGTGCAGTTCCGAACCATGATTGATCACGACAGTCTTGGGAATGGGCGTGCCGAGGATGTCCAGCATGCCCAGCAAATCTCTTTCCGAGCATTGAGACACGCAAACGATCTTGTCGGCATTCCAGGCCACGTCGGCGAAATAGCGCGAGAACATGGCAGACACGCTCTCCACGCACAGATGCGGCAGTTTCAGCGGAATCACGTCGTGGCAGCACAGGAGGATCTTGAGATCCAGCTTGCGCTTGAGCGCATGCAGGTAGCTCAGATCCTTGTCATCCCAATCCAGTCCCAGCGATATATAGACATCCGACCGGCCGAAGGGCGGTGTGCTGCGTTGGCTATCGTCGTACGCGGCTTGCGGGGCAGCAGCAGGCAGGGGCCTGATCAGTTGCTTGATGCCACTCTTGATATGTCGCAGCCCCTGCAGCAGTTCCCGGAAGTGGTGCCGGCGATTATGGAGGATCTGGTAGAGGCGCGTGCGGTGTCGTTCGGGTAGCCAGCCAAGGAGGGTCTTCAACTGCTGCTTGAGGCGTTCCTCGAGCGACGGACGCTGTGCCGCAGGTGCATGCACGGCAACTGGCGCGGCATGGGGCGCAGGTTTTCCAAGGTTATCGAGGCAGGACTGGGCCTGGGGATGGGAAACTTCTCGATAACCCAGCACGCGATCGAAGGCGCAGAAGCGCACAGCGTGCGTAGTCTGCGTAAGCGCGTGGCGGACGCATTCGGCCTCGACGCGCACGATCCCGACAGCGGGCCGCTTCCACGCGAGTAGCGTCGTGATATCAATCCAGATAGTAGTCATTGATGCGGCTCAGGAGCAGTCAGCGACGAAGCGCATGGCTCGGTCGATGGAGCGGATGGGCTTGCCAGTTCACGTGCTTTGTCGAAGATCGAGCGGGCAGTGTCAGCCCAGGTCGGTGCGACGTAACGCGAGGCAATGGCCAGTTCCTTGGCTGCAAGATCTTGCGGATTGCACGCGTAAAAGCGGATGCGCTCGGCCCACGATGGAACGCTGAGGGGATCGAGATACTCGACGAACTCGCCGCCGACCTCGGGCAGCGACGCGGCGTCGGAGGACAGGCAGAATTTTCCGTGGGCCAGGCTTTCTGCCACCGGAAGACCCCATCCCTCATAAAGAGAGGGGTAGACCGTGAACAGCGCATTGCGGTACAGGCCGTTCAATTCGTCATCGGTGACATTGGTTCGCATCTCTATGTAGCCTTTGATGCGCTCGTCCAGACGCAAATCATTGAGCAGCTCTTGGATTCCCCAGCCACTCATGCCGACGAACACCAGGCGCGGCAGATCGGTCACGCCGGCGTCCAGAAGGCGCGTGTAGGCGCGATAGAGCACTTCGTGGTTCTTTCGCCGCTCGATGGTGGAAACGAACAGGACGTAAGGGACGTCGATGTCTGGCAGTTTCTGTGCCGGGCGCGGCAGGTCGGAGCCCAGGGTGATCACGGAAGTCTCGGGTACCGGTGTTCCCAGTGTGTCCAGCACTTCCAGAAGGTCTTTTTCCGAACAGCGGGAAATGCACACGACCTTGTCGGCAGCCCAGGCAAGGTTGGAAAAGTAGTTCGAGAAGAAGGGTGCGACATCGCCGGCGCATAGTTGCGGAGCTTTGACCGGGATGACGTCATAGCAACACAGCAATACCTTGAGGCCCATCTTGCGCTTGAGCTGCCGCAGCTGAGGAAGATCCTTGTCGTTCCAGTCCAGTCCAAGGGAAACATACGTATCGCCTGCCGTGAACGGCGGAGCCGCGCGCACTGGCGCAGAGACCGGAACGGCCGCAACCTGAGGCTCAGGTTGACGGCGGGGCCGATAGGCGCTGCGAGCCAGTGCCACCGTTGTGTGCTTGATCAGGCGCAGACCGTGAATGAGCTCGAGCGCGCCTTTCTTGCGGGCAATCGCCCAGTGCAGCACTCGCGATGAGTAGCGCGTCGGCAATCGGCCCACCAGCCAGAAGACCGCCTGCTTCAACCGGGCATCCAACGGAGTCCTGGCCGGCGCGTTGGGCGCGACACTGCCAGGTTCCTGCGGCTTGCTGTGCTGCACGCCGTCGATACGCGCCAGCGCCGCACTCAGGCTCGCCGCTGAGACTTCGAAAAAGCCACTGTCGCGGTTGAACGCACAGAAGCGGATGGGCAGGTCCCCTGCGTTGCCCGCGAGTGCGGTCTTGGCGCACTCAGCTTCCACGCGGACGACGCCGACTGCGGGGCGTTGCCAGGACAGGGTGGTGGTGACATCAAGCCAGACAGTACTCATGCGACGCAGCTCTTGTTCAGCAGTTTTTCCGCTTCTCTGGGAATGTTGGCCAGAGTCTCCGACCACAGAAGGGCTTTTCTCGTGTCACTGCCAGCGTCGGCCGTATTGCCCTGATCCTCACTCAACAGTGATCTCATGAATTGCTGGAAGTCTCGCGGGTTGCGGGCAACGTTGATCTGCGGCAGGTCCAGATAGTCTTCAAATCCCCGGAAAGCCGTCTCCGAGCCAATAACGTGCTTGCCGGAATAGATCGCTTCGGCGGTCTTGATGTTTGAGCCGCCCCCGTGGGGTATGGGCAGCAGGAATGCATGTGCCAGAGACTTGACCGCTGCGAGGTCTTCGTCCGACAGGACGTACAGCAGTTGCATTCTCGACAGGTTCAATGAGTGCCAGCGCGTCTTGGCCAGTTCACGGTACAGGTGCTCGCAGACGCTGCCCGCAACGACCAGGCGGCTGTCGGGCGGAATGCAGCCCAGAGTGTCGCCCACGCAGGAGACGAAGCCCGTGAAGTTTGGTGGGTGGGCGCTGGCCACATAGAGAATCCAGGGCGCGTCGGGCAGCTTCTCCTTCCAAGTGGAAAGATTCTCTTGGGTGGCTTGCCAATGAGAAATACCGTTGGCCGCGAGCATTGCGTTTTCAGCTCCCCAGGACCGAATGATCGCCAGGTCGCTGTTGGTGACAGCCAAGGCAATATCTGCTTCCCGAGCCGCCGCCTGTTCAAGTTCGAGAATCTCCTGGAGAGCGTCATCGGCACCCACGATGCCGTAGCTCTGGAAAATGTCTCGCTTGAGGGGCTCTTCGATGTTCTGCGATCCATAGATCAACAGGCAGTTGCTGTACTGCGCAAGTGCGCGGATCTTTTTTGCCAGGGGCCAGAGCCAGGGCTGCTCGACGTGAATGACGTCGATGCGCTCGGGCAGCTTGCTGCGAATGTGCGCAAACCCGCCATCTTCGGCGCAGGCAAACGCGCCGGAGAGCAAATCCGTGATCATCGGAATCGCTCGATCACCTTTGTAGAAGCGATACGGCGAATCGAAGTTGAACGGCACATCGTTCGGGCTGAGCAGCTCGGGGCCATGGCTTTCGGATTCGTACACCGCCAGGCTTACCAGGTTCCACCCGGCATCACGATAGGCTGTGGCGATACTGTCCAGACGGATCTGGCCACCGTGGCGAGGTACCTTGAAGGGGTATGTACTGAGGAGAAGTGCTGTCTTCTTCATGAAATGGATTTCACCTTCAATGGCGCTGGCCGAGCAAGTTCGTAATAGCGCGTAAGGGGCGCGTGATTCGCCAGGATCTTGAGTGGATCACTGCGTGTAACTGGTCAGAAAGGGTCTGGCGCTGAGTGTCCAGTACCGTGCGCTCTGACTGGCTGCTCTTGAGTTCAGCGCGGGTGTGCGCCAACTGCGCATTCAAGATCTCGATGCGTTCGTTGAGCAAACCAGCTTCGCCGCGCATCTGATCGATGCCCTGACTCAGGCTGAGCACTTCTTCCTGGGTGCGGTCGGCTCGTTCCTGCTCCGCGACAAGTTCGTAGCGGACGAAGTTGTCGAATACATTCGGCGGGTACTTGAAGGCCGCTTTGAGCTCCGGATGGTTGTCTGCGACGTAGAAGCGATTGAGGCCGTCGGCATAGACGAACTGGTACCCGGCGCTCAGAACCAATGGCTCCCAGTCGGCATGGGACTCGATCTGGCTCATGGGGAATGTCGCTTCGACTACCAGTAACCAAGGGCGAAAGCGATCCCAGTCGTTACCCCGAATGACGTTCTCTTCCAGGCCTTCCACGTCGATCTTCAGGAAGTGGATATCTCGCTGCGGGGCGTGCTCTTCCAGTATCTCGGCGAGTGTCCGGACGCGGACCTTGACGGGCTCCACTTTCCAGCCAACGTCCGCATGATGCTCGGCGACTTCCTGATCCATCGACGTCAGGCCGGTGCTGGGAATGATGAAAATATCCTGTTCACCGGCGGTGTCGGACACCGCGTCGGTCACCAGAATGTCGCGCGGCCGGTTGACCTGGTAAGGCAGCGCGAATGCCGGATTTGGCTCGATGTTGATACCTGACCAGCCCGCCATGTAGAAGGCTTTGGTTACGGAATCGTGATCCGGTGAGAACGCGCCGACATCTACGTAGAAGCCGTTTTCGACATGTTTGAGTGCACGCCACAACATGACATCTTCATAGTTCTGCGCGAAGGAAACGAACTTCATACCTGGGAAATCTCGATTCTTGGGTCCAGCCAGGAGCAGCCGGCGAAAGGCTCTTTATTGATGTTGACGATATTGAATACCAAGGCCAGATCGCGCCATTCATAGTTGTTGACCAGATGCGTATCGGTGCTCACTAACGCTGTCTGGACCGAATAGCTGCCTTGCCCGAGATTGGCCGGGAAACTTATATCGAACTGGTAGGTGGTGCCCACCTCGGGATGTTCGATGACTTGCTTCTTCAGGTCGGTATTGGTCCCGTACATGACCTGGCCGAGACGGTCCTTGATGCCGTAACCCAGGACCAGACGCTCCACTTGGCGGTGGACCTTCGCCTGAACGCGCAAAGTGACGACCTGGCCGACATCCACGAACTCAATGCGGTTGCCTTGCTGGTCGAGGAGCTCGATGCCCTCCACCGACGCCTCGCCGGTACCCGAGATCGTCTGGACTCTGCCGTCCTCGGTGAGATCCTGGCGAAGCTGCTGGTTCTGGCGGTCGGCAAGCATGGCATTGTAGTAATCCATGACCGATTCCGGATCACCCTCGAGTGCAATGGAGCCCTTGTTCAACAGAATGGCTCGGTCACAGATGCTCTGGATTGCCTGCTTGTCGTGAGATACCAGCAGCAGCGTCGTTCCGGATTTACGGAATTCACGAATCCGCTCGAAACTCTTGTGCTGGAAATAGGCGTCTCCCACGGACAACGCCTCATCCACGATGAGGATGTCGGGGCGGATGGCGGTTGCGACGGCGAATGCGAGTCGCACCTGCATGCCGCTGGAATACACGCGCACGGGCTGATCGACGTATTCGCCAATTTCGGCGAAATCCTCGATGGAGGGCATCAGCTCGCTGATCTGCTCATTGCTCAGGCCGAGTAACTGGCCCGCCATGTAGACGTTCTGACGTCCCGTGAACTCCGGATGGAATCCCATGCCCAACTCGAGCATCGCTGCTACCCGGCCAGTCATGCGGACTTCGCCAGTGGTGCAGTGTGCCGTGCCGGTGATGAGCTTGAGCAGCGTACTCTTGCCGGCACCGTTGATGCCGATGATGCCGACGGCCTCGCCCGGGTTAACGCTGAAATTGATGTCCTGAAGAATCCATTTCAGCGTGTGATGTGGTCGCGAGGTGGGAGAAAGCCATTCCTTGAGGCGGTCGAAGCGCGAGTGGTACTGCTTGTACGCCTTGCCCAGGCCCTTGACTTGGATACTGCCCATTACAGCTCGTCCACCATGTCTGCGGAATGTTTACGGAACAGGTACAGCCCGAGCATGAGTGTGACGACGCTGATGGCTACTACGGGCCAGAGGGTGTGCCACTCAGGCCATTGGTGCTGGACCAGAACTGCCTGGTAGGCGATCACGATATCCGCCATCGGATTCATCAGCATGTATTCGTGGGCCCACGACGGGATGATCGCTAGTGGATAGACGATCGGTGTGAACCAGAACCAGAACTGCAGAAAAATCCCCATGAACTGGCCCACATCACGGAAGAACACGTTCAGCACACCCAGGACCATCCCCAGTCCCAGAGCGAACGCTGTCTGCAGGATCAGCAGCGGGAGCACGGCAATGAATACCGTGCCAGGGAAGCTGTTCGTCACGACCAGGAACAGCAGGAAAATCGAAAAGATGATGGCGAAGTTGAGCAAAGCGGATAACGAGATGATGACCGGCAGGCATATCCTCGGAAAGCTCAGCTTTTTCAGCATGTTGGCGTTTTCGATGAACACGCCCTGCGCCCGGCCGATCATCTCCGCGAAGAGGCCCCACGTGAGGCTGCCCGCGCACAGGTAGATGCTGTATGCATACGCATTGTCGACGCCGGGAAGCTTGGCGCGCATGATCTGCGAGAAGACCAGCGTATAGATCAGGATCATCGCCAAGGGCTGCAGAATCAGCCATAGCGCGCCAAGCATGCTGCGGCGGTAACGGGACTGGAATTCGCGCTTGATGCTTCCCAGAACGAAACCGCGGTACTGATAGATGGCTTTCAGGTTCGAGAACATTGGTATACCAGAAGCTCTACTCATAAATGCGCCCCGCAGGATTGTTCCGGCGGGGCGAGTCTATGCGTGGAGAGGGTGAAACGTTAATCACCGACGGTCATAACGTCGCTGATTCATGTGCGACCGTAGTTGTCTTCGAAGCGCACGATATCATCCTCACCCAGATAATCACCGCTCTGCACCTCGATGAGGACCAGATCGATGACGCCCGGGTTCTCCAGGCGGTGCCTGTGGCCGGCTGGAATGAAGGTCGATTCGTTGCTGTTGAGCATCATGCAGGTTTCACCGTTGACGACCCGTGCCATGCCGGTCACGACGATCCAGTGCTCGCTGCGGTGATGGTGCATCTGTAGCGAAAGCGAAGCGCCCGGCTTGACCACGATGCGCTTGATCTTGAAGCGATGTCCTTCTTCCAGGGTGGTATAGGTACCCCAGGGACGGTGCACGGTGCGATGCAGCAGATGTGCGCTGTGCCCCTTCTTCTTCAGTTGGGCGACGATCTGTTTGACGTCCTGGGTGTGCTCTTTATGAGCAATCAGCAGGGCATCCGGGGTGTCGACGACGATCAGGTTCTGCACGCCAACCAGCGCTGCCAGCCGTTCAGGACTGTGCACATAGTTGTTGTGGGCGCCGTGGGAGAGCACCTCGCCTTCGCAGCGGTTCCCGTTAGCATCTTCTGCGGTCAGTTCGCTCAAGGCGTTCCACGAGCCGATGTCGCTCCAGCCGAGATTGCACGGCACGGTAGCAACCTTGGAGGAGCGCTCCATCAAGGCATAGTCGATGGAAATGTCGGGTACCTGGGCAAACACGTCGGCATCCAGGGACAGGCAGCGATGCGCAGCCGCTTCGGTGAGACGCGACTGGGCGATGGTCCGGGCAACGGCTTCATGGACTTCGGGTGCCAGGACCTTCATTTCTTCGATCAGGGTGCCTACGCGGAAGCAGAACATCCCCGAGTTCCAGAAGTAGTTGCCGGCGGCCAGGTATTCCTGCGCCTTTTCCAGGCTTGGCTTCTCGACGAAACGCTTGACCTTCAGTCCGCCATCCAGCGGTTGGGTGTCGCTTTCTATGTAGCCGAAGCCGGTTTCGGGGTACTGCGGCTGGATGCCGAAGGTGACCAGCCAGCCCGCGGCGGCCAGCTTGGCAGCGTTGCTGACCGCTTCGGCGAATGCATCGGTGTGCTGGATCAGGTGGTCGGCCGGAAGTACCAGCATCAGGGCGTCGGCCCCGTGAGCCTGTTCGAGTTGCAGTGCGGCCGAAAGGACGGCGGCGGCGGTGTTTCGGCCGAAGGGCTCCAGGACGTAGCTCAAGCAGCCGGGCTTGGCTTTCAGGGCGCGGTACTCATCCTCGGTCTTGAAGAACAGTTCACGGTTGGTGACTGTCATTACTTCGGAGATGTCACCCAGGGCGAGCGCACGCAGCAAGGTCTTCTGCAGCAGGTTCTGCCCATCGGGAAGGGGCATGAACGGCTTGGGGTGGGCCTCACGGGAAACGGGCCACAACCGGCTTCCTGCGCCGCCACAAATGATCACTGGGATCAACATCAATCAAAGGTCCTTTGCAAGTTTCGTCCTACACAGCCACGCAGAGAGAATCCGGACCTTGGAAAAGGGCGGGTTAGCCAGCGCGTGCGAAAATTACCTTATGAGCGGCTTGCCGCATAGTATCTGGGGAATAGAAATCGGGCCCACACACATCATCTGGGTTTCGACTTTCTGACAGTAGATTCGTTCACTCGAGCTGACAACCGGCGTAAGACCGGTATAAGAAATCAGCGTTACTGCAAAGCGAAGGGAAGTCAATTTCAGCCGTCGGATGGAGCAACGGTGCTGGAGCTGACTTTTGAGGGAGCAGACACACAAAGGCCCGCTGCGAGGCGGGCCTTTGTGTTGGAGTCTGATGGTGCCGGCACCAGGAGTCGAACCCGGGACCTACTGATTACAAGTCAGTTGCTCTACCAGCTGAGCTATACCGGCAAGGAGGGTGGCCATTATAGCGACGCCGCTTGAGGTGTAAACCTCTGATTTTACAGTGTGATGCAGTACCTGCTCAGTGCCCGCCAGCGGCGGCTGCGCCCGGCTTGGCGCCGAAGGGCGGCTTGGCCAGGCAGATGATCACCAGCATGGCGAGGAACAGCCAGCCCAGCAGGGTGAAGTAGTCGATGGTGCTGATCATGTAGGCCTGGCTTTCCACCATGCGCTCCAGCAGCGCGGCGCTGTGTTGGCCAGGGCCTCCCAGCTGTTCGACTGCAGCGCGGGTGGCCGGGTCGTATTGGCTGAGGTTCTCGGTCAGGTAGGCATGATGCATGGTGGCGCGACGGTTCCAGATCCAGGTCGTCAGGGACGCGGCGAAGCTGCCGGCCAGGGTCCGCAGGAAAGTCGCCAGGCCCGAGCCGTCGGCGATCTGGTCCGGTGGCAGGTCCGAGAGCAGGATGCTCAGGATCGGCATGAAGAAGAATGCCACCCCCAGCCCCATGAACAGTTGCACCAGGGCGATGTGCGTGTAGTCGACGTCGGTGGTGAAGTCCGCGCGCATGAAACAGGTCGCCGCCATGGCCAGGAATGCGAGGCCGGCGAGCAGGCGAAGATCGAAATTGTTCGCGTAGCGTCCGACGAGCGGCGACAGGAATACCGGCAGGATGCCGATTGGAGCGGCCGCCAGGCCCGCCCAGGTAGCGGTGTAACCCATCTGGGTCTGCAGCCACTGCGGCAGCAGCAGGTTCATGCCGAAGAAGCCTGCGTAGCCGCCGACCAGGGCCAGGGTTCCGATGGTGAAGTTACGGTGCACGAACAGTCGCAGATTGACGATTGGGTGCCGGTCGGTCAGTTCCCAGATTACGAACACCGCCAGGGCGATGACCGCAAGCACGGTGCCGCCGATGATGAAGCTGGATTCGAACCAGTCCAGGTCATTGCCCTTGTCGAGCACGATCTGCAGCGCGCCGACGCCGATCACCAGCATCGCCAGGCCCATGTAGTCCATCGGCGCGTGTTTGATCACCACGGGCCGGGCGCGCAATTGCTGGTAGACCACCATGGCGGCGAACAGGCCGATGGGCACGTTGATGAAGAAGATCCACGGCCAGCTGTAGCTGTCGGTGATCCAGCCGCCGAGGATGGGTCCGGCAATGGGCGCAACAACCGTGACCATCGCCAGGAGTGCCAGTGCCATCCCCCGTTTTGCCGGTGGATAGATGGAGATCAGCAGGGTCTGGGTGATCGGATAGAGCGGCCCGGCGACGAAACCTTGCAGCGCGCGAAAGCCCACCAGCATGCCCATCTGCTGCGCCACGCCGCAGAGGAACGAGGCGATCACGAAGAGCAGCGTGGCGGCGATGAACAGCCGCACCTCGCCGACCTTTCGACTGAGCCAACCGGTCAGCGGCAGGGCGATGGCGTTGCTCACTGCGAAGGAGGTGATGACCCACGTGCCCTGCTCGGAGCTCACCCCGAGGTTGCCGGAGATGGTCGGCAGCGCGACGTTGGCGATGGTGGTGTCCAGCACCTGCATGAAGGTCGCCAGCGACAGGCCGATAGTGGCCATCACCAGGCTGGGTGGGCTGAAACTGCTGCTGTTCTGCTGGCTCATGGCGGCGGCCGGATCAGCGCAGCGCGGTACGGTGGTTGGCGTCGGCCAGGTTGGCCTGGATCAGCTTCTCGATCAGCTGGTCCGCGGAAGCCAGTTGCTCCTGGTAGATGTCGGTGGAGAACACCGCTTCATGCGGCGCCTGCTGGGCCAGGGCGGGACCGCTCTGGTCGTGCAGGCTGACGTTGACGTCCATGGACAGACCGATACGCAGCGGGTTCTTCGCCAGCTCCTCGGCGTTGACGCGGATGCGCACGGGCACGCGCTGGACGATCTTGATCCAGTTGCCGGTGGCGTTCTGCGCCGGCAGCAGCGAGAAGGCGCTGCCGGTGCCGACGCCGAGGCTGTCGACGGTGCCGGAGTACTTCACTTCGCTGCCGTAGAGGTCCGAGCGGATCTCCACCGGCTGGCCGATGCGCATGTGCTTGAGCTGGGTTTCCTTGAAGTTGGCGTCGATCCACACCTGGTCCAGGGGGATCACCGCCATCAGCGCGGCGCCCGGCTGCACGCGCTGGCCGACCTGTACGGTGCGCTTGGCGACGTAGCCGGTGACCGGCGCGATGATCACGGCGCGGGCATCATCCAGATAGGCCTGGCGCAGCTTGGCGGCGGCGGCTTTCACATCGGGGTGGGAAGCGATCACGGTGTCGTCCACCAGGGCGCGGTTGGTGTCCAGTTGCTGCTCGGAGGTGGTCAGCGAGCTGCGCGCGGTGTCCAGGGCGTCGCGGGCGTGGGCCAGTTCTTCCTGGGAAATGGCGCCGTCGGTGGCCAGGTGTTGGCGGCGCTTGAAGTCCGCCTCGGCCTTGGTCAGTGCGACTTTCTTCGCCGCCACATCGGCCTTGTAACCATCGACATTGCTGAACAGGCCGCGCACCTGGCGCACGGTGCGCGCGAGGTTGGCTTCGGCCTGTTGCAGGGCGATGTCGGCATCGCTGGGGTCGAACTTCACCAGTACCTGGCCCTTGTGCACCAGGTCGCCGTCATCGGCGCCGATGCTCACCACAGTGCCGGTGATCTGCGGAGTGATCTGCACGATGTTGCCGTTCACGTAGGCGTCGTCGGTATCTTCGTGCCAGCGGCCGTAGAGGAATTCCCAAGCCGCGGCGGCGATGCCGGCCAGCACGACGACGGCGAGCAGGATCAGCAACCAGCGCTTGCGCTTGGGATTGCTGGTGGGGGTTTCTTGCGTTGCGGTGCTCATGTCGGTGCCTCGTTCAATGCGCGGCGGCCGCGTTCGCCTGGGCGAGCGGGGCTGGAGTGGAAGTGGTGTCGGGCTGGTAGCCACCGCCCAGGGCCTGGATCAGTTGCACCGAGAGATCGATGCGCTGGGCGTCCAGGCCGGCCAGTTGGCGCTCGGCGACGAGCAGTTGCTGCTGCACGCTGAGGGCGTCGAGGTAGTTGCCGACGCCTTCGCCGTATCGGCGCATGGCCAGGTCGAAGTTGGATTTGGCGATATCACGGGCATCGCGCTGGTCATCGATCTGCTGTTCCAGCGAGCGCAGCTTGCCGAGATCATCGGTAACCTCGCCCAGGGCGTTGACCAGGGTCTTGTTGTACTGGGCGACAGCCAGGTCGTAGTCGGCATCCTTGCTGGCAAGGTTTGCGCGCAGCCGGCCGCCGTCGAAGATCGGCAAGGAAATCGCCGGAGCGATCTGGAAGAAGCGGCTCGGTGCCTTCAGCACATCGCTGGTGTGCAAGGCGGCCAGGCCGACCATCGCCCCCAGGTTAAGATTGGGATAGAACTCGGTCTTCGCCGAATCGATGCTCTTCGAGGCAGCCTCGACTCGCCAGCGCGCGGCGACGATATCCGGCCGACGGCCCAACAGCTCTGCCGGCAGATTGGATGGCAGGCCCAGTGCGCCGGGCTTGAGCCCTTGCGGGCGCTGCAGCTCCAGGCCACGGTCGGGCCCTTGGCCGAGCAGTACGGCGAGCGCGATACGATCGCTGGCGATGTCCTGCTCCGCTGCGGCCAGCTGTTGCTTGGCGCTGGCGACCTGGGTTTGCGTCTGTTGCAACTGGACCTTGCTGTCGAGACCCGCGTCCATGCGCTTCTGGCTGAGCTGGAAAAGGTGCTGGGAGCGATCCAGCTCGTCGCGGGCCAGGTCGCGCACGACGAAGGCGTGGGCGAGTTCGCTGTAGGCGCGGGCGACATTGGTGGAAAGCGTGATCGACGCGGCCTGGCGGTCGACTTCGGCGGCGTTGGCCTGGCCGAGGGCGGCTTCCCAGGCATCGCGCTGGCCGCCCCAGAGGTCAAGGTCGTAACTGAAGCTCGCCGACAGGTACTTCACCGCCGAATAGCGGCCGCCGGTCGGGGCTGGCAGGACGCTTTCCGGGGCGCGGATGCCGGCATAGCTGGCGGTGCCTTTCACGCTGGGCATGCGCTCGGCGTCCTGCGCCTGGGCGGCGGCGGAGGCTTGGCGGGCTCGGGCGGTGGCGATGTCGAGGTCCGGCGTGCCGCGCAGGGCCTCGTCGATCAGGCCGTCGAGTTGCGAGTCGCCAAGGCTGGTCCACCAGCGTTCGCTGGGCCAGGTGGCGGGCGATAGCGGTACGCCGTCGAGGCTGACGCCAGCCTTCAGGCTCGCCGGGTCGACGGCCTTGCCGCTGCTGGTGAGTCCGGAAGAGCTCACGCAGCCGGCCAGCCCCAGCACGGTGGCAAGCACGGCAGCCGGCAGCAAGGCGATGCGAAGGTGGTTCATCGTCATTTCTCCTGCGCCGCGCAACTGGGCGCGGCGCCGTGGGCGCTCAGGATCTTGTCGAGCAACCCGGTGAGGGTGTGCAGCTCTTCGCTGGAGAGGCCGCCAACCAGTTCGTTCATCGCGGCGGCAGCGATGCGCGGCGCCTCGTCGTTCACTGCCTGACCGGCGTCGCTGAGGCTCAGTCGTACGCTGCGTCGATCATTGGGGCAGGGCTGGCGGACCAGCAGGTCCTTGCGCGAGAGGCGATCGAGCATGCGGGTCATGGAGCCGCTATCGATGGAGAGTTCGCGGCATAGCTCGGCTGGTGTGTTGGCGCGGTCGTTGCCGATGAAGAACAGCACCTTGAACTGCGCGGCGGTGATGTCCAGGTGCGCCAGGTGCTTGTCCAGCAGGCGATCCTTGAGGATGGCGGTGGCGCCCAGCAACTGGCCGATGGAGCCTTTGAACGGAAAGTCCGCGACGTCGTAGTGATTCATGTCAAAACAGATAGCTGCTTAGGCAGTGAAATGTTTCGAAATGATACTGCCTAGGCAGCGATTGACAAGGCTCTATTGTCGCGAATGCGCAACAATCCGTTCGACGAAGCACTATTGGAGCTTGAATGGGAACATACAGCGGCCGCTTTGGCCGCTGACGGCGACCTTTTATGCACAATGGGCGCGACTTTTGGGCGCAAATCGCATATGAGCTGTGCGATCCGTCACATGATCGTCTAACTATATGTATTTAAAGGATTTATTGATTCTGTACAAAAAGTGATCAGTTCGCTGGAAAGCGGTCTGGAAGGACGCGGATGGCGATTTTTTCCGGGGTTACGAACAGAGTTATCCACAGGTGCTGTGGGTGAATCTCTGGAACGCCCGTCTCAGGTGCGTTCGGCCAGCAACAACAGGTTGCGTGGCGTCGTCTGGGGCGGGCAGAAGCTGCCGAGCGAGACGCTGTAGCCCTGTTCAGCGAGGAACAGGGCGCGGTCGAGGAGCAGCCACAACTCCATTGGCCTGCGGAACAGGCCACGCACCAGTTCGAGGTTCCTGACCTCGGCCAGGCGCTGCCAGCCGGCGGCTTCCAGGGCTGCCCAATCGGTCGCCGCAGGCACCTCGATGCCCTTGAGCGCAGCAAGCTCCCGGCAGTAATCGGCAAACGGCTTCGCGAGCCAGGTCGGGGGCACTGGCGGAACCGAGAGGTAGTCGTTGCTGCCGCGAATGGTCCGTTGCAGCAGATCGAAAGCCAGGCGCCGCGCCATCGATGCATCCCGTTGCCGACGCACGCGGGCGCCAGCGGTGACGGTTTCGATCAGTGGCAGGCGCAGGTCTTCCTTCGACAGGGAGAGTTTGGCGGACCGGGCCGCATGCGAGAGCGGGGAGTAGGTTTCACCATCGATGCGGTTGTAGCAGCACGGCGCGATCGCCAGTTGCCGGCAGCCGCGCTGGCTGGCCTGTTGCAACAGGCGAACATGCAGATCGCCGCAGGCGTGCAGGGCGATAGCGGTGTGTTCACCGTTCAGGTGCACGCCTGTGCCGGGCGCGAGGACGTCCTGCTGGCGATGCGTGGCGTCGAGGTGCAGGCGATCGCTCAGGCGCTGTCCTTCCTGTACCAGGGCCAGGTCGAAATCCAGGCTCAACAGCGGCTTGCCGTCTCGCGCCAGTAGGCGCCCCAGATGGCCCTTGCCGGCGCACCAGTCGAGCCACTGACGCGGAGGCTGCGCGAAGCTCAGGGAGCTGGCGAACGCTTCGATCTGCTGCCACTTGCGGCCTGGCACATCGACGGTCAGTTGATTCGGTAATTTGCCCAGCGGGCGCGCGGGCAAGGCGTCGATGAGCGACAGCTCCGCGGCCCGAGCGGCGATGTCGGGAAAGGGGGCTGGCGCCTGGAGCAGCTCGGGCGAATTGTGCACCGCATCGGCATCTTCGATCGTGCGTTGCCTCAGCCACGCGGCCAGCTCGGGCAGGTCTTTCTCCCAGGGCAGTTCCAGTTGCGTGAACGGCTTCGGAGTCCACAGCGATCGGTGCTCCAGCAAGAAGCCGTCCAGCGCCTGGAAGCGCTGAAGGAGAGCGGAGTCGGTCAGGGATGCGTCGTTGGAATACTGCACGATGCGGAGCGGGGAGAAACCACGGGGCGCGCATTATAGCGACCCCGTGGCCGAGTGGGGCCGCCGGTCAGCGGCCTTGCATCATGTCGACGCGCAGCCAGCGTTCGACCAGGCGGAAGATGCGAGTCAGCACCAGCGTGATGACCAGGTAGAAGACCCCGGCGTAACAGAAGAACAGCATGTACTCGTAGGTACGCGCGGCGATGGTCTTCGACATGCCCATCAGGTCGTACAGCGTCACCGTATACACCACGGCGCTCGCCTTGAGCATGAGGATGACCTCGTTGCTGTAAGCGGGCAGGGCGATGCGCGCGGCGCGCGGCAGGATGATGTGGAACAGCGCCTGGCGCCGCGACATGCCCAGCGCACGGGCAGCTTCCACTTCGCCGACCGGAATGGCATGGATGGCGCCCCGGAGGATTTCCGCGATGTAGGCGGCGGTGTGCAGCGTCATGGTCAGCAGTGCGCACCAGTAAGGGTCACGCAGATAGGGCCAGAGCACACTCTTGCGCACCGCTTCGAACTGCGCCAGGCCGTAGTAGACCAGTGCCAGCTGCAACAGCAGCGGGGTGCCGCGGAAGAAGAAGACATAGGTGTAGGGCACCGCGCGCACGTACCAATGGCGGGAGGCGCGGGCAATGCCCAGCGGCAGCGCGAGGATCAGCCCGGCGACCACCGCGATGGCCAGCAGCTCCAGGGTCAGCTGTGCGCCCTGCAGCATTTTGGGCAGCCACTTGAGGATCAGTTCCATGTCGGTCATAGCTCATTCCTCACGAAGCCCTGGCCGGCACGGCGTTCCAGGAAGTGCAGGGCGGCCATGATGAAGATGGTCAGACCCAGATAGATCAGTGCGGCAACCATATAGAAGGTGAAAGGCTCCTTGGTCGCATTGGAAGCGACGCCGGCCTTGCGCATGATTTCGTCAAGGCTGATGAGCGAGACCAGGGCGGTGTCCTTCAGCAGGATCAGGTAGAGGTTGCCCAGGCCCGGCAGTGCCACGCGCCACACCTGCGGCAGCACGACCCGCCAGAAGATGCGCGGGGCCGACAGTCCCAGCGCCTGGCCGGCTTCACGGTGTCCCTTGGGGATTGCCAGCAGCGCGCCGCGGAACACTTCCGTGGCGTAGGCACCAAAGCACAGGCCCAGTGCGCAGGTCCCGGCGGCGAAGGGCGAGAGGGCGAGGTCGGGATGCCCGAACAGGCCGCCCAGGGCGTTGAGCCCGGTCACGGTACCGAAGTAGATCATCAGTACCCAGAGAGTCTCGGGGATGCCTCGCACCACGGTGGTATAGAAGCCGCCGAGCATGCGCAGGAAGGCATTCTTCGAAGTCTTGGCGACGGCGCCCAGCAGGCCCAGGACCAGTCCCACGCAGACTGAGGCGAGCGAAAGCTTGAGCGTCATCCAGGTGCCGGCGATCAACTGGTCGCCGAAGCCGTGCAGGTCGAAAATCATGGGGAGTCACGCCTGAAGGCGCGCGCCGCCCCGGCGGGGCGACGCGGCACGTGCATCAATAGATGCTGAAGGGGAAGTACTTGTCGTTGATCTTCTTGTAGGTACCGTCGTCGACGATTTCCTTCAGAGCGGCGTTCAGCTTCTCACGCAGCGGGTCGCCCTTGCGCACGGCGATGCCGATCTTGTCATTGTCGAACACCGGCTCGCCCTTGAACTCGAAGTCCTTGCCGGCGTCGCTCTTCAGCCAGTCGTACTGCACGAACTTGTCGGCCAGCACGCCGTCGAGGCGGCCCGAGGACAGGTCGAGGTAGGCGTTTTCCTGGGTGTCGTACAGCTTGATGGTGACGACATCGGACATATTGTCCTCAAGCCAGGTACCGGCGATGGTCGCGCGCTGCGCACCGATCACCTTGCCTTTCAGGTAGCCCTTGTCGGTCTTGAAGTCGGTGGACTTGGGCGCCACGAACTGCAGCTTGTTGGTGTAGTAGGGATTGGTGAAATCAACCGCCTGCTTGCGCTCGTCGGTGATCGACATGGACGCGACGATGAAGTCGAACTTCTTGGCGTTCAGGGCCGGAATGATGCCGTCCCAGTCCGAGGTCACGACTTCACACTCGGTCTTCATCTTGGCGCACAGCGCCTTGCCGATGTCGAGGTCGAAGCCGACGACCTGGCCGCTGGCGTCGATGCCGTTGAAGGGCGGGTAGGCGCCTTCGGTACCGATGCGCAGTTTGTCCGCGGCGATGGCATTGCTCCCCAGTGCCAGGGTGGCCGCGATAGCCAGAACGATCTTCTTATAGTTCTTCATGCAGTGATGCTCCGTTAGCGGTGGCTGGACATGAATTGTTTACAGCGTGCCGATTGCGGGTTGTCAAATACCTGCTGCGGCGGTCCCTGCTCTTCTACCAGGCCCTGGTGGAGGAACACCACCTCGCTGGAAACCTGGCGGGCAAAGTTCATCTCGTGGGTGACCAGCAACATCGTGCGGCCTTCCTCGGCGAGCTTGCGGATAACGTTAAGCACTTCCTGGACCATTTCCGGGTCCAGCGCGGAAGTCGGCTCGTCGAAGAGGATCACCTTGGGCTGCATCGCCAGGGTGCGAGCGATGGCGGCGCGCTGCTGCTGACCGCCGGAGAGTTGGGCCGGATAGCTGTGACGCTTGTCGGAGATGCCGACCTTGGCCAGCAGCGCTTCGGCGATCTCGATGGCTTCGGCCTTGGTCTTGCCCAGCACACGGCGCGGCGCCTCGATGATGTTGTCGAGGATGCTCAGGTGCGGCCAGAGGTTGAAGTTCTGGAAGACGAAGCCCAACTCGCTGCGCATGCGGTTGATCTGCTTGTTGTCGGCGGCGACCAGCGATCCGTCTTTCGACTTCTTCAGCTTGAGCTCTTCGCCGGCGACCAGAATCTGGCCCTGATGCGGGTTTTCCAGCAGGTTGATGCAGCGCAGGAACGTGGATTTACCGGAACCGGAGGAGCCGAGGATGGAAATCACATCGCCGTCGCGGGCGGTCAGGGAAATGCCTTTGAGCACCTCCAGGTCTCCGTAACGTTTGTGCAGGTTACGGATTTCCAGTGCGGGCATGGCCGTGGCCATATGGGGCTCCTCTATTGTTATTCGGACGCTTTCGCAGCATGTCACTGCAGAATCGGGGCCATCCTGGCGAGGGGGAAGCTAACACGCGCTCCGAGGTGCGCCAAGCGCCCTTCTGCCGCGGTCGTCGGCGATAGTGGCAAGTTGTCGCATTGCCGCTCGGCGTTGTCGCCTGGGCTGAATTAGCCGGGCCGGAAGAGGGCATCGCCGGTTGGCGCGGGGGCGGGATAGTGCCAGCTTCCGCCAGCAGGGAAAAGACCGGCGGCCTGCGCGGCCGCCGGTGGGCGGTGATAATTTCGCCGGCGTGGGGAATGTGCCGTGGCTTCTGCCTCAGGGTTGCCTACGACTAGCCCCGTGGCTTGTCGTTGAACCAGATCTGTCCACCGTCACGTAGCGTCCAGCCATTAACGTCAGGCGTACGGTCGTTCTGCTGATAAACCGTCGGGCGCTCCCGGTAGAGCTGCCAATTCATGGCGGAGAGGGCCTTCAGGGCAAGGCCTTCGATCAGGCGTGATTGGGTGGCGATGAACAGCGTGGTAACGCGCTCATCCAGCAGTCGCAGGAAGTCCGCGTCCTGTAACAGGGCTTCTTCGGCACCTTGCAAGTCCATGTGCAGAAAGTCGATGCGGGGGATATCGGCGCATAGGGTCGGCAGTGATAGGCCGGGCACTTCCTCGTATTCGTAAGCCAGTCCCCGATAGTCCTGAGCCTCGGGTTCGAGTGTCAGCTGCGCCCCGTTGTCGTGACTGGTGTCGATCTTGGGGAAGTAAACGGGCTCATCACGCACATGCACAGCGCCATGGATGGCGCGCAAGTCGACGTTGCTGACGTCCAGCAAACCGTTGAGCTTCGCGTGCCTCGTGATTTTGGGGACAGAGTTTCGGTTCGCCTCTACCGCGACCAGGCTCACTTCGCCGAATCCTTTGCGGAGCGCCATTACCCCTGCAGCAACTGCCCAGGGCGCATAGGAAGCGCCAAGCTCCACGGCGACGAAGCGGTGATGTCCGGATCGCGCAGCGCGCTCCAGGCTGCAGATGAGGCCTATGTATTCGATGGTTTCAGCGTGAACCTGATCGTCCGGGACTGGCAGGTCGCGAATGGACAAGGGGCCGGATGCGGGGCGTGGAAGCCAGGCGTGGAAATCGATGTCGGTCCGAATTCCCAACCAGTCGAGGATTTCGCCATGTCCGGCACTGCTGGCGCCTTCATATCTGTAACGTTGCAGGACTTCAATGTCCTCCAGCTCCCATCCACCGAAGAAGTCATTGACCAGTTGATCCCGCGCGGCCACGGCCGCAGCTGAGCGACTCGGGGGGGCAGGTGCTGTCTGTGGATTGATTTCTGGTCTTGCCAACAGCTTGTTCAGAAGCGTCTTCATGGGTCGATGCTCTTCCTTTGTTCGACGGGCGATAACAACAGGTAGATCGATTGCTGAATGAAGCGGACTGCACGTTAGTTGTCAGGTTTTACGCATGGTGCAAGCAGGGAGGGAGGCTGTCTATTTTTCCGTCCATTCGTCCGATGGCTGGAACGCAAGATCGTAGTTGAGGTGAAAGCCTGGAATTGGTCTAAGGTCAATCGAGCAAAACGTAAGCTCAATGCACAGGGGGGCGCAAGATGATTTCCAATATCCGATCTCTAATCGGAAGGAGTGAGCGTAGCTCAGATGCCTTCGGGGCAAAGATCAACATTGGCTGCGGGCATAACAAGCTTGAGGGATACCTGAACCTGGATTGCGATCCGGCGTGCAACCCGGACATCCTGGTTGAGGACAACGATCTGTATGCACTGCCGCGCAATCACTTCATCGAAGTGCATGCCAAGGATGTGCTCGAGCACATTCCGCGAGCCCATACCATGACTGCGCTGTTCGATTGGGCCTCGCTTCTGCGCCCCGACGGTGAGTTGTTCGTTCAGACTTCCTGGATATTCGGGATCATCGACATCATGCGTAAGGCCAATGATTTCGAGACGATCCATAACTGGAAGATGTGCCTGTTCGGAAATCAGGTTCATCCCGGAGACTGGCATTTCAACGGCTTTACCGAAGTCACTCTGCGCGTTTATCTGACTGCCGTCGGATTGCAGGATACGGGCTTCGCCATCGAAGACGGATGGTTGATCTCCACGCGTGCGAAGAAGGTCGAGGATTGGTCGCACCTGCTGGAAATGCGTAAGTATGAGGAATTTGTAGTGGAGGCCTACCGGACCTTGTTGGGCAGGGAGCCGGAAGAATGGCGTCTATCAGGTGGTTTCGGCAGTCAGGCGGGGACGAAGGAGCGGTACCACGAGCTTCGGTCCCTCGCGTGCTCTGCGGAGCGGCTCTACAAGATCGGTAAGCATTTGGAAGGCAGGCCTAGCGCTCAGGTTGTCTGAGAAAGCTCTGGCTGACTGGGCTTCAATGAAAAAGCCCCTGAAATCGGAAGGTTTCAGGGGCTTTTCATTGACGGGCTGAACCTGCTTGCGGTTACTGCATCATCTGCCGCAATTGCGGGTTCGGGTCTTCGATGACGTCGGCCGGGGTGATGTCGTCCTGGGAGTCCGCCGGTTGGCTGGCCATCAGGTTGGGATGGCCGGACAGGCGCGGGATCGGTAGCGGCTTGGCCTCGGCCAGCGCCTTGCCTCCCGCTTCACTGGCATTGATCGTCGATTTGCGCGGCTGCGTGAGCACGTGGAAGTCGGTGATCTCGATGATCCCCTTGCCTTCGGCCAGCAGGTGGAACGAGAAGGCCTTGCGCGCCTCCTCGTTGTCGAAGCCGAAGGTCACTTCCAGAGGCTGGTTGCGTTTCACCAGCGGGAATTCCGGCATCTCGATGGGCACCGGTTTCTCGAAGGAGCGCGTCTTGAGCGTCACTTTCGCCCCATTGGCGTCCATCTGGATCGCACGGATCTTCAGACGCACGGTGGTGTGGGTGTTGGCCGGGAACTCCAGGTACTGCGCGCCGATCAGGTTGTCGGTGTACTCGTTTTCGATCTGCGGCTTCAGGCGGATGCGCTCCTTGGTCGCGAACTGATATTCGCGGGCCGACTGCGCCTTGGTCACCGACTGGTCGAGAATATCTGCGCGGGCGGTCATCAGGCGCGCATCGCGGCCACTGAAGCGACCTTCGAACTTGGCAGTGTCGGCGATGAAGCCGTCACTCTTGTAGCGCCGGCAGACCTGCTGGAAATCGCACTCGGTGAAGTTGCCCTTGCCGTCGTGATAGCGCTGCATGCCGTTGGTGAAGGACACCATCTCTCGGCCGGTGCTGTATTCGCGGAACAGCGAGCGGCCGGCGATATCCTGCGGCGCCTTGATGGCGAAGTAATCGAGGACCGAGGATTCCAGGTCGACGTGGCCGTAGACGCCGGCCTTCACCGGTGGCAGCGCGGCCTGTTCCGGTGCGAGCACCAGATTCAGGCCCCACGCCGAGGCAAGGCGCACGTTGTCGATGCCGTGGGATTCGTCGGAGGTGACGATCACCAGGGTGTCCTTCAGGACGCCTTTCTCTTCAAGGCCCTTGAGGAACGCATCGACCGCATCATCCAGGTAGGCGACCGCGGCCTGGCGCGGCGTCGGGTACTTGGCCAGGTATTCCGGGGTAGCGGAGTAGGGCTGGTGGGTGCCGACGGTGAGCAGGGTCAGCATCCACGGCTGCTTCTTCTGGCGCAGCTGGCCGACATAGTCCAGCGCTCCCTCGAAGAAGGCCTTGTCGTCCATGCCCCAGGCGAATTCCAGGTAGGGCTTCTTCTTGAACCAGTCGCGGCCCAGGGTCTTGTCGAAGCCCATGGCGGGCATGACCTTGTCCTTCGCCATGAAGCGCAGACCGGCGCCTTGCAGGAAGTGGGTGCTGAAGCCTGCCTGGTGCAGTTGCGCCGGCAGGCATTCGGCGGCGCGGGTCGGGTTGCCCAGCAGTTCGACGCCTTTCGGGGTGCCGTTGTCCAGCTTGCTGTAGTCGCCGCAGAGCATCGCGTACAGGCCACGGATGGTCTGGTGGCTGTGCACCACGTAGTCCGGCGTGGTCATCGCCCGCTCGGCCCAGGTGCTGAGCTTGGGCATCATCGATTCTTCGTAGCTGCTGCTCAATGCCGCGCGATTGGTGGCGACATAGGCGCCGGGAATACCTTCCATCGCGATGATCAGAACGTTCTTCGCCTGGCCGCGGCCCGCCAGCAGGGAGGCGCCGCTGAGATCGTGCTGGGTCAGGCCGGTAACGTCCGGCTGGAGGTCCGGTCGATCGCCGTCACGCCAGTCTGCGTAGGCGATTTCGCCGCTGGTGATCACGCGGGAAACGAGCTGGTGCGGCAGGTTGAATTGCTTCCACATCTCCGCGTCGCTGGGCTGGAAATACTGCACGCCGAAATGGCCAGCCAGCAGTGCTGCCGGCAGTACGTAGGCGTAGCGCGTCAGGGGTTTTTCCCGGCGGCGCCAGAGCAGGGCGCAGGCGAGGATGGCAGCACCGACGACGATCGCCAGGTGCAGGTGATTGAGGCCGCCGCCCTCGGTGGAGTTGGCGACGAAAGTGGGGTCGGCGAGGAAGTGCAGGTCCTCCGGCGCGGGCATGCGGCCCACGGCGCTGACCAGTTCGGCTGTGCCGATGACCGACAGCGCCCAGACCAGCATCACCGGGATGGCAATGAATAGTCGTCGATTGTGCAGGGCAATGACGAGCAGCGTGCCCAGGGCCAGATCGGACAGATAGCCGAGCGGCGTGCCCCAGCCCAGGCTGTAGCGGCCGATCAGCGGGATCAGCAGGAAGAGGGCAGACAGGGAAACCAGGTTGCCCCGTGAATTCCACCAACTAATGAGTTTGCGCACAGTGACTCCGCTACGAAACATCGAATTCCAGAGGGTATCTCACTGAAGAGTGAAAATCGTCCGGTGTGTAATGATTCTGAAAGATCGGCGTGCTATGCGCTAGTAGACAGCGGAGGTCGGCAAATATTCGACACGATTCGTGCGAGATGCCCGCCTCGGGGGAGTGACTTGTGTGGATCAGAAATGAAAAAGCCCCTGAAATCTCGCGATTTCAGGGGCTTTTCGGAAGGCTTGGTGCCAGGGACGGAATCAAACTTTTCCATACAAGCATTGCTCTGCAAGGGCTTTGCTATCTGCTATCAGTAATCTACTCACAAATCTACTCACATTTGTGCGGGTGACACCTTGTATGGGGTGCAAGGCGGCAGGTTCGACCCCTCTCCGGGACACCAGCTATTCGCGATATCCAGCCGCTCTTCCTGGGTGATTATTACGCCTTGTTGGGTTTCCACGGGATCACAGCTGGATCTTTGCTGCTCTCGCCTGTTACGGCGTGAGTGGTCACCGCGGGCCACCCATTCATTTTGATGGTGTGCCTGATCCCGTTCTGCTTCAAGACGCGCATTTGGCCGGACTTGGTTCTAGCGCCGGTGAGCTCGCATACCTCCTCGTGGGTCAGAAATTCGATTGGCATAAGCTCCTCCCATCGCTTCGGTATCGTGCTACACCGGAGGGACAGTGAACTGGGGATTTGCGCATGTCTTCAAGAGAACCGTTAGCCGTTGCGGCCAGGAAGCTCCACGAACAGTTGAACGCGTTGACGACAACCGTCGGCGAAATCGTGGAGATTCTAGAAGGTCGGCCACACCAGCCCCCGATGCTGCCTGAGTGGCAAATGGCGGAATATCTTGGGATAACCAAGAAGGCCTTGGCCTCTCGCAGGTGCAAAAAGCTCATACCAGAGCATTTGATGGTGAAGTTCAATCGTAGCTGGTACTACAACGTAGACGCATACGAGGAGTGGGTTCTCCAATTATGGGAATCCGCGCTAGCGGCTAGGCACATTTCTAAACCGCCTGCGCCAAAACGAAGGACGGCATCACCTGGGTACGGAAAACCGGTATATATCCTGAAGTGAGACTCCTGAGATCTGGCGCGCCACCTATTTTCATGCGCAGATCTGTTGAGCCTGGTGCTCATGATCCTTGATCGGCCGTAGCGCTGCCTGGGGTGTAGTGGCAATATGACTGCAGAGACGACAAGGAGGTCAGCGTGCGTATAGCAGTGCTCATCATTTTTGCGGCCATTCTCAGCGGCTGCGCCAACAATCAATCCAGCGCCCTGAAAGGCGAGTTCTTGCGCACGGTACCGCAGTGCCACGAAGCTCGAGATTGTGAACTCAAATGGTCAGCAGCCCGGAACTGGGTGCTGCGAAACGCCGGGTTCAAAATCCAGACCTACAACGATGATTTCATCGAAACGTACAACCCCCTTCCTAACTCACCAGCTCTTGCTGCCCGCGTGATCAAAGAGCCCATTCCCAGCGGAGGCTACGAGATCAGAGTTGAGTTGTGGTGCAACAATATTTTTGGATGCGTGCCTGACTCTTGGGCCTCGGCCGTCGACTTTAATAAGAAGGTCTCAGCGGCCGGCGCTCAAGCTGCTTCTGCTGAGCCGTTAGCACCTGCCTCAAACCAGCTAACCTCCGTGCCCACCGGCGAAATGTCTCGCGCACAGTGGCAACAGCAGCAGTTGGATGAGCTAGCGAAAAAGTCGATCCCCTACGAGCAGTACCAGCAGGAGTACCGCAGAATTATGGGACAGTAGACTTCGGCATAGCAAAGAACGTGATTGAACGAACTGAACAAGGAAACGAGCAGTGACGACCGACTTGGAGGTCAGCCTCCCGCTGGCCTTCTACTACGACACCAAGAAGCCAGTACCTATCCCAGATGTAATCAAGGCTCTCTCCGCCCTTGATCGAATGAGTCTCGGTATCCCTGCGTTTTTCACGGCCATCAGTGGCGCGAAGGTGGATTCGTGCTCCCTTAAGGTCTCGAAAATTGAATCGGGAAGCCTTAAGGAATACCTGGAATTAGCGTTAAAATTTCTAACGGCTGAAGAAAGGAAGAAATTCGAGGACTGGCTGAAGACTACGAAAATGGGCAAAGGACTTCGCTATACGATCATTGGTGGTGTTGCTGCTGCGGCCTTCGTAGTCGTTGCCTCTAGCGCCATCGCTCTGGTTGATAGGGTTTCTGGGGCCAACGCACCATCTATTAGCGCGAATAACAGCGTGGTCATGGTTGCAGGGCAGGACCTTTACAATGTCACCCCGCAGCAACTTGAAGCTGCTGTAAATGCCGCCCTCTCAAGAGACAGGAAGAAAATCGCTTCTGCGGCGCTTGATTTCGTAAAGCCGGCCTCTGGTCAGAATGGCGGTGCGATCTATGCCGGGGAGGACTCCAGCAGTGATCTCAAGATCAGCAAAGAGGCCGTCCGCGACGCTCCTGATAGCATCGACTTCAGTGCCAGTGATCAAGACATCAGCTATCAGAATGTTGCCATTGATATCAGAACCCTGAATCGTGACAGCGACCATTCTGGGTGGGTTGCTCGCATTCAGTCCATTGCGAACAACAAGAAGCTTGCCTTGTCCTTTGCCAGTGGTGTGGACTACTCTAAAGCGACATCGCAACAGTTCATTCAGGCAGATATAACAGTCACTTACACGCAGGACCCAAACAAGGGAGCATTAGTCCCCAAGGCAGTCCTTGTTACCAAGGTATACTGACAATTAGCCCCGCACCGCGGGGCTTTTCGTTTCTGGCCCCACTCCCCTGAGGCCCTACACTTTGCTTTCGCTAGCCTCAAAGGCTAAGAACTCTTGCAACCACTACGAAACAGGGAGGTGTTATGAGTTTCATCATGGGCATACTGGTAGCACTGATCGTGTACGGGAACTACCAAGTAAAGGACCTCCAAAAACAGCTTAAGGTGGCCACAGACAAAATCGACGCACTAGACGCTGCTGTCATGTCTGTTAAAGGCGATTTGGCGGATACCGCAATCATCGCTGAGGAGATTCGGAAGGCAACGGCGACCAGCTAAAGCGGTACCTTCTTATCATCACATGCGCCCTCCACTGAACGGTTGCCCGGTTTGCCAGTGCTGGGCAACTCTCTGGTGGCCTACGCTGAATCCTCTGCCCAGGAGGTTGCCATGGCCGACTTACCATCGCTGGCCTTCTCCTAGAGGTGATGGCGCTGCGCCATAGTGTTAGCATCATATGATATTCAGACAGAGAATTTATGGATGAAAGCTCTAGCATCAATCCTTTTCGCAATCGCAATTGCGGGCGCTGGCTGGTTCGGTTGGACCAAATACCAAGGCAACCAAGAGTCTAGCGTTGCAGCCAATGCTACTCGCGCCGCAGCCTTGCAGATGGAAAGGCAATTGAACGCACGAAAGGAAGACGGAATTACCTTCGTCGAATATTTCAAGCGTGGTTCTTCAGTCATAGAGAAACTAGACGAAGAGGTAGCAGATCTTCAGACAAAGCCTTGGTCGTACCGTCAAAAAGATCGAGATTTGGCGATAGAGTTCATCGATCAGTGCAAGGCTGTCGTTCGCGCTGATCAAGCAGAGATGCGGCTTTTGTTGGAGCAAAGCACGGCCACTGATGCGCTTGATGTGGCTAAAAAGGATGTCGATGAGGCGACTAGCTCGGTTGCCATTGAGTTCGCGTCAAAGCGCAGATCCCGTGCCTCGGAAGACCTAATTCAGGTCTTAGACAAGCTGATTGAAAATGCCAAGCAGAACAAGCCAAAGATCGAAAAGATGATTGCAACTGACGATGCCGTGAAGTCCAGATTTGGTAAGGATGCAGGGCTCAGCGAAGCTACGTCTTTAAAGCTCAAACACTATATTGCGTCAGAGAAAGATGCCCAGCCTAAAGATGGTTGAGTGCGCGTCTCAAGCCCTTGGCACGAGCCTCCCACCCATTCTCAGAATGAGCGTGGCGCGGCAATGCTGACCTGAAACGCATTCAATCGGCGCCTGAGCTCGTCGCGCAGCTCATCAGACTCGATGTCGTCGAGCTGACGTTGCGCCCAGCCAACCCATAGCTTCTGGTGCCTGAGTCTACCCATCAGGATGCGGTGATACTCACGATCTGCGATAGACGCAAGCTTTCCTTTGGTTTGATGGCGGAGCAGAGCGTCAAGTCGCTTTTTCTCTTCCGCCGTGCGCTCTTCCGGAGAAAGGTTCGCTAGATTCCAAGTCATCGCTATGCCTCTCTCCCGGATGATGCTTAGGCGTCGTTCAGGCGCTCAATATTGTCATCCCAGCCCTCTTGATCTTCGATATCCAGAGGGTGACTCAGCTCTTCTTCTTCAGCTTCTGCTTCTGCCTCCGCCTCTGCTTCTTCTTCGAGGCGTAAAGCGAGCTCTTCAGCCTTTCGCTCCTCCTCGCTCAGAGGAAGCGTCTCTGCGTCATAAGTGATGGTGGTGCTGGAGTCTACTGGCTTGATCATCTTCTCATCCTTGGTTGGCAGATCTGGATCTCCTTATAGATCCTTTTCGAGCGTGATCTCAAGGGGGGCATTGGTGACCCAAAATGGTCAAAGCAGGTCTAGAGACGGCGATTCGATGGAAGTCGAAGCTGCGGCTCTCGCCTCTTTTCGGCCGATATCCCACCAAGGCGATCGTTGACTACCTGGCGCAGAACTTTGGGATGACCATCGCCACCCATAACGAATGGAAAGCAATTACGCTCCAACCACCTAGCCTGCGCGGAGGGTTTTCGGTAACCGCTAAGCTCAACCAATTCAATCGCTGTCAGCACAATGGATGTTTGCACTTCGAATCTCCAGGGAGCCCCAATCAGTGATTGAGGAACCAACAGTGAACACCGCGTTTCTGCTTATGGCCCAGTACAACGGAACAGCCATTATCCCGCTCGAGCGCGTATGCGCCGACTACTTCAGCCACCTGTCACCGGAGAAGCTCCAGCGGAAGGTGCTGGCCGGAGAGATCAATCTGCCGATCATACGCATGGAGCGCTCGCAGAAGACCGCGCGCGGCGTCCACCTCGCTGACCTAGCCAGGTACATCGATGATCGCCGGACAGAAGCACAGGAAGAGCTCAGAAAACTGAGACGGTGACACAAGCGCACGGTCTAGTTCAGGTCCAGTTAATTTGTTAACCATTTGCTGATTTCAAATGGATTTGCTGAAACGGTGAATCGCTAGTGCTGCGTGGGTTTCAGGCTTGCTTGTTAATTTGATTTGCTGATTAACAAGGGGTCAAAGGGGGGATTTATTATGCGCGTGGGAGCAGGCGTGGTTTCCAGTCGAAAGGGGATCTGAGTATCCGACTACCCCCCTACCCCTGGCGTGAGAACGCAGCAAAATTGTTGCGATTAGTGCTCAGTGAACTGGTCAGGCGGTTTCCGTGTAGGTGGGCCCAAAGATCTCCCTTGCCCGCCCCTGGTACTGCCTGGAAAACGCAGTGTCGTCCCTTACCTTAAGAGATGCCGAGTAATGGTCGCCATGTGTATAGTGATGGCCTCTAGCCACTCGCTCACTCACGCGGTGGTGGCAAGGAAGCATTCACCACACAAGGAGAAATGAAGTGCGAGACTTCTTCCGCATGACCTTCGGCGGTCTATCGACTCAATATTTTCTGCGCCAACTCTTCTTCGGAGTCCTCATTGCCGCAGCGATCCTTTGGATGGCGGCCCAAGGAGCTAAGGGAATTCAGGTAAACGCAGTCGTGTACGCGGTTATCTGCACGTTGCTTTACCCATACTCTCGCTTTGTGTACGAGCAGGTGGTCGGCTTCATCATGGGCAACAATGTGTTCTTCGGAAACGCTCTCGTCATGATGATTGCGAAGGCTTTCACCATGGTGCTGTGCTGGGCGTTCTCAATCTTCGTCGCCCCGGTTGGCCTGCTGTACCTGTACATCTACCACCGCAGGGCGGCCTAACCCTGGGCACTACAAGCTTTCTGAGAGTGGAGGCAAAGGATGGCCCGGTACCTCGTTCTGATTCTGATAGCAGCTTCCCTGCAGGCAAGCGCTGATTCGTTCCAGCCAAGCCACAGCTGCTCCGAACCTACAGTGCCGTACGAATTCGACGATGAGTTTGAGCGGCAAAACTTCATCAACGAAGTCGAAGAGTACAAACAGTGCCTGTCGGACTTTGTTGAGGAACAGAATGACGCTGTCCAGAAGCACAAGGCAGCAGCCGAGGAAGCGATTGACGACTGGAATAGTTTCGCCAGCTCTCTCAACTGATCACAAAAAACTACGGATTAGTAGTTGAATCAGTTCCGAGGCGGTTTCCGCCTCGGCGCCCACCAGGGTATGCATATCCCCCCGTTATCCAACTGGCCAACCATCGATGCCGATGGTTCTCTTCTGGCTGTATCCAAGATCAGCCGCCGTCTTCTTCGCGTGGCAACCATCAGGCCCTGAGCAGAGCACCTGGCAGTTCTCGTCCGTGTCAGCGCCACCAGCGTGGAGGGATAGCTTGTGATCAAGCTCGAAGCCTTCAGGGAAGGCGCATAGCTTTCCGCAGTGCGCACAGCATGGATTCTGCGACCACACTCGCAACCGACGCTCCTGAAGCTTCCTGCCGGTCATCCTGCGCTCTCGGGTGCTGGGCAATGGGCGCGGCTCTTTCCCTTTGAATTCTTGCAGGCGAGGCTTGAGGGTACGCAATCTAGCCATTAGCTGTGCTTCTCCATCAGCAGTAGAAGAATGATGTCTTTGGCCAGCCGAACACGCTCTCTGCAATCGTCCTGGAACTTGCCAACCACTTCGCTTACGTCTTGATCGACGATCTCCTGCTGCTCTGGGGAAAGCCGGGCGCGGGACGTGAACTTGACGTTCACTGAGAAGTGAAGAGCTCGATGGTAGTCCTGGAATTCTTCCAGAATCCGATCTACTGCCTCGGGTCTAACGCCCTTTGATACCAAGTAGTCCCGTGTCTCTCTGCCTTCCCGGCGCCAAATGCGGTCGATGCTGCACGGCATTGGAACGACCTGTGACATCAGACATATCTCCCTGAGTCGCGCATGATGCGCTGGATTTGCCGAGCAGCTTTCGCGTTGGCTTGGTTCTGGCTTTTGCCGTCGGTGGTGCTCTGGTTGAATACGATGCTGATCGAGCCGGACTCGCGACGATTCATGGCCGCTTCGTCCAATTGCTTGTCCAGCTTTGCGCTGGTTTCAGCGGTGACTACTCGCTCACCGCGCTGGAGTAACCAAGTGCCCGTTTCCGGTACTGAGTCGATTCCGTCGTGTGCCATCCCGAGCAGCGCCAGGCTTTCCGCTAGCGAGGTGGTAGACGCAATACCGGCCATTGCAGGCGCTGAGTTACTGCCAAACGATGCCAGGGAAGCCATTGCTGCCGCCGGCGCGTAAGCAGTGGCGATTGCCGGGCCTGCGACAGCCGCCTGTGCGACAGCGGCAGTGGCGGTGGTCTGCCCCATAGCTAGCTGGACGGCCTGCATGACGATCCATTGGGCAGCCATATCGGTCATCGCCTTTAGGACGGACTGAATGATCGTCTGGCCGATATCGGCAAAGGCATCGCGTACGCTCTCTGCGCCGGTGATCACGTCATAGAGGTTGTCGCTGATGGAGTCTGTGGTGTTCTGCAGCACATTCGCCATAGCGCTGTAGGCTTGGGCAGAGATATTGCTGGCTTGGTCGTAATAGTCCTGCAGAGCGGACGATGCGCCATTAGTCCAGTCTGCCTGGGCCTCATCGAGCTTCTGATATCCCTCCTGTTGAATCTGTAGCCGCTCTTCTAGAGCAGCCTTCAGCGCTTCGTTCTCCTTGGCGTAAAGGTCTTCGCTGATCTGTCCAGTGTTGCGCTGCTGGAGCAAGCGATCCTGCTGACGCTGGAAGTCCTTGGTGATGTCGATCATCTCCTGGGCGCGCTTAGCCTCCTTGCTGCCCATGCCGATCGTGGCCAAGTACTGCTGCTGGCTATCCCTCGCCTGCTGGAGCTGCGAGTTCAGGTTCTGCTGGTAAGCATCAAGCTTTCGCATCTCTTCCAGCGTTTGCTTACGCAGAGAAATCTCTTGCTCGAGAGCTGCGTTTTTCTTGAGTTGGGCGGTGATCAAGTCCTCGTTTGCCAGCAGCGATTTCTGATCCGCTGTGAGCGTTTGCTTCGACTTGATATCGGCGAGTTGCTGCTCCCATCTTGCCAAAGCCTGGGACTGCTCGCCGAGTTTCTGCGTTGACTTATCTTGCTCATCCAGGGCGCTGTTTTGCATCTGAATGGCAGCGTACTGCTGGCGAAGGTTGTCCAGCATCTTGGTGCCGGCGTCTTCCGAGTACGCCTTACTCCGGCCGCTCGACTTCTTGTCGAACTGGGAGTTGATCTGCTTCAAGCGCTCATCATAGGAGCCGCCAAAGAAGTTTTGGCCGTCGTACTCGACACCGGCAAGCAGAGGGCTTGAGCGCCCAGTGATGCTGGCTGCCTTCGACAGCTCAAGGTATTGCTCCTTGAGGTCGTTCAGCGCTTTCTCTTTCTTCTTCTCTGGCGAGCCATCAGTGAGGGCGGCATCAATGATCCCGGAGTACTTGATGTAGTCCTGATTGGCCTGATTGGCTTCGGCCTGGATCTTGACGAGGTTGGACTCTGCGGTGGCCTGGCTGTTGAGGAGCTGGATCCGCTGCTGGAGATACTGGATACCTTCCTGACCGGTGACGGTGCCGCGCTCACCAGGAATTGATACCTCCTGTGCTGGATGGTTCTGAAGGAACTCCAGTTGACTCTGAGTTTGCGCCAGCAGCTCCCCATTGGTCTGGGGCATGAATTTGGAGCGGCCAAAGTTATAGGCCTTGGCAGCCGCTTCGGAGATTCGATTCCACGCATCCTCGATGCCGGTCAGGGAACTCTTGTACTGATCAAGGCGAGCAAGGGCATTTTTGTTCATGCTCTCGCTGAGGGTATCGAGAGCCTGCTGGTGGTTGCCCTGATCGTCGAGCGCTTTGATCAGGTCGTACTGCTCCGCGGTGAGCAGGCCGTATTGCTCGCTAGCTTTCTGCGCAGCATCGGTAGCGTTGTCGCCGAGCTTCGCGAACGCATTTGCCAGATCGGTAGCACTCTTGCCGCTGTATTGAGCAACGGCCGCAGCGGCTTCGCCCAGATTTTCAACTTGGGTAACGCTGAGGTGCCCAGCCGCGGCCAGCGCCTTGATCGCATCCTCGGCGTCGCTGAAGTCGCCGACGGTGTTGCCGATCTGGCGAGACAGCTCAAT
This sequence comes from Pseudomonas sp. PDNC002, assembly GCF_016919445.1. Classification (NCBI taxonomy): domain Bacteria; kingdom Pseudomonadati; phylum Pseudomonadota; class Gammaproteobacteria; order Pseudomonadales; family Pseudomonadaceae; genus Pseudomonas; species Pseudomonas sp. PDNC002. The sequence continues at coordinate 653,637 of NZ_CP070356.1, read as the reverse complement.
GAGCGCGCCGCTGGTTGCTGCGATGGTGTTATTGCCATCGAGCAAGGCTTTGCTGAATTCGCTCTGTACCTTCTCTGCGTCGTACCAGGCATAGCCCAGCGCGGCGATTGCGGCTGCCGCGGCGGTGGCTGGCGTCACCAGGGAAGCGATATAGCTACCAGTTGCCTTGAGCGCATTACCGGCCCCACCGAAGGAGTCTTTGATTTGGCCGCCCTGTTGCAGGAACACGGTGAGTGGGTTTTGGCCGGCAGCAATCGAAGTGGCAATATCAGTGAACTGAGCAGGTAGAGTCCCCAGCGCTGCGCTGTACTGTTTGGCAGACATCGTTCCGCTCTTGAACGAAGTGTTGGCCGACCCGAGCTGATCCATCTGTTTGCCGAGGACGGCATTGAGCCGCTCGAAGTCGGATGTCGGAATCAGTCCCGCCTTCCAGTGCCTCTCCAACTCAGCCGACTGCTTCACCAGATTGTTCATGGCGCCAACAACCGGGTCGATCTGACCAACAAGACGCTCAGCAGCTTCGCCTTGCTTCTGGAAAGCTTTGGTAGCACCAGCAACCTTCCGTTCGGCCTTGTCCATGCCACGCTCAAAGCTGCCGGTGTTGGCGATCAGGTCGACTGTAAGGGTGCCAAGGCTATCAGTGGCCATCTAATTCTCCTGCTGCAAAATTGGTTGCCTGCCACCGTGCCGGCGATATCGCGCTTGAAGTCGCTCGTAGGAGGGATTGCACGCGCAGGCTGTCGCGGTTGTTCTGGACACTCACGACTTGTCCGTTGAAGTCAGTGCTAGTGGATCTGCTGTGGCTCAAGCTTGAGCGTCATCAAGTGGGGCGCCGGGTCGCCCTTCAGCACGAGGATGATCAGTTGGTCTGGCTCGACCTTCAGCACCCGAACCTCTCCCACTTCCTCGCTGACCTGGGCCAGGCGCCCGGCCAGTTCGGGGTGGATGGGAAGCTGCTTCATGTGCGCGAGATAGGCCTCGGGAAGCTCGGCTAGAAACTGCGGGAGGCGATCATCGGAGGCCTCGAAGAACTCTCTCATCAGGTCGCTCATGGGCGGCGCCCCTTACCCTGGTGCTGGGCTTCCTCGCGGAGTGCTGCAGACGAGATTTCGAAGGCACGACGCATGTCGTCGAAGGTGCCGTAGTCGTCGAGTTCTTCATCCTCGTAGTTCGCACGAGCAGCGATCATGGCGAGCTTCTGAAAGAGACGACCATCGAGCCAGTCCGCGTTCTGGCCGATGATCCGACCCATGGCGAAAATGACTTCGTTGCAGTTCTGATTCGAGCTCATCGCTGCGCCCCCTTGGCCGAGAGCTGCCAATCAGGCGCGGCTTCGTCGGGCGCCTTGTCGGTGGCCTTCACCGCTGTCCAGAGGCTGCCCTTGTGGGTCACACAATCGCCGCGGCGGTAGTCCATGGCGCGCTGCCAAGTGCCGCAGTATTTGAGACCGCGTTCTTCGAGCGTGGCGGCCTTTTCGGACAACTGCCGAATCTCGCTTTCGAGCCGTTCGATGCGCTCAAGCGACATGATCAGTTGGCCAGCGAGAATGCCGACTCCAGCCACCCCATAGGATTCTCTTACGCCCCCATCAGAAGCCTCTTTGGCCGCTTCTGTGATCTTCTTCAGAATGGATTTGGAGCGATCCTCAAAACTGCCCATCACACACCCCACTGAACGCCGGACAGCCAGGCGACGGAGCCAGAACGAACCGCTTCCCAGTTCAGGAAACGCTCGGCCAGAGCTGAGGTGAGATTGTTCTGCCAGAGCGACAGGTACCCGGAACCACCTTGCCCGTCGTCCATTTGGATGGTTGCGATCGTGGATTGTTGGATATCGACACCTTCGTCGGTGAGGATGATTCCGGCCGGATCAATCAGAGCCACCAAAGCGCCGTTGGAGTCCTTCGGTACCGAATCGCTGGTCACCACCGGCACGCCAAACAGTTCCCCACCCCGGACTGTCAGACTCGTCTCGCCAAGGGTGGCCTGCATCATCGACAGCTCGAGGGCCGTCTCTGGATGCATTGCGATGACAGCGGTTTCTAGCGAGCCACCGAATGCCGCGAAGAGCGCACGAATATCGGCGCGCACGGCGTCTGCATCGTTGCCAGAGGAAGGCACAGGAGTAACACCGTTGGTGATAGATGCTGGTGACTCGGCACCGCCTGCGTTGGCTGGATCCAGGAAAGAGATACCCTCGAGGGCGGCAATTGGATTCACCAAGTCATTACTCACTGCCGATTCAAATGCGGCGCCCTGCCCCTGAAGCAATTCGTTGGTCAGCACCAAAAGAGCGGTGATCTTTTTCGAGTCCAGACGCTTCTGCTCAAAGGCAGTATGCGTGGCTACCTTCGGTTGTCCCTGGCCAGTCCAATGCGCAGCAGGTCTCTCGGTTTGTGCCAGAACTCGGGTTTCTGCCGGGATCATCCGGAAGGGAGAGACCGCATTGATCTTGCCGATGAGCGAGCGAGTCTGGACAAGTTCGATGAATGCGCGCCCAGCGGAGCGGAAATCAGGGTCGGCATGGAGGTCACTGGTCGTAACTACGGCCTTTTCCAACAGGCGCACCACTGCGCTGGAGTGGCCGTAGAGCTTTCGACTGACCGTCAGAGCTATCTGCCGATCACGGTTGGCCAGCATCGCTTTGGCGAATTGGGAAAGGACGAGTTCGCGCATGGGTTTCTCCAGGAAAAGTTGCTGGAGAAATGGTCGCTTCCTTGCGACCTCGGAACCATGCCGAGATTTCCGCCTATTCCGCGAAAACCGGCGTTTTCCGGGTTATCCGTGACCGTATGTCCTTTCGATCTCCACGGCGAGGTCGCGAAGCCGGTAAAGGCGGCGATTTCCGAGGCGCCGATGAGGCAACTGGCAGATGCCTTCGCTTACCTGCTTCCGCAGCGTGTCGCCGCTCGAGTACCCCAGCAGATCAGCAGCATCGTTCTCACTCACAGCGTGATCACCAGAGAGGCGAATCTCGCGCTCACGACAGGTCTCCAGCAACAACCTGGTGGTGGCCTCGATGCGCTCTTCTATCGAATCGCTCATCAGCACCACCCCGCTGCCAGTTTGCTGGTTTTCCGCATACTGGCTTGCTGGTTTTCCGCAACCAAGGATGCGAATGGCACTAACGCAGTGGGCGTTACCTCGCCGACGTCGTGAGCATCCACAGACTTGCTACCAAGGCGGAAAGCACTTTCCACCAGACGTACACGCTTCGTGACCAAGCGTGACCAGAACCCGGCAGTAACCCAGCCGGTTTGCCTTGGGTTTGCACGATGCTGAGCATCGCCTTGGTCGTGGTCTGAGTCAGACGTTTTGGTCTGTTTCGCGCCAGAGTGGAAACGCCTCAGTGAGACCAAATAGCCACACTGGAGCGCGTCATGCCGGCGCTGAACTCGCTCGAGAACCGGGGAATTCCGCGCCGCCGCACATCCCGCGCCGGCATTGGACGACGTCACCATCCTTCTCGGCCCGCTTACGACTACCCGGGCCAGGTCGGACAAAAATCCGAGGTCGGAAATTTTGCGCCGATGCGCCGCGCGCACTTCTGAGCCCTTTTTGGAGCTGCAGAACAGGTAGATCAACAGATCTACATCCCAGGCTGCGCCTGGTATATCTAATAAGGAGTCCAGAAAGTGGACTAAGTGAAACCGCTCCATGCGTCCACTTTCTGGACCGATGAGAGTGTTTTCCATGGATCAGCAGGCCTCCATGAGTCCATTTTCTGGACGCAGTGCGTCCACTTTCTGGACAGGGTTTTTTACTCTTTCGAGGCTGAATTTCCGCGGAGCCGTAGCAGTCGGTGATACCTCGATCTTCTCATCGCAGGGATCGATGGGGCGCCATGTGATTGCGTACAAGGCGCAGCAACCGCCGGGCTTGATGAATCTGCCTTCACGGGTACGCACGATCAGATCACGCGCCTGAAGCTCCTCCAGCGCCTTTGCTAGCGTTGTGCGGCTATTCATGCCCCATTGCTTGGCTTGGGTGAAAGATGCGCTGAGGTCCCCGTTGTTCGCGCCGCGGTACTGCCGGAGCAAACCCAGCAGTACCTTGAGCGCGCCACCGGAGAGCGCCCGAAAATCCTCGCTGTCCATCACCGCATGGGGAATGGCAGCGAAGGTCCCGGACTCTCGGCGGCCTTTCGACCTGGCGAGAGAGCGGGCCATTTAAAACGGGACCAGCGCCGGCGTTCCAGGAACCCTTTTGTATCCAAGGCGCTCGCGGGTCCTCAGCTCACGCTCCCGCGACCGCCTAACAGCAGCTTGTGAAACCTTGCTGCCTACGAACTCCATCCGCTCGTTCGTCGTTAGCATCCACTCCGTAACGTTCTCGTACTGCCCGGTCCCGCGTTGACCCTTGAAAACTTTCTTCTTGGGTACGAAAGATTCGATGAGGAATAGGCATTCGCTGACGTGCTGCTCGATTTCCTTTCCGTGCTCGCTAAGGGGAAGCGGCTCGCCGGGACGGATCACATTCCAGGCATAGCGATCCGCAAGAACTTCGTTAACCATCGTCATCCAGCGCTCGCAGCGCTTACGGATTTGCGTGTTCTCGATATCTGAGGTGGCATAGGTCTCGAAATTGTCGACTCGATGGCCAATCTCGTGCTGCAGAATGAATGGATAAATCTCGTAGTCCTCGAGTGCTGACCAGTCGAGCTCTGGGCGAATGGCGCCCCTGAAACTCTCAGTTTTCACCGAAGCGGCGAGAGTGATCCCCGCTATTTCGTCGTAGCGAACAACATCGCAAGATGCGTCGATGAAGACTGAGCGAGCCATTCGGTTGAACATCCCCCAGTTGTTGCCCAACTCACGGTAAGTAGCGATATCGAGGTAGCTGCCGCTTTCCTTCGCCTGCCTGGCGTAATCCCGATATTGGCGGCGACCAAGTCGCAGAGTGGTATCGGTCTTCATTGCTCGCCTCCTTGCTGATCCTGAGCAGCGCAGGGAAGTCGGCGCATGATGAGTTCGCAATCGGGATACGTATCAATCAACTGATCCGCCAATTGGCGCATGGCATGAACGCCTGGAATGGGACCGTACTCAGCGAGGGAGTTACCGCGGAGGTCGAAGGCATGAACGACATAGTTTGCGCGAGATGCCATCAGCGCCGACTCAAGCGCGAAATCGTTGATAGCGCTCATTGGGCACCGCCTTGCGCTTCCAGAGCGCGAGCGCGGGCCATAGCTGCGTTGTAGCGGGCCAGGCGTACTGAAATTGAGGAGTTGGCGTGAAGAGCTGCCAGAGCCATTGCTCGGTGGGCAGCGGCGCGCGCTTTTAGGGCGGCAGACGGACTGAGGGCGTGTTTCATTGGCGGAGCTCCTTGATAGTGGAGCTGCCACCGTTCGCCGCGACGCGAAGGGAGGTGGCAGCTGTACGCGGGTTCGCGGACCGGCATCAAGGAAACCGGCACACCCGAAGGTGTCCCACGCACAGCCACCACCATAGAACGGCATTGCGAGCACAAAAAAAGCGCCAGCAATGGAGTCTTGGGGCGCTTGTGCGCCTTGATCATTCGGTCCGCGACGACCGTTCACGGGATTTACCGTGACGTAATCAAGATAGCCGCTGGAATTAGTGAGTGCAAGAGTCATGCTGCAACCCTCCGATTGAGGGTCATCATCGCCAGCGCACGCTGGGCACGCTTACGTCGCGACTCGGGGATGCTGTAGCGGTTCACGTCGCAGCCCTTCCCCCACCGAGTAGGCACACGTTCCGGCACCACCAGGAAATCGATCCCCCAGTTGTGCTTCAAGGCGCTGATGGTGGAGTTCAGGCAGTGATCGCCCAGGCGCTCGGCTTCGAAACGATTGAGGGATCCGCCGGCGACCAGGTAGGCAAGGATCCTGCTGACCTTGGTGGGAGCGTTCGCGACTGTGATAGTATTACGTTCAGAACGTTGTGGGCTGGCCTGTTGGTCGGCCTTTTTTTTGTCCATTAGGCGGCCACCCCGCGAGCTTCAGCGATGCGCTGTTCGCACCAGGCAACCACCTCGGATTCGATCCAGGCGGCGTGACCTTCGGACAGTTTGATTTGGGCGGGGAATGTGCCCAGCTTGATGCGCTTGTAGATCTCCGCTCGGCAAAGACTTGTACGTTGCTCAACTTCTTTGCGGCGGATGAAGCGGGGAGTCTCTTGCGTTGCCATCTTCGCCTCCATAGGCGTTTTGAAGATGGCTCCATCTTTCTAGAGACGGTATTAAAGAAAAATTCGGCAGACGTTACGGATATTGGGTTATTCGTAACGTTTAACTGGTTATCCGTGACGTCTCGGGGGATTCTTTCTTCTGCCTCCTGACTTGGCATAATCAGGCGCTAAGTCTGGCCTTATCCAGTCGGCAATGCTTGAGTTTTTGGGTAGATCGTCAAACCCCTCATCTACCAGTGCTTCCCTGACAATCTGGGCCATTTCACCTATTCTGATCAGTTGATCGGTATCCTCGCTCCACTTCATCTTGGCTATGGCACGCGCACGCAGGATGGTCTGCTGTATCGCTTCATTGCGATTGACTATTCCACTCTGCCGCTTCATCTCTATTTCTATCTTTTCGCAGGCGTCCTCATTTGCATGAAACGTGATTGCGATAACCAGACATTGCAGAGCGGCTTGGATGTCTTCGGATGCCTCCGGGTGCTTTTTTAAGACGGATGCGAACGCCTCAAAACTTATATCGACTGCTGTTCCATATTCGTCACTTGCTGTCTTTGGAAGGCAAACGCTAGTTATTTTCCGCATCTGCTCTAACGTGAGATCTCCAGGCTCGCCGATCTCGTCAAAAACAGCGTCAAGCTTCGCCCCAAACTTGCGGTGTGTTGGAGTCATCTTTTCGTCCATCACGAAGCTCTCCTGATAGGTTTCACATCTGCTCCAGCGCACAGCGCGTCGATTTCGTTCGCCCAGGCTTGCATCATTTGCCGGCGCTGATCGAGATAGTGAGCGTGGTTGTAGGTATCGCGGATCTCGTTTTCATCGCCGTGGGCCAGCTGACGCTCAATCCAATCACGGTTGTAACCGCGGTTGTTCAGTTCGGTACTCAGTAGGTGACGGAATCCGTGGCCAGTTTGCCTACCCTCATAACCGAGATTGCGCAGCGCCTTGTTGACGGTGTTCTCGGACAGGGGGCGGCCTGGATTTGCCTTGCCAGCGAAGGCGAGTTCATAGCGACCGGTGATCTCCTGCAGGTTGCGCAGCAGGTCGACCGCCTGGGTGGGTAGCGGAACGATATGGGGACGTCGTGCCTTCATCCTGGTCGCTGGAATGGTCCAGGTGGCGGCGTCCAGGTCGAATTCACTCCACGGGGCCTGTCGCAGTTCGCCAGGGCGTACGCCGGTCAGCACCAGCAGATGGATAGCGATCTTGGTCGACAGATCGCAAGACGCACTGGAGAGCAAATCCAGTAAGGCTGGGAGCTCTGCCAGCGGGACATGCGGGTGATGCTTCGCCCGGGGTGCGTGGGCGGCGACCACATCCAGATCGGTAGCGGGGTTGGTGGTGACCACTCCCTTGGCCAGACCGAAGCGGAAAATCTGGTTCAGCCATTGGCGGATCTTGCCGGCGGCGTTCAGGGTTCCGCGCGCTTCCACCTTGCGGACCAGCTCTACCACTTCGGGCCTGCTGATCTCTGACGAAGGCTGCTTTCCGATGGCGGGGATGATGTCGTTGTCCAGGTACAGACGAGCCTTGTAGGCAGTGGCCTCTGCCCATCGCGGAGCGCTGTAGTCGTACCACTCATTGGCCAGCCGCTCGAAGGTGTACGCCTCTGCCGCTCTGGCGCGCTTCTCAGCTTGCTTGTGATGGGATGGGTCTACCCCAGCGGCGACGTGTGATCGCGCAACGTCGCGCAATTCTCGGGCCTTGGCGAGCGTAACGGCCGGATAGGCACCAAGGCTGATCATCTTCGGCTTACCGGCGAAGCGGTACCGAAAGCGCCATAGCTTGCTGCTGGTGGGGGTGATTTCGAGGCTAAGGCCCAGGGTGTCAGAGAGGCGGTAGAGCTTCTCGCGGGGCTTGGCGGTACGGACTGCGGAGTCGGTGAGAGGCACGGCATTCCTCTGGAAGCCACGCCTGGCGCCAAATTGGCCGTCAGGTGTGAGTAGAAAATGAGGACCGAACTGCGGTTACTCACGAATCTACTCACAATTTTTGGAGCTTTCAACGGAACGGTGGGGAACCGTAGAAACAAAAAAACCGGCTCAAGGGCCGGTTTTCCTGTGTTGCCAAGCATCGTGAGGACTGCTGGACACCTATGTGTGGTGCCCAGGGACGGAATCGAACCGCCGACACGGGGATTTTCAATCCCCTGCTCTACCAACTGAGCTACCTGGGCAACGTGGCGCGCATTAAAAGGGTTTTCGGAAAGGGTGTCAAGCGTGCCGCGAAAAATTTTTCAAATAATACCGGAGCTTACGCGCTGGGCGGGACGTAACCCTCGGCCTGCGCGTATTCCTCGCCACTGAGGAACTTGTCCATCTCGGCGGTGAGGAACTTGCGATCCTCGGCGTTCATCATGTTCAGGCGACGCTCGTTGATCAGCATGGTCTGGTGTTTCTGCCATTCTTCCCAGGCTTTCTTCGAAACGTGCTCGTAGATGTCCTGGCCCTTGGCGCCGGGATAGGGTGCGCGATCGAGGCCGGGCAGCTCTTCTTTGAATTTGCGGCACATCACCAGTCGGGTCATGACATTTCTCCTGCATTCAACACGTCGGCGGCTCGTTTGAGCAGCTTCTTCACCGGGGCGGCAAGGCCGAGCCGCGGCGGGGTGGCGAGGTTATACCAGAGCCAGTCGCCCTCGGCCACGGCGGGGGCTGCGTCCTCGACGCGCACCAGCCAGGGTTCGATGGCCAGCTGGAAGTGGCTGAAAGTGTGGGTCAGGCCGGGCAGCTCGCGACGTTCGCCCAGGCGCAGGGCGTGGCGCTGGGCCAGCGGGTCGAGGGCGGCCAGGTCGTCCAGTTCGGGGAAGCTCCACAGGCCGCCCCAGAGACCGGTCGACGGACGGCGGTATAGCAGTATGTCGCCCGCGCGATTGGCCAGGATCGGCATCAGCGTGCGCTTCTGCGGCAGCGCCTTGCGCGGCTTGGAGACCGGGAAGTCGGTTTCGCGACCAAGGAAGTGCGCACGGCAGCCCTCGCGCAGTGGGCAGAGCAGGCAGCTCGGCTTGCTGCGGGTGCAGAGGGTGGCGCCCAGGTCCATCATCGCCTGGGTGTAGTGGTTGACCCGCGCATGCGGCGTGAAACGCTCGGCGGCGTCCCACAACTGCTTGGCTACCTTGGGCTCGCCCGGATAGCCGTCACAGGCCAGGTAGCGCGCCAGCACGCGCTTGACGTTGCCGTCGAGGATCGGCGCGCGCAGGCCCATGGAGATACTGGCGATGGCGCCGGCGGTGGAACGACCGATGCCGGGCAGTTCGGCGAGCTGCTCGACGTCCCGGGGGAATTCGCCGCCGTGCTGCTCCATCACCGTTTTTGCGGTCTTGTGTAGGTTGCGGGCGCGGGTGTAGTAGCCCAGGCCCGTCCACAGGTGCAGCACTTCGTCTTCCGGCGCGTTGGCCAGGTCCGCCACCGTCGGCAGCGCGGTCATGAAGCGATCGTAGTAGCCCATCACGGTGCTGACCTGGGTCTGCTGCAGCATGATTTCCGAGACCCACACCCGGTAGGGCGTGATGTTCTGCTGCCAGGGCAGGTCATGGCGGCCGTGGCTGTCGAACCAGTCGAGCACGGCCGAGTTGAAGCTTTGCGGGGTCACTTCTTGAACAGCCCTTTGAGTGCGTCTTTGAGTTCGGGACTGACCTTGTCACCGAGTTTCTCTTCGAGTTTTTCGTTCAGCCGGTCCCCGGCCAGACGTGCGGCGATCTTGCCGATGCCGTCCTTGTCCAGGCGGCAGGCTTTGGCGCCCAGTTCCAACGGGCCGCGGCAGCGCAGCGGCCATTCGATGCCGACGTAGCGCTTGTTCACCTGGCAGGCAGGGTCGGGCATATCGCTCTTGTCGCCTTCGATAGTCACGCCGACGCGGTAGTCCATGCCCAGTACGCGCAGGTCGAGGTCGCCGTCACCCTTGACGGTCAGGCCGGGGATGCTGGCCTTGAGGTCCGGGTTGCTGGCCACGCCGTTGCGGAAGGTCAGGTTGCCTTGCAGCTCGCGGAACGGCGTGTCCTTGCCGCCGTGCTCGCCACTGAGCGACTTGCGGTTGAGGGTGGCGATGCCCTGGCACAGTTGCTGTTCGAGGTTGGCGTTGAGCAGCACGCCCTGGGTCATGACAAAGCGTGCGGTGCCATTGAGGTTGTCGATCCAGGCCTTCTGGCTATTGCCCTGGGTGGTGATGTCGGCGTCCAGGTCCAGCAGGCCTTTTACCGGTGGCTTCTGGCCCTGGGATTCGAGCAAGCGTTCCACCGGCACGTCGGCGATGTGTTTCTGCGCCTTCAGGCTCGGCACGTCCTGGCGTACGTCGAGGGTTGCCTTGGCGTTGAACTTGCCGTCGTAGAGCTCACCGCGCATGTCGTCGAGGCTGAGCAGTCCGCCTTGGCCGCGCAGTTTGAGCACGGCGTTCTCGATGGGCAGCTTGTCCAGCGTCAACTGGCCGAGGTTCAGGCCGATGTCGAGGTCCAGCGTGCGCAGGCGGGCGATGGGCAGCAACGGAGCGTCGCTCCAGGCCTGCTGGGTCGGCTGGCTGGGCAGCGGGGTATCGCCCTTGATGGCGCTCTGTTCGGTGCTGGCGACTTCGGCCTTGCGCGCGCTGTTGGTGGCGTCCTGGGCTTTCTTGACCTTGGCCGGCAGGTAGCGGTCGAGGTTCAGCTTGTCGCCGCTCAGTTGGGCGCGAATCGCCTGCTTGTCGAAGTCGGCGATGCCGAGGTTGCCGCTGAAGCTGCTGTCGTCGAGCTTCAGCTGGATGTCGCTCAGGTTCAGGCTGTTGCGCGTGCCGCTCAGGCGGGTGGCCAGTTCCAGCTTGGTCAGGGTCGCGGGGTCGGCCATCTCCGGCAGGGTCTGGCCGATGCCTTCGAGGAATTCGCGCAGGTTGAACGGTGCCAGGGAGAGGCCGCCGTCGAGCTTGGGTTCTTTGTCCAGCTCGCGGGCCTTGATCTCGCCGAGCGCGCGCAGTTGGTTGACGGTGACCTTCAGGCCGTTCCACTCGGCAACCTGGGCGGCCTGGTCGAGCACCAGTTGGCCCTGGGCGCTGTAGTTGGCGGTCTTGCCCTGGAAGGGATCGCCGGACACTTCGCCGGACAGCTTGGCGTCTTCGAACTGGTAGCGCTTGAGCGCACGGTCGAAACGCAGGTTGCCGGTCACTTCGGTACGGGCGCGGATCACTGGCTGGTTGCTGCCCAGGTAGGCGCTGAGTTTCACCGGGATGTTGCTGCCCTCGCGGATCGCCCCGGTGGTCAGCTCGATGCCTTCGACGCTGTAGTTCTTGCCGCTTTGCGCGTCGGCGTAGTCGATGCGGGCGTTCTTCACGCTCAGGCTGTCGATGTCCAGTTTCATCGCCTGGCGGGATTCCTGCGCGTCAGCCTTGGCCTGCTCGTTCGGCGCTGGAGTCGGTTGCGCGGCGGGCGGTGTGCCGTTGGCCGGCTGGACGGGTTTGCCGATACTCTCCCAGTTGCCGACGCCGTTCTTGTCCTTGCTCAGGCTCAGGCTGAGGCCTTCGACGCGGATGTCGCTCATCTGCACTTCCTTGCGCAGCAGCGGCAGCACGCGCACGGACATGCCGAGCAACTGCACGTCGGCGAACGGTTTGTCCGGGGTCTGCAGGCTGGCCACGCTGGTGTCGTGCAGCTCCAGGCCCAGCCAGGGGAACAGGCTCCAGCCGATGTCGCCCTTGAGGTTCAGCTCCAGGTTGGCCTTGTCCCGGGCGAGCTGGCGGATCTCGTCCTTGTAGTCGTTCGGGTCGAAGAAGTGGGTCAGCACGAAGCCGGCGGCGACGATGAGCAACAGCAGGGCCAGGGCAACGATGCCGAAGATTTTGCCGAACGCTTTCATGGACAGGTCCTTGTTCAGGCGGCGAATGGAATGGCGAGAAAGTATACCAATGACGCGCCGACACCCCTGGCGGGAATGCGAGGCGTCGCTGTTGCGGGGTTTGAGCGGTGAGCGAGCGCGCGGTTCCCCGCGAGTGGCGTCAGGCCGGGCCCCGCGTCAGGCCCAGGTGTTCGACGAACCTGATGGCTTCGGCCTGGTCCGCCGGCGTCCTCAGGCGCAGGCTGGCGCCCTGCAGGACGGCCATGCGCTGCGCCTCTTCAAGGAGGCGTCGCGCCACGCCGCGGCCACGGGTGACCCGTCGTATGCACAGTCGCGAAAGGTGCCAGACGTCCGCCTCGCGCTCGATCCATGCCGCGCCCAGCAGGCGATCGTTGAACCGTCCGGTGAGCAGTCGATCTTCCGCCAGCCCGCACTGCACCAGGGCTCCGGCATCGGTGAAGGGCGTCAACAGCCAGTCCGGCGCGTCGGCGTAGATCTTCAGCAGGTCCTGGCGGTCCTGCTCGCTGGGTTGGGTCAGGTGCTGGACGACGACGGGCATGCTCGATCCTCGTATTCGGGCCGCGCAGTGTAGGACCATCGGCCAGCGCCGACCACCGCCCGTAGCCGCGCAGCGCCCGGCGCGCCTATAATGCCGGCCCTTCTTATAATTACGTGCAGTGTTAGCTGTGGAGCTGGTGATGGCCGAACGCAAGGCATCCGTCGCGCGCGACACCCTGGAAACCCAGATCAAGGTTTCCATCGACCTGGATGGAACGGGCAAGGCCCGCTTCGATACCGGGGTTCCCTTCCTCGAGCACATGATGGACCAGATCGCCCGCCACGGCCTGATCGACCTGGACATCGAGTGCAAGGGCGACCTGCATATCGACGATCACCATACCGTCGAAGACATCGGCATCACCCTCGGCCAGGCCTTCGCCAAGGCCATCGGCGACAAGAAAGGCATCCGCCGCTACGGCCATGCCTACGTGCCGCTGGACGAGGCGCTCTCGCGCGTGGTGATCGACTTCTCCGGCCGCCCCGGCCTGCAGATGCACGTGCCGTTCACCCGCGCCAGTGTCGGCGGCTTTGACGTGGACCTGTTCATGGAGTTCTTCCAGGGCTTCGTCAACCACGCCAACGTCACCCTGCACATCGACAACCTGCGCGGGCACAACACCCACCACCAGATCGAAACCGTGTTCAAGGCCTTCGGCCGCGCGCTGCGCATGGCCATCGAGCTGGACGAGCGCATGGCCGGCCAGATGCCGTCCACCAAAGGGTGCCTGTAATGCAGACAGTGGCCGTCATCGACTACGGCATGGGCAATCTGCACTCGGTATCCAAGGCGCTGGAACGCGTGGGCGCCGGGCGCGTGCTGGTGACCAGCGATGCCAACGTGATCCGCGAGGCGGACCGCGTGGTGTTCCCCGGCGTCGGTGCGATCCGCGACTGCATGGCCGAGATCAAGCGCCTGGGCTTCGACAGCCTGGTGCGTGAAGTCAGCCAGGACCGCCCGTTCCTCGGCATCTGCGTCGGCATGCAGGCGCTGATGGAGCGTAGCGAAGAGAACGACGGCGTCGATTGCATCGGCCTGTTCCCCGGCCAGGTACGCTTCTTCGGCAAGGACCTGCACGAGGATGGCGAGCACCTGAAGGTGCCGCACATGGGCTGGAACGAAGTAGCGCCGGGCGTCGACCACCCGCTGTGGCACGACATTCCGAACAATGCGCGCTTCTACTTCGTGCACAGCTATTACATCGAGGCGGGCAACCCGCGCCAGGTGGTCGGTCGCGGCCACTACGGGCGTGATTTCGCCGCGGCGCTGGCAGAAGGTTCGCGCTTCGCCGTGCAGTTCCACCCGGAGAAGAGCCATACCCACGGCCTGCAGCTGCTGCAGAACTTCGCCGCCTGGGATGGCCGCTGGTAAGCCATGGCACGCCAGAAGGACAAGCCCGCGATCCTCGAGCTCGATGGCGCCCAGCGCCAGAGTGCGGCGCGGGCCATCCAGCGTTTTCTCGAAGAACGCTTCGAGCTGGACGTCGGTGCCTTCGAGGCCGAGGAGGCGCTGGATTTCTTCATGCGCGAGTTCGGCCCGCTGTTCTACAACAAGGCGATCTTCGACGTGCAATCTCACCTGAAAGACCGGTTCGAGAGCATCGAAAGCGACTTGTGGGCGCTCGAGAAGAGCTGACCCGACCCCATTCATCTTTGGATTCGAGCAGGTTCAACCCATGCTGATCATCCCCGCAATCGATCTGAAAGACGGCGCCTGCGTGCGCCTGCGCCAGGGCCTGATGGAAGACGCCACGGTGTTCTCCGACGACCCGGTGTCCATGGCCGCCAAATGGGTGGAGGGCGGCTGCCGCCGTCTGCACCTGGTGGACCTGAATGGCGCCTTCGAAGGCAAGCCGGTCAACGGTGACGTGGTCACCGCCATCGCCAAGCGCTACCCGAACCTGCCGATCCAGATCGGCGGCGGCATCCGCTCGCTGGAAACCATCGAACACTACGTCCGCGCCGGCGTCAGCTACGTGATCATCGGTACCAAGGCGGTCAAGCAGCCGGAATTCGTCGGCGAAGCCTGCCGCGCCTTCCCCGGCAAGGTGATCGTCGGCCTCGACGCCAAAGACGGCTTCGTCGCCACCGACGGCTGGGCCGAGGTGAGCGAAGTGCAGGTGATCGACCTGGCCAAGCGCTTCGAAGCCGACGGCGTCTCCGCCATCGTCTACACCGACATTTCCAAGGACGGCATGATGCAGGGCTGCAACGTCGAAGCCACCGCTGCGCTGGCCAATGCCACGCGCATCCCGGTGATCGCTTCGGGCGGCATCCACAACCTGGGGGACATCCAGAAGCTGCTGGACGCCCGCACCCCGGGCATCGTCGGCGCCATCACCGGCCGCGCGATCTACGAAGGCACCCTGGACGTCGCCGAGGCCCAGGCACTGTGCGACGCCTTCAAGGGCTGAGCTGAACCACGGGGAACCCTGACATGGCACTGGCTAAACGCATCATTCCCTGCCTCGACGTGGACAACGGCCGCGTGGTGAAGGGCGTCAAGTTCGAGAACATCCGCGACGCCGGCGACCCGGTGGAAATCGCCCGCCGCTACGACGAGCAGGGCGCGGACGAGATCACCTTCCTCGACATCACCGCCAGCGTCGATGGTCGCGACACCACGTTGCATACCGTCGAGCGCATGGCCAGCCAGGTGTTCATCCCGCTGACCGTGGGCGGCGGCGTCAGGACGGTGCAGGACATCCGCAACCTGCTCAATGCCGGTGCGGACAAGGTCTCGATCAACACCGCCGCGGTGTTCACCCCGGAATTCGTCGGCGAGGCTGCCGCGCGCTTCGGCTCGCAGTGCATCGTGGTCGCCATCGACGCCAAGAAAGTGTCGGCCCCCGGCGAAACCCCGCGCTGGGAAATCTTCACCCATGGTGGCCGCAAGCCCACCGGGCTGGACGCGGTGGAATGGGCGAAGAAGATGGAAGGCCTGGGCGCCGGTGAAATCCTGCTGACCAGCATGGATCAGGACGGCGTGAAGAGCGGCTACGACCTGGGCGTGACCCGCGCTATCAGCGAGGCGGTGGGTGTACCGGTGATCGCTTCCGGCGGCGTTGGCAACCTGGAGCACCTGGCCGCCGGCATTATCGAAGGCAAGGCGGATGCGGTGCTGGCCGCCAGCATCTTCCACTTCGGCGAGTACAGCGTGCCGGAAGCCAAGGCCTATCTGGCCAGCCGCGGTATCGTCGTTCGCTGACCCTTCCGGGCCGGGGTTCTCCCGGCCCGACTGCTTCCTCCGAGACTTCCTTCAGGCGACTCGCCCCTGCGGCGAGTGGCCGCATCCTGCGTCTGCGCATGAAGCTTGCTAGCCAAAGGCTTCAGTCAAGGTAATGGCGGTCTCATGTCCCATTGCCATATTCATAGGGTTTATTGGCGTCAATTCTCCGAGTAAGCTCTTCGCCTTCTCAGAAAATTCACACTCAGGAAATTCCAGATGCTGAAGCGCATTCTGCTCGCATGGATCGGCTGCGGCCTGTTGTTGGCCAGTGCGGCCAGGGCGGAAACGGAAACGTCGGACTACAGCATGGTTCTGCTGACCGAGAACTTCCCGCCGTACAACATGGCGATCAACGGCAAGAACTTCGCCCAGGAAGACAACATCGACGGCATCGCCGTGGATATCGTCAAGGAAATGTTCAAGCGCGCTGGCGTGCAGTACAGCCTGACCCTGCGCTTCCCCTGGGACCGCATCTACAAGCTGGCACTGGAGAAGCCCGGTTACGGCGTGTTCGTCACCGCCCGCCTGCCGGAGCGCGAGAGCCAGTTCAAATGGGTCGGCCCGATCGGTCCGGACGATTGGGTCATGCTGGCCAAGGCCGACAGCACCATCAGCCTGAACAATCTGGATGAAGCCAAGAAATACCGTGTCGGTGCCTACAAAGGCGACGCCATGGCCCAGTACCTGACCGAGCACGGCTTCGAGCCGGTGCTTGCGCTGCGCGACCAGGAGAACGCCGGCAAGCTGCAGGAAGGCGAGATCGACCTGTGGGCGAGCGGCGACCCGGCCGGCCGCTACCTGGCCAAGCAGGTTGGCGTCAGCGGCCTGAAGACCGTGCTGCGCTTCAACAGCGACCAGCTGTTCCTCGCGCTGAATCGCGAGACGCCGGATGAGGTGGTGAAGAAGCTGCAGACCGCCCTGGACAAGATGCGCGGCGAAGGTTTCGTCGACGACGTGCTCAACAGTTACCTCTGACACCCGAAGGCCGGCTACTCGCCGGCCTTCGCGTTTGGCGCCGACATCCCTCGGCGCCGGTTGTGCCACGGAAGGCAGACGAGCGAAGTATTCCGTCCCCTCTGCAGGGATGCCGCAAGCCCAATAACGATAACCAAGCGAGCGGTATGACCATGCTGAAAGTCCTGATCAAGACCCTTACCCTGGGTCTGCTGTTGGGGGCCGCCACGGCCCGCGCCGAGTTGCCCGTCGACTACAAGATGGTGTTGCTCACCGAGAACTTCCCGCCCTTCAACATGGCGGTGGACGACAAGAACTTCGCCCGCGACGAGGGCATCGACGGCATCAGCGCCGACATCGTCCGGGAGATGTTCAAGCGTGCCGGCATCCAGTACAGCCTGAGCCTGCGCTTCCCCTGGGATCGCTTATACAAGCTGGCCCTCGACAAGCCTGACTATGGGCTGTTCTCCACCACCTACACCCCTGAGCGCGTGCCGCTGTTCAAGTGGGTCGGCCCCATCGCCAAGACCAGTTGGGTCCTGCTGGCGCCGCCGGGTAGTTCGATCAAGGTCAAGGACCTCAAGGACGCCGCCAAGTACAAGCTCGGCGCCTACAAGAACGACGCCGTCAGCCAGAGCCTGGAAAGCCAGGGCATCCCGGTGCTCAACGCGCTGCGCGACCAGGAGAATGTGAAGAAGCTGACCTCAGGCGAAATCGATCTGTGGGCCACCACCGATCCGGTGGGCCGCTACCTGGCCAAGCAGGAGGGCGTCTCCGGCCTGCAGACCGTGCTTCGCTTCAATGAGGCGCAGCTGTACCTGGCGATCAACAAGGACACGCCGGATGAGGTAGTGACCAAGCTGCAGAAGGCGCTGGACGAGATGCGCGCCGATGGCTTCGTCGAGCAGGCGACCAATAACTATCTGTAAGCAGGGACGGATGTGCGGAATGACCGGCTGAAGATTTGGCTGCGGTCCGCTCAGTCGGCCCCCTCTCCCTTCAGGGAGAGAGCGGGGGGAGAGGGAGGCTTCGCGCCGGAGTTGCCTGAAAGCCCCTCTCCCCAACCCTGGCTGCGCGCCCCGCTCCGAAGGGAGAGGGAGCTATCCGTGCGCTTGGCGGGTGCAGTGCTCGCCGGGAAAGTCAGCGGTAAATCCCATCCCGCCCATGCCCCGCCATGGCGCGGTTGCCGCGCTCGGCGATCATCAACGGCGGTTTCACCAGCTCGAAGCCCTGGGCTTTCAGCGTCGGCAGCACGCGCTTGAGCACCGCCAGCGTCGCCGGCTTCGGGTGGCCGATCATCACCACGGTTCCTTGTTTGCGCGCCAGTTGCAGGCCGCGCTGCATCTGCTCCATCACCGCCGCTTCGCTCGGGTCGTCATCGAGGAATACGTCCCGCGACAGGCTGGCCAACCCGATCTTCTGCGCCTCGGCGGCCGCCACCGTAGCGGCGCTGGTACGGCTGTCGAGCAGGAACAGGTGGCGCCGCTGAAGCTCCGCAGCCAGCCAGGCCATGGCCGGGCGGTCGGCGGTCATGCGGCTGCCTTCGTGGTTGTTCACACCCTGTACATACGGGACTTTCGCCAGCGCGGCGTCCAGGCGCCGGGCTCGCTCTTCCTGGGTCAGCTCCGGGCTCCAGGCGTAGTCACCGCCGGCCGGGTCCATGGGCATGTGCAGCATCACGGTGCGCCCGCGCTGATGCGCTTCGCGGGCCAGTTCGGCGGCATGGGGTGTGTCGGGGATGATCGCCACGGCGATGGCGGGGGAGATGTCGAGGACCTGGCGGTCGCGCGCCAGGTTCTGCCCGAGGTCGTCGATGACGATGCTGACCAGCGGCTTGCTGCCGTCCGGCCGGGGCGCGGCGGCCACCGGCAGGCACAGCAGCGCGCCCAGGCCTAGGCTCAGCAGCAGCCGGGCCAGGCGCATCGGTCAGTTGTTGCCGCGGCTGACGCTGAGTCCTTTCAGCAGGCTGAGGGCTTGGCTGAGCTGGTAGTCGCCATCCTGCGGGCGATCCACCGGAGGCTTGCCGGACGTGGTCGGACGGTCCTTGCCACCGTTGCCATTGGCCAGGTGGCCCTGCAGGTCGGCTTCCTTGAAGCCGTCGAACTCGCTCTGCTCGCGGGTTACCTTGGCGCGTTCCACCTCGATGTCCGGCGTGATGCCCTGGGCCTGGATCGAGCGGCCGTTGGGGGTGTAGTACAGCGCGGTGGTGAGCTTCAGGGCGCGGTCGTTGTTCAGCGGCAGCACGGTCTGTACCGAGCCTTTGCCGAAGCTGTCGGTGCCCATGAGGATCGCGCGCTTCTGGTCCTGCAGGGCGCCGGCGACGATTTCCGCTGCCGAGGCGCTGCCACCGTTGATCAGTACCACCAGTGGGACGCCGTCGCTCGGGTCTGCCGGATCGGCGGAGAAGCGCAGCTCGGAGTTCGGGATGCGCCCCTTGGTGTAGACGATCAGCCCCTTGGTGAGGAAGGCGTCGGCCACTTCCACCGCCGACTGCAGCACGCCGCCGGGGTTGTTGCGCAGGTCCAGCACCAGGCCCTTGAGCTTGCCCTTGTTGTCATTGCGCAGCTTGGCCAGCGCCTTGACGGTTTCCTCGCCGGTGTTGACCTGGAACTGAGTGATGCGCAGGTAGCCATAGCCCGGTTCGAGCATCTGGCTCTTCACGCTCTTCACCTTGATGATGGCGCGCTTGAGGGTGACGTCGAACGGCTTGCCGCCGCCGCGCACGATGGTCAGGGTGATCGGCGAGCCGGCCTTGCCGCGCATGCTGTCCACCGCTTCGTTCATCGACTGGCCCTTGGTGGGCTTGCCGTCGATCTTGACGATCAGGTCGCCCGGCTGGATGCCGGCGTTGGCCGCGGGGGTGTCGTCGATCGGCGAAATCACCTTGACGAAGCCATCCTCGCTGCCGACCTCGATGCCCAGGCCGCCGAACTCGCCGCTGGTGCTTTCCTGCAGCTCGGCGAACTCTTCCGGGCCGAGATAGGCCGAGTGCGGATCGAGGTTGCTGAGCATGCCCTTGATGGCGTTCTCCAGCAGCGTCTTGTCGTCCACCGGCTCGACGTAGGCGGCTTTCACCCGGTCGAGCACCTCGGCGAAGGTGCGCAGCTCATCGAGCGGCAGCGGAGCCTCCTTGCCGTTGGCCGCGGGGGCCGCAGCCGGGGCGTCGGCGGCTTGTACCGCACCGGCGCCGAGCAGCAGGGCCAAGGCCAGGGTGGTGAGACGGAAAGCTTGCGACATGTTTGGCTCCTAATGCGTGTTCGCCGCTTATCCCTGCGTGCGACACCAGGTCGAAGGGTCCGCCGGGCGGCCCTGATGGCGGATGGCAAAATACACCGCTGGAGTACTCTGACCCCCGCTGGCTCCCACGGTTGCAATGGGATCGCCCGCTTTGACGGTATCGCCGGCGTCCTTCAGAAGACTTTGATTATGCCCATAAAGGCTGAGGTAGCCACCACCGTGGTCGAGAATGACCAGTAGGCCGGCGCCGCGCAGCCAGTCGGCGAACACCACACGGCCGCCGTGCACGGCACGCACCGTGCTGCCAGCGGAGGCACCGATCAGCACGCCGTCCCAGGTAGCGCGGGGATCGTCGCCGCGCGGGCTGCCGAAGCGCGCCAGCACGCGGCCATCCACCGGCCAGGGCAGCTTGCCCTTGGCGGCACCGAACGCACCGCCGAAGCCCGTGCCGCTGGAGACCAGCGGACCGCTGTAGTCAGTGCGAGGCTTGGCGGGGGTGTCTGGTTTTTCGCCGCGCTCTGCCAGTTCGCGCTCGCGTTTCACTCGCTCGCGCTCGGCGGCCAAGGCACGCTGGCGCGCTTCCTCGGCTTCGCGGGCCTGGCGAGCGAGGGTTTCCTCGATGGTCTTGAGGACCTTGTTCAGGTCTTCCTGGCTCTGCTCGCGGTTCTTGAGCTTGCTGCTGCTGTCCTTCAGGTCGCTGTTGAGCTTGGCCAGGGTTTCCTGGCGCGCCTTGCGGGCGTCGGCCAGTTCCTGGCGACGGCCTTCGAGCGCGCTCTGCTGGGCGACCTGCTCATCCTTCTGCGAGGTGATTTCCTGCTCGACATTGCTTAACTGGCGCAGCGTTTCGTTGAACGCGGAGAGCTGCTCCAGGCGCGCCTTGTTGATGTAGTCGTAGTAGGTGAGGGTGCGGCTGAATTTCTCGGGATGCTCCTGGTTCAACAGGAGCTTGAGGTACTCCTCGCGGCCGCTCTGGTAGGCAGCGCGGGCCTGGATGGCGATCAGGCGCTGTTGCTCAAGGCGCGCGCCCTGGAGTTTTTTTTTCTCCGAATCGAGGCGCTGGAGCTCTTCCTCGTTCTTCTTCATCTCGTCCTGGATCTGCTTGATCTGCTTTTCCAGGTCGCCCATCTGGGTTTCGGTGGACTTGAGCTGCTTCTGCACCCCGGACTTTTCGTCCTGGATGTTCTGCAGATTCTTCTTCAGCTCATTGATGTCTTTCTGCGTCTGCTCCAGCTGTCGCTGGGTGTCGGCACGTTCGTCGGCGACGGCCGAGAGCGGGCCCAGGAGGCAGATCAGCAGCAGCGGGAGGAGGGCGCGAGGCATTGGGCGGCGGGAACCTGAAGTTCGGACGGCCTAGTATGCCCGTGGCGGCCACTAAAAAAAACGCCCCGAGCCGCATGGCTCGGGGCGTTTCCTCTGGCCGGCGGGAGCCAGGTCACGATCCCGCACACTCGTTTGCCGAAGGGCGTCGCCTTACAGCAGGGTCACGATGGATTTGCCGGTCATCTCTTTGGGCTGTTCCAGACCCATCAGATTCAGCAGGGTCGGAGCCACGTCGGCCAGCACGCCACCCTCGCGGATGTTCAGTTTGCGCTTGCCGACATAGACGAACGGTACCGGCTCACAGGTATGCGCGGTGTGCGCCTGGCCGGTCATGGCGTCTTCCATCTGCTCGACGTTGCCGTGGTCAGCGGTGATCAGGGCTTCGCCACCGACCTTGTCCAGTGCCTCGACTATCCGACCAACGCAGGTATCCAGGCACTCGACGGCTTTCACCGCGGCCTCGAACACCCCGGTGTGGCCGACCATGTCGCCGTTGGCGTAGTTGACGATGATCACGTCGAAACGCTGGTTCTCGATGGCGTCGACGATCTTGTCGGTGACTTCCGGCGCGCTCATTTCCGGCTGCAGGTCATAGGTGGCGACCTTGGGCGACGGAATGAGGATGCGCTCTTCGCCTTCGAAGGGCTCTTCGCGGCCGCCGGAGAAGAAGAAGGTCACGTGGGCGTACTTCTCGGTCTCGGCAATGCGCAGCTGGGTCTTGCCATTCTTCGCCAGGTATTCGCCCAGGACGTTGTCCAGGGATTCGGGCTTGAACGCGCTGGGTGCCGGGATGCTCGCCGCGTACTGGGTCAGCATCACGTACTCGGCCAGGTGCAGCTCGCGCTGGCGCGGGAATTCCTTGAAGCCCGGCTCGACGAAGGCACGCGACAGCTCGCGGGCGCGGTCGGCGCGGAAGTTCATGAAGACCACGGCGTCGCCGTCTTCCACGCGTACCTGCTCGCCGATACGGGTGGCCTTGACGAATTCGTCGCTCTCACCGCGTTCGTAGGCGGCATTCAGCGCAGCCACGGCGGTGTCGGCGGCGTACTCGGCGGTGCCGTCGGTGATCAGGTTGTAGGCGGCTTCGACGCGGTCCCAGCGGTTGTCGCGGTCCATGGCGAAGTAGCGGCCAATGATGCTGGCGGTGCGGCCCTTGCCGATGCGGGCGAAGGCGTCGTCCAGTAGCTTGAGCGACGGCTCGGCGCTCTTGGGCGGCGTGTCGCGGCCGTCGAGGAAGGCGTGCAGGTAGATTTTCTCTGCGCCGCGCTGGGCGGCCAGTTCGGCCATGGCGATCAGGTGGTCCTGGTGGCTGTGTACCCCGCCGTCGGAGAGCAGGCCGAGGATGTGCACGGCCTTGCCGGCGCCTGCGGCCTTGTCCACAGCGCCGGTCAGCACCGGGTTCTGGAAGAAGTCGCCGTCGCGGATCGCTTTGGTCACGCGGGTGAAGTCCTGGTAGACGACACGACCCGCGCCCAGGTTCATGTGGCCGACCTCGGAGTTGCCCATCTGGCCATCGGGCAGGCCGACATCCATGCCGGAGCCGGAGATCAAGCCGTTGGGCTGGCTGGCCAGCAGACGGTCCCAGTTGGGCTTCTTCGCGGCATAGATGGCGTTGAATTCGGGGCTATCGCTATGGCCGAAGCCGTCCAGAATGATCAGGACCAGCGGTTTGGGCGTTGCAGTCATAGGTACGGCTCTTTCCGAGAATAGGGGTCAGAAAAGGACACACATTTTACCTTTTGGTGCCGACAGACGCCATGATCCGTAGGGTTCAGCCGTCAGATACGCGCGTGTATACTGGCCGGCATTTTTACGTCTGGATGTCCTGTGCCATGCCTTCGTTTATTCCGCGTCTGATCGAATTCGCCACCAACCACTACCTGCTGGTGGGGGCACTGGTCGTCCTGCTGGTCCTGCTGGCCCTGCATGAAATGCGCAAGGGCGGCCGTGCGCTGTCCACCCGCGAGCTGACCGCCATGGTCAACGCCGATCAGGCGGTGGTGCTGGATATCCGCCCGACCAAGGAGTTCTCCGCCGGCCATATCGTCGACGCGCTGAACATCCCGGCGGACAAACTGAACGCCCGCCTCGCCGAGCTGGAAAAGCACAAGGCCAAGACCATCATCGTGGTCGACGGCATGGGCCAGCACTCCGGTACCTGGTGCAGCGTGCTGCAGAAAGCCGGCTTTACCGCCGCCAAGCTCTCCGGTGGTATCGGCAGCTGGCGTGGCGACAACCTGCCCCTGGTGAAGTGAGATGCCGTCGATCTTGATCTACACCAGCGCGTGGTGCCCTTATTGCATCCGCGCCAAGGCCCTGCTGGACAAGAAGGGTGTCGCCTATGAGGAAATCTCGGTGGACGGCAAACCTGGCGTCCGCGCTGAAATGGCCCACAAGGCCGGCCGTACCTCGGTGCCGCAGATCTGGATCGATGGAACCCATGTCGGCGGCTGCGATGATCTTTACGCGCTGGAACGCGCGGGCAAGCTGGATACGCTGCTCACGGCGTGATCCCTCATTCTGAAACGATGCACAAGAAGGTTCCAAAATGACTGAACAAGCCACCGGCGCAGCCGAACAAGACAACAACCCGCAATTCTCGCTGCAGCGCATCTATGTGCGTGACCTCTCCTTCGAGGCGCCCAAGGCCCCGGAAATCTTCCGCCAGGAGTGGCAGCCGAACATTTCCATGGACCTCAATACCCGTCAGAAGCAGCTCGATGGCGACTTCCACGAGGTGGTCCTGACCGTATCGGTCACCGTGAAGAACGGCACCGAAACCGCTTTCATCGCTGAAGTGCAGCAGGCCGGTATCTTCCTGATCAAGGGCCTGGACGCTTCCAGCATGAGCCACACCCTGGGCGCGTTCTGCCCGAATATCCTCTTCCCCTACGCGCGCGAAACCCTGGACAGCCTGGTCGTTCGCGGCTCGTTCCCGGCGCTGATGCTGTCGCCGGTGAACTTCGATGCGCTGTACGCGCAGGAAATCGCCCGCATGCAGTCTTCCGGCGAGATTCCGTCGGTCCAGTGATCGCGGCGGTTGGAAAAAAGGCGCCTTCGGGCGCCTTTTTCTTTGCCTGCGATTCTTTCTGGTCGAAATTTGAACAGTTTCGAGCGAGCCATGCCCGCCTGGTTTCGCGTCGTTATCCACAGACGGTTCCGCTGTTTACTCAGGAGTGCTGTGGGTAAGCGGTGCGGCTCTTCGCAGGGGAAGATCGGTGTGCAGACGTTCAAGTTTGGTGCGTGCGCACTAGCAGGGCGCAGGCTGGGCGGCCCTCGGCAAGCTGCGAAATGGCCGGGGAATGGGGGCCTCAGTGCCTCTGATGCGCCGACTGAATATCGCTGAAAGCTGCGTACTGCAAGGTCTGTAGAGATTCTCTGGGCCTTGCCCGACTCCGTGTGGACGGCCCCGGGCTGATCTTGGCACGCCCTCTGCAATGCCCCTGGTAACAGCGATTTCAGGGGCCTCGGTACAGGCAGGCTGGGGAACCCCTCTTTTACACCTCGCGAGCGAGCCGTTCGAAGCAGCGGTCGTCGCAACCGGTTCGGGGGTCCTGGTACAGGCAGGCCGGGTAAGCCCCCCTTTTATGCCGCAGGCGCGCCCAGGCGCTCCTCGCACCCGTTAGGGGTCCTGGTACAGGCAGGCCGGGTAAACCCCTCTTTTATGCCTGCGAGCTTCCATCCGGAGGCTTCGCTTCCCGCTTCGGGGCCCCGGACCAGGCAGGCCGGGAAAACCCCGCTTTTATTCGGGCCGCGCGCTGACGCTCAGGCGCCACCGGCCCTCGACCTCGGCGCTGTCCCAGGCGCCTTGCAGACGGCGAGTCGACAGCAACGTCAGCTGCATTCCCTTCTCCGCAGGTTCCAGCTTCCAGCGCACCGGTGCATCGCCGGTCCGAAACTGACCTTGCTGCGCCTTGCCGACGGCCTCGATCTGTACCGCCAGCGCCCCCTCAAGATGGCCGGCGCGCACGGCCGGCTGGGCGTCGAGCGTGACAACCAGGCCATTTTCCGTCGGCTCGACGGACAGTATCGTCGGTGGGCCTTCGCGCGGCGGGTTCACCAGGCGGCCGAGCATCAATCCGACCAGCAGGCCCAGAACGCACAGCGAAACCATCACCTTCAACCATGGCCTGGGCCGCATTTGCGCCTGCGCGGGGGTAGAATGCCCGCCGTTCTCAGGCTCGGAGCGCTGCATGTTCCACGTAATCCTTTTTCAACCGGAAATTCCCCCTAATACCGGCAACATTATCAGGCTGTGCGCCAATGCGGGCGCCAGCCTGCACCTGATCGAGCCGCTGGGGTTCGAGCTGGATGACAAGCGCCTGCGCCGTGCCGGGCTGGATTACCACGAGTACGCCAGCGTGCGGCGCTACGCGAGCCTGGAGGAGTGCCTGGAACAGCTCGGCCAGCCGCGCCTGTTCGCCTTCACCACCAAGGGCTCGCAGCCGTTCCATGAAGTGGCCTACGAGCGCGGTGACGCGTTCCTCTTCGGCCCGGAGAGCCGTGGCTTGCCGGAGGAGATCCGTGACGCCCTGCCGCCGGAGCAGCGCGTTCGCCTGCCGATGCGCCCCGGCTGCCGCAGCTTGAACCTGTCCAACACCGTCGCAGTGACTGTTTATGAAGCCTGGCGTCAGCACGGCTTCGCCATGGATTGAGCGTTTTCTGTACGGCCCGCGCAAACCCGCGTGGGCCGTGAAGCGCAGCGGCTTGCCCCAAGCTTATCCACAGGCAGGCGCACAGCCGATGTGGGCAACCCGCAAATTCCTGCACAGAAACCGAGCAAACCCGCAGACCGCGCGTGCTCTGGGCTGTAGCACGTTCCTTCCCCGTTCCGTGCACAGTGTTATCCACAGGTTTTGGGGATGGATATTGCGGGGATGTGACCGTGTTCCCTCACCCTAACCCTCTCCCAGAGGGAGAGGGGACCGAACGGCGCGGGGCGAAGCTGCGCTCCCAGCCGGCACGAACGGCTCTCTCCCCGGGACCGAAAGGCACAGGATGAAGCTGCACTCCCAGCTGGCACGAACGGTTCTCTCCCCCGGAATCGAAAGGCACAGGATGAAGCTGCGCTCCCAGCCGGCACGCTCAACTCCCTCTCCCTCTGGGAGAGGGCGGGGGTGAGGGCAGTCAAGCGCACCGAAGCCCACCAGCGCCCGGCATTCCCGGGAGAAACGTTCCGGGAGCGCATGAAAAAGGGGCCTTGCGGCCCCTGTTGTCGTGCAGTGCTTCAGTCGTCGCCGTCCTCGTCCGGGCCGTCGATCTTCATGCCCAGTTCCTTGATCTTGCGCGTCAGCGTATTGCGGCCCCAGCCCAGCAACACGGCGGCGTCGCGGCGGCGGCCGGCGGTGTGCTTGAGCGCGGTCTCGATCATGATCCGCTCGAAGGCCGGCACGGCGGTATCCAGCAGGCTGGACTGGCCGCGGCCCAGGGCCTGGTCGGCCCAGTGGCGCAACGCCTGTTCCCAGTTGGCGGCGGGCAGGCTGTCCTGCGGCTGGGTCAGCAGCTCCGGTGGCAGGTCGTCGATGTGCACTTCGCGGCCGGATGCCATGACGGTGATCCAGCGGCAGGTGTTTTCCAGCTGGCGCACGTTGCCCGGCCAGCCGAGGTTCTTCAGGTAGTCCTCGGTTTCCGGCTTGAGCAGCTTGGGTTCCACCGCCAGCTCTTGCGCGGCGCGGGCGAGGAAGTGGCGGGCCAGCGCCGGGATGTCTTCGCGGCGGTCGGCCAGGCGCGGGATGTGGATGCGGATGACGTTCAGGCGATGGAACAGGTCCTCGCGGAACTTGCCCTCGCGCACCAGGTTTTCCAGATTTTGATGAGTGGCGGCAATGATCCGCACATCCACTTTCACCGGCGTGTGGCCGCCTACGCGGTAGAACTCGCCATCCGCCAGAACGCGCAGCAGACGGGTCTGTGTGTCGGCCGGCATGTCGCCGATTTCGTCGAGGAACAGCGTGCCGCCGTCGGCCTGCTCGAAGCGGCCACGACGCTGGTTGGCCGCGCCGGTGAAGGCACCTTTCTCGTGGCCGAACAGCTCGGACTCCATCAGGTCCTTCGGAATCGCCGCCATGTTCAGCGCGATGAACGGCGAGGCCGCGCGCGGGCTGTGGCGGTGCAGGGCATGAGCGACCAGTTCCTTGCCGGTGCCCGACTCGCCGTTGATCAGCACGGTGATGTTGGAGTGGGACAGGCGGCCGATGGCGCGGAACACCTCCTGCATCGCCGGCGCCTCGCCGATGATCTCCGGGGTGCGTGTCTGGTTGGCCGGCGCTTCCAGGCCCTGTTGTTCCTGAGCGTGCTGGTTGGCGCGCTTGACCAGGGAGACGGCTTCGTCGACATCGAACGGTTTGGGCAGGTACTCGAAGGCGCCGCCCTGGTAGGAAGCCACCGCGCTGTCCAGGTCCGAATGCGCGGTCATGATGATCACCGGCAGGCGCGGGTGCAGTTCGCGGATCTGGGCCAGCAGGTCCAGGCCGCTGGCGCCGGGCATGCGGATGTCGGAGATGATCACGTCCGGTTGCTGCCGGCCCAGGCGGCTCATCACGCTGTCGGCGCTGTCGAAGCTGACCGTGGTCATGCCTTCCTGCTGCAGGGCCTTTTCCAGAACCCAGCGGATGGAGCGGTCGTCATCGACGATCCAGACGGTCTCAGAGCGGCTCATGGTCAATGGACTCCTTGTTCCAGGGGCAGGAACAGACTGAACACGGTGTGGCCGGGATGGCTGTCGCATTCGATCAAGCCCTGGTGCTGGCTGATGATGTTCTGGGTGATGGCCAGGCCGAGCCCGGTGCCGTCGGCACGCCCGCTGACCATGGGATAGAAGATGGTGTCCTGCAGTTCGGCCGGGATGCCCGGGCCGTTGTCGATGATCTCCACCTTGCACACCAGGCGATGGCGCGTGTGGCCGATGGTGAACTGGCGCAGGGTGCGGGTACGCAGGGTGATGCGCCCCAGCTTGAGTTCGTTCTGTGCGGAGATGGCCTGCATGGCGTTGCGGACGATGTTGAGCACCGCCTGGATCATCTGCTCGCGGTCGATCAGCAGGTCCGGGATGCTCGGGTCGTAGTCGCGCACCAGCGGGATGCTGCCCTGGGTTTCGGCTTCCACCAGGCTGCAGACGCGCTCCAGCACTTCGTGGACATTGGTCACCGAGAGCTGCGGCAGCTTGTTCGAGCCGAGCATGCGGTCCACCAGGTTCCGCAGGCGGTCGGCTTCCTCGATGATGACGTTGGTGTAGTCCTTGAGCGATTCGTCCGGCAGCTCGCGAGACAGCAGCTGCGCCGCGCCGCGAATACCACCCAGCGGGTTCTTGATCTCGTGGGCCAGGCCGCGCACCAGCAGCTTGGTGGTTTCCTGCTTGGACAGCTGCGCCTCTTCCTTGGTGATCCGCAGCAGGCGGTCACGCGGGTGGACTTCCAGCAGCAGTAAGGTTTCGCGGCGATCGAGGATCGGTGTCACCGCGTAGTCCACGGTGATGGTCTGGCCGGTCAGCGAGGTCAGCGTCGCTTCGCGCTTGGTGAAGGGATGCGCCTCTTCCACCGCCTGGCGCAGCGACTGCAGTGCCTCCGGTGATTCGGTGAACAGCTCGCTGATGAACTGCCCGTGGCTGCGTTGACCGCTGACCGCCAGGAGCATTTCCGCCGCCGGGTTCATGTACTCCAGGCGCAGCTCGGCATTGAGCAGGATCACCGCCGTGGTGAGATTGTCGAGCAACAGGCGGAGCTGGGTTTCTGTAGGCATGGCGTAAGAGATGTCCCAAGACTGTGCGGGAAAATGCAAAAAGCAAACCAGGCCCTGAAAAGACGCGTAATTAGGCGCTTCGCGCTGATTTGCGGTGCGCAGGCAGGTAATCCGGCGGAGGAGAATGACCCGAAATGGGGAGAGTATAGAAAGTGGTGCAGGCGCTTGCACCGATATGGTGCATTTGTGCCCGCCAGCACGTCGGGGTCAGCGGCTGGCGCTTTGGAGGGCGTGACTGTCGTCGGCGTCGCCGAGGGAAACGCGGAACATGTGGAAGGGCTGATTGGGCGTCTGCTCCAGCGTCCGGCCCAGGGTATCGATGATTTCCACCGAGAGTTGGTGGGTGCCGCGGTCGATGTTGCTGAGTGGGAAGACCGGGCTGCGACCTGGTTCGCCCACCGGTTTGCCGTCCAGCAGCAGGCGGTACAGGTGGCCGGGCAGCAGGTTTGGATCGCTGGAGACGGATACGATCAGCCCGCCGTCGTTGGCGCGAACCGTCGCATCGGGCTCCGGCACGATGATGCGCAGCAACTGGTAAGCGGGCGGACCGGGCGGCAGCGCCGGCGTGGCAGGCGCGTAGAGCGGTGGCGGCATGCGCACGCCGTTGGGCGAGCCCGGCATCGCGTTGCGCGGTGTCAGTTCGAGTTTCTGCGCGTTGCCGCGCGGCGGCTGGTCGGTGAAGACGCGGTTGCCGTCCTTGTCGATGTAGGTGTAGACCTCGGCGCTGGCCGACAGGCAGCACAGCGCCGACAACAGGAAAATCACCAGGTGGCGCATGCTTAGCCGCCCGTCCTGGGTTGCACTTTCGGCCGCGCCGGGCTGTTGGTGCTGATGCGTTGCAGGGTGAAGCTCACTGGCGCACTGCTTTGCACGACATGGCTGCCTTGCAGCACCTGTACGGCAAGGGTGTGCTCGCCGCGATCGAGGTTCTGCATGGCGATGCTGGTGTCCCGCGCCGGTGTGCCGTAGGGCTTGCCGTCGAGAACCAGTTGCAGCAGGTGGTCCGGTTTCAGCCCGGGCTGCACCACCACGTCGACCTGGACGTTGCCGTTGTTGATGCGCAGTGCTTCGTCGTTGGGCAGGTTGCTCAGCGCGAGGATCGAATAGGCGCGGGCTGTCTGGTCCTGCGTACCGCTGGTAGGCGGCGCCGCGGCCGGTACCTGGGTGCCCACGGTGTTGGTCGGCGGCAGTTGCACCGGTTGGGCGCCGACATTGGTGGGCGGCTGATTGGTGAACACCGTCTTGCCGTTGGCGTCGGTGTACTTGTAGATCTGCGCGCTGGCTGGCAATGCGGCGGCGAGCAGCAGGGCGGTGAGGATCAGGCGCATGGGCAATCTCCGGATGGTCGTGGCAAGCCTTGCACTGCCGACGGCGGCTGGCAAGTTGCCTATTGTCTTTCAGTAGCGCTGCGCACGTTGTGCGCTGCTGCTCGCCGGGGGACCTTTCGGGCTGATCGTCGGTCCGAGCCAGGCGCTGGCGTCTGTATGATTGCGGACGAGTGTTCCTTCTTCCATTCCGGAGTGTGCCTGTGATTCCGATTCGTTACCTGCTTCGTCAGTGGCTGCTGCTGTGTTGTCTGGGCCTGGGCTTGTGCCTGGCCGGACCGGCGCTGGCGGCACTTCCCGGGCCGCTGGCCGGGGTGACGGGTAGCAGTGACGCGAAGGTCAGCGATGCCCAGTTGGAGCAGTCGCTGAACCAGGTGATCAAGACCCTGGAGAACGACCAGCAGCGCGCCGACCTTCTGAAGAAGCTCAAGCAACTGCGTGATGCGACCCAGAAAAGCTCGGAGGAACAGGGCGGGGTGCTTGGCCTGATCGGCGATACCCTGGGCAGCCTGGAGAAGCAGTTCGAGGGCGCCAACAGCCCGCTGGTGCGCTGGTCCGAGCTGTTCCAGGGGGCTGGTTACGAGCTGGAGGCCCGCACGCCGTCGCTGGCTGAGTGGCCGGGGATGATCCTCGATTTTGCGCTGGTAATTCTTGTCTGGGCCTGCGTCGCTATTGGCCTGCGCTGGGTCGCCGGACGCATGCGCAAGCGCTTCGGCCTCGAAGACGAGCTGCCGCAGCATCCCAAGACCCGCGACCTTCTGCTGTTCGCCCTGCGCAAGCTTGGCCCCTGGCTGGTCGCCTTCCTGATCACCGTTTACCTGTCCGTTGTGCTGCCCAGTTCGCTGGGCAAGCTGGTGGCGATGGTGATCGCTTACACCCTGGTGTGCGGCACGCTGTTCTCCGCACTGTGCGTGATCTGCCTGTCTCTGCTCAGTGGCCCGCATCGCATGCGCGCGCTGGATATCCTGCGCCGCCGTGCTTTCCGCCCGCTGTGGCTGATTGGCAGCCTGGCAGCGTTGGGCGAGGTGATGCATGACCCGCGTGTCATCGAAAGCCTGGGACAGAACATCTCGCTGTTCGTCGGCTCCATGGCCAACATCTGCGCAGCGCTGCTCACCGCGTTGTTCGTCCTGCAGTTCCGGCGGCCTATCGGCCACCTGATCCGCAACCAGCCGCTGGAGCGTCGCCTCAAGCGCCGGGGCCTGAGTGAGCTGGTCGAGCTGATCGGCTCGATCTGGTTCCTGCCGGTACTGGTGCTGGTCGGCATCTCGCTGTTCGCCACTATCGTCACGGCCGGCGACAGTAGCTACGCCCTGCGTCGCGCCCTGGTCTGTGCTGCCGTGGCGGTGGTGGCGATGACTGCCAACGGCCTGATCCGCCGCGCCCATCTGCGCTCGGCGAGACGCGGCGCGCGCCGCCATGCACCGTACGTCGAGCAACTGCAGAGCTTCGGCTATACCCTGTTGCACCTCGTGAGTCTGCTGTTCTTTCTCGAAGTCGGCCTGCGCGTCTGGGGTATGTCGCTGATCCGCTTCGCCGAGGGCGATGGCTCGCAGATCAGCCTCAAACTCTTCAGCTTCGGCACCACTCTGCTGGTCGCCTGGCTGGTCTGGATCCTCACCGACACCGCCGTACAGCACAGCCTCGGCCTGGGCGGCAAGAAGAGCGCCAACGCCCGCGCGCTGACCATGCTGCCGCTGATCCGCAACGTGCTGTTCGTGACCATCGCGGTGATCGCGCTGATCGTCGCGCTGGCCAACATGGGCATGAACGTCACGCCGCTGCTCGCCGGTGCTGGCGTGATCGGTCTGGCCATCGGTTTCGGCGCCCAGTCGCTGGTGGCGGACCTGATCACCGGCCTGTTCATCATCATCGAGGACTCGCTGTCCATCGACGACTACGTCGACGTAGGTGGCCACCTCGGTACGGTGGAGGGCCTGACCATCCGCACCGTGCGCCTGCGCGACCTGGACGGCGTGGTGCACACCATTCCGTTCAGTGAGATCAAAAGCATCAAGAACTACTCGCGGCAGTTCGGCTACGCCATGTTCCGCTGGCCGGTACCGGCGAGCATGCCGATCGACGACGCCCTGGCGCTGGTCAAGGAGGTTTCCGGCGAGTTGCGCAACGACCGCACGATCAACCGCGCCATCTGGTCGCCCCTGGAAATCCAGGGCATCGAGAGCTTCGACGCTGGCCAGGCGATCCTGCGTTTCCGCTTCAAGACCGCGCCGATTCGCCAATGGGAAGTGCAGCGCGCCTTCAACCTGCGTCTGCGCCAGAAGCTCGACAAGGCCGGCCTGGAGTTGTCCATGCCACGTCTCAACGTGCAGCTCTCGCGCATGCGCAAGTCGCGTCGTGAAGATGACGAGGAGCAAGGCGTACCGGCAGACGGCGGGATCTGATCCCGGCCTCACGTTGTGGGGACGAGCTTGCTCGCGAACCGTCTGCCACCGGAGTCGATGGAACATCCGTTCGCGAGCAGGTTCGCTCCAGCAGTGACGCCCGCACCCACCTGCAGGAGCGGCACTACCGTTGTTGCTGAGCCCATAAAAAAGGCCTCCCGAAGGAGGCCTTAATACTGAAGCTATTTATAGGTATTCGTGGATCAGACGCTGTAGTACAGGTCGTATTCCAGCGGGTGCACGAAGGTGCGCACCTTGATTTCTTCTTCCGACTTCAGCTCGATGTAGGCATCGATGAACTCGTCGGTGAACACGCCGCCCTTGGTCAGGAACGCACGGCCCTTGTCGAGTTCTTCCAGCGCCTCTTTCAGGCTGCCGCAAACCTGCGGGATTTCCTTCGCCTCTTCCGGCGGCAGGTCGTACAGGTTCTTGTCAGCAGCATCGCCGGGGTGAATCTTGTTCTGGATGCCGTCCAGGCCAGCCATCAGCAGTGCGGCGAAGCACAGGTAGGGGTTGGCAGCCGGGTCCGGGAAGCGCGCTTCGATGCGGCGGGCTTTCGGGCTGGAAACGTACGGGATACGGATCGAGGCGGAACGGTTACGGGCCGAGTAGGCCAGCATGACCGGGGCTTCGAAGCCCGGAACCAGACGCTTGTAGGAGTTGGTGGCCGGGTTGGTGAAGCCGTTCAGGGCCTTGCCGTGCTTGATGATGCCGCCGATGAAGTACAGGGCGGTATCGGACAGGCCGGCATAGCCTTCGCCAGCGAAGGTGTTCTTGCCATCCTTGGAGATGGACATGTGCACGTGCATGCCCGAGCCGTTGTCGCCGTACAGCGGTTTCGGCATGAAGGTCACGGTCTTGCCGTAGGCGTCGGCGACGTTGTGGATGCAGTACTTCAGGGTCTGAACTTCGTCAGCCTTGGCAACCAGGGTGTTGAACTTCACGCCGATTTCGTTCTGGCCGGCAGTCGCCACTTCGTGGTGGTGAACTTCGATGACCAGGCCCATTTCTTCCATGGCGTTGCACATGGCGGTACGGATTTCGTGGTCGTGGTCGACCGGCGGTACCGGGAAGTAGCCGCCTTTGACGCCCGGACGGTGACCTTTGTTGCCGGTCTCGATGTCAGCGTCGGTGTTCCAGGAAGCCTGCTCGGAGAAGATCTTGAACATCGAGCCGGAGATGTCGGACTTGAACTTCACTTCGTCGAAGATGAAGAACTCCGGCTCCGGGCCAACGAATACGGTGTCACCGATACCGGTGGACTTCAGGTATTCCTCGGCGCGCTTGGCGATGTTGCGCGGGTCGCGCTCGTAGCCTTGCATGGTGCTCGGCTCGATGATGTCGCAAACGATGATCAGGGTCGGCTCTTCGGTGAACGGGTCGAGCACGGCGGTGCTGTCGTCCGGGAGCAGGATCATGTCGGAGGCTTCGATGCCCTTCCAGCCTTCGATGGAGGAACCATCGAACATCTTGCCGGCTTCGAAGAACTCGTCGTCCAGCGCGTCGCGGGCGGGCATGGTGACGTGCTGCTGCTTGCCTTTGGTATCGGTGAAGCGCAGGTCAACCCACTTCACGTCATGATCTTTGATCAGTTGTTGCGACTTGTACGACATGCTGTCCTCCAGGAGGGATTAGAGCTGGGAGCTTTCTGTGCCCCAGTATCGGGTGATGCCGGCCGGAATACTCCGCCAGGGCAACCTGCCTCACAAGAGAGCAAGTTGCGTGCCAGTGCCCGTAATCGGGCAGAGGCCCTGATTTCAGGGCCCGCCGAAGGCGTAACGAGGAATTGCACGATATTAGTGCACCGTTTCGGTGCTTCGTCGTGGTGCGTCAGTCCATTTTGGTGCACGAAAAAGAAAGTGTCGGAAATCTGCTCAAGTCTTGAGCAATTTCGGATATAATTCCGCCCCTTTTTTTCTGTCCCATGGCAATCGCCCGGTCCGCATGAAACTCATCGTCAAGGTCTTCCAGGAAATCACCATCAAGAGCCGGCCAGTGCGCAAGCGCTTCATCCGGCAGCTGGCGAAGAACATTCGCACGGTGCTCCGTGACCTCGATCCCGAGCTGCTGGTGGAAGGCGAATGGGACAACCTCGAGGTCGAGACCAAGGTCACCGACCCCAAGGCCCTGCGCGAGATGATCGAGCGCCTGACCTGCACGCCGGGCATCGGCCACTTCCTGGAAGTGCACGAGTATCCGCTGGGCGACTTCGACGACATCCTCGAGAAGTGCAAACAGCACTTCGGCGACAAGCTGCCGGGCAAGATCTTCTCCATGCGCTGCAAGCGTGCCGGCAAGCATCCGTTCACTTCCATTGATGTGGAGCGCTACGTCGGTGGCGGCCTGCGCCAGCATTGCGGCGCGGCGGGTGTCTCGCTGAAAAACCCGGAAGTGGAAGTGCGCGTGGAAATCCGCCACGACCGCCTCTACGTGATCCACGCCCAGCACGACGGCCTCGGCGGTTACCCACTGGGTGCGCTGGAGCAGGTGCTGGTGCTGATGTCCGGTGGCTTCGACTCCACCGTGGCGGCCTACCAGATGATGCGCCGCGGCATGATCAGCCACTTCGTGTTCTTCAACCTCGGCGGCCGCGCCCACGAACTGGGCGTGATGGAAGTCGCGCACTACCTGTGGAAGAAGTACGGCAGCTCCCAGCGCGTGCTGTTCGTCAGCGTGCCCTTCGAGGAAGTGGTCGGCGAGATTCTCACCAAGGTCGACGACAGCTACATGGGCGTGACCTTGAAGCGCATGATGTTGCGCGCCGCCAGCCGCGTGGCCGAGCGCCTGGAGATCGACGCGCTGGTGACCGGCGAGGCGATTTCCCAGGTGTCCAGCCAGACCCTGCCGAACCTCTCGGTGATCGACCGGGTGACCGACACCCTGGTCCTGCGCCCGCTGATCGTCAGCCACAAGCAGGACATCATCGACACCGCGACCAAGATCGGCACCGCCGAGTTCGCCAAGCACATGCCCGAGTACTGCGGCGTGATCTCGGTGAACCCGACCACCCAGGCCAAGCCGCACCGCGTCGATTACGAAGAAACCAAGTTCGACATGGCCGTGCTCGACCGCGCCCTGGAGCGCTCCACCCAGATGACCGTCGACCGCGTGATCGACGAACTGGGCAAGGACCTGGCGGTGGAAATGGTCGACGAAGTGCTGGCCGGCCAGATCGTCGTCGACATCCGTCACCCGGATGCCCAGGAAGATGAACCGCTGGCCATCGATGGCATCGAAGTGCTGCCGATGCCGTTCTACGCGATCAACAGCAAGTTCAAGGAACTGGACCCCAACCGCCAGTACCTTCTGTATTGCGACAAGGGCGTGATGAGTCGCCTGCACGCCCACCACCTGGTCAACGAAGGGCACACCAATGTGCGTGTTTACCGTCCGCAATAAAGGCGCGGACCAACGCCGCCAGCCCGGACTGTTCGGCGGCAGTATCCGCCACCGACCTCCCGACACATTCGGTGCGTAGGCTAACGCCCAGACCTTTTGTACCGCCGCGCCACGGCCCGGCCCCCGCTGCCATGAGGCAGCCGAAGATTCACTATCGAGACTGACACTGTGATCGAAAAACTGCGCAATATCGCCATCATCGCCCACGTCGACCATGGCAAGACCACCCTCGTAGACAAGCTCCTGCGCCTGTCCGGCACCCTCGACCGCAAAGAAGCGGAAAACGAGCGCGTGATGGACTCCAACGACCAGGAAAAAGAGCGTGGCATCACCATTCTGGCGAAGAACACCGCGCTGAAGTGGAACGACTACAGCATCAACATCGTCGACACCCCCGGCCACGCCGACTTCGGTGGCGAAGTTGAGCGCGTAATGTCGATGGTTGACTCCGTACTGCTGGTGGTCGACGCCCAGGACGGCCCCATGCCGCAGACCCGTTTCGTGACCCAGAAGGCGTTCAAGGCCGGCCTGCGTCCGATCGTCGTGGTAAACAAGATCGACCGTCCGGGCGCGCGTCCTGACTGGGTCATCGACCAGATCTTCGACCTGTTCGACAACCTCGGCGCCACCGACGAGCAGCTCGACTTCCCGATCGTCTACGCCAGTGCCCTGAACGGCATCGCCGGCATGGACCACGAGAAGATGGACGACAACATGGACGCGCTGTTCCAGGCGATCATCGACCACGTCCCGTCGCCGAAAGTCGACGTCGACGGCCCGTTCCAGATGCAGATTTCGCAGCTGGACTACAACAGCTTCCTCGGTGTGATCGGCATCGGCCGTATCGCTCGCGGCAAGGTCAAGACCAACACCCCGGTCGTGGCCATCAGCGACGACGGCACCAAGCGCAACGGCCGCATCCTGAAGATCATGGGGCACTCCGGTCTGCAGCGCGTTGAAGTCGCCGAAGCCGAAGCCGGCGACATCGTCTGCGTCTCGGGCATGGACGAGCTGTTCATCTCCGACACCCTGTGCGACCCGCAGAACGTCGAAGCCCGCCCGCCGCTGACCGTCGACCAGCCGACCGTGAGCATGACCTTCCAGGTCAACGACTCGCCGTTCGCCGGCAAGGAAGGCAAGTTCGTCACCAGCCGCAACATCAAGGAGCGTCTGGACAAGGAACTGCTGCACAACGTGGCCCTGCGCGTCGAGCAAGGCGACAGCCCGGAGAAGTTCAAGGTTTCCGGCCGTGGCGAACTGCACCTCTCGGTTCTGATCGAAACCATGCGCCGTGAAGGCTTCGAGATGGCCGTCGGCCGTCCGGAAGTGGTGATCATCGAAACCGCTGATGGCGAGAAGCAAGAGCCGTACGAAAACGTCACCATCGACATCGAAGAGCAGAACCAGGGCTCGGTGATGGAGCAGATGGGCCTGCGCAAGGGCGATCTGACCAACATGATCCCCGACGGCAAGGGCCGCGTGCGCCTGGAATACACCATCCCGGCGCGTGGCCTGATCGGCTTCCGTAACAACTTCCTGACCCTGACCTCGGGCACCGGCATCCTGACCTCGACCTTCAGCCACTACGGCGCGATCAAGGCCGGCGAAGTGACCAACCGTCAGAACGGCGTACTGGTGTCCATGGCCACCGGCACCGCGCTGACCTACTCGCTGGAAACCCTGCAGAGCCGCGGCAAGCTGTTCCTCGGCCCAGGCGACGAGATCTACGAAGGCCAGCTGGCCGGCATCAACAGCCGCGACAACGATCTGGTGATCAACCCCACCAAAGGCAAGAAGCTCGACAACATGCGTGCTTCGGGTAAAGACGAAGTCATCGCCCTGGTTCCGCCGATCCGCTTCACCCTGGAGCAGGCGCTGGAATTCATCGCCGATGACGAGCTGGTGGAAGTGACGCCGAAGTCGATCCGTCTGCGTAAGAAGCTGCTGAACGAAAACGACCGCAAGCGCTACGAACGCGCCAAGGTCTGATTCGACTGGTAGCAAGGAAAAGCCGGGCATTTGCCCGGCTTTTTCGTTTTTTGAAGCCAGGAAGGCGGCAGGTTGTGTCTGGTCTGCTTATTTTTTCGTCAGATATTTCGTACGCGTGATGTCGAGCTGCGCCCGCTGAGGGGCGGTCGATATACTCAGGTTCCCGGACGTTGCCGTCCGGTTTGGGATGGACTCGCACAGAACCTCAAGGAATCGAAAGCATGCAATGGATTTTCATGCTGGTCGGCCTGGTCATCGGCGCCGCCGCGGGTGAGTCGATCACCGGGGCGGTGTTGGGCGCGGCCTTCGGGCTGGCGTTGGGGCAGACCTTCGCGCTGCACAGCCTGGCGCGGGAGAATGCCAGCCTTCGCAATGAGCTGAAGGTCTTTGGCGAACGTTTCGACCAGGGAACCAAGGTCCTGTACGAGCGCCTGCTGCAGGCCGAGCGCCGTGCCGAGCAAGCGCCGCCAGCGAGCGTCGAATTCGTTGCGCCGCCTGCCCCGGCCGCGCCATCCCAGCCGGAACCGCAGCCCGAAGTCGTGCAGGACGTGTCCGAGACGTCCGCGCCGGAGCTGGACTGGAACATCGAGCTGACCGCCGCTGAGCAAACGCCGACCCCGGCTGCCGCTGCGCGCGTGGAGGCGCCTATCGAGTGGTCCGATCTGGCCCTCGAGCCCCTTGAGCCCATCGAAACGCCCGTGGCCCAGGCCGAAGCGCCACACGCCCGTGTCGAACCGCCTCAGCCGCGGGTCGCTCCCAGCGCGCCGCCGCTGCCGCCCCGGCCACCGGAGCCGTCGCTGTTCCAGCGCGCCTTCGGTGCCGCACGCGATTGGCTTTTCGGCGGCAACACCGTGCTGCGGGTCGGTGTGCTGCTGCTGTTCCTCGGTCTGGCCTTCCTGCTGCGCTATGCCACCGAAGGCATGACCATGCCGCCGCAGGGCCCGTATATCGGTACCGCCGCTGCCGCCCTGGCGCTGCTCGGCCTGGGCTGGTGGCTGCGTCATCGCCGCCCGGCCTATGCGCTGGTCCTGCAGGGCACCGGCATTGCGGTGCTGTACCTGACGGTATTCGCCAGCATCAAGCTGTATCCGGCGATGAACCACGGTGAGGTGCTGATCGACCCGCAGGCCGGCTTCGTCCTGCTGGTCGCGGTCACGCTGTTCTCGGCGATCCTCGCCATCCTCCAGGATGCACTGGGCCTGGCCGCCGCGGCGGCGCTGGGCGGTTTCGCCGCGCCGATCCTGGCCTCCACCGGCGGCGGCAGCCATGTCGCGCTGTTCAGCTACTTTGCCCTGCTCAATGCCGGCATCTTCGCCATCGCCTGGTTCAAGGCCTGGCGGATGCTCAACCTGATCGGCTTCTTCGGCACCTTCGGTATCGGCCTGGCCTGGGGGCTGCGTTCGTACAAGCCTGAGCTGTTCGCCACCACCGAGCCGTTCCTGGTCCTGTTCTTCCTCACCTACGTCGCCATCGGCCTGCTGTTCGCCCGCCGTCGCCTGCGCGAAGCGGCTGGCGCGCCGGAGGACGACTCCCGCGAGGCGCTGCTGCGCTGGTCGGCGCGGCAGACCGACTACGTCGACGGCACCGTGCTGTTCGGCACGCCGTTGGTAGGCTTCGGCCTGCAGTACGGGATTATCCAGCACCTGGAATTCGGCGCTGCTTTCAGCGCCCTGGCGCTGGGCCTGTTCTACATGGTGCTCGCCCGCCTGCTGGCCGGGCGCACCGCCGGCCGCGCGTTGCTGCTGGTGGAAACCTGCCTGGCGCTGGGCGTGGTATTCGGCACCCTGGCGATTCCGCTGGGCCTGGATGCGCGTTGGACTTCCGCCGCCTGGGCGGTGGAGGGTGCCGGTATCTTCTGGCTTGGGCTGCGCCAACAGCGGCCGTTGGCGCGGATTTTCGCGCTGTTGCTACAGGTTGGCGCGGCGCTGGCGTTCCTCGCGGAATTGCGCGCCGATCCGTTGTCGCTGACGTTGCTGGAAGGCGCACCGCTGGGCGCACTGATGCTCGGTATCGCGTTGCTGTTCAGCTTCTGGAACCTGCGCCGGGCCGATCC
Organism: Pseudomonas sp. PDNC002; assembly: GCF_016919445.1. NCBI lineage: Bacteria > Pseudomonadati > Pseudomonadota > Gammaproteobacteria > Pseudomonadales > Pseudomonadaceae > Pseudomonas > Pseudomonas sp. PDNC002. The sequence goes on along the minus strand of NZ_CP070356.1, from coordinate 613,486 downwards.
TCAGACGCTACGCCGCTGGGAGCCCAACGCCCGCCCGGTGCTGGCGGCCTTCGGCCTGGCTTTCCTCTACCTGATCGCGCCGCTGCTGATGGGCGCGGACGGCACTGCCATGGCCTGGGCGCTGGCCGGGCTGGGCACGTTGTTCGCCGGCCT